>JAFQDL010000009.1 GCA_017399265.1 Clostridia bacterium
ACATTTAAATCGTTTACTACATATGTATCAGTTGTTTCATCATATGTCGTTGTTACATTCCCGTCTAAGAATTTTGGATAAAGATTAATATTCTTATTTACATAACTACCTGATACAAATTCTTGAGTAAAATCTTTATCTAAAAACCAGCCTCCAAACGCAGTCCCTGATCTAGTAGACTTAGGTATTGCATTAAGAGTATTAAATGGAATACCTTCTCTAGCAATCGCATTACCACTAAAATCTTTATAATTCTTAATATTTGTCATATCATATATTACCGCATACTCGTCCGGAACTTCTAGTGACCATTCAAAGTTCCCGTTATAACTTGCTCTAGTAGCACCTTTAGACACATCTACTATTATATACACATTAGTTGTTACAGATCTACTAGAATTAGGAATAATTGTCTGACTATTCCAGTTCTCCATTGTATTGCTAGCAGCCATACCCTCTGCATTATCTAATTTGCTTTGACTAATATAATATCCAACATCCATATTATTAGCAATAGGTTTTTCTATTAAATCTAGATTAAGATATATATCTTCTGAAGTATTGGTAAATGAATATTCAAACACTATCCTAGTGTCTTCATTCTCCATATTTATATCCCCATTAGGAGCTAGTTCACCACTTGCATTATCTGCAGTAGTGCTACTATTAAATGTTAGACCAGCATTAGTCCCTAGCCATTGCCAACCACTAGACTGAGTCCAGTATCTAGCAGTAACTTTAGCATCTACATACCTAGCATTGTATCCAATGCTAATACTAGCACTAAGCCCTGACATCATAGCAACAAGCACTGTTACAATGGCGGCAATCAGACCGACAATTATTATTCCAAAAAATATTAAGATTATTACAACTTTCTTCTTCACTAGACTATATCCTTTGTGGACTAAACTATACACTTATCCATTTTTATTATTGTCTACCCCCCCCCCCCAGTTGTCAAGCAAAAACGGCTATATTTATAAAGTTTTTGAAATAATTCAAACTTAAACAACTAAAATTTTTATTTGTCTTTTTAATACTCATGTTTCAGTTGCAAAAAATCTTTTAAAGTGCTAAAATTCTATCTGGTTAATAATTACATTATTAAAATAATTTTTTTACTTTAGGAGATTATACTATGACAGAACGAAAAATTATAGAAACAGTAGCCGACTTAGAGGCTGCAATAGAAAAGGCAAAAAATGCACAAAGTGAGTTTTCCACATTTACTCAAGAACAAGTAGATAGGATTTTCCGTGCTGCAGCATTAGCAGCAAACAATAATCGTATTCCACTTGCCAAAATGGCAGTTGAAGAAACTGGAATGGGTATAGTAGAAGACAAAGTTATTAAAAATCACTACGCATCAGAATATATCTACAACCAATACAAAGATTCAAGAACTTGTGGAGTTATCGAAGAAGATGAAATCTTTGGAATTAAGAAAGTAGCAGAACCTATAGGCGTTGTCGCTGCGGTTATTCCTACGACCAACCCTACGTCTACTGCAATATTTAAGACATTGCTTTGCTTAAAAACAAGAAATGCAATTATTATAAGCCCTCACCCAAGAGCAAAAAAGTCCACCATTGCAGCAGCAAAAATAGTGTTAGACGCAGCAATCAAAGCGGGAGCACCAAAAAATATTATTAATTGGATAGATGTTCCATCGCTTGAACTAACCAATACTGTAATGCAATCTGCTGATATTATTCTTGCAACAGGAGGGCCAGGAATGGTCAAAAGCGCCTACTCTAGTGGAAAGCCAGCAATTGGTGTCGGTGCAGGAAATACACCAGCAATCATTGACAGCAGTGCTAATATCAAGCTTGCAGTGAATTCTATCATTCACTCTAAGACTTTTGACAATGGTATGATCTGTGCTTCTGAACAATCTGTTATTGTATTAAAAGACAAATATGACGAAGTTAAAAAAGAATTTGAAACAAGAGGCTGCTATTTCTTAAAAAATGACGAAATCGAAAAAGTAAGAAAGACAATTATCATCAATGGTGCACTTAATGCAAAAATTGTAGGTCAAAAAGCACATACAATTGCAGCACTTGCTGGAGTAAATGTTCCAGAAAATACAAAGATCTTAATTGGGGAAGTAGAAAGTGTTGAATTGTCCGAAGAATTTGCCCACGAGAAACTGTCTCCTGTCCTTGCAATGTATAAAGCAAATGATTTCGAAGATGCTGTAGAAAAAGCCCACCAATTAATTCTTGATGGAGGCCTAGGCCACACCTCTTCACTATACGCAGACACTTTGTCCGCAAAAGACAAAATTGAAAAATTCTATAACAAAATGAGAACTTGTAGAGTTCTTATCAACACACCTTCATCACAAGGTGGAATTGGAGATTTGTACAACTTTAAATTAGCCCCATCTTTGACATTAGGTTGTGGATCTTGGGGCGGAAACTCCGTTTCCGAAAACGTAGGAGTTAAACATTTACTTAATATCAAAACTGTTGCAGAAAGGAGAGAGAATATGCTTTGGTTCAGAGCACCAGAAAAAGTTTATATCAAACGTGGCTGTCTTCCAGTTGCACTTGACGAACTAAAAAATGTATTAAATAAGAAAAGAGTATTTATCGTAACAGATACATTCCTTTATGAAAATGGTTACACAAAACCTATTACAGACAAACTAGACGAAATGGGAATAGCACATGCAACCTTCTCTGACGTCGCTCCAGATCCAACGCTAGCATGCGCTAAAGAAGGAGCAAAATTAATGACAGCATTTAAGCCAGATTGCATTATCGCAATTGGTGGTGGTTCAGCAATGGACGCAGGTAAAATCATGTGGGTACTATATGAACACCCAGAAGTAGATTTTATGGATATGGCAATGAGATTTGTTGATATCAGAAAAAGAATATATACTTTCCCCAAGATGGGAGAAAAAGCTTACTTTATAGCAGTTCCTACATCTGCAGGAACAGGCTCAGAAGTAACACCATTTGCTGTAATTACTGATGAGACCACAGGCACTAAATATCCGCTTGCAGATTATGAACTTATGCCAAAAATGGCAATTGTTGACAGCAACTTAATGATGAATGCACCAAAAGGCCTAACATCTGCATCAGGAATAGATGCTGTTACACATGCTTTAGAGGCGTATGCATCTATGATGGCTACTGATTATACAGATGGTTTAGCATTACAAGCACTAAAAGTAATATTTGAATATTTACCTCGTGCTTATAACAATGGCGCAACCGATCCAGAAGCTAGAGAAAAAATGGCAAATGCAGCAACAATGGCTGGCATGTCATTTGCAAACGCTTTCCTAGGCGTTTGCCACTCTATGGCACACAAATTAGGAGCTTTCCATCACCTACCTCACGGTGTAGCAAATGCTTTAATGATTAACGAAGTAATTAAATTTAACTCAGTAGAAGTGCCAACAAAAATGGGGACATTCCCTCAATATGATCACCCTCACACACTTAGAAGATATGCAGAAATTGCAGAGAGTTTAAATCTTGGAGGCAAAACAGACGAAGAAAAATTAGCCAACTTACTTAATGCAATAAATGAATTAAAGAATGCTATTGGAATTAAGGAAACCATAAAAGATTATGGCATAGACGAACAAGTTTTCCTAAACTCACTAGACGAGATGTCCGAACAAGCATTTGATGATCAATGCACCGGAGCAAATCCTAGATATCCATTAATCAGTGAAATAAAACAAATGTATCTAAACGCATATTACGGAGGAAATAATTAATGAGTTACAATTTAGGCAATATGTTAAAAGAAAGAAAAAATAAAACAATTTTTAGAGATGGTGACAAAACTATTAAACTATTTGTCAAAAACCATTTAAAATCAAATGTTTTAAATGAAGCTATCAACCAAGCAAGAGTAGAAGAAAACACTCAATTAAATATACCAAAACTTTTAGAAGTAACTACAATTGATAGTCGTTGGGCGTTAGTTAGTGAGCATATAGAAGGCACAACTCTAGCAGAATTAATGGAAAAAAACCCAGACAAACTTGATGATTATTTAGATACTTTTGTTGATATACAATTAGAAGTTTTATCAAATAATGTGCCTATGCTAAACAGAATCAAAGAAAAGTTTAAAAACAAACTTAACAACTTTGACAAACTAAACGAAGCCACTAAATATGAACTACTTGCAAGACTTGAAGGCATGAAAAATCACACAAAGCTTTGCCACGGAGATTTTAATCCAAGTAATATTGTTATAAAAGAAGACGGATCCCATTATATCTTAGACTGGGCACATGCAACTCAAGGCAACGCTTCCGCTGATGCAGCAAGAACTTATTTACTATTCTGTATGCAAGAAAAGAATGAAATTGCTGAGAAATATTTAAACTTATTCTCAGGGAAAAGCGGAATAGACATCAAAAATATCCAACGTTGGATACCAATCGTTGCCGCAACTCAAATGTCAAAAGGCATAGAAGAAGAACAAGAATTTTTATCTAATTGGATCAATGTTGTTGAATATGTTTAATGTAATATAAATAATTATTAGTCATTAACAAAAAATCAATATATAAAAAAAGATGCTACTTTATTAATAGCATCTTTTTTTTCACAAACTTGGCGCCGTGCGAGTACAAGTCCGTGAGAATCCGCAAATAATCACCTATATATTTACTGGAGCTAATAGCCGGATTCGGTGCAGACGCAACGCGTCAAATTTCCAAGCGGTAATGCTTACATTACATAAGCGAGGAATACAAGTTCAAATCCGTTTTCGTTAGAAAACATGCTATTGAGATAGCATTGGCTATTTGCGAAAAATGTTTATTTTGGAGCTAATAGCCGGATTCGGTGCCGAGCGTAGCGAACGCCCTCGCACAAGCCTACAGCGATACACCATGCTTGGCGCCGTGCGAGTACAAGTCCGTGAGAATCCGCATACAATCACCTATATATTTACTGGAGCTAATAGCCGGATTCGAACCGGCGACCTACGCATTACGAGTGCGTTGCTCTACCAACTGAGCCATATTAGCATAATATTTAAACAAATAAAGTATACAATAAATACTTATTTATTCCAACTAATTTAATGCTAGTCTAGTTTAACAATTTACAAAAAAAATAGCATATAGCTATTTTTATCCAATTGTAGGCTCGTCAGTTTCTGCAACAATCTCACCTAATACTTCTCTATTGTTTGCTGGTGAAAGTATCACTTGAGCATAATCTTTACTACCATATTTTGATAGAACTGCAATTCCATCTTGAATATCTAACATATCACTATCTACATGATCTCTTAAAAATTCAGCTAAATAGTGGTCAGACATAGGCAAATCAAGTCTGCAGAAATGTGATAAAACATTTTGAATTCTATGTAAATTGTTTTCATCTACTTTTGAACCAAATTCATACACTTCTTCAACCAACTTTTGATACTCTTCTTCATTATTACCGGATTCATAACCACTTGCCACTCTTCTTGCTTTACTAATTACAAACTTAGTTATTTTATCTCTATCAGCTGTTTGATAATCCATCATAGCACCGGCAGCACTGATACTAAAATTATTCATAGTAAGCAACACATCTGCAACTTTTTGAATATCAGGTCTTTGGAATTTGCCAAATTTATCTTTGATTTTGTCAGCAACTGTTTGTGGATAACATTTCGCCTCTAATATATCTGCATACTTAACCAAGTCTTCAATATCTCCCGCTTCACAGTCTGCATATAATTTCAATCTTTTTACTTCGACACCATAATTTTCACATTCTTTTTGCATATTAAATATTGCATTCATTAAACCTTTGTTCATAATTTTCCTCCTATTATTTCTTTTACATCTCTAATTGATTTTGTTGCCTATCAACATCTTTACTTTGTTTGCCTGAATACAAACTAGCCGATTGCGAAATCATCTGATTAGTAAATTCATAAATCAAATTAAGAACCTCTAAATCAGCTTTTCTTTTTTGTTTTTCTTCAATATATGTTTGCACATCTTCTTTTATTGGCTTAGTCACATCTTGTCTTTCTATTAATTTCTTTCTAATAACTTCTATATTATCAATTAAATCTTCTTTAGCATCAACAAAAATTTGAGCAGGCGCAAAAGCTATAACACTTACTAACTGAGCTAAATCTTCAGCAAAAATTATTTTTTCGCCTTTGTTCCTTTTATCCATTTTCTTTCCAAAAAATTCTAAATTTGTTGACGCAATATATTCACCTTTAGAATAAACCGCTAAACATGGCATATTATCATCCTCTTGAACTACATACTCTAAAGCATCACCTAAATTGTACTCCATATTATCAATTAACGTAGAACTTGAATTTCTAGACTCCCTATTAACCCGTAAAAGCAAACATCCATTTATGCCATTACAGCAAATTGAATTAACCGCTTGATCACTCAAACTAATCATTTTTTTACCGACATTAAAACTCATAACTAATCCCCCTCTCTTATAACAATTCAATTTCTTCTTCCAAACTCTTAGCAATAAGTTGTTGTTTTCCACGAAATGAAATTGAAATATTTTTCATATCATCTAGAAATGTATCTAGTTCATTCATTCTAATTAAAGCACCTTTTGCTGTTTTTAATTCTTTAATATATTTAGCTAAACTTACATTTCCTAATTCTCTATAGCCTGAAATGCGTTCTTTAGTTTCATTTTTCAGATTAGCAATAGAACTCTTAGCCATATCATATAATTCTTCAATATAGCCAGATGGAATAAATGCTAAAAACTCCTCCAACTCCTCTATTGAACGAATTTTGTGATCATCTTTTTGATCATAAATTTTATCATACTTATATTCACTAGCAAATAAAAGAATTTGCTCGTTAGAGACACTTGAATTTTTACAAGTACAATAAATAAGCGACTGATCCCTAAACGATTTATGTGCAACATAACATACATCTTGCATTGTACTACCAGGAGAAGTTTTTTCAGCCTCCATTCTATTATTCACTAGATCACTCACTCTACGAACCAAAGTGCTTCCTATACTTTTCATTTCCCAGTTTGTTTTTTCGCCATATGCATCTATCATTTTACCCTCACTAATTCAATAATTCATTGTTGTATCGCATAAAGATTATACATCACTCAAAATATAAAAGTCAATACCCATTTTTTTAATAATATCTAATTTTAGACAAATAAAAAAAATCTTTATATTTAAAACAAAAAAATCAGTGCAACTTTTTACACTGACTTTTTCACATTTTTATATATTTTGTGGACAACTATTTACCCACTCTATTTTCCAAATCTTCCTCAGTTACACCTTTTATGGTTAAAGATATTCTTTTCTTTGGAATATCTACAGAAAGAATCTTAACTGTTACTTGATCACCGACTTTTAACACTTCGCTTGGGTGCTTAATATATTCTTTACTGATTTCAGAAATATGAACCAATCCATCTTGGTGTACAGATATATCTACAAATACACCAAAGTCGATAACATTTCTAACCACCCCATCAATAACCATTCCCGGTTTCAAATCTTCTATTCCAAGTAGTTCGCTTTTTAGAACCGGCTTTGGCAAATCTTCTCTGATATCTCTACCAGGCTTAATCAATTCCTCAACAATATCTTGTAAAGTAGGAACACCAACACCAATTGCTTCTGCCACACTTGCTTCACCCTTGTCTGCAATTAATCTTTCAAGAAGTTTTACATTGCTATTAGTAATATCTTCATAAGTCATATTAAATAATTTTAATAATTTATCTACTGCACCAAAACTCTCTGGGTGAACACCAGTATTATCTAATACATTCTCACCATCTACTATTCTTAAGAAACCTGCACATTGCTCAAACGCTTTATTGCCAAGCTTGCTAACCTTTAATAAAGTTTGCTTATTGTCAAATCTACCATTGATTTTTCTATATTCTACTATGTTTTTGGCAATACCGCTATTTAATCCGGATACATAAGTAAGCAGACTAGGACTCGCAGTGTTTACGTCAACACCTACTGCATTAACGCAGTCTTCAACCACACCTTCCAAAACTTCAGTCAATCGGTTTTGTGGCATGTCGTGTTGGTATTGACCTACACCAATACTCTTAACATCAATCTTTATAAGTTCCGCCAATGGATCTTGCAATCTTCTAGCAATAGAAACAGCACTACGTAGCGCGACATCAAATGTAGGGAATTCTGCAGCGCCAAGTTTACTAGCAGAATACACAGAAGCACCTGCTTCATTTACTACAGCATAAGTTATTTTTCTTTTTAATTTCTTAATCAAGTTTGCAACAAATATTTCACTTTCTTTTGTTGCTGTACCATTACCAATAGACACAACATCTACTTTGTGCTTATCAATTAATTTTGCAAGAGCAAATTCAGCCTCTTCCACTTTGTTTTGTGGCGGAGTAGGATACACTACTGCAGTATCTAATACATTACCACTTGCATCAATAACTGCGATTTTACAACCAGTCCTATACGCAGGATCAAGCCCTAAAATAACTTTATCCTTTAGTGGTGGTTGAAGAAGTAATGGTTTTAAGTTTACTTCAAACATTTTTATCGCTTGTTCATTAGCCTTATCTGTCAACTCATTTCTTACTTCCCTTTCAATACTTGGGAATATCAATCTATTGTATGAATCAAGAGCTATTTCTTTAAGCATTTCATCGTAAGGAGAATTTTTCTTAATAAACTCTTTGTATATTTCATTTAACGCCAACTCTTCATTTAATTCTAGTGATACTTTTAAGCATTTCTCGTTTTCTCCACGATTGATAGCAAGAACTCTATGAGATGGGGTTTTATCTACTTGAGAATTGTATTCCTTGTACATCTCGTACACATATGCATTCTCTTGATCTTCAACTAATTTACATTTTACAAAACCTTTTTTCTCAAGCATCTCTCTTAATGTTTTTCTAAGAGTAGCACTATCCGACATCGTCTCAGCAACTATATCCTTAGCACCCTGCAAAGCCTCAGCCACAGATTTTACCTCTTTCTCTTCCGAAACAAAATCTTGAGCCAATACTTCTAGATCTATATTTTTATCTTGTTTTAGTATTGCATCTGCAAGTGGTTGAAGCCCTTTAGCAATAGCAACACTAGCCTTTGTTTTTCTCTTTGGCTTAAATGGTCTATATATATCTTCTACCTCAGTCAATGTGGCAGCTTTATCTAAGGCTTCATTTATTTCATCAGTCATGTTTCCTTGTTCTGTGATAAGGTTTTTGACACTTTCTTTTCTTTCATTTAAGTTTCTAAGATAAGTCAATCTATCATAAAAAAGTCTCAATGTTTGGTCATCACAACTACCTGTCATTTCTTTTCTATATCTAGCAATAAATGGAATGGTAGCTCCTTCGTCCATTAATGCAATAATATTGTTTGTGTGATTAAGTGTTAGGCTAAATTCTTGAGCCAATAATTCATTAATTTCCATAATTACCTTCTTTGCGTTCTTTTCTAGAATGCACAAATTCGCAACATTCTAGAAAATATTATCGCACAAATTTAAATTTTTGCCAAATAATCCTATCGCATTTGAATATTTTTTTACTAAGCAATATAATTTTTGCAATCAACTAGACTAAATGTTTATTATATGTTATACTAATTATATAATCATATAAGACTGAAGGTATATAATGTTTAATATAGATAATTTAAAAAACATCGATATAAAAAATTTAAACCCACAAAGCTTAGCATTTGTTGGCGATGCAGTGTTTAGTCTGTATATACGACACAAAATAGTTTTAGCAGATAATGACAAGCCAACAGATCAACACAAACACACAACAATATTTGTAAAAGCAAAAGGTCAAAGCGATATAATAAAAAACATTGAACCGATGCTTACATCAGAAGAACTCCAAATATATAAGCGAGCACGTAACTATAAAACAAATAATATCGCAAAAAACTCATCAGTTATAGATTACAAACGTGCAACCGGATTTGAAGCACTATTGGGCTACCACTATCTAACAAACAATACTAATCGACTTAATGAAATTTTAGAAATGAGCTATAAGAGCATATTGGACAATAATTTAGAATAATGAATTTATATTTACAAAAATAAATTTTAATTTAATTTTTTTAAAAAAGAGGATATATGTTAAAAATAGAAGGACGCAACGCCGTTAGAGAAGCAATACTCAACGGCACCACAATAGAAAAAATAATAGCTAGTAACGGAGTAAAAGATAACACTTTCAATGAAATTATTAAACTAGCTAAAGACAAAAAAATAAAAATACAATTTGTTGACAACGTTATACTAAATCAACAGAGCAAAACAGGAAAGCATCAAGGTTTAATTGCAATCTCTTCAGACTTTTCTTACTCATCTGTTGACGATATTATAAAGAACAAACACAAAGAAGACAATTTTATATTAATACTTGACGGAATAGAAGATCCCCACAATTTTGGAAGCATTGTAAGAGTATGCGAATGTTTTGGAGTGGACGGAATAATAATTGGAAAAAATCGCGCATGCCCCGTAAATGAAACCGTAATTAAAACAAGCGCAGGCGCAACTTCTTATGTAAAAATCGCAAAGGTCACTAACATCAACGACACAATTAAGAAACTTCAAGAAAATAATATCTGGGTATATGCTTGCGAACTTGGAGGACAAGATATTAACAAAACTAATTTTAGCGGAAATTGTGCAATAGTTATAGGCTCGGAAGGTTTTGGAACAAGTGCATTGACAAAAAAATTATGCGACACTGTTGTCACAATCCCAATGTGCGGAAAAATAAATTCTCTTAACGCTTCTGTCGCAACCGGAATTGCAATTAACACAGTATATACTAAGAAATTTTTAAAATAGGAATTCGTATGGAAGAACTAGAATTAATAACTAAGGCAAAAAATGGAGACACATTTGCCTGCAATCAAGTTATTAAACAATATGAAAATTTAATAGAAAGCAAAGTTAACGCAAGAGGCTATCATTATTATAGTTACGATTATCAGGAATTACTCCAATGTGGTAGGCTTGCTGTTTATAAATCTATACTCTCATTTGATAATAAAAAACGTGTTAAATTTGCAACATTTGTTAGCCGCGTAATAGATAATGAACTCATCAATTATCTAAGACAACTAAACACACAAAAACAAAAAGCCAATCTTAACACACTGCCTATTAATAATCAAGGAGAAATGGAAATAACAAACCACGACGGAGAAACCACATTTGTTCCTTTCGAAAGCGACTTAAAAAGCCCTGAAAACGAAATAATAGATAACGAAACGCTTACTTATGCCTTACACGAAGTAGGATTGAAGCTTAGCGATATGGAATTTGATATTTTAAAACTACAGCTTCAGGGACTAAAGCAAAAAGAAATAGCAGATATATTACATATTCCAGTGAAAAGTGTAGAAAATGCACTTACTAGAATAAGAACAAAAATACCAATTTAACAGGAGATCATTTTGGAACACCTATCTTTATACAGAAAATTTAGACCACAAACTTTTGACGAAGTAATCGGCCAAAATCACATTGTAACAACATTAAAAAATCAAATAATCAACAACCAAACTTCTCACGCATATCTTTTTGCAGGTACAAGAGGAACCGGAAAAACCAGCATTGCAAAAATTTTTGCACGGGCTATCAATTGCGAAAATCTACATAATGGAATACCTTGCGGCAAGTGCGTACCATGCCAAAGCGCAAAGTCTGACAATATTGATATAATAGAAATAGATGCAGCATCAAACAATGGTGTTGACAACATACGTGATTTAAAAGAAAGCATCATTTATCCCCCAAGCATCTCTAAATATAAAGTCTATATTATAGACGAAGTTCATATGTTATCTGAAAGTGCATTTAACGCATTACTTAAAACATTAGAAGAACCACCAAGTTACGTTATATTTATACTCGCAACAACTGAAGTCCAAAAACTACCTCAAACCATTCTATCTAGATGCGTTAGATTTGATTTTAAGTTGGTTCCAATTAAGACATTAGAAGAACATCTTAAGAAAATTTTTAATTCAATAAATGTCACTGTCGAAGACTCAGCAGTCAATCTTATTGCAAGCTTAGGTGAAGGCAGCGTAAGAGACACATTGTCTATTGCAGAATCTTGCATTGCGTTTAGCAACAATACAATCACTTACGATAATGTATTAGAAGTTGCTGGCATAACTAGTAAAGATATACTTTTGAATATTTGTTCTTACATCAATAACAAAGACACTAAAAACTTATTAACAACTTTATCTGAAATATCCAGCAAGGGCAAAAATTTTGCTCAGCTCAACAAAGACCTGACATCTTTCGTAAGGGATTTAAGTATTATTAAAAATTGCGACAATTCAAGAGAGTTATTGTCACTACCAACCGACATATTTGACAAAATGTATACACTTGCCATCACAATCGACAATAAAAACTTAATTCGTATATTGTCAAAATTATCTTCTTTAGAGCAAGAATTTAGGTACACGACAGACGCCAAATCATTACTAGAAATAACACTTCTGTCCCTTTTAGAAGAAGACGACAGGATAGAAAAGTTAGAAGGTAGACTAAATGAACTAATAAACAAAATCAATTCTGGAGAGTGCCCCTAAGCTAAACAAACTTAAAACTAACACATCTATACAATCAACAACAATAAAAGCAACTAAAAGCGATATTGAAATAGATTTTCCAGACAAGAAGGCATCTGCAAAATACACAAAAGACTTTATATTAGGACAACTGCTAAAAGAAATTCGAAAAAACAATCTCAGTATACTGTTCGGAATTCTTAGCAATATTGAAAAATTCGAATTAGTTGATAATAATTTTACAATAACAACAAGCAATCCAACGGTGTATAACGACATAAAAGAAGAAAGTATTACAAAATTTATTACAAATACGCTACAAAAAATTGACGAGACATTACAATTTAAAGTAAAATTAAAAAGATCAAAAAACGACACCGATATCACTTCTAATATAAATTATCTAAAAGAAGAATTCGGCGAACTCGTAAAAATCATTGAATAAGGAGAAATATTTATGTTTAGACCAGGAATGGGCGGTTTTGGCGGAGGTATGAATATCCAAAACCTTATGAAACAAGCACAAAAAATGCAAGCAGATATGCAAGAAAAAATAGAAAAAGCCGACGAGGAGCTAGCCAATACAACACTTACAGCTACTGCAGGCGGCGGAATGGTAGAGGTGTCAATACTTGGCAACAAGCAAATTACTGGCATTAAAATCAAACCTGAAGCAGTAGACCCTGACGATGTAGAAATGCTTGAAGACTTAATTGTTGCCGCAACTAATGAAGCAATTTCTAAAGCAAGTGAATTAGAAAAAAGCCTAAAAGGCGATATATCTATACCAAACGGACTAATGTAATATGAGCGAAAATTGCGACAGCTTACAAAATTTAATAAATGCTTTTACAAATCTTCCATCTGTGGGTACTAAAACTGCAGAGCGATATGCCTATTCTGTAATTAATATGGACGAAGACACAGTAAAAAACTTTGCCGAAAGCCTAATACAAGCCAAACAAAACCTACATTATTGTAAAACATGCGGAGATTTTACCGACAAAGACATTTGCAACATTTGCGAAAGGAGACAGAGCAAAGTTATTTGTGTTGTCAAAGAGCCTAAAGATGTAAAAGCAATTGAAAAAGCAAAAAATTATACAGGCCTTTACCATGTATTGCACGGCACAATAAGCCCGTTGGAAAACAAAGGTCCTGAAGACATTCGTATTAAAGAACTGATTACTAGAGTCACAGAAAACGAAATCGACGAAGTTATTATGGCAACAAATCCAGATATTGAAGGCGAGGTAACCGCAACATATATTGCAAAATTGTTAAAGCCCTTAGGAATAAAAGTAACCAGACTTGCCCAAGGCATTCAAATGGGTAGCGATGTACAATACGCCGACGAAGTAACTCTAACAAAAGCACTTCAAGACAGAAGAGAAATCTAATAACTTTTTAAATATTTAAATAAACAAAAAAAAGTATCCATGTCTGGATACTTTTTTTATTAACTATTTCCTAAAACATCATCAAATACACTACAGAAATCATCAAATATAAACACTAATAAATACTTCATATTGCTTTCATTTATAGTTATATCTGCTGGAACAGATCCGTTCTCATCGACATATATCTCTTTTTCGTTCACATTGTTGTTAACACGAGTTTTTAAATAATCTTTTATCAAAGTATAATTAGCTGTTTCAGAATATAAACCACGCTTCTCATTGTCAGGAAGTCCAGCATTCAAGTCTTCAACTAAGCCATCTAACTTTTCTACCAACTCATCAACTGCGTTAATTAGAACATATCTAGCCTGAACCGAGCCCATTATTAAATTATCTTGCATATCATCTAGTTTCTCTGAAATCTCGACCAAGCTTGCTCTTACAACTTCTTCATCCAAAGCATCAAAACTATTGAAATCTTGAATTGAAAGACCACCCCTCATTATAGTCTCAAATGAAGCCAATTCGCCAAATATCTCTTCATTCTTCTTACGCGATTGATACAAATCATCCAATGCTGAATCCATATCTTTTAAGAAATATTTATCTTCGGCACCACCACCAACAAATGATCTAACTCTTTCATCTGTCTCATTTATTAAATCTGCTATCGTATCATCTTTTAACGCCTCGCCAATTATAGTCTTAGCACACACCTTGCCCAAATCTTTAGTTAATACGAATTCGATTCCGTTTATTTCATCAAAATATTTACCAATCTTTGCAACTTCTTCTACATAACTGCTTTCACTAGACCATGACGGTATCTCATTTACAATGTCTTGCACGTACTTCAACGCCTTGAAATTATCCTTTATTAAGGCATATTCATCATCGCCATTCTTTAAGTTGTCTGGCCTCATATTCTTAATATTATCCTGCAACTGCTCTTGTACTTTTGAATAACCACTATCTATTTCTGAATTGCTTAATAGCAAATGTTTTACTTGATCAAGAGTTATGATTGAGTGCGTTGAAGTTAATAAAGTATGTAGATCATTTTCTACGCCATTTTTTTCTTCCGTTCCTTCCTCATACATAGTATATTTGCCACCATTTTTCTCGGAAGATGAGAAATTACCTATATCTTTAGCAAAATCCATATCAATGATTTCATTAAGTGCTCCGCAAACTTCTGACCATGTTAAGTTCTTCTTATCCAAATCCAAATTTGCGATATTAGCCAAAACACCACCTAATATATAATTGTCTCTCCAATCAGGTTCTACCAAGTTGTTTTTGTCTTCAAACCCATTATATCCAACTAAATAATCTGATATATTATCTAAAGCTTCTATCATAACAACTTCATTATCGCTATTGATTGTAAAGGTGCCACTATATACGATTTGATTTGTTGTTAAATCTTCTGAATCTCCAATGTTGTTCGCAACAACACCTACTATAAACTTTTTCGCTTCATTATCTGTAACAAGTTTTGCCTTATATTCCTGAGCATCATCTCCAGAACCAACTATTACAGAAGTCTTACCACTCATTAAATCCAAGATGGTACTAAATTTTTCAATAGGATCAACCTCTTCTCCACCTTGAGTGTTGTCAAAATTAGAAAGTTCTTGATATATTTGACCAAACACTGCAAAACGAGCCTTCCATCTGTTATTAGTATTAGACTCCAACGAATCAATATCTTTTGTTAATCCCAAAATAAATTGTACAGCAGGTGTAGACACTTTAGAATCCTCTATCCAAGAAGCTATATTAGTATTTTCTGGAACTATCTCTTGAGCCTCAGAACCCTCACCTTCTTCTAGATTTACACCCAACACCTCTACTTCAACGATGTCAATAAGCATAGCTTTTATTGTCTCATCAGACAACAATCTAGGACTACTACCATTTGTTCTAGTTAATGTGTCACAGAAATTACCCACTTTAACCAAAGTTGCTGAGTCCAATTCTACGCTACTTAATTCTACAGAATTTAATAATTCGTCTAATGCTTTATTTAAGCTAGATATTTGATCATAATACGTGGCATTCGCTTTTGCTTCTGTTCTAGCTATTACATCGATTATTTCAGTTATCATTTTACCAACATGCACAGACATTACATCATCAGATTCTGACACGATCATATCTTGAGCCAAATACCCAAAGTCCTCAAACATTTTTGCAAACACGCCTTTAAATAATGGAGAATCCGCCATCTCGTCTAGTGGAGATACACCATTGTGGGTATTAGAGTTGTCTAATATTAGATCAAATATATCATAATTGATTGAAGGATCCCAAACCTCATTACTATCATAATGATTTTTGAAATTAAACAATTCTTCTTCGTTGGCACTCGATACAGCATCAATCAAGTTAAACATTTTATTTCTAAATATTAACTTATTATTAGCCTCATCTTCCTCATAGAAAGCCTTTTCCCAATCATAGGCACCATTTACCAAACCTTTAACCAAATTCTTTTGAATTGAATTAACTATATCATATAATAGATAATCTACAGTAAATTCCTTATCAGCCTCAGGGTCATTCATCTCAACTTTACCATCTTCATCTACAATAACGTATCCGTCTTCGTCAAGCACCAATCCATCTGGAATCATTGATACTTTAGTATTCTCTAATAGATAATAGAAAACACTAACGATATTATTCATATTCTTTTCTTGTGGATTATTTGTAGAAACATAACCAAACGTCTTTGTTTCTTGAAGACCTTTCAAAACTTCCGGCAAAGCTTCCCAATTATTTATAGAAACCTCTTCGCCATCTTGTTTTAATAAAGATTTTTCATCACTTAATAGTGAACTAAATATTTTTCCAATCACTGCAAATTCATTTTCAAAAGCGTGCTCTCCAGCCACTGCCAAAGTCTTGATACCGCTTCCAATATTTGCAGCAATACAAACGCCAGCCTCATCACCAACAAGCTCTACAAGTGTTTCTTCCATTATTACAGCAAACTCATTACCCAACATATCAACAACAGATACAGAATTGCTTCCAAATAAAGCCAATGATACATCTATAATTCTACCTAATGATGTGAAGATGTTTGTGTTTAATTTGTTTGAAACCTCCGCCATTAAATCATCAGAAGTATCATACCCCCTAAACTCAAATCCGTTTTCACCTTTATACGTATTAATTTCTCTTACAATATTAAATAATTCTTCCAATGAAGCAGTCAAAAATGTCTGAACCACACTAGAATCATCAGAAATATCAGATGAATCCAAATCTTTAATTTCTAATTCTTTAATCAACTCATCAACAATAAATTCTACAACGCTTGGAAGTAAAGTGTTAGTTATAATTGGCTTACGGCCATTATACTCAAACATTCCACCAACTATCGTCTTTGCATAGCTAGCATTGTTGTTTTCATGATAATACTCATAATTAACTTTCTGTAATGTATAAATTAAATTAGTTGGTTCTTCTTCGCTAGAATTTGAAGAAATCAAAATTTCTCTTAATAGACTAGTCTCTTCTTGAATGTTATTTATAGTCACTTTGGTAGGATAATTTAATCCTCTCATTACTTGAATAAGTGCTTTTAATTCTAGTTTCAAATCATCTGCATTTTTTAAAGATTTTAAGGCTTCCACTACAGCTTTTATAATATCAGTAGTATCTGATTCCGAGCCAGACCTCAATTGTGTCTGATTTGTTGTTTCTAAACTTTCTTCTAGTAGTACAGAAACAATATCAATAATTGCTGGTGTCAATGTATTAACTATACTTACCTTAAATACATTATCAACTAAGATATCTGCTTCATCTATAATAATTTTTAAAGACTCATACTGATAATTATTACTTTCAGCTTTGTCTAATTCTTCCGTTAACACATTTACATTATTAACAACAGCAAGAATATTGCCCACATCTTCTACGAGTGTTATTTTATCTTCACCTAAATTGCCGCTTGTTAGTAAATCGAACGCCGTTGAAGCAACCCATTCTTGACCAGTATATACAAGTACTTGAGTTCCAACAGATTTTTCATAATACTCGTTTATCTCACTAAACATGCCATCGGTAAGATTATCCAATATTCCTTCTTTTTTATCACCATCTACTACAACAACACATTTTTTATTAACATCTCTAGCAATATTAAAGATGCCAATAACTGGTGTAAGGGTAATAGTACAAACCAAAAGGCCTAGTACTGCTCCATATAACATTCCTAGTATACGATGCTTGCTTGGTTTTTCAGGTTTAACCGGTTTTTCAACCCTTAACTCTTCTTTTTTCTCCTCAACAGGAACATATTCTTCTACGGGCTCAAAAGTTTCTTCTACAACGACTTCTGGCTCTTTTTTGTCTACATATGGGGTATTCAACAGTTCGTTATCGTTCACCCTTAATTCTTGCCGTCCTCTTGGCACATTTTTATCTAATTGGTTTTGCAATATTACAGAATCATCATATTTCTGACGAGCAGATAATAAAGAATTCTTTCTTATCGCACCTAGATTATTCTTTATTTCTTTTAAATCTTCTTGCAAAATCTCGTCATTATCCCCAGCAGCAAACGCCAATGCGTCCACTGTAGGTTTGCCTTTGCGATATTTTTTATATTCTTTTAATTGCTTTTTATATTCCTTTTGTGCTTTCTTGTATTTTCTTTCCGCTTTTGATAAAAACACTCTTTTATCAAGTATACAACTTACAGGAAATAACAAAATTTTTATAATCCAGAATAACAATACGAAAACAATTGAATTCAATAGCAAACCAACATATGTCAGCAAAGCCTTTACTATACTATCAACAGATTCACCTACGGCAGTTAAGTCAATTTCTTGTTCTTCAACAAATACTTGTACAACGTCAGTTATACTATTAACCTCTACTCCGTTAAAGGTAAAAGTAGGAAACTCCATATTAATCAAAGCATTCGTAACAACTGATGACAAAAATAATACTAAACATATGGTAGGGATTAAAATCCACAAGCTTCTAAGAAAGGTTCTTCTAAAACCTCTAATAAGCCCCCAAAAAACTCCGAAGAATATAAACAAAAACACAACCGCACTTATTGCTATATTCACTATTAATTCCGTAGACATATCTTTCTCCTCATTATAATTAATCTACAATTAGTATATACCATAAATTATTTTATGTAAAATAATTTAGATTAGTCCTAAATATAAAAAAATAAGAAGCAGCGCTTCAAATCTGCTTCTTATAATACTTTTAACAAAATATAAACAATATCTATAGACTGCACAAAAATTGTATTTACATGCCCATCAGTGACTCATATTATATCTTTATGTTTTTTACATTTGTTCTTTGTCAAATTCTAGGTTTTTGGCATATACACTACAATTAGTTGTCACAACACAAGCTCTACCAAACACATTTCCTAATCTTTGATTATTTAGAGGCATTTTTGCAAACGACTCATAAGCGCTTTGAGTAAAGTCATATTTTTCAGTTTTTAACTCCCTTAAATGCTCTGACTTGATAGGATATGTCATTGCCACTCTGGTATATCTATCAGATTTTTTTATAGGATCACTAAATACTGTAAAAACATTCTTTGGATAATCAAATGTTTCTTTTTCTTCAAACACTTTGCCTTTAAATTCTATTCTGCTTGTTTTATCAAAAGATACAATTTGTCCCTTCTCGTCATAGTTTGTCACCTCTTGTTGAGTATCGAATATGCCCATTTTTGTTTTTACTATCTTATATGGTCTATTATGTGTCTTTTCTACTGATGATAAATAATAATCTTTTCTCGTGGTTCTATCCCCTACTCTAGATTCTACACAGACGCCAGTCTCATGTAATCTTTTACCATCAAACTCAAATCTTGTGGTAGTCTTTTCTATCCCATTATCCGCTAACCTATATACTTTTCCGTCTTCATAAAATGTAACCACAACTACACCATTTTCTATATGTTTATGTGGTTTTTTTCTACTCCCAAAATGTAAATAATTTTTAAATTCCATTTATTCCCCCTCCAAAATTGATTAGTTCAATTATATTAACACAAGAAATTTACAATTTCAATACCCTTTGGCAAAAAAAGTTTTAAAAATTTATAAATAAACTATGACCATAAAAAAACAAGATCCACCAATCTTGTTTTTTTATCTAATTTTTAAAACCCTCTCCTATTAATGTCTTTTTATATTGAGTCATCGAGATTAGATTAAGAAATTTTTTATTTTATTTAATGCTTTCTTTCTTGGGCTAATTCTATATTTCTCTTCTGAAGTTATTTCAGCTAGCGTTAAACCTCTTTTAAGTTCGAAAATTTCATCAAACCCAAATCCGTTTTCACCGCGAACTTCGTGTGTTACATTACCACAAATAGAAGAATCTACTGATATTGCCATTTTACCATCGCTTACCGCAATAGCCGTTGTATACTTGCATTTTCTATTTGTTTTACCTTTCATCTTTTCTAATAATGCAAGGTTTTTAATATGGTCATCCGCATCCATCCATCTTTGAGTATGAACTCCAGGGAATCCATCTAATGCATCAATACTAATACCACTATCATCGGCCATAACGATACTATTATCTCCCAGTTGTTGTGCGATTTGAATTGCTTTTACACGAGCATTATCTTTAAATGTCTTTTCGTCTTCAACTATGTCAAACTTTTTGCCGAGTTTTGCCTCAAGTTCTTTAAGAGGAATAATCTCATAATCACTGAATATTTCAGCGATTTCCTTTAATTTACCCTTGTTTCCACTTGCAACTACAATTGTTTTTTTCATTTTAATATCTCCTTTATGTCCTCTAAATTATTAATTTGTGACAACCTTGAATTGATTAATCGTTTTTCACGCGAAACATCTCTACCGAACCAATCTGTAACAATGAAGCTTTCTACATCTTGCATCGATTCAAATTCCACTTCAACCACAACAAGTCCGGTTAATAAGCCTTCGAAAACATCTAGTTCTGCAGTATGATTATCTGGCAACTTAATTCTATATCTCTTTTTGGCAACCACATTACCAATTTTTGAATCATACAATTTTTCATAAATAGTTTTGTTTATAGGCAGTTCATACTCGTTACAGACATTTGCAGTGCTATCTCTATTGATCTTAGATTTGTAAGTTAGAAAATATTCTTTTCCAACCTTTCTTAATCTAATTATTAGATCTGGCTGAAAATGCAAATAAAATTGTTTAATATCCACGAACTCCAAATCATTAAGATTAGGAATCTCTTTTACCAAAAACTTTTTTTGATTTCTTCCATTGATTGTTACCTTTTTACATTTACCATTACTATATAGTAGCACAAAATCAAACACATCCAAAGCAGTTGATAGATAAAAATCCATTTAAAGTTGTCTGCTAACGATAGTTCGCTAATCCCTCACACAATGCAAATAAAAAATCCGAAACCAATCTGATTCGGATTAGGCTTTATTGGCTGAAGTGGTAGGATTCGGTGCCGAGCAATATCTTGTATTGCGAACGCTCTCGCACAAGCATCAGCTATTAGACATCAATGTGCGCAGTGCGAGTACGCAAGGTGAGAATCCAAACGTTCGTTATATTATTGGCTGAAGTGGTAGGATTCGAACCTACGAATACGGGAGTCAGAATCCCGGGCCTTACCGCTTGGCGACACTCCAATATCACATATATTATTATATGTACATATATTTTATATGTATTAAAGCTAAATATCAAGAAAATTTATAAATTTATTGAAAATATATGCCATTTTTTGCAAAAAGGGGTATTGACAACACACCCAACCTGTGCTAAAATTAGTAAAGTTTATAAGAAAATGTAAACTTTGTCAACAAAAATTCAACAAATTTTATACTTAAATTCTTTGAATTTTTTAGAAATGGAGGAAATTATTATGAGAAAATTTTGGGTAATATTCTTTACAATCTTCGTAACATGTGCTATTAGCATCTCTATGATTGCAATGATTGCTACTAGAGAAACTATTAAAATTAGTGCTGATGTAATGTATGTTAACGTAGGTGATAGTTTTAATTTAAGTTTAGAGCATAAAAATGCTAAAAATTCTACAACTATTACTGCATCAAGCAGCGATTCTTCTATTGTAAGTTTTGATAATGGTCTTTGTGTCGCTAAAGCTGGTGGTACTGCTAGAATTACTTTTACTACAACAAATTCTAGATATAAGACACTATATTGCGACGTAATGGTTGGCGACGGGACAGAAGAAAACCCTTACTATATTTCAACAGGTGAAGAATTTGCAAGCATAGGCCAAGCAGATAGTGTATATAAAACAACTGACCACTACAAATTAGTTGATAATATCGATCTTGCAAATCAAAACAATGGTTACTGGGCTCCTATTGAGAATTTTAGCGGTTCTCTTGATGGTAATGGTTATACTATAAATAATATTAATATTGACAAATTGTCCTTTATAGAAAACAACCCAGGAAAAGACTCTCATGTTTTTGATAATGCTGGTTTATTTGGCATAATTAACGCAACTGCAAAAGTGAGCAATTTAAAAATAGACAACTTCAGCGCAACTGGCGAATATATCAACATCGGCGCTGTAGCTGGAATTAACTATGGAACTATAAATAAAGTTGAAGTAAAAAATTCACTTTATAATGTTACTGCAAATTATATCGGTGGAATAGTTGGTAGAAACATCTCTACTGACATTCTTGGAGAAAACAATTCAAGAATAGTTGCTACAATTAGCGAATGTAGTGCGAATGTATTAATGGGTAAAACCGCAACTTTAGAAAATGATACTATTGTATATGAAAATGTAGGAATTTCTGGAATTATCGGCGGTATCTCAGGTCAAAACTTTGGTGGAAAAATTATTAACACTTATACAATTGGTGAAGTTGTTCTAGGTGAAAGTAATATAATCTATGGTGGACTTGTTGGCGACAACCAATTCGCAGTACTATCTACACTAGACGTTAATACTAATTCTTATGTATCTGCTGGTAAAGTAAAAGATAGCTATAGCGCAATCTCTGTTTATTCAGCAAAAGTAGAAAATGCAAACAATGAATTAATTGGTGGCGTAATTGGACAAAACAATGACGCAGTACAAGTTATTGAAACACAAGAAACTAACATCACTACTACTACTAACAATCTTGTAGGTCTATATTATGATAAAGACAATCTTAATGTGGCAGAAAACAATATTAGTAAAAAATTCAATGGTGTAGCTAAAAACTTATTAACTGAAAAAACAACAGAAGTTGTTACTTATACTGAAAAAGTAGGATATGTAACAGGTTATACTTCTTCAACTCTTAAAAACCCAAGCAATTTATTCTCTGGCGACAAAGTTACTGAAATATATTCAACTAGTGGAGAATTACTTTCTACTAAGACTGAAAAAACAATGTGGGATTTCTCAAACGTTTGGGAAATCAATGCTAATGTTAACAATGGCTACCCATATTTAACATTAATTCATGAAGACAATTCAATTAATGAAGAAACTTCTGATTATTCTTATCAAATTCTAAACAAATATGAATTCTCTATTGGTCAAGGAGATGTTGATACTCAAAATCTAACAAAATACATATCTACTATCAACATCAAAGACGAAGATGGCAAAATCCTTAAGAGCACAACTTCTGCACAAATTGTTATGACAATCCCTGAAGGATTTAAAGTTATTAAAAATGGTAACGAATTAGCTATTTACGATCTTAATGGCAAATTATACAGAACAATTTCTTTTGTTGTAAGCAAATCCAACTATAAGTTTGCAGAATTAACACTTTCTTCTAATCTTGCAAACGATAATGGTATAATTAATCAAAATAGTTCTTGTGTATGTTGGTTTAGAACAACTAACCACACACTATCATTTATCGATGCAAACACAGGCAAAACTATCAAGACAGCAACTATCGCTGAAGGTTCTAGTTTATCATCTCAAATAACTACTATTGCTAACAAATATAATGATTATAGTTATCTAAGATTTAATACAAAAGCAGATGGAACAGGCATTGCTTATACAACAACAAGCAAAATGCCAAGCAATGACTTAACTATTTATGTTATCTATACTACTATTGACACATCAAATCCAGGAGATGGAGATGATGAATATTACGAACCAGAAATTGGCGACGATGGAAATCAAGACGAAGACACAGATCAAGATCAACCATTTGGCCAAGACACATATGAAATAGATTCAGCTGATGCATGGAACGAATATGTTGTTAACTACGGAGACAATGAAGACATTACTTTCGTTCAAACTAAGAGTTTTACCATAGATTCTAGCTTTAAAGCTGTAGATACTTTTGCTGGCACATATGATGGCAATGGTTACACAATTACAATTAAAGGTACTTTAAAAGATTTCGCTTTATTTAATGAAGTAGAAAGCGGCGCTCAAGTCAATTCATTAAATGTTAAATATTCTTCTGCTACATTCAGAAGCGTATATAATGACGAATATTTTGGAGCAATCGCAAACATTTCAAGCGGTAGCATCACTGATTGTGCAGTTAGCGGAACAATTAAAATCAGCCTTGATTTAACTGGCGTAGCTGGTATCGTTGGACAAATGAATGGCGGAACAATTACTGATTGTTCTAACACATCTTCTATTAGTTCTGAAGCTCAATTTGTAGCAGGTATTGTTGCTAATTTAAGAAAAGGTAATATTTCTGAATGTGCCAATACTGGTGCTATAACTAACACATCTACAAGTGTTGATGATTACAACGATTTAGGACATGGAACAATCAACGCTGCAGGTATTGTTGCTTACATGAATGGTTCTTATTCAAAAACTGTTAGTTACAACTCAAACTCTGGAAAAATCACTTCAAGTGTTTCTGGAGCAAACGATGGTGCAAACTCAGCAGGTATCGTTGGTTACTTAACAAATGGTACAGTTTCAAATAACTCTAATAGCGGAAATATCGTTTCTGATTATCAATCTGGCGGTGTAGTTGCTTATATGAGTGCTGGAACTGTTAAAAATAATACAAACGCAGGCAGCATAACTGCAGAAACAACAGACTCTAAATGTAACGTTGCTGCAGGTGGAATTGTTTCTAAAGCAACAGATGGAACAATTACAAGCAATAAACACAACAAAGGCTCAATCACAGCTAAAACAAACAGATATAACGATAGCCAAGCATATGCTGGTGGTATCATTGGCTGCATTTGGGGCGGAAAAGCATCAAGTAACACATTAAATTATCTTGCATACATTTCTGCTACAGGCGCACATGCATATGCTGCAGGCGGTTGCGGCAGAGTAAACAATGCTACTTTCTCAAACAATACTTTTATTACTAACTGGAGAGGTGCATACAAGAGTTATGTTTCTGTAATTGGAACAAAGACATATTGTGCATACGATGCGGTAGTCGCTTAATAAAATAAAAAAACAATTAGATATAACACATTCTAATTGGGAATAAAAAAACAGCATCTAAAGGCTATGCCTTTTGAAACTAGTGAAAAAGACTTATTGAATTTAACAATAAGTCTTTTTATTATTTTATTTTCATGGTTTCTTTGTCTGTGCCATAACTCGCAACATACTTCTCTATTCCATTTGGATCTTGATTTGGCACTTGATGAATTAATATTCCTTCTTCATTTTCTCTATACTTTACTTTAAGATTATCAAAAAATGGTTGTCTAAACTCATCTAATCTATTGTAATCTGTTAACTCCATATCAAAGTTCAAAGATTGTAAATTCTCGTCAATGTGCGGAATATCAGTACATTTACAAAGTGTTTTAATCTCTTTATGCTTGATTATCCAATTAAGAATTATTTGATTTTGTGTTTTACCATACTTTTCTGCTAATTCTATCAAAATTGGATAGTTCATCTTTGCTGTTCTATTCCTTCTTAACGGTTGATAAGCAACAAAAGATGCTTTTGCTTTTTTTAACAAACCATTATCTTCATACACTTTTGTTTCAAGACCATAACAGCCTTCAAAATGGTCAAAAGGTCCATATTTTTCATAATCTTCTGGGGAAAGATTGCTCATACCTATATATCTTGTTTTACCTTGTTTTTGTAGTTCTCTAACAACTTTTAAATACTCGATTGGTTCAAAACCTTCTTTTTCTAAAAAGTCCAATGTTGCTCCATAGGTTATACAATCAACATAAGTCGTCCCCAACTTTTTTAAATAAAAATCTAAAAATTTATAAACATCATCTGCATTCTTCACACCATAAGTCATAACTGCATTTATAAAGATTTTTTCTCGGTCAATTTGTTTAATAAAATCTGCAACTACATCAAGGCTTTCACCTGCAAGATATGATGCATTACATTCAATTGAGTTTTGCCCTTGTTTAAAGGAATATAAAAGACCTTTGACATCTTTATCATAAGTTGCCTTTGAAATAGTCCAAGTTCCAATTCCTATTGGATGTAAATCGTTTATATTAATCATATTAATACTCCTAACGAAATCATTATATCATAAATTCATGTAATTTGTATTAATTTAATAATAAAAAAACAAAATGGCGCTTAGACGTGTGCTTGTCTTGATACAAGTATTCTCGCTTCGCTCGAACAGACAAGCACACTTTACAATTAAATAATCGCAAGCAAAAAGCGAAAGTGTTGGTAAACGTAACACACTTTCGCTTTTTGTTATTCTTTTTCTTCTCTTTTCTATTACGGTAAAAAAACACCTTAACCTTTTACCGATTAAAGTGTTAATATTTCGCTAGTTACAAAATTGCTAGACTAATTATACTGTTTTTTTATTTAACTTAATGAGTGTTGATAATCTTTGAATATATATTACATCTCTAACACATCTTCGTTTTGATTGTTTGGTGAATTACTCGCACTCTGTTGTGCCAGATATTCTTCCATTCCCTTAACCCGAGCATCTTCCACTACTTTCCAGCCCTTAGGCACATCTACTCCTTTCTCCTCGCACCAACCAGGAAAATCTTTAGGAGATCCTGATCGCAGAAACGCTTCATAATAACCATAGGCCATAGGATCAACAACCTCTTTTCTTTCTACATCATTTACACTTTCAGTTTGTTGATTTGATACAGCCGACATAGCAGCATTAGTCGTTTTTTCATTTTGAGCACTAGGCGTATTATTTTCATTTGTTGCAAAAGTGAATTTGTATTTGTCACTAATATCAGACAATAGAGTAAGAACTCCTTTATCTTTAGGGACATCCATCCCCTCTATACCTCCGATGTAATCTTGTAAAGCACCAATAGCGTCGCGAAGCCGCGTTCCAGATGCATCTTCTTTTATTTCTACAGGATTATTCGTCAACTCTTTTGAATAATCAGCTAACATATTTGGATTGGCAGTTTTCAATATTTGCATAGAATTACCAACTAGTGCATCTAGCGCTCTTCTTACAGTTATTTTATCTTTAGGATCTGATGAACGATGATCTGAAATCATTAAATCGCCTAATTTATATCTATCTAATAATTCAGCAATCTGTGCTTTTCTTTCATAGATGCCCGTTTCTACTTGTTTCTTAGCGTCTAACATCTGCGAATTTAATGTGCCGCAAATATTTTTGGCGACCTTGGTTCCCATAGATTCCGCCACAATACCCAAATTTTCCGTAACGGCTATTTGACGTTGATAATTTCCTACTCTATCAGAAACTTTCGTAAAATCCATATTATCTTCTTGTTCATTTTGTTTTGATCCAGGATCTTTTGGAGGACCAAACATAATAGAAGACTTCGCCAGATCTCTAATCTCTGCAATTAAACCCGATGACGACCTACTCACACTTTTTAATTCTTCAATACCGGCCTCTTGTGACATGATTCGCTTAGTAATTTTACCCTTTTCTGATTGATATTCCTCCAACAATTTAGCATCTCTTCTCGAAAACTTCCCTTTCGCTCTTTCTACGTCAGAATAATTCTTATAAATATTAGAAATGCTTGCATTTAAATCATCTAATTTTTTGTCCAATCCATGCATTACTTGCTGCGCCAATCGTAATCTAAAACCAACATTAGTTCTAACGACATTGTCAAGCATCCTGCTAAGAATCGCATTTTCATTACTTACTGTATGATAACTATCGACCTCGGCAGATGCTAAATCCTCTAAATATTTAAAATCCTTTACCATTTAAACTCCTCTTATTTTAAGATATAATCCAAAAGACTATATCCAATAATGTTAATGTTTTTTCTTATCGGTTAAAAGTCTATTCTCTCATCTAAATAAGCTTTCAAATCAGATATTTTTATTCTTACCTGCTCCATAGTATCTCTATCTCTAACAGTAACAGCATCATCTTCTAATGTGTCAAAATCAATAGTTACACAATATGGAGTACCTATTTCGTCTTGTCTTCTGTATCTTTTACCAATACTGCCTGCCTCATCATAATCACACATATAGTATTTAGCAAGTTTGGCATATACTTCTTTTGCTTTTTCAGCAATATTCTTTTGTAGTGGCAATATTGCTACTTTATATGGTGCAATATATGGGTGCAAATGTAATACACTTCTTGTCTCGCCATTCTCTAATAGTTGTTCTTCATACGCCTCACAAAGAGTAGCCAATGTAAGTCTATCCGCACCTATAGAATATTCAATTACATTAGGTATGTATTTTTCATTAGTTATAAGATCAAGATATAACATAGATTTGCCACTATATTCTTGGTGACGGCTAAGGTCATAATCACCTCTGTGGTGTATGCCGTTTAATTCTTGCCAGCCAATTGGGAATAGATATTGTATATCACACGCAGCTTTTGCATAATGCGCTAGCTTATCATGATCATGGAATCTTAAATTCTCTGCTTTCAAACCAATGTCTGTCGCAAATTTCCATGCCTTGTCCTTATATTCATTATATAAATCTAAACTTTGTTCTGCTTTACAGAATAATTGATGTTCCATTTGTTCAAACTCTATAGTTCTAAACAAGAAGTTTCCTGGAGTTATTTCATTACGGAAAGATTTACCAATTTGCGCAATACCAAAAGGTACTTTTGCTCTTGCTGTTCTTTGAACATTTAAAAAATTAACATATTCGCCTTGTGCAGTTTCCGGTCTCAAAAATACTGTATCTTTTTCTCCCTCGACAGTACCTCTACTTGTCTCAAACATTAACTTAAATTGTCTAATATTTGTCCAATTAAAACTACCACACTTAGGACATTTTACTTTATTCTCAGATATATAACTTTCCATTTCTTCATTTGTCATATTATCTGGCACAACTGAACCTTTCGAGAAATCTTCAATAATGTTATCTGCTCTAAATCTTTGTTTACAAACCTTACAATCCATTTTAGGATCCGCAAAAGATTTAGTGTGACCGCTCGCATCCCATACTGTAGGATTCATTAAAATTGCCGCATCAACACCATATGTATTTGGAGTCTCTTGCACAAATCTTTTCCACCATGCTTTTTTAATATTGTTTTTTAACTCTACTCCAACAGGGCCGAAATCCCATGTATTTGCAAATCCGCCATAAATATCACTACCAGGAAAAACAAATCCCCTGCTTTTACACAAATTTACTATTTTATCCATTGTCAATTTATTATCTGACATATTATTTAACCTCTTCTTCCTCTTCAATTGCTGGCGGATCTACAAATTCCCACATAAGAGTTGTATCTGGCAACATCTTTTTATCAACTTTTGTTGCATTATATAAGAATTTCAATTCTTTAACCTTGGAGAAATCCACCTTTTGTTTTTCAGCCAAAATATCCAATTCTGCTCTTAAAATACCCAACTCGAATTCATGTGTAGTATCTACAAACGCGTCGCAATTTTTCTTAAATTTTGTAATATATTTCTTCTCTGCATCACACACAGCTTCCCATGATTTTAAAGTATGAGGAATACTGTGATTTCTTCTGCTTATATCTCTTATCAATCTTCTAATAAGTCTTAAATCTAAAGTTTTAATGGTTTCGCTACCATATTTAAATCCGCTATCTGCATTTACATAAATACTAAAATAATCGTCTGTACCAAGGCTGTCAATAATTAAAGGATTTAATACATGCAAACCCTCAAAGATTATTATAGTGTTATATTTGCAATGCAATTCGTGATCATTTTTTATATTTTTACCACTTATAAAGTCATATCTTGGGAAACCCACTTTTTTGCCTTCAAATAATTCAGTAAAGCATTGTTTCATAAGCTCTGTATCCAAAGCTCTAGGACTATCAAAATCCTTATCGCCATTTGGCAAAAGTGGTGTCTTTGCTCTATCAATAAAGAAATCATCTAAACTTATTGTTACAACATCTTTGCCTGTTTTTTCCAAAATCTCTTTTAGTAATCTAGCAGAAGTTGTTTTACCTGCACAACTAGGGCCAGCCATCAATACAATTTTTGTATCCCTTTGCGCCAAAATCCTATCTGCTATAATAAACAATTGACCTCTGTATCTGCTTTCTGTATCTAATATTTGTTTTCTTGCATTTTCTTCAAGATTTTTATTTATCTTTTTTAAATTATATGTTTTTCTCATTTTTACCTCTAATCTTTTTTGCCTAATTTGTTTTCAAAGAATTTTACAAAAGTATTATATATAGGATAAGCACATTGTACAAAAACTATTATGAATAAAATGTTTTGTAAATCCAACAAGTTATATCCCAAGAACAAATATAGCTCCTCGATACATATTATAGCTACTATAATCGCCAATGACACTGTAAACAATATTCCTCTAAAAACATTCATAGGCTTACACAACCTATACAATACTAATAACCCAGCAAATGTTACTGCTAACGATGACATTGTTTGATAATCAATCTCTGTTACTAATTCAGTAACATTCAATAGATAGGTTGCAATTACCATAATCGAGAAAATCAATGCAGCCGGCATGGATTTTGCTAACAAATTTGGTAAAAATTTACCTTTTATCTTCTCCGCATTAGGCTGCAAAGCCAAGAAGAACGATGGCACACCAATAACAAACAACTCTAGTAACAATATTAATTTAGTTGTGGAAAATGTGTATTTTATACCCACGACCAAACAAAATATAGTTAAAATAATTGTAAATATTGTTTTCATTAAGAATAATGAAGACGAGTTTTGAACATTATTAACAACTCTTCTACCCTCTGCTACAACTTCTGGCATACTAGAAAAATTACTATCCAACAACACCAAATGACTCACGTGTCTCGTAGCTTCTGATCCACTAGCCATTGCTATAGAACAATCTGCTTCTTTTAATGCCAATATATCGTTAACGCCATCGCCTGTCATGGCTACTTTATGGCCTTTATTTTTTAAAGCTTTAACCAGTATACATTTCTGCTCAGGCGAAACACGACCAAAAACAGTATACTTATCTGCGGCATCTATAACCTGTTGTTCACTCAATCCTTCTAGACTTATAAACTTATCAGCACCAACAACACCAACCCTTCTACTTACTTCACTTACTGTAAGTGGATTATCACCAGAAATAATCTTTACATCAACACCATTGTGTCTAAACCATTCTAATGTCTGAACAGCATCTTCTCTAATATGATCTTCTATCACAATCAAACATATAGGTGTTCTTTTTGCAGAAATTTTATCTTTTTCAATTATTCCTTCGCAGGAAGCTACCAACAATACTCTAAAACCTTTTTGAGCATATTGCTTAACTAAATTTTCCACTTCTTTATTTTTTGTCTTTAATACAAACTCTGGAGCACCCATTACATAAGTTTCATCGTTTTTAAATGTAACAGCACTTAATTTTCTTGTACTATTAAATGGTAATATAGCCCTTGCCGTCATTTCCTTGCTATATCCAAAGTGATTGATTAAAGCCCTAGAAGTCTGATTGTTATCATCTAATGCTGTTAGCATGGAACCAATAAGATCCGATATTGTATGCTTAAAAGTATTGTCTAATTGAATTACTGCATTGACTTTCATTGTTCCGTCTGTAATAGTTCCTGTTTTGTCAAGGCATAACACATCTGTTCTTGCCAACATTTCTATACTATATAAGTCTTGAACCAAAGTATTCTTTCTTGCAAGTTTTACAACACCTACAGCCAATGCCATACTAGTTAATAAAAACATTCCCGATGGTATCATTCCAACAATAGAACTTGCAGTACTACCAACAGTCTCCGCCAAGTTCTGTTCTGTTCCACTATAGTTATTAAGGAAGGTAAGTATTGCCAAAGGAATTATTATAACACCTATTACAGTTATAATTAATTTCATGCTCTTCATTAATTCACTTTTAGGTTTTTTATACTCTTTCGCTTTATCAGCAAGTTTTGCACTATAACTATCGTTGCCCACTTTATCAACTTGAGCACGACACTTACCACCAATTATAAAACTACCACTAAGGAGTACTTCACCTACACCTTTTTTAATAGGCACACTTTCACCTGTTAATAAACTTTCGTTAACTTCTACTTCACCACTTAGGATAACGCAGTCTGCAGATATTTGCCTTCCAGTACTAAACACCAAGACATCATCTAATACAACTTCGTCAACTGGAATTTCTGTCTCAACACCCTCTCTGATTACTTTACAAGTAGGAGAATTTACGAGACTTATCTTTTCTATAGTCTTCTTTGCTCGTATTTCTTGAATAATACCAATTAGGGTATTAGCAACTACTATAATCATGAAGAAACAATCTGTAATTTTACCTACTGCAATCAATGCTGTAGCCACAATAATACAAAGCATATTAAAGAATGTGAAAATATTATTTAACAATATCCGACCAATAGTCTTTGTGTTCTTATCTTTTACTTTATTAACTAAGCCAAGTTGGGTTCTTTCATTTACTTGATTATATGTCAATCCACTATCTGGACTAGGCTTATATCTTTCTGCTTCGATTTCTTTTTTCCCAAACTTAACAACAAAAGCACCATCTTTATGCTTCTTGTCTTTTTTTAGACTAGCATTTTTTGTAACGATTGGTACTTTTGAAATAACTTGACCATCAACAAGCTCATTCTTTTGCTTCTTTATTATGCCTGTCTTAGAGGATTCTATATCTTTAATTTTCTCATCATCAACTTTTTTGACGATATTCATGTCTTTCTTAACCATTTTTTTAGTTTGCGCAGCCGCCGTCTTCTTAACACCTTTAGACACTGTTTTATTAGTGTCTTTTGGCGCTTCTGTTTTTTTAACAGAATTCTCCGCTTTAGGCGCAACTGTTTTTTTCTTATTGATTTGTGCCATACTCCTCCTTAATTTGCTTATAGCAAATATTAAGTCCAATATATATTATGCCAAAATATCCTCACAAAATCAAATAATTTAGCAAAATATAATTTAAATATTATATATTTAATATATATTTTTAATTTCATGTTTAAGTTCTAGAAATTTTGGATATATTTGAATATGAAAAACAAAAAAGACAATACAAAAACAACTAAACTTTTACAAATAATTATACTGATAATTTCTATACTCCTTGCAGCATCAATAATATTTAATATCTATCAATTCTATCATTCTAGAATAAGACTTTTTGATAGCAATTTGGGGGAAAACATTGAGGTGGAATACACAGAGCAAAGCAACTTTATAATCGCCAATATCGTATATCCCTCTAACTTAGTTAACAACATTTCTTATATGCAAAAAGTCTCCTTAAAATCGTGCGAATTAGAAAAGGATTATTTCGTTAGAGCCAAAGTAATATATGCGGATCATAATATAATCAACGAGTCTATTGACGTTGAAATCTCTCCAGAATCTGATTGGCTATCACACAGCGATAGTTATTACTATCTAAACTCTCTCTTGACCGACTGGAAAGAAGTAGCTTTTATTAATCAGTTGACTATCCCCAAAATCTCCACAAGCCTAAAAAACAACACAACCATTACAATTTATTTCGAGTTTCTGGACTCTTCTTTAGACGTATATTCAATATGGGATTTAGATAAAGATTTTTTTAGTTTTAGTGCCATCTAACAACCTGCTTTTATTTTTTTAAAAATAAAATATCTAATATAAATTTGTAAATCATCTGCTTTTTGTTATATAATTAATTGAATAAGCACAAAATATACTGATGAAAAAAGGATATACCTAGGTGAGAAAAACTATAAGAAACTTATTACTATTAGCAATTTTAATCATTTGCCCATTTATATATACAGGGTGTTTTTTCGACGACCTGTTTAATAATGCAGACAATCCATCTTGGCTGCAAGAGCCTTTTATTGGAATTGACTACTTAGATGAGGAAATAAGCTGGGAAAAAGTAGAAGACGCTTCCCTTTATGACGTATTTATAAACGATAAATATACAACATCAATCAATACAACTGCGGCAGTTGTTTCATTTGATTATAAACAATACACTACACAAAATGCCGTTTATCGTTTCGAAGTTGTTGCAAAAACCAATGACGGCAAAGTAAAAAGTAATAAAAGCAATACAATTCATTTTAACAACACAAATGCTTTTAAAAACAATCAACCCAGCGATTACACGTTTGAAGAAGGACTTTCAGTTATTTCAAAAAATTCACACCATATAACTTGGAATCCAGTAGCTGGCATATATAAATACGTAATAACTTTATTCTCAAACGAGACAGGCTCGCTACAAATATTACAAGATGAGACATCTTTCGATCTATCCAATTCTGATTATGGTCTAGGCAACAGCCATCAAATAATCGCATATAATGTTGGCTACTTAGAATCAGCTGATGACACCTCTATCACTCTGCTTTCCGAAAGATTAGAATACCACAACCCCGACATTCAGGGCATGTATACACAAAACATATTCCTATTTGAAGGCAATGTTTATGATTATTATATAAACAACAAAACAGAACTTAATACTGTAGTTTATTACAACTTTATTAACAAAACGGAAGAATATTCCATCAAGTTTGATTCAGAATATGCTTTAGATATATACAACCGAAGTTATACAGACAAAGAAAGTGCAATAAATAATGAAATATCAGATTCTTTTGAATCTTTCTATGAGACTTGTTATTATAAATCAGGCAAATACAAAACTGAATATAGCGGAGCAACAAATCTAGCCAATTACGAATTCTGTGTTTCAATTAATTTTGAAGGAATATATGAATGCGACACAAACAAAATACTAAACACATCAAAAAACTACACTCAATATCCTTTAACGAAACCTTATTACGAAACATATGATTTTTCAACTAATGGGAGTAGATCATCAGACTATGACGAATTCCCTTCAGATAATTATTTCCTTACACAAAAAGTAAATACAAGTGAGCAATTATATCACGCTGTAGAGCATAAAATTACACCTATTTGCGAAATCGACTCAAGAGCTGCTCTAATTTACGACAAGGCAAAACAAGTATTAAGAACAATAATTTCCGACAACATGACAGACTATGAAAAAGCATTGTCTATATTTGATTGGATAACCATAAACACCATTTACGACTATTCGTCTGAGTATTATTCATCAAATTATAATTTTACACAAGATTGTTGCTATTACTTAGAGGGCGTGTTTTTAAAAGGTGTTGAACAAAGCGGCAATCTTATAGGCGTTGCAGTCTGTGACGGTTTTAGTAAAGCATATTCATTACTTTGTAATATGGAAGGCATAGATTGCAAACGTATCGTAGGCACAGCCACAACCGCTTCTGGTGAAGGTGGCCACGCTTGGAATAAAGTAAAAATCGATGGAAATTACTATTTGGTAGATATAACATGGACAGAAATTTTAACCGATGATGTAAAAAATGAAATCCTCAGCCATAAATATTTCTTGGTTTCTGAATTTACAACAAAAGACACTCACGAACCGCATATTAATAAAGACAGATACTTCGAATATTCTACGCCTTTAACAAACTTCTCATACTATCAAAATCGTAATATAGAATATGTGAATAAAGATAACCAAACCATTATATCCAATTTATATATTGACTCTAGTGAAAAATTAGAAAATGTTCTTAATTATATGCTTTATGAAAATAATGAAGCACTAGAAATAGCAATATCTAGCAACTACGTGTTGGAGTTGTTTGAAAGTAGCGAATCCGACACATCTCCTATCCTTGCACTACAAAACGAGATGAGAAAACTAAAATATTCCTCTCAATTAATAACTCAAACTTATGACATCGTTGGAGATTACTATAATTACATTCCGATCAATACAACCGACTCTTATATGACCGCAATATTGCAATCCTCATTATACCTAAATGAACTAGGTGAAATGGAAAAAGCAATTAATCATTTATCAAATTACGCAAATGTAAATCCGGCCATTTTAAATATGGAGCACACAATTGCAATTGAATTAAGCTATATCACTGAAGTTATTGATTTCTCCGGGACTTTAGCAACTTTTGAAAACAACTTCACTGAGTATTTTGATTTGTTTTTATCAAAGCTAGATTCTACAAGCGATTTTAGAATTAATTTTACAAATACAAAGGACTCTTTCAATATCTCCACCGATCAAGGCGTAACTAAAGCATATGTATATTACTTTAAGTTAAAAATAAACGAGCCGTTTACAGTACAGCAATTATGCACTCCTCAAGTAAATTATTCTTCTACTACAATTTACTGGGACAGCATAAATAATGCTTCAGCATATCAATTATATATTGACGACATATTATATGACACAATTAAGCAAGACGGCTCTTATACATATAGTTACAACCTTTTAAATGTTTTCCCAGAAGATGGTATGCACAAAATAAGTGTTGTTGCGATTTCAGATTCTGAAATGTTTACCCCAAGTCAAGCATGTACCATAGACTATCATCATATTATTCCCGTTAAATTAACAACTCCTGTTGTAAATCTTAACGATACATTACTAACTTGGTACGCTGTAGAAAATGCAAACTCTTATGAAATTTATAACGACACACAACTATTAGCTACCACATCTGATACAAGTATTAATTTAGATATTTATATCAGCGCTGGAGGCACCTACACAATAGGAGTCAAAGCTATCAGCGACAACTCAAAATATATAGCAAGTAGTTTAGGTTTAATAGTTTATAAACAATTAAATGCGCCAACTCTTAGCATCTCAAATTCTTTACTTACTTGGCACACCATAACAAATGCTCATTCATATCAAATTTTTATTGATTCACTTGATAATCAAAATTTTATTACAACAGAAGGGCTTTCATTTGATATTGGTTCATATATTTCAGACTACAAGCCTCACACTTTTTATGTACGAGCAATCCATCAAGGTTTCGGCTCTAGTGAATATTCACACATTGTATACCAATTATATTTAACTGCACCTACAGTTACATTAAACGACAATTTATTGTCTTGGCAAGCCGAACCAAAGTTTGACTATTACGAAATCTATTGTAATGAACAAAAAATAGAAGAAACTAAAGATAATGAAATTGATTTGAGTCAATTAATTACAAAAAACGGCACTTATCAAATTTATGTCAATCCAATAGCTTTAGAACCTTATAAAATTAACACTCATAGCAACACTGTTGAGTATATAGTTAACAATCCTATTGCTGATCCAATAACAGCACCAATTATTAGCCTAGACTGGCTAACATCAACTATATCGTGGAATGCAGTAAATAATGCAAATTACTATAATATCTATGTTGATGATGTATTATCTGATAGCAATTGTCTGGGAAATTCTTACAATTTAGAAAAAATTATATCAGACTTTGAACCACACAAAATAAATATTACAGCAAATAACAACCAAGAAGAAAGTTCAATGAGTAACGATATTACTTTTGAATTAACAAGTACCAGCTCCTATTATATTGACAACTCTTTATCGTACAGATTTTATGAAAACTCTACAATTGTTCCCGATACAAAAATAGACAATTTCACTATATCTTGGGATTCAAGCCCAATAGGAGACTTCTGTTTATTTATTTATACTGCATCTAATGGTGTACAAAAGATAATTCCCGATACTAATGAATACAGCTTTTATGAATATTATAAAGACACTCTAAATAGCGACGATTTTAGCGATATTTTAGCATATTACACTTGTGTAAATTATAGAGATATTTACTTTGTTGATGAAGGTTATCAAAAATATTTCAACCCAAACAACAACTCATACAATGCTGTATATTCATTTGAAGGCGAATTTAATGATTATTGTATCACTAGCCAAGAAGAACTAAATCACATAGTCTATTATATGCATACAAAAAGATTGCAATCAATAGATGTCTCAGTTCCATTTGTCGCAAACTCTACAGAAATGAGCTCAGCTCTTAATATTGCAACCAACTCTTTTTCAGAAACATGTAGTTATACAATATCTTTTGTTCCTCTTCTTTCTTCAACCGAAGGTTCTTTAAATATAACTTACTACAATGGAGAAAACTCTCTAGAGCCGGATATCCGTTTTTATGAAGACAAGTACTATAATGAAACACAAATACACCCTACTCAATTTGAGCAAAGCGAATTTACAAATGCATTTTACAAATCATATACTTATAGTCTTGTAAGAGATAAAAATCACGTTTATCCAACCGACACTAACACAATAAAAGTAAATGTTTCTGGTAGCGAAGAACTATATAAAATAGTAGAAGCAGGGTATACTCCAGTATGCGAAAAAGGAAGCAGGGCATATATCATATACAATATTGCAAAAGCAATCCTTGCAGATATTATCGACAATCAAATGTCAGATTATGAAAAAGCTTTAACAATTTTTGATTGGATCAGTATGAATACAAAATATGATCATACATATAGCAACTCATATATTTCATCGTTGCCATATTCTAATCCAAGCTTCTATTTAGAAGGTGTGTTTTTAACAGATAGTAGAATAATTAACATCTCAGAACAAGAAAATTTCATAGATTTATTATACGAATTTGACTTTGTTAACAATTATTTAGATTGTTATGCTGTCTGCGATGGCTTCAGTAAGGCATACTCTTTGCTTTGCAGAATGGAAGGCATAGATTGCATCAAAGTTACTGGAACAGTGCCAAGCGGTGGACATGCATGGAATAAAGTAAAAATAGATAATAACTATTACCTTGTAGACATCACTTGGTCTGATATGCTTTGCGAAATGAAAGATGAATCAAAGAAAGAATTAATATCTCACAAATATTTCTTAGTAACAGATGAGTTTTGTAGCACTCACGTATATCACCCAACAGTTACTAGGTTTGAAAACTACAAAACCCCTTCAACACCTTATAACGCTTATAGCAACCTATATATCAACAACAACAAAGAATATGATTCTTGCCTAACTTCTACGACAGAATTTAAAGAATATATAGATTTTGCACACAGCGAAAATGTAAAATATTTGGAGTTTATAGTAACATTAAGTTTTATCAACGAATATGATAAAGATATTACAACTGAAAGTCTTCAAATGGATTCTTCAGCTGCTACCACTACAACTATTACTAAATTATTAAAAGAAGAATTTGGCGAGGGGTCAATATTTGGATATAGCTATAACGAACTTATAGATATAAGCAACTCAACAGAAAGCACAAATGATGATATATGTTACTTGTTCCAAATTACTTTAACATACGAAAATTAATATTATATTACAAAAAAACATTAGCGGAAAAACCACTAATGTTTTTTTATACCTCAATAAACTCACCCATTTCAAACGAGTACAGTAATCTTCGCTTCACTTCTTTATTATAACACAACTCATACGCCTTACTATACAATTTTAATTGCGTCCTGTACTTATCAGCCAACGCTTTTTTGTTGTGAGTACGATTAGTTTTGAAATCTACTATTATACAACCGCCATCATTTTCTATCACCAAATCTATAACACCCTGAACAATAACCTTTTTGTCACAAACACTACCCTCTACCAATAAGTTATGTGGGTACATTGCTACAAACTTAGCCTCTCTAACAATTTTTGCACCACAATCCATTATACTTTCAACCGCTTGTTTAGCCTGTTCAATCTTTGACACATCAATCTTATTTAAGTAAATAGAATTTATCTTACCGGAAAGCGCTAATTTGGTTATTAATTCTTGAATATCTTGGCCATGCCCATAATCTATATACTGCATAACAATATGATATTGCGTACCAAGCTCCATTGCATCTTCTTGCAGCAAAGACTCACTTGTTGTTAACCCCCTAAACTCACTCAGTGCATTGACATAATCAACATTCTCATCTTTTAATATACTAGAAACGGAATTTTTAAACGCAATATTTTTAAAACTCGTTTCTTTTTTATTATGATATTCTTTTAATAGACATACTATTTCTGGATTAGACAAGTTTAATACAATCTCTGAGTGATTAATGTCTTGATTTTCATAAATTTGAGCGATTTCACAATTTATAACACAACCATTATCGTATTTTACCTCAAAAGACGATCTTTTATTTACAAACTGCATTATTTCCGATCCGCCAAGAGTTAATAAAAACAAATCAAAAGGAGTCTTGCAATCAAACAACTCTTTTTTCTTAATATCTGCCAACGCCCCAGTTATAATCAATTCTTCTTTTGCCCTTGTTAAAGCAACATACAAAAGCCTAATAGATTCTTCAAACTCTTCCATTCTGTTTTTTATAGAAATTGCTACACTATTTATATTATCCAATTTCGCATAATTGTCTTCATCAACACCCGAAATAGCAACTCCGTACTCTTTATTTATCTTTAAGATATCTCTATCTACACTTTGTAAATTTTCACAGAACCCACCGACTATCACAACCGGATAATCCAAGCCTTTGCTTAAATGCATTGTTATCAAACTCACAGAATCATCACCATCGGAAATCGTTATTTCCGACTCCCTTTCTTCACACACCTCTAAATAATCCAACATCTTCGCCATGTTGTTATCATAAGATGCATTATCTAATAATTTCAAGAATTCCATTATATAACACTCTTTCTCTAAACCGTCAGGCATACTTAAATAATGTAACATTAGCCCATTGTCTATTATGAAGTTTTTTACAACATCGACGATCTTATTATACTGGACCTGAAATCTTAATTTTTTCAAAACGCTTCTTAAGAAAGTTATTTTTTTAGATACGCCCAAACTTAATTGCTCAATGCTTATACACGACTCGTAAAAGGTTCCATCTCCCCCTTTTATTCTAATTTCAGCCAATTCGTCATCAGTGGCACCCACAATTGGACTTTTAAGCAAAATTGCAAAAGCCAAATCATTAGATTCGTTATAAATACATTTTAAAAGAGCATATAGAACCTGTATCTCATTCTTGTTGAAAATATTTTCCTTAAGAGTAAGGTTTACGGGAATGTTATACTTTTTTAGAGTCAACCATACAGCTTTTGCAAGTTCTTTCTTTTTCCTAAACAACACTCCAATATCTTTAAATTTGTATCTGCCATTTTCTACAACGCGGGCAATATTTTTTACTATAACTTCCGCTTCTAGGTCGTATTGACTCACCACTCCTTTATCCATTAATCCTCTATCAATTAAGCTCAATACAACTTTACCATTGGTTATATCGTCCCTACCTGACACAAGCTGCGCCTCATTATTATAATCAATGCCCACACAATCTTTAGTTATACATTTTGAAAAATATTTATTAGCAAACTTTAAGATATTGTCATGACTTCGAAAGTTTTTGTTAAAAAGTATTAATTTATTATCATTATTATAATTTTTATACAAATTGTATTTGCTTAAAAATATTTCCGGTGTGCTTTGCCTGAAGCGATAAATACTTTGCTTCAAGTCTCCAATCATATACAGATTATTTGTTTTTTGCAAGCTGGTAATTATCTCTTCTTGCATTTGGTTTACGTCTTGATATTCATCAATAAAAATATAATCGTAATTATTTTTTATACTTTCTCTTAACACACCATCTTGCAATATATTTAATGCATAGTGCTCCAAGTCGTTAAAATCAAGCACGTTTCTTTTCTTCTTTAAAGCCTTGAATTCAGACTCTACATCTTTTAAAATTTTATAAAAGATAAGTACATTATTTTTGTTAGTCTCAAATAAACAATTTAAATCTAAACTTCCGGATATTGTTAAATGATCTAACGCTTTTTCTCTAACCTTATTAAAAGCTCCTTTTAGTTCCGCAGCAGCATCATCAATATCAGACAATTCAACTTCTTTTATTGTTGGAGCGCTTGCTAAATGACAATTTTCTAAAGCATTTGTTATTTCTGATATTTCAGAAGACTCCAATACCACCCTAATCAAATCAAGTCTAGTTATCGCAAATGCTTTTAATTTATCATGATTTAACGCAACAGCCTTGTTAAGTAGTTCATTTAATCTGTTTGATAAACTTTTGAATTGCGATTTATAATAATCAAGCAAAAACTTAACACAAGGAGAATCTGGCAAATACATCTCTTTTATTTTTTCCTCGAACCACCCATCTCCATCTACTTTGCAGATTAAATAATTATACAGCTTGTGAAGTGCACTTCTAAAATTCTCTTCCGATCTTCCAGTATTAAAAATTTGATATATTTTAGAAAAATCTAAATTGTCACTGGAACCATATTTTTCAAAAACGGTACTTATGGCCTTATCAAACAAATATTTTCGTTCTTTTTCCGAAGACAAAATTTCGTAATTAGGATCTATATCCAATGCATAAAAATATTGCTTCACCAATTTATTACAAAACGCATCTATCGTTCCAAAATCAGCAACATTTAATAAATCAATTTGCTCGTTTATGTACAAGGCCTGCTCTTCACTTGTTGTACTTTCAATCGCCAAATTTAAAATATTATAAAGATCATGCTTCATTTTGGTTGCTGCGGCTGTTGTAAAAGTTACCACCAACAATTTATCTACAGATATTTTTTGATTTAGTATCAAATTTACAATCTTTCTTATCATTGTTGTGGTTTTCCCCGTTCCTGCACTAGCAGAAACTAAAACAGAATGAGTATTGTCATCTACAAAACTCTTCTGCTCATCCGTCAACCTTTTATATATCAAATCTTCAAACATATTTCTTCCTTTTATTTATCTATTTTGCGATATGTATTTCCATAAACTCTATTAAAATTACATAGTCCAATATATTTACAATGTTGGCACTCTACACCACCATTATATAACAAAGGATTTGCTTCTATGCACCCATTACAAATTTCTTGTGCATCACGAACAAGCTTTTGCTCTACTTGATCAAACAACTTATTCAACTCTTCAAAGCTCAAGCCAAGTTTGTCATATGCACCCCTTGCATAAAACTGCCCGTCATTTTTTCTTTTTAATCTTAACGTTCCACCTACTGATGGAAACTCTTTTAGTTTATTATCTATTTTTTCTAGGGTTTCAACATTTTTTACAAAAAAACCATTATATCTATAAGTATCAGCAGATCCATTAGAAAGTTTGTTTTGAACCGGTATGTAAAAAGCCCCAACCGGAGTAAAACCACTAAACCTTGAATATAACATTAAATATAAAACCAACTGTATTTTTTTACCAATCACAACTTCGTCAAAATTGCCAAAACTTCCACCAGCACCAGTTTTGTAATCCAGAATATAAAACGAATTATCGTGTTTATTGACATCAACCCTATCTATTTTGCCATACACAACAATTTTTTTGCCGTTATTTAAAACAATTTCAAACTCCTTGTTTTTATCTCCTACTGCATATTCTTTCACATAAGGTTCATATTCGGAGTTGGACAATTGATATATAATAGCCTCCGTTAATCTAACGACTTCGGAATAAAGACCATGTATAACATTTATATTGCACCTTGATTTTACAAATCTGTTATACTTCGGATTATTTAAAACTTTTGTTAAGTTTTCTTGAGCATATACCTTTATTTGAGTTTTAAATTCATCATCGTTTTTATAATTATTCAAGTCGTATATTGTATCACTTAAATAATCGTGCAATATATCACCTATATCATTAACAGCCAATTTACCTTTTTGTTTGTCTTTTACTTTTATACCATATCTTACAAAATGCATATATGGGCATCTTGAAAATGTTTCAAATTGACTTGGGCTCACCTTTCCGGTTTTAAAATATAAATGGTCGGATTCTTTTAAATTTGAAAAATTATTTTTCATCATTAAATTTTTCAACAACACATTAGACTTCTCGTCTATAACATGATATACACTTGTTACATTACTTCGATAAACAGAGTTTTTATTATAAACATTCCAATTCTTCAACTCTCTTATAATATTTTCTTTAGAAATTTGTTCTGTTATGTTTTGCTTAACAACGTTTTCTATATTAAGCATGTTAAACTCACAAGACTCAACCTCTGTAGATAGATATTTTTGTAATTCAGAATATGCAACACAAGGAAATCTCTCCTCACCCTTTGAGTCAACAGCCACATATGAAAAATTAATCGCATCTTTAGCCTTAAACAACAACTCAAAAAGCTTAAACTTCTTACGCTTGTTTATCAAATTTATTGTTGGGTTAAGCTTGTTAAAACTTTGACATTCTTTCATTTCTGTATCATTAATCAAAGCAGTCTCAGAATTATATTTAGGCAATTCGCCGTCAGCCGCACCAACAAAATATATTACTTTACAATCCTCCACCATACAAGACTCAAACTCACTTACAACCAAACTGTTCACAGTCAACGGAGGCAAAGACAATTTTATATCCTCAATAAACGATTTAACTATTTCATTAAAATATTCAGGCTTAAACGTTTGATAAGCAAACAAAAAATCCATCTCTGTCCACACGGTTGATAATTTATCATACGCCTGAGTCAAATGTCTTGCATTTTCAACATCTCCGCAATCTATAAACTTTGAATATATCACTTCATAAAATTTATCAAAGTTTAACTTTTGCAGCATCGCAAACAATCTACTTTTATACTCCTCAAATGTTAATTCATCACTAACCTTAAAATCATTAATGTTTCTTACAGTATCAAAAACAACATCTAACTCTTCGTCATACGCCACTCCACTCGGCAAAGAATATAACCATTCGCCCGTCGCGTTAAATGTTAAAATATAATCTTTATATTTCATTATTTGAGCATTCGTTAGCCCACAAATCCCACTATCCATAAGTTCAATTATAGAGTATCTATCAACACCATTAGCCAAAATTTCACACAATGTCATAACAATGCGAGACAGCAAGTTTGACGACAAAGTTTTGGCCTCATCTAAATAAAATGGTATATCAAACTTTAACAAATTTTCTGTTAACTCATTTTTATATACTGAAAGATTTGATACTACAAATGCAACATCATTATATTCGTATTTTCCATCTAATATATCTTTCTTTATATTCGCTAACACGCTTTTAATTTCTGAAGAAATATTGTTTGATTTAAACAATTTAAGCTTTGGTTTACAGCCTTGTACTTCTATTTGTTTATTACTGAACAAATATTTACTCAGTTGATTATCGTTTTCACATAATATTTTATTAGGTTTTATTCCATTAGTTTCAAAAACACTATTTAAATTATATAACAATTCATTATTATATATAGCCTCATTATGAATATCTTTTACTTTGGAATACGTAGTGCAGACATTTAACGACTTTGCGGTTTTTGCCAATTTCGCAACTATTCTTGACATGTGTGGCGTTATATCTTCATAATCAACAAGAAAGATATCACAATCAGAAAAATCTTCTTTTGAAATATTTTTTTCAAAAATATTTAACAAGTTAAAATTATCTGTATATTCACCACTTAAAGCCTCTTCATATTTTTGATAAATTATTTTCAAATCTCTCAACTTTGCCGAAAGCAAAGTATTTTTATATTCAGTATGTAATTGTTCTGGAGATATACGGCAACTTTTGTATAATTGAATAGTCTCAAACACCTTCTCAGCAAAGCCCAATTTATTAATTGCCTTTTTATAAAGTCCTAACTCGTCTTTAGCATCTAACAATATTTTTTTAACAAGAGCCACTCCTGCATGTTTTGTAAGAATATTTCTATACAACCCCTTTTCTTGCAAAACACCTTTAGCAATTCTTGAGAAAGTCATCACATCAACATTAAAAAGCGAATTCTTGTTCAATATTTGAAACAACTCTTTTTCAACATTTAACGTGTTTCTATCTGGTGTTAAAACAATAACTCTATTATTAATATTTTTTATATTCGTCAATGCAGCTTTTTTTGCAACACTATTAAGATTTGATAAATAAAAATTTACTTGCATACTTACTCCTATGCCTTATTATCTCACAAAATTACGCACAGGACAAATATTTATTACTTTTTATTTTTACTTTTTACCTACTCAATATTTGATATTAGAAGCTTTGCCAACTCTCCCATGCTCTGATCAATATCAAATATTTTCATAGAATATTCTTGCAGTTTTTCAACAACCTCATCAGGGATCGGGTTTGGTATCTTATAACTTAAACGATGCTCTAGTGTCGCCCAAAAATCCATACCAAGTGTCCTTATTTGGATTTCCGCCTTTATCTCTTTATAGCCAATACAAAGATTAACGGGAATTAAAACAATCATATGGTAGCTAATATATCCACACTTTTTTGGCTCAGATATATAGTCTTGCTCTTCAATTATTTGAAGCCTTCCATTTTTCTTTATAGCTTCAACTACGTTAAACACATCGCTAAGAAACGGACATATTATTCTAGCACCAACTATATCAGTAATGTTTTTTTCAATATCTTCAACACTGATGGGTATATGCTTTTTATTCGCCTTACAAATAATACTATCTATCGTTTTTAATCTATATTTAATATGATCAATAGGGTTGTAAAATTGCAATATATCAAACTCATCTTTGAGTAGCGACAACTGCGTTTCTAAAATCTTCAACGCTGCATTACAATAAATAAAAAAATGATGTATACCATTGTTTTCAAGCATAGTTATTAAACTTTGTTCTTTGATTATATCGTTCATACTTCACCTAAATTTGATTTAAATAATATACATAATTAAAAATATTATATGAAGCAAATAACTCAGTATTTATATAAGCAAATTAAAAATTAATCAACTTCCGCAGATTTTAGTAATAAAAATACACAATTTTACAAAAAATATAACCGATAATATTTATCTGTTATATAATTAAACACCACAAAAAACCAATTGTGTTACAGCTTTGATTTATCGTTTATAGGAGAGACGCTTATGAAAAAATTTTTATTCTTATTAATCTGTTGTATCTGCATTACTTCATGCGGGAATTTAAATACTAATACATATCCCAAAGGTAAAATGATAAATATTGAACAAATAAGCGAAATAGGCCTTAGCGAAACCCTCTCCCCAGCCATCGTAGGAGTATATTCAGCCTCAAATTCTGGAGGCAATATAGGAGCTGGAGTATGCATTAATGAACACGGACATATAATTACCAACGCTCACGTTGTTAATAACACATCTAACCCCACACTTTACTTACACAACGGAGAAAGATGTAATTCTGAACTTCTATACCAAGACTCTGTTTTGGATTTCGCGATTTTGAAAAGCCAAACGCCTTTACCCTACCTACCTGTTAGCATTGAGGATCTATCAGTCGGAGAAAATGTTATTGCTGTAGGCACCCCAATTAGCCTTATGCTTAAACACACATACACCAAAGGTATTGTAAGCGCAATAAATAGAACTATCAAAATAGGTACAACTTCAGGCGAAAGTTATATGCAAAACCTGATCCAACACGACGCAAGTCTTAACCCAGGCAATTCCGGAGGCCCATTGATTAATTCAAAGGGAGAAGTTGTTGGAATAAACACATTGAAAATCACTAGCGGCGAAGGCCTTGGTTTTGCTATCCCAGTAAAAAGTTTTATTTCATTACTAGATAATTTGCATAACAATATCGACAATTCTCCTTATCTAGGAGTCTATGGATATGATGCAGAAATCGCAAAATTTAACAAATTATCAAACACAGATACTGGATTCTATGTAGAAAATATTAGTTCAACCAGCCCTGCAAGTGATCTTTTGATTGAGGGAGATATAATAGTCGCAATTAATGGCAACAAAATAACCAATGCAAGTGATCTTAGATATGAATTATATAAATACTCAGCTAACGATATTATCGAACTTACATATATGTCAAACAATCGGCTTTATACCAAACAACTAAAATTACAAAAAAGATCAATTTAACACAAATAACTCAAGACGCTTTAGAATATAATTTAATAATGAGAATTTTCCGATTTTTATTCCAAGGCTTATTAAAAATAATATTTAAAATAGCCTTTCGCCTTAATCCTAATAGAGTATTTAATAAAAACAATATTGCCGTTCCAAACGAACCTGTTGTTTTTCTATGCAATCACCAAAACAATTTTGACGCCATTAGACTACGTATAATGAACAATAGACGAATTGCATTTGTAGCACATGACGAGTTGTATCGCAACAAATTTTATAAATGGATAGCAAATAATTTATTAGACAGCATATGCAGAGGAAAAACAAAGAATGATATATCATTTATTAAAAATATATTTGAAGCAAAAAAGAAAGGTCTTAGTATTGGCATATACCCAGAAGGCGGCATAAATTACTTTAACAAAAGTATACCATTTGACACAAGCACAGCTAAGCTTTGTAAAAAGCTCAACTTGCCTATTATTTTGGTAACTGTTAACGGAGGTTCTTTTTTAACACCCAGATGGGCAAAACACAAAGCTCATGGCAAGCTGGAATATACTTATCAAAAACTTATCACAAAAGATGAATTAGAAAAACTATCTGTAGAAAATTTAGATATGATATTAAAAAAATATCTCTACATTAATGATTACGATTGGCAAAGAAAAAATCTTGTCGAATTTAAAAGAAAAAATCGAGCAGAGACTCTTGACAAGGCTTTATTCATATGCCCTAACTGCTTTGGTTATCACGGAATTTCCTGTAAGAACAATCTAATTCTCTGCAGTCGCTGCCATAGCACTTTTATTTTAGATAAACATGACTTTATTCAAAGCAATAGCAATATAACAGATTTGGTCCAGTGGGACAAATTTCAATACTCAAAACTACTTTCCGACATTCCATGTTTGCAAGATAACCACGTATTACTGAAAGCAGAAAACGTTACATTTAATAGTTGTGACGCAACTAAACATTTTAGCAAAAAAAATTTACAAATTTGTAATATATATCTTTACAAAAAGCACTTAATATTAAAAACGAGATACGCAGAAGATATATTATCTATCGAAAGCATTTCAAAAATATATGTAGAATTCAAAAACACTATCCAATTCAACTACAACAATCTAAAATATAGAATATCGCATAAAAACATTCCAGCATATGTTTGGGTTTCATATTTTCGAGCACTAAACCAATATTTAAAAGAAAAAGAGGCCTAAAGCCTCTTTTTTACTGTTCTTTCTCTGAATCATAAAAACCAATAACTGGTTTTGCTACTTCTGACTGAGTATTAAACTTGTAGTCAATAATAGCCTTAGTTATTTCCTCATCTGCGATTGCTCTATTTCTGGCATTTTCCGAATTGGTTAATTGAATATAATCTTCTAACCTAACTGTATAATCTCGTATAGCATTATTAACTTCTAAATATGTTGCATTTTTCTCAATTAATTCGTTTTTGTAGTCAAGGAGCAAATGTTTAAAAGCATTACATATATCGCTTAGATCATCAGCATCATCAAACAAACATGATTCGAATTGTGATAAAACTTGTTCAAGATCAACAACGTTAGTCAATCTGAAATATTCATACGCCATTTTATATAATAATTCGTTTTTAACTTCCAGACCAGTTGCTTTTGAATAAACTTTATCATCAACTTTGTCAAACATCACCGATAAAAATTTTTCATCAGATAATATTTGTGCTTGTTTGTTTTCACTTAAATTCATATTCCATTCATAAAGCTCCGGATCTTCGGAAATTCGATGTGTATACACAACCCTTCTTTGCGGCTTAAAAGCCAAAACTAAATCTTGATTGGGTTTAATTTCTGCACCATAAAAGTTAAAAACCCCAAACACATCTTTATCTTTTTCTTTTAAACAAACTACATTTATCTTATTAGTTTCTTCCGTTTTATCTCCTACTTGAACGACAAACCCGATTGTAGGACTAATAACACAACCTTCACCTATTAATTTATATTTATCAACAAAATCTTTTGTAATCATTTCAAAACCCTTAATTTTTAATGTTACAATTGTACCACAGCGATATTTGATTGTCAATACCGAAAAATTAAAAGCCGTCACTTCTACAACTCTCAAATTTGTAGAATTTACTAAAATTATTTTAAGTTTTTACTTAAATCTGTTAAAATATCAAAAAAGGAAGTATTATGGAAGATCTTAAAAAGATAATTGGAAAGAATATTTTAAAGTTGAGAAAAAACAAACAAATGACTCAAACAGAATTTGCTAACAAACTTAATTACTCAGATAAAGCAATATCAAAATGGGAAAATGGAGATTCTCTACCCGATATTGAAGTACTTAACGAAGTCGCAAAATTATTTGGTGTAACATTAGATTATTTAGTATCCGAAAACACAGAACAGGAACCATCAAAATTTAGACGAGTTAAAGACAATCTCAGCAACAAATTAATTATTACTTTATTGGGCGTTTTAGTCATTTGGACTTTAGCCACTGTTGCATATGTATATTGTATGGAAATGACAAATATTAGTAGGCCTTGGTTAATTTTTATTTATGCTTTTCCAGTATCTTGCATAGTCCTAATAGTTTTCAATGGGATATGGGGAAAGAGAATCTATACATTTTACATTATTAGTGCACTCGTTTGGGGATTGTTGGTTGGGATATATCTAACACTTCTAGATTACAACCCTTGGCTGTTATTTATTATCGGCGTTCCTGCCCAAATCGCAATAATATTATGGTCTCAACTCAAGAAAAAGAAATAATCCTTGTAACAAACAAGGATTATTTTATTTAAAATATAAAATTTATAACATTCCAGAATACATTCTCACCTTTAGGTATAATCAACTCAACGACACCTTGTATGTCAGTATTTTTTATGCCACCCATACTCTTACTATCAGTGCTATGGATTCTATTGTCCCCCATCAAAAACAAGCAGCCTTGTGGAACAATATAATTGCCCTCATCATCAAAACTATTTGGTTGCGTTATTTTCAAAAGACTTAACGGATTGTAACCGCTACTATCAGAAATATCTGCAAAATTATTATATTTATCATTCTCTACTTTTAGCTTATCACGAGTAATACTTTCTTTTATATAATCTTCTTCATATAGTCTATTATTTAAGTATAGTTGATATTCTCCAATTTCACTGTTATATTGGTACCTAATTTTCTCCCCTTCAAAAGCAATTACTCTTTTTATTAACCATTCTTCTTCGCCCTTACCAACAATTACTATATCACCTCTCTCTATCTCTGCATATTTATTATAATAAACCACATCTTTATCCACAGCACTATATTTGTTTAATGTCGGTTGCATACTCACATCATAAACTACAGCCGAAGAATACACAATTAAAAATATCAGTACATAAATAGCAAGAGTATATAGTATGGCATCTATGACTATAGACTCTATTTTTTTCTTAACAACACCAAAGTTTCTTAATTCTAATCTTTCCATACCTATATTTTAATAGTATTTTTAACAATTGTCTAAATATTTTCACATTTAATAAAAATATTTTTACAAAATTTACTAAAAAGTATTTATTTTCTGTTAAAAAGATGTTATAATAAATTGTCAACTTAAAGAATTGGTTGACAACTAACTCATATCCGCTACTATTGTTCATCCTTATCCCAATCCCAAACAATAGTAGCAAAAATCCCTCCTTTGGCCCATGATGAGATTTTTATCATGGGCAATATTTAATCTTAATCAAGTTTCTACTTGTTTAATATAAATAAATTACAATAAAAAGAGAAATTATGAAACTATACAAAATCGAAACATATTTGCCAAAAGAAGCACTGGATAATATTAAAAATGCACTATGTCAATTAGGCTTTGGAAAAGTCGGCAATTATGACTGCTGCATGTCATGGCATGAAGTGAATTCTTCTTGGAGACCTTTAGATGGCGCAAATCCATATCAAGGTGTAGTTAATAAAGTTGAGTTTGCAACAGAATATAAATTGGAATTTAGATGCTGCGACAAAGACCTACAAAAGGTAGTCGAAAGTATCAAGCTCCACCACCCTTACGAAGAAGTATGTATTAATATTATACCTCTATATGTTATATAATTTTTAGTTGTTTTTGATAGCAAAACAACGACTATGCTCTTAGATTAGTAACCTATAATCGGCCTCGTGGTGTTCTTGAGATATATTTCACCATCAGACCACCCTCTTGGCCTCATGGTGTTCTTGAGATATATTTCACCATTAGACCACCCTCTTGGCCTCATGGTGTTCTTGAGATATATTTCACCATTAGACCACCCTCTTGGCCTCATGGTGAAATGGATATCACACGAGTCTTCGGAACTCGTTTTTCGGGTTCGAATCCTGATGGGGCCACCACCTTTTTAGACTGGAATTTCAGTATGAATTCCAGTTTTTTTTGTTTTAACACCCTTATTGTCTGGCAGAATAAAACAAAAGAAGTGATGCCTGTTATAAGGTCCACTTCTTTTTCCATAAACTTTTTTATTGCATATACTTCTTTACCGCTTCTTCTCTTAGAATTTTATACTCCTCCTCGGATATTTTACCTTGTTCTTTTAATTCATTTATCTCATTTAGTTTTTGATTTAACCATTCAACACTATCTTTTACCTCATAACTAGATTCATCTAAAATAATTGAATCTGGCTCTTGCGTATTCTTATATTCATTAACAACAAATCCCCTTTCCAAAAATCTAGCCTTAGTTATTGTGTTTTGTATCCAAAGAGTAAAAAACCAAACAATTATATTATTAAATATATTCAACAAAGAAATAACAAAAAAAGTCCTATGCCTAACTACAATTTTCGTCTTGTCTTTTTTAGAGTAATACAAGTAAATTGCCCCAGTAACAAGCGAAAGAACCAATCCTATAATATCAGTTATTAAGTAAAAAACTTCAAATTTATTAATTAGAAAATCTGTTACAATCAAATATATATTAAATATGCTCAGTCCTAATATGCAAAATCCAGCAGTTTTTAAATTCTTATTAATTTTGTTCATCATTAAACCTCATTTATATAACACTCTTTGCACAACAAAGAGTCTATAACAATATTATTACAACATTTTATTTCTTTGTCAATCAGCATTGTGTTATTTTTTAAATAAAAAGGTTTTAAGATATATATTTGACAAATTTATTTATAAATGTTATTAATAAAATAATCTATAAGCAATTATCATCAATACTAATACATCTATCAATAATAAATTTCAGGTAAAACTAATTATAAAATATTTAAAATATAGCTCTATGCAAAAATATAAAAAAGTATTATAATAATTATTAAATTTTATATATTGTAAAATTATAACTTTTCCACATTTAAAGGTTTTTTGTGGAAAACTTAGTTATAAATTTAACAAAAAAACACAAACTACAACTGAATAATTCTAGAGGAGATAATTTTGAGAATCGAATATAATAAAGACACAGAACTTGTTAAAATGCTACAAGAGGGATTAAAACAAACCGGCGGATACTGTCCTTGCAGGAGGGCTCGCACAGAAGATTACAAGTGTATGTGTAAAGAATTTAGAGAGCAAATAAAAGATCCAAACTTTGAAGGATATTGCTATTGTTATCTATATTATAAACATAAATAAGGAGAAAAAACGATGAGTGAAATAATAATAAACAAAGATAATTTTGAAAAAGAAGTTTTAAAATCAGAGATACCCGTACTTGTAGACTTTTGGGCAACTTGGTGCGGCCCTTGCAGAATGATATCGCCTATAGTATCTAAACTGGCAGAAGAATATAAGGGAAAAGTAAAAGTTTGCAAAATAAATGTAGATGATGAGTCTGAGCTTGCGGATAATTATGGAATTGTAAGTATTCCAACTCTTATATTATTCAAAAATGGCGCAGTTTCATCACAAACAATGGGATATATGGACGAAGAAAAACTAAAAAACTTTATTGAAGAAAATAAGTAAAATTATTAAGCGGAAAAAACAATTCCGCTTTTTATTTTTATTCAAAGTATTAATTTATTAAAAATGGATAATAATTAAAAACTAACAAATTAAGAGAGGTTAAGAAATGAATCCATTTGAAGTACAAACAAAAGAATTAGAAAGTTATTTTATGAACTGGGATCAAATGTATCCCAAAGCATACAACAAAAATAAAGTATCCCCTTACACTAAAGTACGTGTAATATTGCTTAATGGTACTGAGTTTGAGTCTAACTGGTTCCTACATCAATTTGCTAGAAACTGCAACGACCAAGACCTGAGAAGAGAAATTGCAATAGTTAGAAACCAAGAACAGCAACAACAAAAGAGAATTAGCTGCCTAAAACCAATAAATGAAAATATGTTAGAATCAACTATAGCATATGAACAATTAGCAATAGACTTAACTGCAATATTAGCTAAAAATGAAACATGTCCTATCACAAAAGCGGCACTTGATTTTGCTCTACTTGAAGATTTTGACCATCTATACAGATTTGCAAATCTTCTAAAAATGGACTTCGGAATAGATGCAGATGTAATGGTGGGCAAATACACAGAAATAATGCCTGGCAGACCAACAATTAATGAACATAGACACCCTGTTGACAATGTAAGACCACATATTGTCACAAAGAAAGCAGAACCTTTCACTAAACTTGTTACGGGAATAATTACAGCTGCCGAGCAGCAAACTATGAATTTCTATATGAACATGGCACAAATGTATAAAAACAATCTGGGCAGAAAATTATTCTCAGAAATTGCAATGGTTGAAGAAGAGCACGTGACTCAATACGAAAGTCTTAAAGATCCGAATTGCACATGGCTAGAACAATGGGTAATGCATGAATACACCGAATGCTATTTATATTATTCTGCAATGAACGACGAAAGCGATGAATATATAAAAAACATATGGAAAGAACATTTTGAAATGGAGGTAGCTCATCTAAAAAGAGCTGCAGAACTATTAAAGAAATATGAGAAAAAATCTTATACTTCTCTAATGCCAAATCCAGAATTCCCTCAACTATTAAAATTTGGTGAAAACAAAGAGTATATTAGAAATGTTTTAAAAACTGTTGGAATAACATCTGTAAAAGAAGAATATATGCCTGCAAGCGACCTGCCAAAAGACTCCAGATATTTCCAACATCTAGACTTAACAAACGGTGAACCAGAATGCGTCGCAAGCCATATGGTTATTGAAAGTTATATTGACAAATTTGGAAAAGATTATAGATATGAGGATTCTAAACACCCTATCAAAGAATTACAAGATAGAAAATCCGACAACGTTACAGCAGGTAGAAAATAAATTTATAAAAAAACATATTAGAACTTACCCTTCTAATATGTTTTTTCTTATTTTAAGCCTTGTAAATGTTTATTTTCAATGTCTTATCGTTATACTCAAAAATTTCTTCTGTATTGACATCGCAAACTCTTATATCTGTAGTCAATATATCTTGCATGATTGCTTCTTTTTGAGAAATTATTATATCTTCCAATTCTTTATCTCCAGATATTTCTATAATGATTCTATCTGTTACATCTAGAGTTGTATTTTTTCTCATAGTTTGTACTTTTGATACAAACTCTCTAGCAATACCCTCTGTTAACAATTCTTCTGTAATATGAGTATCTAGAACAACTGCCAACGAATCTTCTGACGCAGAAGAGAAGCCTTCTTTTTCAGTAACAGCAGATAGAATATCGCTTTCAGTAAATTCTACTTCTGTATCATTTATTTTAGCGACATACACACCACCCGCTTTTGTCACACTCATTACTTCTTTTGCGTCACAATTTTGTAAATACTCTCTTATTTGATTTATCATCTTGCCATATTTTGGTCCCAACGTTCTAAGTTGTGGTTTTAGTGAATAATTTACAAATTGATCTAAGCTTTCATTTTCAACAACTTCTTTTACGTTTAGCTCGTCTTTGATTTGATCAATCAATTCTTTTGTAAGCATTACTTTACCATTACCATCAGTTATATAAAGCTTTGATAAAGGTTGTCTAATTTTTATATTTGATAAATTTCTAGCACTTCTTCCTAGTTCTGTAAATTTATAAGTTAACTCCATATCTTTAATTAGTTTTTCGTCTATATACTCTTCGTTTACAACTGGATAGTCAGTTAAATGCACACTTACTGGAGCATCTTTAAAGAATGGTCTTGTGATATTTTGATAAATTTCTTCTGTTACAAAAGGAACAAATGGAGCACACAATCTAGTAATTCCGTCTAACACTGTGTATAGTGTTACAAAAGCAGCCTTCTTGTCTTCTGTAAAGCCACCACCCCAGTATCTCTTTCTACATCTTCTTATATACCAGTTAGACAAATTGTCTACGAATGATTGAATTAATCTAGAACTTTCTGTACAATGGAATTCGTTTACCTCTTTAGTTACATTCTTTACTAGTGCGTTGTACTCACTAAGCAACCACTTGTCCATAACACTTAGTTGACAATCATTAAGTGAATATTTGCTTGCATCAAAGTTATCAATATCTGCATAAAGCACATAGAAAGCATAGGTGTTCCATAAAGTACCAAAGAAATTCTTTATAGTTTCTCCCGCACTCTTAACACTCATAGGTTGATTATTCCATGGTTGAGTAGTTGTATAGAAACTCCATCTTACTGCATCAGCCCCCACCTCGTCAATAATCTCTAGTGGTGGACGATAGTTTCCTAAACTCTTAGAAAGTTTAGCGCCATTATCATCTACAACCATGCCATTTGCTATACAATTTTCAAACGGAGCAGCACCAAACAATGCAGTACCAAGAACCAATTGTGTATAGAACCAGCCTCTACATTGATCCACACCTTCACTAATAAATTTAGCAGGGAATCTTTTCTTGAATTCTTCTACGTTCTCAAATGGATAATGGAATTGTGCAAAAGGCATACTTCCACTATCATACCAGCAGTCTATTACATCTGCCTCTCTAGTCATTTCGCCACCACATTTGTCACAAACAATCTTTACATTGTCAACATAAGGCTTGTGCAATTCAATATCTTTATCTAATCCTCCAAGTTTTCTTAACTCTTCTTTTGATCCGATTACATGATAATGACCGCATTCGCATTTCCATACAGGAAGAGGTGTACCCCAATATCTATCTCTTGATAGACACCAGTCAATTACATTTTCTAACCAGTTGCCCATACGACCATTTTTTATGGTGTCTGGCAACCAATTTACTTTTTTGTTGTTCTCTATCAATTGATCTTTTATGGCAGTAGTCTTTACAAACCAACCATCTCTTGCAAAATAAATAAGTGGTGACTTACATCTCCAGCAGTGTGGATATTCGTGTTTATGTTTTTCCATCTTAAACACTTTACCCTCCGCCTTCAAATCAAAAGCTATTTCTTCGTTTACTTCAAAAACATTTCTTCCAGAATATTTTCCACAATTTTGCTTAAAGTTTCCATCACTACCAGCAAATTGAATAAATGGTAAATTATATTCCATTCCAACCAAAGAGTCGTCTGCACCATATGCCGGAGCGATGTGTACTATGCCTGTACCATCTGTTAATGTTACATAATCAGCACAAGTTACAAAATATCCATTTTGCTTCACTTTATCGTCTGCAAAATCAAACAAAGGAATATATTTCTGTCTTTCCAAGTCTTTTCCTTTATAAGATTCTACAATTTCATAGTTTTCTTTAAAATGTTTCTCTACCAAAGCTTTGGCTAAAATATAATTGTTGCCTTCAAAAGACACCTTTACATATTCCTCATTTGGATTAACTGCCAAAGCAATATTAGATGGAAGAGTCCATGGAGTAGTTGTCCAGGCAAGAAAATACGTATTTTCTTCATCTGCTTTTTTAAATTTAGCGACCACTGTTAAATCGTTTCTTTCTTTATAGCCTTGTGCAACCTCATGGCTAGATAGCGCAGTTCCACAACTTGGGCATGATGGCAACACTTTGTAGCCTTTGTATAACAATCCTTTTTTGTCCAATTCCTTTAATGACCACCACACACTCTCTATATAATCATCATGATAAGTTACATAGCAGTCATCGTCCATATTTACAAAATAACCAACACGTTCTGAAAAATCCTTCCAAAGATCAACATACTTCCAAACATCTTTCTTGCATGCTTCTACAAATTTTTCTACACCATATTTTTCTATTTCTTGTTTTCCAGAAATTCCGATTTCTTTTTCAACAGAAATCTCAACTGGTAGCCCATGAGTGTCCCAGCCGCCTTTTCTAGGAACATAGTAACCCTGCATTAGCTTAGTTCTGTTAAAAACATCTTTCAATGCTCTAGTAAGAACGTGTCCCGCATGCGGCATGCCATTTGCTGTTGGAGGGCCTTCATAGAAGGAAAATAATTCTTTGCCTTCGTTATGACATAAACATTTATTCTTTACATCATTTTCGTGCCAAAACTTCAAAACATCTTTTTCTGTTCTTGGCAAATTCAACTCTTGTACTTTTTTATACATCTTTTTTCTCCTTTAAATATAAAAAATCCTTAGCAAAAACAAGATTTCGCTAAGGAAACTATACCACTTGTTATTGCCTTTGAGCTATCACTCATCACTTCTATAACGGGAAGTCCCGGCACTACTTACTAAAACTTTTTTTCAGCAGGCAACTCTGGAAGTGATAACGTACGCAAATTTCAGAGTGTGTTTTGCACCAACCAACATTTCTCTAAGACTTGAAAATTTGCTCGCCTTGTCTTCCATCAAACGTTTTTACGTATATATATTAGTATAACCACTTCTTTTTGTCAAGGTTTTTGTATAAGAAATTAGGTAAACAACCAAGTTAATGCAACAAAATAAGAATTGAAATTTTACCTTTCAATCCTTTTTTTATTCCTATTTCACACCGATAGCTTTTCTTACCTTTTGGATAACTTCTCTAGCATATACTCTTGCCTTTTTTGCACCATCTTCAAGAATTTTATCTACTTCATCTCTATGGCTCATATAATAGTCGTACTTTGCACGCATTGGTGAAATATATCTGTTTGCAACCTCAAACAATTCCTTCTTTGCGTCTCCCCAGCCAATACCAGCAGTTAGTTTTGCATCAAAAGCTTCTTGCTCTTCCGCTGTCGCAAATAACTTGTATAATTTATTAACAGTGCAATCCAATGGTTTTGGATCAGTTGGTAGAGACGAGTCTGTCACTATTCTATTAATCGTTTTCTTTAATTGATTTTCTGGCAAGAATAGCCCAATAGTATTGTTGTAACTTTTACTCATCTTTCTTCCATCTAATCCCTCAAGAACTGCAAATTGTTTATCAATATATTCATCAGGAGTCTTTAAAACATTGCCATATCTATTATTAAAATATGTTGCAATATCTCTAGCAATCTCAATATGTTGTTTTTGATCAAGCCCTACAGGAACATAATCTGCATCTACCATGAATATATCTGCAGCCATAAGCACAGGATAACTATACAACCCCATGTTTACACCATCATCTATATTGATGCCTTGCTCAGCATTTTTCTCCACAATAGCCTTATATGCATGAGCTCTATTCATAAGTCCCTTTGGTGTAACATTATTAATGATTGTAAATAACTCAAACACTTCTGGAATGTCAGACTGCCTATACATAACAACCTTATCCGGATTTAATCCACAGGCAAGCCATGTGCAAGCGATCTCATATGTATGTTCTCTTAATTCTTCTCCGCTCTTTATGGTTGTAAGAGCATGATAGTCCGCCATAAAATAAAAACTTTCTACCCCTTCTTGCTCACTAAACTCGATAGCTGGTTTTATTGCACCGAAATAATTACCTATATGTGCATTGCCTGTTGGCTTAATACCTGTTACGTATCTTTTCATTTTCTTTACCCCTTTATGTATTATAAATTAACATATAGCACCACTTTTGTCAAGCATATAACTGTCAAGTATGTTGTTAAAAAAATAAAGCCAACGAACAAATTCATTGTCTCTATTTTATCAATTTACATATCAAAATCATCAGTTGGTACATCGTTGTTTGTTGATACATCGTCATTGCTATGAGCCTTTGTCTCTCTAAACGCACTCTTTATTAAAGCCAGCTCTTCTGCACTCATTCCGCTTTCTTCCATAGATTTCAACCAAGCTTCCGCTTCTGATAATTGCTTTTCTCTTATACTTGTACCTGTTTTTTCAATTTCGGCAATTTTTGTTTTATCTACAATCACACTAGGTACATAACTACTTGAATATTTTCCACTCCAATCATAAGGTTCATTAGAAATTTCAAAAATATTTCCATTATTCATAACTTTATGAATTTCATCATATACAACTACACTCTCAGGATTAAGAACTTCTCTTGTCGCCCTCTCACCAAGCGCAACTTCTGAAATTAACGATTTACCCTCTTTAGTTTCATATTCTCCTGTCTTCACTTGAGCCTTACCAATACGAACAAATTCATCAAATTTGTCTTCTGGAATCTTAGAGATTAATAAAGAGACCTTACTGCCAGCAACAAAATCATTTACATCAATTGGATTTTGCCAATCACTAACAACACCTTGCTCGCTAGCTGGCTGCTGAAGTAATTTAAACAAACTCTCTCTAATTTCCCCTAAGCCTGAACCATAATAGAAATAACAAGCACTGTCTTCTACTTCTTTAATAAAACCATCTCTCAAGACTTTCTCAGTTGCAGTTAGTTTGTCCATAGTATCATTCTCAGACGAAAGAAAAGTCTCATGATTTTCTCCTGTGATGTTTTCACCTTTCATTTCGTCCCCAGAAATAAATCTTTCTATCATTCTCGCACTTCTCTCACCGCATGCCCTTACCAGATATATCATTTTTTCTTCTGTCATACTCCACCTACACTAGTTTTTTAGCCAAAGTTCTTATTATAAATTATACCACAAAAAAACTCTAATATCAATTTATAATTTCTAACACACTTAAAAATTAAATAAGAAATCAATTTTTCTTATATTTTTTTCAAATTTCGTTGACAATTGTGTAAATTTTACGCATAATACAATTGGAGGTTAAAATGAACGTAAACGATTCCAGATATGATAACCAAGGTCTACATGTAGTTTTGGCACTATTTACAGTAGACAAAGGAAGATTTAAAGTCTTATTAATAAAGAGAAAGAATGAACCATTCAAAAACAAATGGATACTAGTTGGTGGTTGTGCATACAACACCGAAACTGGCGAAGAAGCAATGGCAAGGGAATTAAAAGAAAAAACCACTCTACAGAATATCAATTTCGAGATGTTCAATGTTTTTACCAATCCAAATCGCTCCCCATTAAAGAGAATGATAGCTATTGGTTACATAGGAGTGAGTGACGCAAGCATAATTCAGAATTTTAAACAAACAGAAAAAGCATCTGATGCTGACTGGTTTGAAATTGATCGTATTCCAGAACTGGGTTATGACCATAAAGAAATATTAACTGAGGCTATTGTAACTCTAAAGAACAAAATTTTTACATCAAATATTATGAAACGATTGTATCCAGGAAATTTTACATTGCCCGAATTACAAACAACATACGAAACAATATTGGGAATGAAATTAGATCGTAGAAATTTTAGAAAAAAATTACTTAGCTCAAATATTATCGAAGAAACCAATCAAACTATAAAAAATGAAAAAATAAAAACCACAAAACTATACAAATTTACAAACAGCGATATTACTTTTAATTTATATAAATAGCGAAAATATTTCGCTTTTTATAATAAATACAAATGTGTAAAAAATACACATATATTAAGGAGATATATATGAAGAAAGCAATTGTTATAAATATTATGGGTGGGCCGGGAGCAGGAAAAAGCACATTGGCGAGCATGTTATTCGCCAATTTAAAAATGAACGGAGTGTCTTGCGAGTATGTAACAGAATATGCCAAAGATGTCGTATGGGAAAAAAGACTTAATCTGCTTAACGATCAATTATACATTCTTAGTAAGCAATATAGAAGAATTAAGAGAGTGAGCAGCGAAGTCGATGTTGTTATTACAGATAGTCCTTTATTGCTAAGCTTGTACTATAATTCCCAAATTAAAGACATTGAAGATAGAATAACAGAACCTGTATTAAGATCGTTAATATTAGAGCTCAACAACAAGTTCAATAATTATTACTATTTTATAGAAAGGGCACACAAATACGAAACTAAAGGAAGATATCAAACAGAGGAAGAAAGCAATATAATATCTGCTGAGATAAAAAATATGCTTATCGACCTAAATATAGATTTTAAATCACTCCCTAGCGGAAAAGAAACAGTAAATAAAATTTTAAAAGAACTAAAAGGAATTATAAATGACAAATAAGATTTGTTTTGTTGCCCCTAGTGGATTTGGAAAAAGTACTGCCATCAAAATTTTAAAAGAAAGGTATAACGTAATTAATATCAAAATTGCAAAACCTCTATACGATTTACAAGAATACTTTTATAAAATCATAGAAAAAGATATTACCGGAGAACAAGATGGAGAACTGCTACAATTTTTAGGGACTAAAATAAGAAAAGAAGCTCCTTACTACTTGCTTAACAAGTTTCAAGAAGTTCTTCAACAACATACAGATAGCAACTGTCTCATCACAAATGATGATTGCAGGCCACCTGATTATGAGACTTTAAAAAATTTAGGATTTGTGTTTGTCAAAATAAATGGGTTTCGGAGAGATCGCAATGACCACTCTATCATTGACGCAAATTCCCAACTAGAATGGCAAAACGAAATATATTATGATTATTGTGTAGACAACACAGATTCGTTAGCGGAATACAAAAAAAACTTAATTGCATTGGTGGATATAATCTTTAAGAAGGAGAGTTTGTGATGCATCACAATTTAACATTTAATAGAGTCCTTGGGCTGAAATTTTTACACGATCACTTCCCATATTACTTTTCTCCTAATAGAATCCAATTATACTTTGCCCATTCCAAAAAAGAACTACTAGAATTAAATATTGTAGATAATTTTGATACACTATTATTAAAACGAAGCGGAAACAATAAAACAGGCTTCTATAGTGATATTAGATGCAAAGACAATCGGTTTTTTAGAAATATAGAAGAATTAAAATGTGGAATTGGCCAGTTCAAAGATATGTTTGATTTCTGTATAGAATGTCACAAATTTAGAAACGGAGAAAATTATTATAGCGACCGCCTTGCAATTGCACAATTTAGCACAGAAAATATATATGATCAATATGACACAATCAGTTTTATACCCTCTTTAAAACCAGGAATATCAACAAGAGACAATCTGCCTTATCTAATGATTGATTATCCATACAATTCAGAAAGCCTTCCCCATATCAAGAAGCTAAACAACAAAGCAATTAAAGAGAACCATTTTAGCGACGTTGATATCTCGTATCTAGCTAAAACAATTCACAGAATGATAGATAATATTCGTAATTATTTGTTAGATCTAAATATCAGAAATTCATTTCAACTAATAATAAGAATTGACTCTTATCTTAACATTCTTCCAATAGATTTTAGAACGCCTGAAGCATGGTCAACACTAAAATAAAGGAATAATAGTATGATATTAACCAAACAAGAAATATTAAGGCAAGTATCTAAAAGAAATATTACCATCTCCCCCTTTGATACAAACCTACTCAATCCCAACAGCTACAACTATCGTTTGGATTACGAACTATTAGAATTTGATATCCCGTTAGATTGCAAAAAGAAAAGCATGCCCAAAAAAATCACTCTAACCGACGATGGCTACATCTTACAACCCAATAAGTTATATCTGGCCAACACCTATGAAAGCATTGGCAGTACTAAATTTGTAACACAATTAATCGGCAGAAGTTCTGTCGGGCGTCTTGGATTGTTTTTGCAAATTACAGCTCCACTAGGTCACGTAGGCACTAATCATAATTGGACTTTAGAATTAAAGGTCGTTCAACCTGTAAAAATTTATCCATTAATGAAAATAGGACAAGTCACTTTTTGGAAAATTAAGGGCAGAAAAAATAATAATTATATCAACGGCGAGTATAAAAAATATTCCAAAGCACAAATTAGCAAATTATATAAGGAGTTATCATGATTCTTACCGGAACAGAAATATTTAAACAAGTACAAAAAAACAAAATAACAATTTCACCCTTTTGCAAGAAGAATGTTAATCCCAATAGTTATAATGTAGAATTGGGAGATTATTTAAAAGTTTATGAAGAAGAAATCCTTGATAGCAAAAAAAAATTAAAAACTATTACCATTCCAATACCAGACGAAGGATTGGTACTACAACCAAACAAAATCTATCTAGGATACACTAAAGAAGTCATAGGTAGTAATCACTTTGTCCCAACACTCACAGGAAGAAGTTCTACCGGAAGATTAGGCTTGTTTGTCCAAATAACTGCAGACCTAGTAGATATAGGCTTCAAAGGCAACCTCACCTTTCAGTTACACGCCGTTCAACCCCTGAGAATATACAAGGGAATGAAAATAGGTCAAATTATGTTTTGGAAAACCAAAGGAAAAATAAAATTATATAATGGCAAATATCAAAACAGTGTTGGACCAAGAGAAAGCCAAGTCTGGAGAGATTTTAAATAAAAAAAGTGATAGACTTTTACCTATCACTTGATCATCAATCAGCTCCACCTTGGTGTTGTGTAGACTTCTCTATCTTAAAACTAATAGTACCATTATAATTTGCATCGTTAGAAATGTTATCTATCTTAATACTATATTTAATAAGCCTACTATTATTTGCAGGTAAACCTATCGCTCCTCCGTTAGCATATCCACTAATAATAACATTATCATCATCTTCTGGCTCATCATAATTAGGAGAAACAGTAATTGTAAATCCTGACTTATTTATGATCTCAAAATAATATATAACCGTAGAAGAAGTTGTAGAGCCGTCTGCAGCCGCAACTGGCCTTAATGTAACTGGAGCAAAAGATCGATGCTTAAACAACCACGATTTATTACTATTTATTTCAATACCATCACTATCATATGCTCTTATCTCATCAGTGGCCGAGTTTATATAACCATCGCCATCAGAGACTTGAACAATTTCCATTTTTGTAGAATCGATATTATTTAAATCTATAGTTTTGCTCTCGGCACTTTCAACATCAGCTATATGATGAATTGCATATGCAGTAATATCGCATTCTACATTATCTGCGGTATATGTTACAGACACAGAATTTGTCATTTGTACCTGTTGCGCAACAAGAACTAGGCCAACTGCTAATCCTGCAATAACTAATACCAATACAGCAGCCATTACAGCCACAATTATTTTATATTTTTTTGTCATAATACTTCACCCATTTTATCTTTTAGAGTAGTATACAACCACCCCTATATACTTTGTCAATAAAAACAATATATGTCTTTAAAATCAATATGGAAAAGTCATAAAAAATCAAAATTTTAAAATGATATTAGTTTAAAACTACTTTAATTAAAAAAACACCCCAAAGGAGTGTCTGATTAAGTGCTCTCGAAAGCATTCGGCCGTAGGTGTCGGGCAAGGTTCCCGACTACACCTGGACTCTGTCCATGGGTTCGCGACGATGGTAATCGTCTATGTGTGTAACACATCAAGACCTGAGAGTAAAAAAAGTCGCACAAATTGCGACTTGTTTGGTGGTCTCTCAGGGATTCGGCCGCAGGTGTCGGGCAGGGGTCCCGACTACACCTGGACTCTGTCCACGGGTTCGTGACGATGGCAATCGTCTATGTGTGCAACACACTAAGACCTGAGAGTAAAAAAAGTCGCACAAATTACGACTTGTTTGGTGGTCTCTCAGGGATTCGAACCCTGGACCCACTGATTAAGAGTCAGTTGCTCTACCAACTGAGCTAAGAGACCATATACTAACTTAACGCAAATTAGTATATACCAAAATATTCCATTTGTCAACGGTTTATTTTACAAAATCTTATTATATTTTTTAAAAAATATTTTTTGCAATTAAATTCTCATGTTTTTCATTATTGCCAAAATCAATTCATAGTTATCATCTTCAGCACATTTGTTACGTTTTAATTCTCCACATCTAGTGCATTTATGCAATATCACATAACCTTTGTTAGAATTATATTCTATCTGTGTGGGAGCCATCAACCCTTTGCACTCATTTGCCCTGTCTCCCGGATCAATATCCACATGTAGACTATATAAGCACTTTGGACAATGATTTCTACTAGTATATCCTAGTGGTTCTACATTCTCGCCGCAATGTCCGCAAACAAATCCACTATCCTTTTTTCGAAAAGTCATAAGTAAACCTCTCTTCTATTTGCATTTCATTAAAATTCTTCACCATATTTATTATTTTATCCATATGCCCACGCTCTTTAAAACTAAAAATATCATCTCTTGTAAAGATTAAGTGATCTTTTAGTTGAACACCTTGAAGGCTTAAAGCCATGTATAAAACTTTAGTTATTCTTAAATCATCTTTGCTTGGATTAAAATATTGCGTTGGGTGGTTGTGTGCAATTAATACACTTCTAGCTTTATGTTTTCTAACCAAATCTGCAACTTTGTCTACATTGACCTCAATCTCTGTTTCAGTACCATTATCTAACAATTCATAATTTATCATTTCATCTTTAGCATCTAGAAATACTATGGCAAATACTTCTGTAGGTTGTCTATCTAGCAATGGTTTTATTACCGTTACAGCATCGGCAGGGCCATTAACTCTTATATTTTTCTTAGCTCTATAATTTTGATAATAATCTACCATATCTTTAAATGTAGCAATGAATGTTGCAGAAACCTCACCAAGCCCAGGAATATCTAACAAATCGTCATATGAGGCACGAAAAACCTTATCAAGATCTCCGAATTCTTGAATTAAAATATGTGCTAATGGATTAGTGTCTTTTCTAGCAACAGAAAAAGATAGCAAGTATTCCAAAAATTGATGAGGCTCAAAATTCTTTACACCTTCTTTCCTTGCTCTTTCTCTTATTCTTAATCTGTGACCTTTGTGAATATTCTTATATTTCTCGTTCATGATTGGCTTATTATAACAAATATTTTGAAATATTAAAATACTTTTTTACATTTTTCGATAAATGTAATAAATTTTATACTTGTAACATACATTAAAACTGTGATACATAATTGTTATTGACATTAATACCAAAATAGTGTATCCTAAGTTAAGTTAAAATACTTAGGAGAGTTTTTATGACAACAAATCATTTAATTAATCACCTGCGAAAATTAGGTTTTAATGGAGATTTAACAGAAATAGAAAAAATGTATGCAGGCAAACCTTTTAACAGACAAGATCCAGAGTATCAAAATTTATTAAAATATTCCAATCAATTATGTTCTGAATATTCTGAATTAAATTCTATTCCTTATAGAAGTGCGAGTCCGTCTGTACAAAAAATGATTGACAGAAAACGTAATGATATCTTAGACAAGTTGTTTCCAGGGCATGGCTTAATTATTGGGGTTGGAGATAATATTTCTGCCGTTGTTGGGATGGTCAATTTAAAAGGTATTACATATATTAATCACAATGTAACTTTTAGCCCAGATACTTTAGTTGAAAGTGGTGACTTTTGCTTGTTTGCTCCTAATGTATGTATAGGTAATCGTGTAGAAAATTCTCAAGCTGCAGGTCGAGTAACGATTGGTGATGATGTTTGGATTTGTGCAGATGTGTCTGTAGGTAATAATACAATTATTTCCTCACAATCGGTCATTGGATTAGGCTCTAAAGTATTAAATGATACTACTATAGATTCCAATTCATTATATGTGGGAGTTCCTGCACAAAAAGTATTAAACTTAACTCCAGATTATCAAACACAAACAGGTCAAAAGCAACGAAGTCAAGAAGAAATAGATTATTTGATTAACCATTTAAAGATGTTAGGGTTTGATGGGGATTTTACTGAGTATATCAAAATGTTAAATGGTGAAAAATATAACAGTATTCAATCTGTCATTTCACAAATCAGTGATTTCACTCATAATTTGTGTGCAGAGTATAATAATTCAAAAACTCCTATTGAGAGAAAAAAGGAAATTGTAAATATATTATTTCCATACAAAGGAAAGAATTGTAAATTCGGAGATAAATTATTTGTTGACGTTATCGGTTCAGTTTCTCTGGGCGACAATGTAATTATAGGTGACGGGGTGAGTTTAGCTGGTAATGTTAGATTAGGTAACAATGTTGTCGTTGGAGACGGCTCAACGTTATTTGCTACAGGGCATGAAGTGGCTGCACAAGGTAGACGACTAGGAAAAACTAGTACTGGAGAACTGGAAGAAATAAACACTACAGGATATATTGAAGTAGAAGATGGAGTTAAAATAGGCAATAACGTTAAAATTGTACCGAATGTTAGAATTAATTCAAACATACCATCAAACAATATATATACAAAGCATGGAAGTCTTATATCTATTAAAGATGAAAATATAATGCAATAATAAATTTTCACTTACAACTTCATAATTATTGTTGTAATAAACATCTGTAAATTCTTCCACTAGCATAGTATATCTCTTTATTAAAAGCTATTTTATTTGAATAAACTTTCCTTCTAAGTTTGAACAAGATTAAGTCATTATTAAATAAAATAAAAAAAACTAAACCGATAATTCGATTTAGTTTTTTTTTATTCAGTTTCTACAGCATTTACTCAGAGCATTCTTCAAAAGATCCCTCACCTGATTCAGACACTTCTTCTTCCTTCACAGTAGGAACAACAGCAATTGCCACGATCTTGAATCCATCTTTGACTTTCATAAGTCTTACACCTTTAGTATTTCTACCTATTGTGTTTATCTCTGTTGCATTAAGTCTAATTATTTGACCATCGTCACAAATTAACATCAAATCATCTTCGTCAGTTATTTGTTTTAAGCTTACAAGGCCACCAGTTTGCTCATTGAATACACCAGCCATTACACCTGAGCCATATCTTCCTTGAGTTCTATAATCTTCTTGTCTGCTACGTTTTCCATAACCTTTTTCACTGACAGTTATAATATCATGACCTTCTTTTACTAGAACAATATCAACTAAGTGTTCATTATCTCTTAATTTCATACCACGAACACCTATCGCATCTCTACCAACCAGTCTAATATCCGATTCTTTAAATCTTATACATTTACCATCGCTACTTGCTAAGATTATCTCGTCATTATCATTTGTAATGTATGCACCAATCAATGAATCTTCTTCACTTAATCTTATTGCTATCTTGCCACCTTTTCTGATACTTTCGAATTCAGCAAGTCTAGTCTTTTTGATAAGTCCAAGTTTTGTACAAAGTAGAAGGTTTCCTTGTTCTCTTTCTTCCTCTTTGATAGGGATAATAGTTGTTACTCTTTCGCCCGGATCAAGTTGTAAAATATTTACAATAGCTCTTCCTTTAGATTGTTTTTGAGCCTCTGGCACTTCAAAAGCCTTAATTGTATATACTTTACCTTTATCACTAAAGCAGAATAAATCATCGTGTGTATTTGTAACAAAAATGTTGTCTACAAAATCTTCCTCTTTAGTCTTGTGTCCACTTACACCCATGCCACCTCTATGCTGACTCTTGTATTCTGCAATAGGCATCCTCTTAATATATCCAGCATGTGTTAAAGTAATAGCAACATCTTCTTTCTCGATAAGATCGGCAATATCAATATCACCATAATCAAAACTGATTTCAGATTTTCTAGGCACTGCATATTTTGACTTAATGTTAAGAAGATTGTCTCTAATAATAGCAAGAACTTTCTCATCACTCTCTAGAATACTTCTCAATTCTTTAATTAATTCTTGAACTTCTTGAAGATCAGTTTTTAATTTTTCTACTTCAAGACCAGTCAATTTTTGCAATCTCATATCTAGAATTGCTTGTGCTTGTTTTTCAGACAATTCAAATAGTTTTGTCAATCTCTCAATAGCATCTTGCTTATCTTCGGAAATTTTGATTTGTCTAATTACTTCGTCAATGTTTGCTTGAGCAATAACAAGACCTGCCAAAATATGCTCTTTTTGTTCTGCTTTTTCCAAATCAAATTTAGTTTCTCTAATCACTATATCTTTTTGGAAATCTAAGAAATGTTTAACAATCTCAAGCAAGTTACATACTTTTGGTGCCCCATTAACAAGTGCAAGCATAATAATTCCGAAACTAATTTGTAGTTGTGTTTGCTTATATAGAGAATTAAGAACTACTTGCGCATTCGCATCTCTCTTTATCTCGATTACAATACGCATTCCTTCTCTATCACTTTCTTCCTTTATATCAGAGATTCCTTCAATTCTCTTCGATTTTACCATATCAGCAATTTGCATAATAAGTTTTGCTTTATTTACTTGATATGGGATCTCTGTAATAATAATTCTGCTACGAGTACCATTATTATATTCCTCAATTTCTGCTCTTGCTCTGATATAGAATGTGCCTTTACCAGTTCTATAAGCATCTTTGATACCTTTCATGCCCAAGATATATCCTCTAGTTGGAAAATCTGGTGCAGGAATATATTTCATCAATTCTTCAATGTCTAATTCAGAGTTTTCAATTAATGCTACAACCCCGTCAATTACCTCTCCTAAGTTGTGAGGAGGTATATTTGTTGCCATACCTACCGCTATACCATCAGATCCATTTACCAAAAGGTTTGGGAATCTAGCAGGAAGAACAACCGGTTGTTGTAATGTGTCATCAAAGTTAGGATAGAAATCTACTGTTTCTTTGTCTATGGTACTAAGCATTTCGTTAGAAATCTTAGAAAGTCTTGCCTCAGTATAACGCATTGCAGCAGCACTATCACCGTCCACTGAACCAAAGTTTCCATGACCTTCTACAAGTGGTGCATTGATTGTGAAGTCTTGAGCAAGTCTTACTAATGCATCATAGATTGCAGAGTCGCCGTGAGGGTGGTATTTACCCATAACATCACCGACAATACGCGCACATTTCTTGAATGGTTTATCATTAAATAGGTTCAATTCTCCACCCATTGTGTAAAGAATTCTTCTATGTACCGGTTTCAAACCATCACGAACATCTGGAATTGCACGAGAAACGTTTACCGCCATAGCATAAGCGATAAATGATTTTTCCAATTCGTCTTTTACTTTTACTTCTAATATTTTATTGGAATTGCTTTTTTCAATAATTTGATCTATTTCGTTCTTATCCATGATTCACCAAATTCCTTTATACATCTAAGTCTTTAACTAAAGTAGCATTTTCCTCTATGAATTTACGTCTTAACTCTGGATCTTCACCCATAAGTCTTGAGAATACTTCCTCTGCCTCAAGAGCGTCCTCCATGGTTACTTTTAGTAAAATTCTATTCTCTGGGTTCATAGTAGTCTCCCATAATTGATCTGCGTTCATTTCACCTAGACCTTTGTATCTTTGAAGAGTTACTTTTGGTCTGCCTAGTTCATCTAATTTAGCATTCAATTCTTCGTCAGAATAACAATAATATGTTTGCTTATTATACTCAATTTTATATAGTGGTGGTTGAGCAATATATACGTGTCCATTTTGGATTAATGGTTGCATAAATCTAAAGAAGAATGTCAATAGTAGTATTCTGATATGACTTCCGTCAACATCGGCATCTGTCATACAGATAATCTTGTCATATCTTAATTTCTCTTCGTTAAATTCACTACTTATACCACAACCAAATGCTGTTATCATATCTTTAATAGTACCACTCTCTAGCACTTTGTGAAGTGATGCCTTTTCTACGTTCAATATTTTTCCACGAAGTGGTAGTATCGCTTGGAATTTTCTATCTCTGCCTTGCTTAGCAGTTCCTCCCGCACTATCACCCTCAACTAAGTATATCTCACACTCAGATTTTACCTTTGAAGTACAATCTGCAAGTTTTCCTGGAAGGGTTGTACTCTCTAATACTCCTTTTCTTCTAGTTAGATCCCTTGCCGATCTAGCCGCATCACGGGCCCTTTTAGCCGTAATACACTTAAGGATAAGGTCTTTTGCAACTGCTGGGTTTTCTTCCAAGAAAGCACCAAATTTTTGCTCCATAGCGTCACTTACAACCTTTCTCATCTCTGAGTTGCCTAGTTTTGTCTTGGTTTGACCTTCAAATTGTGGATCTGTAAGTTTTACAGAGACAATCGCTGTAATACCTTCTCTAACATCTTCACCACTTAACTTTTCAGACTCTTTAAGTATTTTATTGCTCTTGCCATAATCATTGATTATCTTTGTTAAAGAGTTCTTGAATCCTTCTAAGTGTGTACCACCTTCTTCTGTATTGATGTTGTTTGCATATGAATTTATAATTTCGTTATATCCAGTGTTGAATTGGAATGCAACCTCAACTTCGTTGGTTGGATTAACCACGTCTACATAAATAGTGCTTGGCAAAATTGTTTCTTTATCTCTATTTAGAAAATCAACAAATTCTACAATACCACCATCGAATTTATAAACCTCTTTCTTTTCCTCTTCTCCACGTCTATCTTCGATAGATAAAGTAAGGCCTTTATTTAAGAAAGCAATTTCTCTAAATCTAGCCTTTAGTTCGTTGTAATCAAATTCGCAAGTTTCAAATATCTCATCATCAGGCAAGAAACAAATGGTAGTACCAGTTCTATCAGTATCTCCAACAACCTTTAATTCATCTTGTGGCACACCTCTACGATATGTCTGTTGATGTATTTTTCCACTTTGATATACAGTTACTTCTAGCCATTTAGAAAGTGCGTTAACACAACTAAGACCTACACCATGCAAACCACCGGAAATCTTATATCCTTCGCCACCGAATTTACCACCTGCGTGAAGTTTAGTTAAAACAACCTCTACAGCACTCTTCTTCTCAGTTTTGTGTATCCCACATGGTATTCCACGTCCATCATCAGTAATTGTACAACTACCATCTTTATTAAGAACTACTGATATAGTACTACAATAACCAGCTAATGCCTCGTCAATAGAGTTGTCTACAATTTCTGTTATCAAATGATGAAGTCCTCTTGTGTCTGTACTACCAATATACATACCTGGTCTTTTTCTAACCGGCTCCAATCCATTTAGGACTTGTATATCCGCCTCATCATACTTAACACTTTTAGATAGAATATGTTCATTTACTTCTATGTCTGCCATTTTATCACCTAATAATATTATTTTTTTCTTGCAAAACTTTTCTCGTTATACCATATTTGCGGTTTTTAATGCCTAATTTCGCCGTATTGGTATAAATTAACCAAAACCCGAACAAATCCTTAGATTATATCAATTGCAGGAATTTGGTACCATTTTGCCCTTTTATTATACAACAAAAATTTCAAAACACCTAAAGATTTTTCAACATTTATTATATATTATTAATATAAATAGTAAACTGACTGCAGGTTTTTTCGACAAAAAAAAGACTATACACCTGTATAGCCTTCTATTCTTGTATTATTTTCTTCTACGCCTCTTTATCAAAAATTTTATCTATCTGATTTCTCAATACTTGTCGTCCATCTTGAATTAAACTTTCTGGTAGTTCTACAGGAATATATTTATCAGCATTTTTTAATAAAACGTTTCTTCTATTTATTAAATTAACAAATGACTCACCATTATCATTTACCCTATTAGCCATATCCACTGAGATAGTGTCAGCGAAATTTCTAACAAAAGAAGATAGTTCATCATTGCCTGCTTTTGCCATATTTATTAGCATATTATTGCCATCAGGATCTACAACTTCTCTTTGATCAGGATAGTTAACAAATATTGATACTGGAGTTTCGCTTGCGCCTCCTTTATAACATCTAGCACAAATCAAACCCATAGTTTCTCCCTCAGGAGTTAATGCAGTTCTCAATTTTTCATTTTTGGCAGCTATAAAACAATTAGTAGCAAACCTACTATCTTTAGCCATATAATGCCCAATATTTGATCCAAATTCATCTTTTATCTCGTGAATAACTGGACTTTCTAAAATTTTGGAAACTACTAAACTTCTTTGCTTATCAACCGCTTGATGAGGAAATGGATAAGCAGAACTATCAGTCATTCGAATAGCAAAATCATCTTCAGCAATCTTAATTGCTAAATAATCAAAAGCGCAATTTATTGCATAATGACCAAAAGAAATCTTTTCACTAGATCTTCTATCTTCTGAATAATTATCAAAAAGACAGTACTTTATCTCAGGATTTTCATCAACAATTTTGCAAAGTTTTTCTTCTAATAAACGCTTATATGTATCATTCATTACGTCTTTTTCTCGTCTATATAAGTTTACATTGTAATCTAAACAACAAAGCGCATCGCTTCGATACCTTTCAGTGTTATCTATAATTTTACCTAATAATTCAAAAACTTCTGCTCGTCTCTTTACACTTAGTCTATTTGGACCTTTATATTCCATCCCTCTTTTTGATTTATAATCGTTACATTTTTTGATATCACTTAAAAAACTCATTTTCCCCTCCATAGTTTCTAATAATAACAAATATCAATTAATTTTAACACATCCTATATCAGTTGTCAATACCCTATTTCCCCAAAATACTACACATATGTAATTCCTGTTTACGCCTCTTTATCAAAAAAATTATCTACTTTTTTTCTCATTCTTTCTTCTTGAGATTCTAATAAGTTTTGAGGGATAACAATTGGCACATAACCCTTATTGGTAGCATTCTTATTCATAATATCAGCCAAATCAACAAAACTTTCTCCCTTATCATTTACGATATTAACCATCTCAGGAGTCAAAATTTCAGGATGTTTAAATAAATTTCCCAATTCTTGATTATTAGCCTTTGCCATTGTCATGAGCATATTATTTCCACCATTATCTACAACTTCTCTCTGATCTGGATATGCTAAGAATGTAAAAATTGAAGCAACCTCATAATCCTTAATTCTACTAGAGTCTGCACATAACAATCCCATAGTTTTTCCTCTATGATTTTTTGCAGTTCTTAACTTTTCATTTTTTAACGCATCTAGATATAACTTAACATCATGTTTATCCTTAGCAATTTCGTGACCAATATTTTCATTGTAATCGTTTAAAATCTCATGTATATCTGATCTATTTAACATTGCCTTTACAACATCATATCTTCCTTCATAAAGTGCAAAATGAGGCATAGGATATCGTAAATAATCATATTGTAGTCTTATTGCGTAATCATCTTCTGCTATCATTAATGCCAATTTATCAAAAGCGCAATTTATTGCATGATGACCTAAAAAATATTTACCAATATCACAATTTCTAATATTAAAAAATTTACAGTACTTAAGCTCTGGATTTTCTTCTACCATTTTACAAATTTTATCTTCAAGCACTTTTTTATACTTGTCATTTTTTGCTGAACCCCAACCATTTTTTTCTTCCATAGCATCAAATCTATAACTTTCTGTTGAATCCAAAATTTTGTCTATCATTTCAAAAACTTCAGCTTCTCTTTTTAGACTTATTTTCTTAGGGCCTTTGTACTCTAGACCTCTTATCTTTTTAAGTTGTAATCTCTTTTTTAACTTTTCAAACATTTTCTTCCCTCTTTTAAAATTACATAATTTTAATTAATATTTTTGCAATAATTAAAACCTTTTCTCAGTACAAAAATTCTATCACTGCCCATATTCCTTGTCAACATCTTATTTTTCAAAATAATCTACTATTGATTCTCTCATTGACTCTTCTTCTGGCAGAATAAATTTCTTTGGAATTTCTAACGGAGTATATCCTTGAGTATTTTTATTTGCATTATTCATATTTTCTACCAAACTTACAAAACTTTCTCCGTCTGCATTTACTCGGTTAATAATATTATGTGTTAAAATTTCTGGATTTTTTAATATATTTGCTAGTTCATAGTTGTTATTTTTAGCCATTGTCATCAATATATTATTTCCTCTTTTATCTACAGCGTCCCTTTGATCAAGACATGCAATAAACGTAAAGATTGAAGCAACTTTAAAATCTTGATCTGTTCGTCCTGCACAACAATGTCCCATAGTTCTTCCATAAAAATCTTTCGCAGTCCTTAATTTCTTGTTTTTTAGAGCCTCTAGATAGCATTTTACATCACTTGAATTATCCGCTATATAATGCCCAATATTTTCATTATAATTAAACAATATCTGGTGAATATTAGAATTCTCTAATGCTTTCATTACAACTTCTGATCTTTCCATTCTACATGCGTAATGCGGAAACGGCATTCCGCAAAACTGCTCAGTCATTCTTAACGCATAATCGTCTTCTGCAATCTGAGTTGCCAACTTATCAAAAGCACAACGAACTATATAATGTCCGAATGGAATTTTTTCAGAAAAACCCTCATCAATAACACAATATTTTAACTCCGGATTTTCTTCCACAATTTTACACAACTCTTCTTCCAGTACTTTTTTGTATTTATCCTGCTGAATAGTCGTTCTGTTTCTGTAATAATTAGAGTTATCCCTCAAATGAATAGCATCAGATTTATATTTTCCTGTTTTAGTTAATATCTTGTCTAACAACTCAAATATTTCAACTTCTCTTTTAAGACTTATCTTGATTGGTCCATCATATTTAAATTTTCGTTTCATTTTGTATTCTATTTTCTTTTTTAGATCACTAAAAATACTCATTATTCCCTCGTTTTTTATTAATACTATTCTGCTATTATTAAACATAATTTTAACACACGCCACGCACCCTGTCAATACCTAAAAATTTTTAAAACAATTCAACTTTTAGCAAAAATTAAACATAATTAAACTAACAGCAGAAAAATGTTTTTAATTTGCTTTGTATAATGCATTTTTTTTGATAAAATCTAAGTAGAAAAATGTGTAAGTTTTTTTACATTTTTTGTAAAAAAAGCAAAACTCGAAATGTAACTAAATTTAGCCATTTTTCATAAATATTACAAATATTAAAATTTAAGGAATTTTATGCATATCAAATCTATTGAATTAAACAACTTTAGAAACTACGATAACGAAGTTGTTTACTTAGACAAAAATCTTAATGTCGTTGTTGGAAATAACGCTCAAGGCAAAACCAATCTACTTGAGAGTATTTATTTAGCATCTATTGGAAAAAGTCCAAGAACTAGCAAAGAAAAAGAACTTATCAGATGGAACTCTACTTTTGCTAAAGTAACAATGGAATATGTAAAACACTCTAATATTCACAAAAAACTTGAGATTTTTCTATCCAACAACCAGAATAAATCTATCAAAATTAATGGCTATTATCTAAAGAAAATTAGTCAACTTTTGGGTGAAATTTATACAGTATATTTTAGCCCAGATGAGTTAAATATTGTTAAAAATGGACCTAACGAAAGACGTAAATTTTTAGATATAGCAATATGCCAATTTGATAAAAATTATTTTTACAATCTTAACAAATATTTCGAAGTTTTAGACCAAAGAAATAGACTTCTTAAGTCCTCTAACAATTCAAAAACAATTGCGGACACACTTGCAATTTGGGACGAACAGCTAGCAATTTTTGGTGCAAAAATAGTATATACTAGACTTAAATTTGTTAATATTTTATCAAGTATCGCTAGTCAAATACATAAGGAATTAACAGAAAATAAAGAAGTTTTAAGATTAGAATACACTGGTGTAAATGACGTAACAGAAGATAATATCAAGGCAAAATTACTACAAGGACTTATTGATTGCAGAGACAAAGATATATCTTTAGGTTATACTAATGTAGGCCCTCAAAGAGACGATATCAAACTAATTGTTAATGAGATAGATATACGTTCTTTTGGTTCACAAGGACAGCAGAGAACAGTTGCGCTATCCTTAAAACTAGCAGAACTAGAAGTTATAAAAAGCGAAACTCACGAGACTCCTATTCTACTGCTTGATGATGTATTGAGCGAGTTAGATAACGACAGACAACTAAAATTAATTAGCAAAGTAAAAGAGTATCAAACCATTATAACGTGTACTGAATTTAAGCACAATATAGATTATAATGAGATAAAAATCAATGATGGCAAATTAATAAAATAATAATTTGAACCCCTACTATTGTAGGGGTTTTTTATTCACAAATTTTTAAAAAATGTGGAAAAGCATAACACACTTAAATCAACTCAAAATATCTATATTTTATAAAATTCTGCCAGATATCCACCCCAAAATTATCAAATTCCTTGACAATTATTTTCTCTTTTAGTATACTATATATGTAAGATTAATTTATGGCTAAATAAAGCGGAAATTTGCAAATTGTATGTTTTGTAAATTAGTCTTTAAAATCGTTAAAATTTGTAATTTTAATGATTAAAAAAATAAATTATAGATGAGGATGAAATGAATATTAATTCTATATGGAATGCGACTTTGAATAGTCTAAAAACTCAAGTTTCATCACTTTCTTATGATTTATGGATTAATACATTAGAACCTATTGATGTTATTGATGGAGTATTATATCTATCAACAACCAGCGCTAATGCCAAGAACAGAGTATTGTCTTTACACGGAGAACAAATCAAACAAAGTGTAAAAGCATTAACAGATGAAATCAAAGATTTTGTTGTATTGGATCCATACGAGAAAGATGAATATTTTGAGAAATTAAAATTTGAGCAAGAAAGAAGTTTAGCTCAATCACAGAAAGTTAACAACTTTAACAAAAAATATACCTTTGATAATTTCGTAGTTGGTAACAGTAACAAATATGTTTTTGCGGCAGCTGTAGGTGTTGCGGAACACCCAGGAAAGATCAATCCCCTATTTATCTATGGTGGAACTGGTCTTGGTAAGACTCACTTGCTACACGCAATTGGTAATTACTTAGAAGAACACAATCCAGAACTAAACGTTCTATACGTTACATGTGAAAAATTTGTAAACGACTACATCGAAAGCATGAAAAATGGTGGAAACCACTACAATAGCAAATTTAGAGAAAAGTATCGTAATGTGGATGTACTGATGGTCGATGATATACAGATCATTTCAAAACATACCGGTACTCAAGAAGAGTTCTTCCATACATTCAATGATTTGTATCAAAACAATAAACAAATAATAATAGTATCTGATAGACCTCCTAAAGAGATCCCTACCCTACAAGAAAGATTGGTAAGCAGATTTAGTATGGGATTTATCCAAGATATACAAACTCCAGACTTTGAGACAAGAGTAGCTATTCTACAAAAGAAAGCAGAGAATGAAAAATACATTGTCAACAAAGATGTTATCAATTACATTGCAGAAAACTTTGATACAAATATAAGAGAGTTAGAAGGAATACTTGGTAAGGTACATTTCTATGCTTGCTTACATATGAAAGAAGTAGCTGACCTAGAGGACGTAATGGAATCTTTAAAAGATCATGTTACATCTACAAAACAAAATTTAACCACTGACCGTATAATAGATTGCGTATGTAGATACTTTAACGTGTCTCGTACAGAAATACTTGGAAAAAAGAAAAATAAGGAAATTGTTGAACCTAGACAAATTTGCATGTACATCATAGTTGAGATGTTAGCACTTCCACTTACATCTGTTGGACAGATATTTGGCGGTAAGGATCATACTACTGTAATACACGCAAGAGAGAAGGTTGCAGACCTTATAAAGAACAATAACCGTATAAAAATAGCAGTTGAGGATATAAAAAGTATGGCTTCGCGACAATAAATGCCACTTTTTGTGGATATGTGGATAACTTATCCCCACTTATCCACCGACTTATACACAATTATCCTCACTATATGTAGTAGATTAGTTGACGAAAAATCGTTAACTTTAACACAATATCTTGTGGTTTTGGGAAGTTATACACATTTCCACAGAGCCCATTATATATATTAATATTAAAAAAAATAAATAAAATATAATAGGAGAGCGCATTATGAAAATCGTTTGTGACGGACTTGATTTATCTGATGCAGTCTTAAAAGTAAGTAAAGCTTTAAGTAATAAGAGTGTAAATCCTATACTTGAAGGAATTAAAATAAGTACTGATGAAGACTATTTAACATTAACAGCAACAGATTTAGAGTTAACAATAGAAAATAAAATAAAAGCAGATATCAAAATAGAAGGTGAAGTTGTAGTTCCGGGAAAGTTCTTTGGAGAATATATTAAAAAATTAAACAGAGAGCAAATAGAGCTTACTACAGATAACCAAAACAATCTTAGTTTAAGATATGCCGACTCATTCGGTAAGATCCAATGTTATGACAGTTCAGAATATCCAGAAATTAAAAAAGTACAATTCGATAATAGTTTCGAGATTAGCCAAAAAGATTTGAAAGAATTAATTAATAAGACAGTATACGCAGTATCAATTGATGAAACAAGACCAATTCTAAAAGGTGTTAAGTTTGAAGCAGTTGATAATAAACTTACAGCAGTAGCACTTGATGGTTTTAGATTAGCTATGGAAATAAAAGATATCCACAATTTAACTAATAATGTGAATATCATTATACCAGCAAAAAGTTTGAGAGAAATTTCAAACATACTTAATGACACAGATGAAACAGTAAAAATAAATATACAAAAGAATAACATGATGGTAGAAATTGGAAATTCTACAATAAGTACAAGACTACTTGATGGTGAATTTATAAATTTCAGACAAATTATTCCAAACAGTTTTGCAACAACAGTAATAATTAACAAAGCTCAATTAGAAAATTCTATAGACAAAGCAATGCTATTTAGCAGAATTGATAAAAACAACTTAGTAAGATTTGAAGTAAATGAAAAATTAATGATTGTATCAAGTCATAGTGAGATAGGTGAGAACAAAGATAATATTTCTATTTCATTAAATGGTAAAGAATTAACAATAGCTTTCAATGCCAGATATTTCTCAGATGCTTTAAGAGTAATCGATGAAGAATATATTAAGCTAAACTTTAATACTTCAATATCTCCATGCGTAATAACTGGCAATGAAAAAAAAGAATTTATAAACTTAATTTTACCAGTAAGGATATCATAAATAATATAAAAGGGTGTTAAAACACTCTTTTTTTTGTTACTATCTATATAATATGTGACAAAAAGTGTATGTATTGTAACACAACTATATTAATCCGTGACATATTTAATAAAATAAACTTATAAACTAAATATAAAACGATATATAATTATTAAATTATATTATTAAATTAAATATTTGTGATAAAAAAATAGATTTTACTTTGATTTTAATATTTAAGTATTAAAAATTTTTTAGCTTATTAATTAATTAATGATTATTATAATTATACTAAAATTAGATTTTAATTTTAGGATTTAGCCAGGAGTAATTAAATATATTTTTAATTGAAATAATCAGCTAATATATTATGATAAAACAAATATTATATGAAACTTGATGATAAAATATATAATAGAGATAGCATTTTAAATTAATTATTTTAAAAACTGACAAGGATTTACCTGTCAAATTTATCAAAATTGATTTAATTTACGATTATTAAATTTTTAATATTAAAAAAATGGCTAAATTTAGGGGATATTTACCAATTTTTAATTTGTTAATTTTTTAATAATTTTGTAATTTATTATATTATTTATCTAAATTTAATAATAATTTTAATAAAAATTTACTAAAAAAACAATAAAAAATGACATATTTTTTAATATTAATAATGACATATTTTATAAATTTTAACAAAATTTTTTAATATAATATAGTCTAATATAGATAATTAGTATATTAAATAAAAATATTATTATAAAATTAGTACAATTTATTAAAAATTAATTATAATTATATCAAATAATAGCGTGAATTAAATTAATTATTTTATTTTTAAGTGAATAATTCCTCATTAGAATTATTAAAATCGATTTAATTTACGATTGTTTTTATAAAAACTTAAAAAAATCTATATATAAAGCCATTTTTTGCTATTTTTGATTTTGCTATTTTTTATAATTATCAACATTATTTTATATTTTGTGGAAATAATAAAAATTTTATATTATAATTATATTAATATAAACTTATGTTTTTACAAAATTTATATTTAAATAAAAATATTTTTTAATATAAATATTTTTAATAGCTTTACAAATTTTTTGATTAATTTTTTAATTTATATTTTTAATGATATTTATAAAAATATACTCTTTTCAAAACAAAAAAAATATGGTATAATATATGTATAAGATTTATAATTAACTAAAAATCAAATAAAAAATATTGTTTATAAAATAATATCAATTATCCACTTTTTGACATAAAATATGGATAAATTAAATATTAACAGAGGTGTTTATGGTAGAAGATACTATATGTGCAATTTCTACACCTATGGGTGTTGGAGGTATATCAATAGTTAGAATGAGTGGAAAAGATTCATTATTATTGGCGGAAAAAATTTTCAGAAATAGCAAAACTAAAGTTTCTGATTTTGAGCCTAGAAAATTATATTTAGGTACTCTACAAACAGAAAATTTTAATGAAAAATGTCTGATGGTTTATTTTAAAGCTCCTAATTCGTATACCGGAGAAGATATGGTAGAGTTTCAATGTCATGGTGGTGTGAAATTAGCAGAGGGTGTTTTGAAGGAATTAGTAAAAAATGGAGCACGAATTGCCGATGGTGGTGAATTTACCAAAAGGGCATTTCTTGACGGAAAGTTATCACTTGATGAAGCGGAAGGGGTAATTGATGTCATAAACTCTGAGTCTGATAGTCAGATAAGAGCAGGGTATAATTTGATGCAAGGTAAGCTAAAAAGTAAAGTTTCAGAAGTTCAAGGTAAGTTAACTGATTGTTTAGCAAAGCTAGAAGTGAGTATGGATTATCCTGAAGAAGAATTAGAAGAAGAAACAAAAATAGATATTATTAAAGAATTGTCTGATGTGAAAATCGAATTAGAAAAACTTTTATCCACATCTTCTACAGGATTGAGTATCAAAAATGGAACAAAATTAGTTATTGTTGGAAAAACTAATGTTGGCAAAAGCAGTCTTATGAATGCTTTACTTAATTATGATAGAGCAATAGTTACAGATATTAAAGGAACAACTAGGGATATTCTAGAGGAGAATTTTGAATACAAGGGTGTTAAATTTATTTTAACTGATACTGCTGGAATTAGAGAAAGTGATGATATTGTTGAAAATATCGGGATAAACAAAGCTAAAAAATCGATAAATGATGCAGATTTAATATTATTTGTTGTGGATACAAGTGAAAAATTAACAAAAGAAGATGAAGAAATATTAAATTTGTTAAAAAATAAAGAAAATGTTTTAGTTATATATAATAAAATTGATTTAGATTGTAAAATTGATAAAAAAGATATTCCATTTAAAAATATAATGGAGATATCGGCGAAAAACGAAAAAAATATTTTAGAATTAAAAGAAAAGATATATGACACTATTTTTGATCAAAATATTATGTCTGCACCTATAATGTTAACAAATATGAGACATATAGATATTATAAGTAAATCACGTGATTTAACAAATATTGCTATTAATACTGCAAAAAATGATATAAATCTTGATTTATTAAGTATAGATATCAAAAATATATGGCTTAAAATAGGCGAAATTACAGGTGAAACAGAAGTAGAAGAGATTATAAATACAATTTTTAGTAAATTTTGTGTTGGAAAATAAAGAAAAATCAATAGCGATATTGATTTTTTTTATGTATCGTTATATAATAATATATATGTATTACTATAATCATAATTTAAGGAAATAAATATGGATTTTGATGTAATTGTTATAGGTAGTGGACATGCTGGTGTAGAAGCTTGTCACGCTTCAGCAAAATTAGGGTTAAAAACATTACTATTGACATTGAATTTAGATAGTATATCTTTTTTGGCGTGCAATCCAAGCATAGGCGGAACGGCAAAAGGACATTTGGTGTGTGAAATAGATGCTCTAGGCGGTTTAATGGGCGTTGTTGCTGATCAGAATACTATTCAAAGAAGAATGCTTAATAGTTCTAAAGGTGCTGCAGTACAAAGTTTGCGTGCTCAAATTGATAAAATTACATATCACACATCTATGAAACAAATACTTGAAAAACAGCCAAATTTAGCCATTATTCAAGGAGAAGCAAGCGAAATAATAGTAGAAGATAATAGGGTTATAGGTGTTAAAACAGCGCAAGGAAATATTTATAATTGTAAGGCTTGTGTCGTAGCAACAGGTGTGTACTTAAATAGTAGAATTATTATAGGAGATTATACAAAAGATTGTGGTCCTAACGGTTTTGCTAACGCATCTCATTTAACTCAATCATTAATTAATTTGGGTTTTGAGATTAAAAGATTTAAAACAGGCACTCCTGTGAGGGTTCATGGAGATTCTATTGATTATTCAAAATTAGAAATTCAAAAAGGTGAGGACGATATTCAAAATTTTTCATTTATCACCAAAAAATCCCCAAAGAATGTTGTAGATTGCTATTTAACTTATACTAATAAAAATACTCACAAAATAATATTAGATAATCTTGATAAAGCTCCGATGTATACTGGATTAATAACTGGAGAGGGTCCTAGATATTGTCCAAGTATTGAAACAAAAGTTGTAAGATTTGCAGATAAAGATAGACACCAATTGTTTTTAGAGCCGGAAGCATTAAGTACAAAAGAGGTTTATATTCAGGGCTTTAGTACATCTATGCCAAGCTATATTCAACAAGACATGGTTCATTCGCTAGAAGGTTTAGAAAATGCGCATATTATGCGTGACGCGTATGCTATTGAGTATGATGCTATTGAAAGTACACAGTTGTTTCCAACGCTAGAAAGTAAGGAAATAAAGGGATTATTTTGTGCTGGACAGGTTAATGGTACTAGTGGATATGAGGAAGCTGCGGCTCAAGGTATTATAGCTGGTATAAATGCTGCAAAACACGTTAAAAACGAGGAAAAAATCGTTTTAACACGTGATAGTAGCTATATTGGTGTACTTATCGACGATTTGGTTACAAAGGGAACTAATGAGCCTTATAGAATGATGACTAGTAGAGCAGAATATAGATTACACTTAAGACAAGACAATGCAGATTTGAGATTAACCGAAATAGGCCGAAAAATTGGTCTGGTAGATGATAAAAGATACAAAATCTATAAAAAACGTATAAAAGATTTAGAAATGATAAAAAAACTACTAGATTTACGATTTGGAATTAAGTCAGTATATGCTAAAATGTTTGAAAGTAAAGGTGAAACTTTTTCTAGCTCTGGCATGACCATTAGAGACATGATAAGAAGGGCTAATATCACGATAAAAGATGTTGTAGATTGCGATACTACTCTTTTCGATAAATTTTCAATACAGGATTTAAAAGAAATAGAAATTCAAGAAAAATATTCCGGATACTTAACAAGACAGGAAATTCAAATAAATCAATCAAAAAAGAGTGAAAATATTCAGCTAAATTCCGATTTTGATTATTCAACTATTAAAGGTTTAAGAATAGAAGCACAGCAGAAATTAAATAAAATTAAGCCTCTAACCCTAGGACAAGCGAGTAGAATTTCTGGCGTTAGTCCAGCGGATATTGCGGTACTTATGGTTTATTTAAAATCAACAAAGAAATAAAAACGGCTATTTAAAGCCGTTTTTTATATTTATATATGATAAATATTTGCTTGAATATTAAACAAATATGATGTATACTATTATTAATTCGGAGGTTTTATGGATTATCAACAATTTAATAACATACTACGTAAATATAATATAAAAGAAATAAGTGAAGACACTTATTCACAATTTAGACATTTTTATCATTATTTAATTGAAGAAAATAACAAATATAATTTAACAACTATTACCGATGAAAAAGATGTATATTTAAAACATTTTATTGATAGTTTGCTTTCTATCAAATATTTAAATAACAATTCAAAAATATTAGATATTGGGTGCGGTGCTGGTTTTCCTAGCGTACCTCTAGCAATATATAATGAAAATTTCAAGATCACTGCTATAGATTCGGTAAATAAGAAAGTAAATTTTGTAAATAATGCATGTAATAGGTTAAAAATAAATAATTTATCTGCAATACATACTAGAATAGAGGATTTAGCGCACAAGTCGGAGTATAGAGAGTGTTTTGATATAGTTGTATCTAGAGCAGTTGCTCCTTTAAATACCTTGTTGGAATATGCTATTCCTTTTCTAAAAGTAAATGGCTTATTTATTGCGTATAAGAGTCTAAACACCGATGAAGAAATAAATCAAGCAAAAAATGCTTTAAAACAATTAAGTTGTAGCATTTTTGAAAAAATAACCTTAAACTTTGAGGAAATTGAGTCAAATAGAACCTTTTTAATAATAAAAAAAGAAAAAACCACTAATAAAATATATCCTAGGATACAAAATAAGCCTAGAAAACAGCCACTTTAGTTAGATGTTTCACGTGAAACATCTTTTTTATCAGCTTATATTTGTTTTAATTTTAAAATCTATGTTTACACATGTTTCATGTGAAACAATTTTGATTATAATACACAAAACAGAAATATTGATTTAAATAATCAAAATTGAAATAAAAAAAATAGAATGTTTCACGTGAAACAAAAGTCATTTTTTTACTTTCTTTATAAATATGTTTGATAAATCTTTTTGAAATAACTTTTTGTATATGATATACTTATTACACAAAATAAATTAAAAGTAGGTAAAAATGGGGAAAATAATAGCGTTTTTGAATCAAAAAGGCGGTGTAGGTAAAACAACTACATGCGTTAATATGGCTAGCTACCTTGCAACAATGGGCAAAAAAGTTCTTTTAGTAGATATTGACCCCCAAGGAAATGCAAGTTCTAGCTTTGGATTTGATAAAGAGAAAAAATACAAAACTATATATGACATAATGTCTGGCAAAGCAAGTGTAAGTGAAGTTATAATGCCAACCAAAGTGGAATTGTGTGATTTGATACCTTCTGATGTTGATTTAGCTGGTGCTGAAATAGAAATGGTACAAATGAAAAGAAGAGAAAAAATTCTTAAAGATATACTTGATGAGGTAAAAGATGTATACGATTATATATGTATAGATTGTCCACCTTCACTTGGTTTGATAACTATTAATGCTTTAACTGCGTGTAATTCTGTTATTATACCAATTATATGTGAGTTTTTGGCCATGGAAGGTATTACACAACTTATGTATACTGTTAAGTTAGTTAAAAAACACCTAAATGAAGCCATAAATATAGAAGGCATAGTGTTGACAATGAAAAATAATAGAAGTACATTGTATGCATCTGTGGCTGAAAATTTGAGAAGATATTTCAAAGATAAGGTGTATGATACCGTTATACCACGTAATGTTAGGTTGGCTGAAGCGCCAAGCTATGGAGAACCAATAGTATTATATGATCCAAAGTGTCCAGGAGCATTAGCATACAAAGCATTAACGGAAGAATTTTTATCAAAACAAAATAGGAGAAATGATAATGAGTAATAGATTAGGAAGAGGCCTTGATTCTCTATTAGGTATATTGGATAGAGATGATGAAGTAGCTAGTATATTAGAGACAAAAGAAGAAATTAAACCGGTTGAAAAAATGGAAGAAATTGTCAAAAACAACTCGGTTGTTGAATTAGAAATATCACTTATTGACAATAACACCGCCCAACCAAGAAAGCATTTTGATGCAAATACTCTTGAAGAATTAGCTCAAAGCATTAGAGAGTATGGTGTTGTACAACCTATTATTGTTGTTAAAAACGGAAAGCGTTACACTATTGTTGCTGGTGAAAGAAGATTTAGAGCAAGCAAACTTGCAGGTAAAAAGACTATTCCTGCTGTAGTTAGAGAATATACAGATATGCAGATCAAAGAGATTGCATTGCTTGAAAATATTCAGAGGGAAGATTTAAATCCGATTGAAACTGCTCGCGCACTTGACGAATTGATGAAAGAGTTTAATTGGACACAAGAGATTATTTCTAATAAATTTGGTAAAAGTCGTTCTGCAATCGCTAATACGGTTAGATTATTATCTTTATCACCTGAAGTTATCAAATTAGTGGAAGAGGGTAAATTAAGTGCTGGACATGCACGTAGTTTAATTGTCGTAAACAATCCCGAAGTCCAACTTAAACTGGCAAATCTCGCTATTACAAAGAAAATTACTGTTAGAGATATGGAAAAAGCAGTAAAAGACGTTCAAAGCGGGCAAGTTGAAAAGCAAAGTAAAATAAGGATAATGTCTTTAGAACTTAAGAATTTCCAATCAGAGTTAACCAAGAAATTGGGGGTTAAAGTGAAGATTGTTGGAGATGAAAAGAAGGGTAAGATAGTTATCAACTATTCTTCCACAGAAGATTTGGATAGAATAAATGATATTTTAAAAAAATAGGCTATTTAGCCTATTTTTTAATATTAAATCAACGTATTAAAAATTTTTCTATATAATTTTAGATAAAAGATTTTTTTTAATATTGTATTTAATAATAATTTATGGTATCATTAATATAATAAGAGGTGTTTGTTATGAAAAATGATAAAAGAGTAGAATATTTAAATTCAACAGAAATAATGTTATTACCACAGACTAAAAGAGAAAAATATTTAAAAGATTTAACATCGCTTAGACGTCAAATGAGATCGTTGATTGGATATCAAGATAGTCCATATTCTATTAAAGGTGGATTAAAACAAACTATATCGTCTGTTGTTAGTCATTATGGAATGGAAGATTCCGTAAATGTTGCTTATTCCAAAATTATGGAATCTTTTGTTGGAGCACAAATATATAAAGAAGAAGTAAAAGGAATATATGATAGAAAATTCGAATATGATCATGCTTCGAAAGAAGATAAGAAAAAAATGAAGAAGGTATATAGTCCTATAGATTATATGGATCTTAAGACAATGTATCATTTTTATAAATTTCGCCAAAAAATAATAGAGCTTGATCAACAAAGAATACAAGAAACAGGAAAGAGAACTGTTAGTCAAGCAGGTTTTGATCAATTACTTGCAGATGCAAGAAAAGCGTGTTTTGCTGAAAGAGGCGTAAAAAACTTATTTTTTAGTGAATATGATATTAATTTTAAAAGTAGCCCTATAGCCTCATTTTCACCTATAAATGCATTACAATCAAAACAAGAAAATGCACCCTTAATAGAGGATTTGGAGCTTTCGTTAACAGCACAAGAAGATTTAAAACATTTACCTGTAGAACATTTTATAAAGGCTGATGTTTTAAGATATATGCTTTCCTACGTAGACAAGACAAAGTCGTTGACAGCTATAGAAAAGTTAGAATTAAGAGGCTTATACACAGAGAAAGCTGTATCTAAAATAAAAAGCATGAAAGTTTGTAAACCAGCAAAAGAGGTCTTAGCTGATAGGTATAACTTTAGTGGACAAGTATTTACTTTTGAAGAGGATCAAAACAAAGAATTAAGTTTAACCGGAGAAGATTTTAAAGAATTAAGACAAAATGGTTTGAGTGTTTACAGGGCAAATGGTAGAACAGAAGAAAAAACAGATAAAGATATGGTAGATGGACAAATTTCTTGGAATTTATAACGACTTATTTATATAAGTCGTTTTTTTTATTATTAGTTTTTTAAAATGTAAAAATTGATGTAAAAATTTGTTAAAATAAAAATTATAATATATACTAATAATAATTAGTGAAAAATGGAGGATATTATGGCGATAAGACATATTCCTAGAAAAAGTAAAGTAAAAATAGAAGTTTTCCATGGATTTGGAATAGCAGATATATGTTTTGGTATTGTGGGTTTAGCATTAGCACTAATGTTACTATTTGCTAATATTTTCCCGGCGCCAAATAATATTTATGTCGCTTTGAGTTTCATTGTAATTTGGGTAATGTTGTATGTACACGTTAGTGAGGGAGTAAGATTGTATTATGGCCTTGTGCTATTGTTCAAGTTTGTCTCTTATAAAAAGAGGTATGTAAAGAATGCTACAAAAGCAACAGATAGTATAGCGAGAATTATACCATTTGATGCAATAAATACAGATAAGTACATACAGTTTGAAGGATATTATGGTAAAGTTACAGAAATTTTACCTATGAACTTTGGTTTATTAACGCCAGAAAAACAAGATTCTGTAGTTACATGTTTTGCCCATGCGATATCTAGATTAAATCCAAATCAAAAATTTTCAATTGTAAAAACCAGAAAACCAATGGTTCTTGACCAATTGGCAAAATTTGAAGATAATAAATACAATACACTTAACGATATGAGAGATAGAGGCTTGTACAACCCCGATGAGCTAGATCCTAGAAGTGTTGTATTTGAAGAAAGATTGAATTATATAAATTATTTGAATACAGAAAGCAAAATCGTAAAAGATTATTTTTATATTGTAGTTTATGATAAGGATAGAGAAGCTTTAGAAACTGGTGTTTCTGGTATGGTAGCGGCTCTAGAAAGTAGTGCAAATCCTATATTTACAAGGGAAGTAAAAGGCAATGATTTGCTTGTATTTTTAAAAAGTACTTTTACAAGCCAATTTGATGAAAGAGAATTGGATTTGGTAAGTGAAGCTGAAAAAATAAAATGGGCAATGCCTGATAAAGTTGAATTCCATGTAAGAAACACAAATATTGATGGCGAAGAAATGCGTTCATTTGTCGTAACAGATTATCCTTTGGACATCGGAAATGCGTGGTTATTTCCATTATTCCTATTAGAAGAAAGTAGAATTGTTGTTCATTGTGAACAAATTGATAAATATCAAGCTAAAAGAATGATAGATAGAAGTTTGATGGAAGTAGAAGCGAAGTTGTCTAAAGACATGAAAACCTCTAAAAAGATAGCAACTCAGACTCATTACGAGACATTGAGAGAATTGCTTCAAAACTTAGAAAATAACAACCAAAACCTTTATAATGTAAACGTACATATTATGGCTGCTGAAGGTGTAAAGAAAGAGGTTAGATCAGTTTTAAGGCAAAGTGGATTTAGATTTTCTGAAAACTTTGGTAGACAAATAGATGGTTTTGCAAGTGCAAATATAAGTACTTATGATAGACTAAGCAGTAACCAACGTGGAATGCAAACAGATGCATTGGCAAGCGGTTTTCCGTTTATCAGTAATATGTTGCAAGACGAAAGAGGCGTCTATTTGGGATATAATGCTTATCCAGTGTTTGTTAACTTCTTTGCAAGAAATAGCGAACGTGTAAATTCAAATATGATGGTAATTGGTAAGTCTGGTTCTGGTAAATCATATACAACAAAGACATTGCTTACAAACTTTGCAGCAGATAATACAAGAATATTTATTCTTGACCCGGAAAACGAGTATGAGATATTGTGTAAAAACCTAAATGGTAAAATTATAGACGTTGGTACAAGTAGCGACGGTATATTCAATCCTTTCCACATTTATGCAACATTGGAGGCAGAAGAAGGTGGACAAGACGACTCTTATAACGCACACTTGCAATTCTTAGAGCAGTTCTTTAAATTAATATTGCCAGGCATAAATGCTGATGCTTTCGAAAAATTAAACTCTATTATTGCTCAGCTTTATGAACGTTTCCATATTACTCCAACAACCGATATATCTGTGCTGTCTCCTGATGACTTTCCAATCTTTGATGATTTGATAGAACTTGTTGACGAGTTAATTGCAAAAGAAAAAGATGAATACCACTTAAGAAACTTACAAACGGTAAGAGTATATATAGAAAAATTTGCTACAGGTGGTAGAAATAGTAACTTGTGGAATGGTCCTACAAGTATTAGAACTAATGAAAACTTCGTCTGCTTTAGTTTCAGAACATTGATCTCTAACCGTAACGATGTTATTGCGAATGCACAGATGCTTCTAGTATTTAAATACTTGGATAACGAAATTATTAAAAACAGAGACTTTAACTTAAAGTATTTTGCTCACGAAGAAAAGGAAGAAGATCATAGACGTGTAATTGTTGCAGTCGATGAAGCGCACGTATTTATTAATAAAAAATATCCTATAGCGCTAGATTTCATGGCGCAAATGGCTAAACGTATTCGTAAATACAATGGTATGCAAATTATTATCACACAAAATATTAAAGACTTCGTTGGTTCAGAAGAAATTGCTACACAAAGTACAGCAATAATCAACGCGTGTCAATATTCTTTAATACTTTCATTGTCACCAAACGATATTAACGACTTGATAGCTCTTTATCGTAACGCTGGTGGTATCAACGACTCAGAGAAAGACTCAATAGTATCCGCTCGTCGTGGTCAGGTATTCTTAATTACAGGTCCTATGAATAGAACAACAATACAAGTACATGCACTAGCAAATACAAAAGTCTTATTTGAACAAGATTTGTCAAGAGAAGAGTATTAAGAAATACATTTATATAAGACATATCAATAGTATTATTAAAACTAAATAAGTCTTAGGAGGAGGGTGTCAACCTTCTTCTTTTTTGGTTTGTCCACAAAATTATAAAAAATGTGGAAAAACGACTCTGTTTGTAAAAATACAAAATTACAATTTGTAATAAATCGTTTTGTTTTTTTATATTTATGATATATACTTACTAAGAATATACCCTAAAAGGAGATAAATTATGAATTTGTTAGGAGCTTCTTACGCATGGATTGCGATAATTGCCGTAGTTATAATATTAGTTTTTTTAATCATTGTTATGTTTATTAGCTACTACAATAAATTTGTAAAAGCCAGAAACAACGTCGAAGAAAGCTTTTCTGCCATGGATGTGTACTTGGTAAAAAGATCCAGTTTAATTCCGAATATTGTAAATACTGTAAAGGGTTATGCAAAACATGAAAAAGAAACCCTTACAGCCGTTATTGAGGCGAGAAATTTAGCAAATAATTCTACGACTCGTGAAGAAAGAATGAAGAATGAGGCGGCATTAACAAGTGCTTTAAAATCGTTGTTAATGGTGGTTGAGCAATATCCTAATTTACAAGCAAATGAAAATTTTATGGATTTGCAAAATCAATTAAAAGAGATTGAATTGGACATTGCTAATGCAAGAAAGTTCTATAATGCAAGAGTTAAAGCTTATAACACAAGCATACAAACTTTCCCAGCTGTAATATTTGCTAAAATCTTTAAACAAACGAAGTTCGATTTCTTTATTGTAGATGACGAAAACGAAAGAAAAAATATTAAAGTAGAATTTTAATAGGCATGTATATGCCTATTTTTCTTTAAGGAGAGTTAAATATGGAAACAAAAAAAGCGGGTTGTGTGTTGATTAATAGTAAAGAAAAAACAGCAGCAATAATATTTAGAGAATATCTCAACGATTATTCTTTTCCCAAAGGTCATTTGGAAAATGGTGAAACATTAATAGAATGCGCTGTAAGAGAAACTGCCGAAGAAACTAAAAGAATTGCCGAAATAGTGAAAAACATTCCTCCTTTCATTGATAAATATACAACACCTAAAGGCGAAAAATGTGTTTGTTATATGTATTTAGCATTGGATAAAGGGAAAAGTGATAATGATTCTACAGATACGCACGACACTATATGGATTCCATATAATAGGGTTAAAGATTATTTGTCTTATCCAAGCTTAATAAAGACTTGGGAATTCTTTGAAGAGTACATAGAAAGCACAAATACGGATTAATTAAAAAATATTTTATTAAACACTTGACTTTAAAATATTTATATGATAAAATATATACATCTTTTACAAAGGAAACTTATGAAGAGATTAAAATATATTTATCAATTCAATAAATTTTGCTGCGCTGTTAGCATGGCAAATGCATTAAATAATATACCAAAGTCGGTATTCTAATTATTTTTAGAATATCGACTTTTTTTAATGCTTTTTTTAAGTTTTTAATGTAAAATAAATTCAATTTAAAAGGAGATTGTTATGAGCCTAGAATATGAAAAGAAAAAGTACAAAGTCATTAAGGAAATGGTTGATGAGTACAAAAGAGAGTTGTTGCAAGGTCGAGAAATCGCGTTAGATATGCCGATTGAGACGGATAATGGATTTAACGTTGAGAGAGAACGATTGCTAAACGATATTGATGAGAAGTTAGATATTTTGAAACGTCATGTTGAAGATCCATACTTTGCGAAATTAATATTTAAAGATGAAGATGATGGTGAAGAATTCAAAGGATACATTGGACGACTTAGTATTGGAGAAATTAGCGATCCTACTGATAATAAAGTAATTGACTGGCGAGCGCCGATATCTGACTTATATTATAACGGTCGCCTTGGTAAAAGTTCATACAAAGCTAACGGAAATACATACAATGTTGATTTACAACTAAAACGCCAAATAGACATAAAGAACGACGAAGTAAAATCAATATTTGATTTCGAAAACACAATAAGTAGTGATGAATTTTTAAAACCATATTTAACTCAGAGCGCAGACAATAGACTAAAAAATATTGTTGCAACCATTCAAGAAGAACAAGATAAAATAATTAGGCTTCCAATATTCTCTAATGTAGTAGTTCAAGGTGTGGCCGGTTCTGGTAAAACAACAGTGGCTTTGCATAGAATATCTTATTTGATGTATAACTACAAAAACCAGGTAAAGCCAGAAGAATACTTAATAATATCTCCTAACGAGATTTTTATGAGTTATATATCCACAATTCTTACAGATTTGGACGCGGATAAATCTAATAGTTTTTCTCTTAACAAAATGGCAGAAGATATTATAGGTAGTGATTACAAACGTTTATCCAAACATGCTCAATATAAACATTTGATAGATAAAAAGATTTCCACAAAGTATTTGAAATATAAAGGCAGTAAAGAATTTGCAAGATGTATAGACAAGTTCTTAACAGATTACAAGAAGAAAATTTGTACTAAAGATATCAAAGTAGATGGTGTAAAAATTCTTGATGGAGAATATATATACAAATATTTTGAAAATGATTATGGTAATCCATTGGAAGTTGTGTTAGAACATGGTTGCAAAAAATTAGCATTAGCTATTGCGTACGACCAAGAATTAAAAGATAATGTAGAAAAGAATTTAAATGAAGCAGATATCCCGTTAATGAAAAAATTCGCAATTAAAAGAAAGTGTGAAAAGGATAATAGTGGGTATTTAAAAAAGACAATCTCTACAACAATAAATCTAATGGAGTTGTATAAAGACTTTATAAATAATGTAGAAAAATATTCTAATTATGAAGAAATATCTATTTTAAAAAAGTATACTTTAGAGAATTTAAAGAAAAAAACTGTATCTCATGACGACTTGGCTTGCATATTATATATGTTATATAGAACTCAGCCAGCTCCTTATTATAACAAAATGAAATGCGTACTTATCGACGAAGCACAAGACTTAAGTGAACTTATGTATATGGCACTAAAGGGAGTTTTCTGCAATGCGACGTTTGGTATATTTGGAGATATTGCGCAGGGTATATACGCTTATCAGAGTATTGATAGTTGGTCGCAGGTGTTAGATATATTAGATAATGCAGAAATGCTATACTTAAAGAGAAGTTACAGAACTAGTATAGAAATAATGGAAGAAGCCAATAAGACTCTTGTGAAATTGGGTACAATTCCTGCTCAAAACGTAGTAAGACATGGAGAGCCTGTTCAATATGTTCATACAAATGATATTAATACTATTTCAAATATATTAAAACAATGTAATTCTAAATTTGCCAATACTGCCATAATATGTAAAGACGATTATGAATTACTAGAAGCGCAGGAAAAACTAGCCGACTTAAATCTAGCGGTAATTGATGAGAGTAATATTTCGTACGAAAACAATAAAAATATTTTACTAACAGTGCAGACTGCAAAAGGTCTTGAATTTGATAGTGTAATTATTTATAACAAATCATCGTATACAGAAGATGTTGTAGATTTAAGGCTATTATATGTAGCCCAAACAAGAGCGTTACATAAATTAGTGATATGTGATAATAAATAAGAGTATTAAAAAATCTATTAGGATAGCGCTAATAGATTTTTTAATAGAGTATACTAAAAATTTTAAAACTATCATGAGATATGATATGCTTCTTATATATTATCAGTGATTAATGTTCTAATGAAATTTCTTTATCATCAAGGATTTCGGACTCATAATCTTTTTGAGCTTGATTTTCTTTTAATTTTTTGATGGTTAAGCAATAATTGTTATAATCTTCCTTGTATTGTTGAGCAGAATATTTTTGGTCAAGGCTTGGATCGTTTTGTATTGTATCGTATATGTATTTAGCATATTCTTTCTGATATCTTTTAGTCATATGAATATAATTGACTACGCAAGCAAAAGGATAGAATTCTGCCTCGCCATATGATACGTGACCAATCTGATGATTCCAGATTCTGAAAGCGGCCTTGACGCAGTCGTCAGTGATATCTATATTTTTGATAGGTTTTATACTATAATTTTTATCATTTTGCACCAATGCTTGAGAAAGGAATTCAAAGCATTTGCCATGTGTTAAAATTTCTAAATAATTCTTATCAATCATAAACTTGCCTCTTCTTTTTCAGTAAAAACAAGACCATGATCCTTTAGGTATGAGATTTGTTCTTCTTGTGACATTGAACCGAATTTTTCTTTAAAAGCAGCGACTATTTTATTTTCAGAATCAGGATTGTTTTGTTGTGTTATTCTAGATTCATAGATTCCTTCGTCAACATATTTTACCATTCCATTATTTAACGTCTCATCTAAAGCGCTGTATGCCAAAGCTATGATTTGAGCTTTAGTATAATGGTCTGGACAATAATCGAAAGCTAAATTTCTCGCTTTTTCTAAACCGAACTGTCCTTCTTCTAATACCAATGCTCTGTATACTTTTGAATAAATATCTTTATACATTAAGTTTTACCTCCGATATAATTTGTGCTCATATTGTATCATATTGAATTTTGAATTTCAATACCTAAATAAAAAATTTATTTCCATATAAGAAAATGCAAAGATTTAATTAAGGCACTTATGTCCATTATTGAAACGTTTATTAATAACTTATCTAACGATAAGAAAGATATATATAAAGAAATTTCCCCCACAGACTATCTGGTATGATAGAATAAAAAAGCATCTTCAAAAAAGATACTTTATTTTTGTGTCGACGGCGGGACTTGGCTGGAGCGAAGCGTAAGTGACGGGCAGGGTACCCGGCTACAGAGCATGGAATGCGGGTGAAAGTCCTATTGAATAAAAAAAAGTATCTAAGATTAAGATACTTAAAAATATTGGTGCCGAAGGCGGGACTTGGCTGGAGCATAGCGTAAGTGCCGGGCAGGGTACCCGGCTACAGAGCATGGAATGCGGGTGAAAGTCCTATTGAATAAAAAAAGTATCTATGATTAAGATACTTAAAAATATTGGTGCCGAAGGCGGGACTTGAACCCGCATGGTTTCCCGCACGATTTTGAGTCGTGTGCGTCTGCCATTCCGCCACTTCGGCATGATATATAGAAAATGTAAATCAAATAATATTATGTGCAGCATAGCCAAATGGAATGGCAGACCTGCACGAGCCGAGCGAAGCGAACGCCATTCTGGAAGAATATTCCGCCACTTCGGCATGATATATAGAAAATGTAAATCAAATAATATTATGTGAGGCATAGCCAAATGGAATGGCAGACCTGCACGAGCCGAGCGAAGCGAACGCCATTCTGAAAGAATATTCCGCCACTTCGGCATGATATATAGAAAATGTAAATCAAATAATATTGTGTGCAGCATAGCCAAATGGAATGGCAGACCTGCACGAGCCGAGCGAAGCGAATGCCATTCTGAAAGAATATTCCACCACTTCGGCATGATATATGAGTTTACTTTTTTTTTACAATTACAAAAAAACTAATTTTTTTAAACTGCAAAAGCATTGTATCACATTATGTAAAGAAATTGCAACAATTTTTTCACAAATTTACTAACATTTTATTTGCGGGCAGCAAAATGTTTTGTCTTTAGTGTTAAAAATTTGTATAATATTAATGTATTACATTAATAAATACAAGAAAGGAGAAAAAATATGGATATAAAAATTGCATTTATTTTATCTGTTGTGTTATGTGTATTATTTACCGCTTTGTTCATCTTTGTAAGAAGTAAAGGTGCTAGCCCAAAATCTTTAATTGCAAAGACTGTAGCGAGTTTTTGTTTTGTTCTTTGCTGCCTTATATCTTTAACGTACTCAGGGATAATTAATGGTGCATATATGTGCATAATTGCAGGACTTGTGTGTGGACTAATTGGTGATATTTTATTGGAGGCTAAAGTAATATACGTTCAAGATTCAGACATATATTTAAATGAGGGTTTTGGATCTTTCGCCTGTGGTCACGTGTTTTATATATTTGCATTGATCGATATGGCGACAAATTGCGGAATTGATTGTATTATGCCAATCCTTGTTGCTATCGGCGGAGGGTTGCTTTTAACAATTGGATCATATTTTTCATCAACTAAACTTTTAAAACAAGATTTCGGAAAACACAAAATTGCTACAATCGCGTACACTTTCATTTTAACAGGCATTACAGTATTTGCTATAGTTCTTGCGATCATGAATACAATGTTCATTAGCTTTGCAATTGGTTTAATTTTCTTCCTTGTATCCGACTTAATTCTTTCTATGCAATACTTTGGAGGAAAAGCAAATAACAATACTTTACAAATTTTAAATCACTCAACCTATTATCTTGCTCAAATTTTAATTGCGAGCACAGTATTTATTCAATTATTATAATTTTACTATTAAGGACACGCTATGAGAAGAAAACCTGTTAACTATCTATTAGTCACTATATGTTTACTATTAGCATTATCTGTAATTGCTACTTTAATTTTACCTATATTCCAAGTTAGAATAATCGAGGGCGGTGTGCAAGGAGAATACGTTTCTGCAAACGGCCTTCAAGTTATTCAAGCATTATTTTCAAAGCCGGCAGATTTTGCGGCCGAGTCACAAGTAATGAAAAATCTTTATGTTTTATTTGGTAAAGGTGAATATGGACTGCTTCAGTATGTGCACCCTGTATATATGTTTATTGCGGGTTATTCATATGTAGCAATAGAGGCAATCGCGACAATTTTGATAATATTATGTATTTTTAATTATTTTGGTTATAGATTTTCTGTAACAAATGTTTTGTGTGGCCTTATTATAATGCTTGCAGGGATTTTATTAATAGTATGTTTAGTGTTGCATTCTAACGATGCAATAAATAATGTTGTTGTGACATATAGTATAAAACAATATTTTGGTGGCATATATCTACCGATTGCAGGTTTCTTGTATATGATGTTTGCACCAAAGAAAAGAGCGTAAGGGAAAATAATGAAAAAAGTTTTAATCTTAACAGTTTCTAATGGGGACAACTATAACATGGCAGCCAGAGCCATAGCTAACGGCTTTGCCACTAGATATTCCAGTGTCTCTTTTAAGATCTTAGATATTTTTAAAATTAATAAATCAGTTGAATTCAACTTTGCAGGGGAATCAACACTTGCCGAAAAATATGCACACAAACTAGAAAATGATAGATATATAAAAGCTAAGCATGCCCACACAATCTCACAAAAGAAAAAAATAGTTGAAAAATATATTTCTGTTGCTAGGCCATATATAGAGAGAATGGTAAAATCATATGAACCTGATATAATTATAAGTACTCATTTATTTGCAGCGATATTGTCTTCAGAAATAAAAGAGCAAAGGAATGATATTAAAACGGTATATGTATCTGCTGATTTTACAGCCCCTCCATGTTTGGAGCTTGCAAACAATTTGGACTTATATATAGTCAGCTCTAAAAATATGGCAAAAGAGTTTGTAAAAACGGGTATAAAAAAAGACAAGTGTCATGTTTTAGGAATTCCATTAGTCGCAAAATTCGATAAACATAGTTCTAGAAATGAAGCGCGAGAATTGTTGCACTTAGACGAAGATAAATTTACAATTTTACTAACTAATGGGACGAAACAACGGGACAATAATTTTATGTTATTTAAAGTTATTGCAAACAAGTTTAAAGATTCGGATATAATAGCTGTATGCAATAAAAATATCAAATTACAATCCAAAATAAAAAAATATATCAAGTCCAAAAATTTAAAGAATGTGAAAGTTTATGGGCATACGAATAATATTGATATTCTTATTGCTGCATCTGATGTGGTATTAGGAAAGACTAGCGGTGTTGAGGTGAGTGAGGCGATGGCTATACACGTGCCATACGTAGCCACCTTAAAAATGAGTGGTCAAGAACTAGATAATATGAAATTCTTAAAGGCGGAGCATTTGCTTATTAACGCAAGGACGTTGCAATCGTTAGTTTCTAGATTACAAGAATTCAAAGAAAGTAAAAAAATACAAAAATCATATGTGGACAAAATTACTAAATTTTATCATCCATATACTACCGATGAATTGGTTAAATTAATTTTTCATATGTAAAAGGGTTTAAATGAAATATATCGACTTATACAAAAAGTCTAATATCTGTAAAATACTAACAAGGGACATGGAGAAAAAAACACTTTCGCATGCGTATATGTTAGTATTACCAGACGAAGTTTTGGCACGAGAGTATGCCAAACTTTTTGTTATGCAGTTGTATTGTACAAGTATTAATAAGCCGTGTGGGGAGTGTAATAATTGTAGAAAAATATCACATGACAATTTTACAGATGTACATTTTTATCCAAAGAATGAGAGATTAACTGTAGAGGAGTCGAGGCAAATAGTAACAGATAGCTTTGTATTGCCATACGAGAATAGCAAAAAAATATTCGTTATAAGCAATTTTGAGAAATCTACCCCGCAAAGCCAGAATGCGTTATTAAAAGTATTAGAAGAGCCAACAGACTCAAACGTGTTTTTTATAATTTCAGATAATACTACACAAGTTCTAAACACTATACTTTCTAGAGTAAAAAAAGTCGTAGAGTCGCAGTTAAGTAGTAGTGATCTAGAAAATTATGTAAATTGTGAAAATGTGGATAAAACGATTTTGAATTTAGCACAAGGCAACTTGACTAAAGCTTTAAAAATGACAACCAATCCAAAGTATAGAGGATTAGTCTCTGATTTAGAAGTTTTAGTGGATAGATTGAGTTCTAGTAGTGATGTTTTGAAATTTGCTCACATGCTTAATACATATAAAGATAATTTTAATGAGGTGTTAGACATTCTGATGCAAATATATTTAAATAAAAAAATCGAGCTGTGTTGTAGGGAGAACGATATTAGTAATTACAGCAAAGCTAGTATTACAAAAATTGCAAATTTGATAGTTGATTGTAAAAACAAGTTAAAATTTAATTGTAATATTGTTGGAATAATTGATTATTTACTATTCGGTATATTGGAGGCAAAATACTTATGCAGATAGCACAAATAAAATTCAAGCAATCACAAAAGAATGTATTTATTGAAGTTGACGATTGCGTAAATATTAAAGATAAGATTGTTATTGAATTCGCAAAATCATTGCTTATAGCTGATGTTTTGGCAATTGTTAACGATGGACAAATATCAGAAGATGTGAAGTTCGTTAGACGGGCTGATGAGGCTGATATTTCTAAGTATACGAAACTAAATGAGAGGGCCTGTGAAGTTAAAGATCTTGCAAAAAACTTAGCTCAAAAATATAATAGTGATATGAAAATTGTTGATGTGGAATTCACCCTAGATGGCAATAAGGTAATAATTAGTTTTGTTTGTGAAGATAGGGTGGATTTTAGAGACCTTGTAAAAGACTTAGCGGCTCAATTAAAGCTAAGGATTGAATTAAGACAAATAGGTATTCGAGATCAGGCCAAATTAGTCGGTTGTATGGGCATCTGTGGTAAAGAATGTTGTTGTAGTCAATACTTAAACGATTTTGATAAAGTGTCTATAAAGATGGCAAAAAATCAAAATTTGTCATTAAACCCAACTAAGATAAGTGGCACTTGTGGTAGGTTAATGTGTTGCTTGTCGTACGAGAATGAAACGTATGTTGAACTGGCAAAGACCTGCCCAAAAATTAATGCTAAAGTACAGACTCCCGATGGTGATGGAACTGTTATATCAAATAATATACTAAAACAGACTTCGCTTTGTCGTATAGAGAAAGGTGACGATATCAAAGTTTCTGAATATTCTGTAAGTGATATAAAGGCAAAAAAGGATTATGATGATAGAAAATAATCTTGTATTAGAAGACTTGCAATGTAAAGGTCTATTCATTTATCAAGGTAAAGATGGTTATAGGTTCACATCAGATGCCGTTGCTTTGGCAAATTACTTAACAGTTAAAAACAATGGAGTTTTAGTGGATTTGTGTAGTGGTAGCGGCGTAATAGGAATACTAGCCAATGCCAAAAATAGAATTAGTCAAGTATGGCTAGTTGAACTGCAGTCAAATCTAGCACAAATGTCGCAAAAGTCTATAGAATACAACAAGCTACTTAATTTCAAAGTAGTAAACCAAAAGTTGCAGGAAATACATAAAGACATAGGTGTTGCGATAGCGGATACTGTTGTATGTAATCCACCATATTTTACAAAAGACAATAAATTGAAATTAAATAGCGAACTTGCAATTGCAAGGACGGAAATAGCAGTTACATTAGAAGAAATAATTGAAGAGGCGTCTAAACTTTTAAAACAAGGTGGCAAACTCTTTCTGTCTCACAAAGAAAGTAGATTGTGTGATATAATCTGCGACTGTAGAAAATATGGAATAGAACCAAAGGAAGTAAAAATTTTAAAATCAACTAAAGGCGAAAATGAAGTGTTGATTAAAGCGATTAAGGGAGGAAAGGTTGGATTTAAAATAACCTAGAATTAATTATGTTTTATATAGTAGCAACTCCTATTGGAAACCTAAAAGATATATCAATACGAGCAATAGAGACTCTAAAAAGTTGTGATTATATTTTATGTGAAGACACGCGAACAAGTCGTGTTCTTTTAAATAATTACGAAATAGATAAACCGCTTGTTTCATATCATAAATTTAATGAAAAGGAAAAGTGTGACAAGATTTATAATGACCTAATTAATGGTAAAGATATTTGCTTAATATCTGATGCCGGCATGCCTGGGATATCCGATCCGGGTGCAGTAATCATTAATTATTTAAAAGAAAAACAGTACAACAACTATACTGTCATTCCTGGCGCAAGTGCGCTTATAAATGCTCAAGTACTTAGTGGATTTCCAGCACCATTTGTGTTTGTTGGATTTTTGCCGGAAAAAACGAAAGACAGAAAATCTATATTACAAAAAGTTGCAGACTCCACGTTTACTTCGGTTTTTTATGTGTCTCCTCATGAGATAGATAAATTTTTTAAAACGTGTTTAGATTCGTTGGGAGATAGAGAAGTCTGCGTGGCTAGAGAGATTACAAAAAAGTTTGAAGAGGTCGTTTTTACAACGCTAAAACAAGGATACACTTCAGTTGTTAAAGGCGAATTTGTATGTGTTATCAAAGGCAAAGAACAAGATGTAGCTGTGTCAGACGATGCAATTATAGCCGAGTTTCAAACTTTAATTAATACTCATTCAAATAAAGATGCTGTCGCGATAATTTGTGAAAAGTATAATTTGAAAAAAAATTATGTTTATTCGCTTTGTGTAAAATAAGAGGTATACTATGCTACCAAAAGAATTTGAAGAAAATATTAGGAATTTGTTAGGGGCACAGTCGGGAGATTTTTTTGAGGCTCTTAAATATGATGCTGTAAAATCTTTAACTGTTGATTTCAACCGACTTAGAAAAGCAGATTTTGAAAGGCTATCAGAGTTGGAATTAGAAAAAATAGAACATATAGACAACGCCTATCATTATAACGGAAAGATAGGATCATCGGTGTTATGGCACGCCGGGGTTGTTTATTCTCAAGACTCTTCAGCAATGCTGCCTGTTTTAGCATTAGATGTGCAACCAGACGATGTTGTTTTAGATGTTTGTGCGGCACCCGGAGGGAAAAGTATACAGATTTTACAAGGTCTAAATAATGAGGGTTTGCTAGTTTCTAATGAAATAGACTCTTCTAGAGTAAAGATATTATACGAAAATTTAGTAAAAACTGGTTATAACAACTTTGTCATTTCTAGCACCTTTCCTAAACAACTAGAAGCTAATAAATCCATGTTTAATAAAATACTTGTAGATGCCCCTTGCTCAGGTGAAGGAATGTTCCGAAAAGCAGGAATAGAGTCTTATCATTGGAATTTAAAAAACGTTGAGACTTGCAAAGTTAGGCAACTTGAGATATTAAACTCAATAAAAGATTTACTTAAAAATGATGGTTTGCTTGTATATTCTACTTGCACATACAATGTAAAAGAAAATGAAGAAGTTGTTTGTGAATTTTTAAAATCTAATCCGGAATTTGAATTAATTGATTTGCCTAAAAATGTATATGATAATACCTCAAGAGGTGTGATTGTAGATAAAAGTTTTGACACTACTAAGTGTGGCAGAAGATATCCACATTTGCACAAAGGTGAAGGTCAATTTATTGCTCTATTTAAAAAGAATTCTGCAACTAGAAACAACGATAGAGTATCAACCGCAGGATTTCAAGACTTATATAAAAGAGATAAAGAATTGATTGAAAAAACCTTAAAAGATGTTTTAGATATTAACGATATTGATTTTGTAAAAAAAGGAAATAATATATATGCGCTTCCTAAAGAAATGATTGATTTCTCTTCTTTTAATATCCTTTGTCTTGGTTGCATGGTTGGAACAATAGAAGCTGGTCAACTAAAATTAAACCATGCTTTTTATAAAGGGTACGGATACAGATTTTATAATAAGGTTGAACTTTCTTTAGAAGAATCTAAAACATATTTAACGGGTAATGTTCTAGATATTATAGCTAATGACGGCATATGTGCTGTTTTATATAACGGACTTGTTTTAGGTGGAGGAAAGGTATCCAAAGGTGTTTTAAAAAATTATTATCCTAAGACTTTAAGAAACAAGTAAAAAGCTTTTATGATTTAATTCATAAAAGCTTTTTTTATTCATATAGACCTATAAATCTGATGTTTTTTCCCTCAATATTTAGTCTAGTAACATCAACAAGCGGACCATCTGACTCATAATTATTAGGCAGATAGTCTATATATTCTTTGTTGGAAGATATTTTGACATTCTCAGCTAGTTCGCCGTATACATTGTCGCCAACAGCACGGAACTTAAATGGATTTCTTGTAACTAATATACTGATTTTATTATCTCCCTTAGTATTACTAATTGTGTGGCGGAACAATTTGTTGAGAGGCATGTTTCTAAAAGTTACATTTACATTACATGCGTTTTCGCAATTAATTTCCACACTGTTGTTTTCATTTACTAAAGTTATATTGCCATTTTTTTGAGTTATAATAGTTTTGATTTCTGTAGATTCTTCACTCTTGCTGTGTCCAGTAAAATTACCTGTGTTGGTAGTGATATAAGCATTTTTATAGTATTCGCTTATGCTAATGTCTCCTGAGTCAGTAGTTGTTTGTACATCTGACCAAGCCTTATTTATAGATATTCCACCAGCTGCTGAATATGCAATTATATTGCCAAAAGCATTGTCTATTCTTGTATTGCCTTCGTTTGTAGATGTGTGTATGTTGCAATAAGCATTTGTTATAGTTATATTGCTTTCCTCAGTGACGAATGATGCATTGCCGCTTCCTTCGATTGTTCCTATTGTAATAACACCTTTTCTGCTATTTATTTTGATAGAGTTTTCTTCGTTTGAGATATTAGATGCAGAGAATTCTAAATCGGTTGAATCTATTGTAATTTTTCCGCTCAAATTCTTTAAGTTTAATTTTAGTTTTGATGCCTTTATTAATAACTGATCGTGTATATCTATATTCTCAAAACAACTTAAATCAACAGAAGCATTGTCTGTAAATATGTTTAAAGAATTAATTGATACATCTTTAATAGGTGTTACTACTTTTTCATATTCAGGTTCTGCTTCTGGGGTGTTTTGATCATTGTTGTCTTCGTTAACATCAGAGTTGTCATCACTACTTGTGTTATCATCATTATTTGTATTATCATTGTTGATGTCATCGTCAGTTGGTTGCTCCCCCGATAAGTCGGTACGTAGAGAATTGCTATTAGTTCCCTTCGGAACATATGTAATATTTTCTGCTTTCCATGTAAACGAACCAGACTCTGTATCAATTGTTAAATTATTGATAAGTTCTTTATTAATCGAGATGTCTCCAGATGTCGAGTTAATATTCAAAGAGACATTAAGGCTTTCTGGTATTTCTAATTTTACTTTTCCTGATCCAAAAATCCAACCTTCTTTTTCGAGCATTTCTATAACGACAAGGTTGTCATCTTGTTTATATTTTAATTGGCTATAGTCGAGTGTGACAAGGCCGCTTGTATTATCATAGTAAGACACAGTTAAAATATTAGTACTTTGATTTTCAATTATTTCAATATCAAATGTTTCAGTAATTATAACAATATCTTCCGGTGTGTCTGAGATAACATAATTCTTCGTTATCCAGTTCGAACTGCCACTTTTACTCATTCTATATCCGAAAAGAGTCATTCCAGGTATTATATTTAGACATATAAAAAGTATTATTGTGGCGCCCACAATAATTAGAAAAAATATTCCTAACCATTTCAATACTTTTTTAGCTGATTCCATATCATTCCTTTATACTTAACATTATACAATAAATCTAAACTATTTGCAATTAAACATAATTAAAATATAAACTCACACACTAAATAAAAAGAAGAATATTATTGCTTTACATTGGTGAAAAAATTTTATACAATAAGGATATGAAAATGTGTAAAAAATTTTTGTGTTACATTTTAATAATTTTACTAATTGCTTGTGCGTTTCCAGTGACTACCATAGTGTTTGCAGAAGATCGTCCTGAGCAGCCAGATCCAACTTTAATGGGAAGAGAGGTATTGACTACCGAAATGTCAGACACTAGGCTATATCACTCGTTGTTAGTAGTATACAATACATATTATGGATTGCCAAAGAAAGAAGATGGAATAGTAGTTACTCCTAGAGCAACTGTATTGACAAGAAATATGTTTGTCAATATGGACTTTGCTTTCTTTGATTATACATTAAATTTAGCAGGTACCTCAAGGGCGTCTAACGGAATAAGCAGCTTAGATGGATTAAATTTGATAGATTTTAGCGAGTGTAAAAATTTGAATAAGGTGGATTTGTCATATAATGACTTGTCTTCAGATGTATCTGCTTTTCAATTAATGTCTATAGCCCATGTAAAGGAATTAGATATTTCTAATAACAAATTATCTAAGATTGACTTGTCTAGCTTTGACAATTTAACAAAGATTAATTTGTCTAACAATCAGTTTTCAACTATTGATTTAAGCATGGTGAGAAGCGATACGGAAACTGCAAGCATCAATTTAAGTGGTAATCAAATAACAAAAGTAGAAGATATAGCTTTGCGAAGAGAAGAATTGCTAGAAAACGATATATATATTTATTTGCTAGATAATGAGATAACAACATTTACAAGAGATAGTGAAAAAATTAAATATAACTTTGGCATCTTCGGTTTAAAAGAAAGCAATAAATATGGCACCAATGAACAATTAATATTGGGTAAGATTGATCAAATAAGTAATATAAGCACTGCTTCAGATATTATATTACTTGCTAGATATGAGGAAAATTTAGAGCCTGTAGCTAATTTTAGATATGCAAATAGTGAACTTACAGATGATATTAGGCTTACAGAGGTTTTACCGATAGGAAAATACCAATTATATTACGTTAATCAAGATGGGCAGAAGTTAGAAGAGACAATGTTTGCAAGTACAGATAAGCCATTGCTTGTGGAAATATTGCCAAGCGTCCCTACGGCAGTTTTAAATAGCGAAGTTGTGTCAACCGGTATTAATAAATATGTAAAAGAAGATTCTGTATTAAAGTTGTCTAGCAATGATTCTAACGCTAAGTTTTATTACAAAATTAATGGCTCAGAATGGATAGAAGGCAATGAAATAAAGATTGAGGCGAACCAATCTGGCTGGATATTATATCGAGCAGAAATAAATGGTGTCTTTAGTGAAAATGGCCAAATTACTCTTTTAAGAGAAAAGAGTTTTACTACACAAGATTTTTTTGGGATAATGTTGATAATTTTAGCAATGCTTGGCGTAATCTACGGCTTAATGCCTTTAGCACGATATTTCTTTAACAAACCTATTAATTTAGGTAAAAACAGGAATAAAAAAGTGTAAAAAAAGCATACTTTCATAGTATGCTTTTTTTGTTACATTAGTGGTGAGAAAATCTCTAAGAAAGCTCCATTTAGTTTTTTAAAGAAATTGCGTTTCTTCAAATCTTTTGAGGTTAATTGGTTTCCAAAAGATTGTAATTTCTTCATATTGTTGATGGCTTGCTTAGCGATGTCCTCGCTATATATTAGAACACCATTTTCAAAAGAATGATACATCTTTCTGCTGTCGACATTTCCAGCGCCTATCAATGTTGTATTTTCATCTATTACTATATTTTGGCTGGAAAGTTTACTATCTTCTATTGTGTAAATTTTAATACCTTCACGAATTAAAGCTCCGTAGTTAGTAAAACTTAAATCGTTTTTCCAGTTTTCTTCATAATTTTTGGATACTATAATATTAACATCTATTCCGCATCTTGCAGATGCAATTAACGAATTTTTCGTTTCGTTGCCGATAAGAAGATATGGACATGTTATCCAGATGCTCTTTGTTGCATAATTGATAAGATTGTTTTGTATGTTTTTTCTAGGACTTTCTTTTATTAGTGGGTTAATTTCAAATGGTTGAATATATACTTTTCCTCTTGTCTTTGTAGGAGTTTTTTGCAAATATTTTTCTAGCACTAAAGCATCAGAAGAGCCAAACAAATTCCAGTTTGTAACATAATTTTTAACAATGCTAGTTACTGCATCTCCATGAATTTGAATTGCTGTGCCTATCGTTTTTGGTAGGCTTTCGCTTACAGCAATGTTGTCAACATATTCGTCATTTAATCCTATTTGCCCCGAGAATGCCACTGTACCATCTATTATGATTGTATTATTCATGCTTCTGTAACTTACTGTTTTGCCAACAGCAAAAGATATAGGATTGAATGCACGAGTTTCTATTTTGTGGTTAAATAATTTTTTAAAAGTACTATTATCTTTAAAAGCATTTAAAGAATAATAATCATCGTAAAGCAATTTTATTTCAACACCAGCAAATGCTCTTTCTTTTAATATTTCAAAAATGTTTTTCCAAGAATTGCAGTCTTGTAGTTTGCTACATTCTATAAATATGTATTTTTTAGCGCTCTTTAGTTCTTTAGTAATACTTTCTAAATACTGCGTTCCGTTAGTAATATATTTGACACTATTATTTTCAAAAACAGGTGCACATAGGGTTGTATTAATATATTTACTAGTTTTATTTGCTAAAGTTCCTTTTTCAGCTAAAGCATTTAATACAGATTTGTTTTGAGCTTCTGTATAGGTTGTTTCCAAATTGGTTAATTCTTTCCACTTAGTTCTAGTTCTCAAACGGCCTCTTGTACTACTAGAATATTTTAAAAGGGTATAAGACAGCAATGGCAACATAAAAGCGAGCAACAATAGAATGAAGTTTGTCTTGCTGTTATAATTTTTCAAAAGTAAGGAAACAAAGAATAGTGTAGTACATGCCACACATATTCCTAAGTACACTAACCATAGTTTAAACATACACAAAATAATTAGTAATGCGATGTTAATTAGTAGTGAAGATATAATATTAAAACTTCTAGAATATAAAATTGCTCTAAGTTTTTTCATTTATTTTTATCTACTCTTCCTTTTTTGATTTGTCTTGTTTTCTCTTTTTATAATATGCGCTTTCTTCAAAAAAGTTTGCCCCGTCTTGACTTTGGAAATAAACTCCAACGAATTTATTATCTTTGTGTTTTAACAAAGTATAGGCTGCTCTTTTTCTTGCGCCACCAACTATTTTTTCACTAGCCTTTTGATTGCTTTCTATAAAAACATTATATGCTCTAACTCTTCCAGCATTGTCAATGATTGTAATTCCGTCAAAGTTTAACATGGTTGTAATCAAATCGGCATAGCTTGTAAGTTTGAATTCATTATAGAATTTGCTTTGCAAAAACAATTTTGAGAACTCAATTGGTTCTTTTAGCCAGATTCCATCTTCTAAGAATCCTTTTGTGTCCACATAATCTTTGTCTATAACTAGGCAAATGGTGCCATGCAATCCTTTAAACAATTTTTGAAACAAATTTTTATAGATATTTCTAATATCTTCTAATTTTCGTTTACTCTTAGTATTTAACTTGCTAGTACAAGCATTTACAAAAGTAGCTATTTTATCGTCCCAGCTATATTCTGCTACACTATTTAGGTCGAAAGAAATGCTTACTTTGTTGTTCTTAACTCCTTGTATAACGATCATTCCACCACTTACGACATTGATATTAATCAAAGAAATCTTAGATTGGATAGTGTCTAGATAATCTTCGAATACCAATTGGTGCAGAGATTTATCTTTTATACTGCTTAACACTTTAATTAATCCGTATTCAACAAACCCGTCGCCAAAATTTATATACAATTGCCAATCATTTTTGCAAAAGCACATTATAGCCTTAGTTCTTTGTTTAAAATTTCTTGAGTCTGTATCGTGGAAAATGCTTAGTTTATAGCAATTCGGTATTGTTTTTGTAAGCATATTTATATTGTTGGTTATGTATAATTCTGGTTTTATTTTTACCGATTCTTCTTCGTAGTTAGACATTGCGTAAAAAAAGTTTAAGAGTTGTTCTAAACCTTGTTGTGGTAGGGTGGGGAATTCTAGGTCAAATAGGTTTATTGCAGATAATTTAGCTTCTTCATAAAATATATTCTTTTCCATGGCATCCCTTCCTAACTTAAATTATAATAAATTTTTTACGCATACTTTATACTATATATAAAAATTATACATAAAAATAAATTATTATTCAAGCATAATTAAAATCAATTTAAAAAAATCATTAAAATTTCTCTAAATTTAAGCATTTATACAAAAAAACAACCGAGGCTTTCGGTTGTTTTACTAATTATATAGACTTTAAGACATCTGATACTGTTTTCATTTCGCATTTTCCGTTGTAATTGGTTTTGAAATATCTCATTACACTTGGAACTGTTTTGTCTTCTAAGCCTTCGATTATTTTTCTTATTTCTTCTTCAGATAACATGCTTGGTAAATATTTTTCTATAATGCTTTTTTGAGCGAGGATATTATCTCTCTCTATGGCGTTGCCTACTTTATTATAATTTTCTGCTTCTTCTGTTAATTCCTTTATAGTCTTTTGTATAATTTTAACCATCTCTACATCGCCGATTTCTTCACCTTTTGCTCTCGCTTCAATTGTTTGAGCCATGTATTTACTCATAAGTATAGAATATATACTTCTAGCATTGGTATCTTTTTCTTTTAATGCGATCATGTTTTGTTTTTTAATTTCATCTATTATCATCTTTTTTTCTCCCTTTATATATAATTTCTAATAATTCTGGTCTAATTGTCTCTTGCCCTTTGTAAATTTCTACAATTTTGTTATATACTTTTTTGCTAACAGGACAATTAACACCATTTTTTTCTGCAGTTTCAATAATTTTTCCTAATAAATAATCTAACTCAATTGTCTTATTGTTTTGTAAGTCTAGTAGGATTGAAGAAGTTGTTGTGCCGCTATATTTTTGTAAGAAATTCATGATTTTTCGCCTATACAGCCTTGCTCCTAAATCCTTAGAACAAAACATGTCATAATCTAGTTTCCCATCATAATCTGTTGGTATAATTCCTACTTTGGTGTAGGCAAAATATCCTTCTTTAATAAGTTCGACAAATATTTTTCTGCCATATTTGTTTTCAAATAAGTGCTCCACATCGTATCCACAGATCGCTCCAGCACAAGAGATTGCAGAATTTAATATAATTCTTCCTAATACATATTCGTTAAAATTTTCAACATATACAGCATTAGAAACGGTTGTGAGAATATTGCATACTAACTTTGCTAGAGGTGTAGCATCTTTTGCGTAAGTGCCGATTACACTCGGCCCGTCACTTAGTATTTGAACCTGATAATCGTTTAATTTTACACAACTCCATTCTATAAACATTCCAACAATTTTGTTGATTGGCAATTTCGCTGTTAAACAACTTCTTACGAGTGCATTGTTTAGCATTACCACAAAGCCATTATCAGTCAACTGATGAGCTATGTTTTCAGCATATTTGGCCATATGCGTAGATTTACAGACCAAGAAGATTATGTCTTTTTTGCTGGTAAAAGCTTTTGGATCATCGACGCATTTAACCAAGCTTTTTACATTGCCTGTAGGCTTTATTGTGTCTATCTCAGTCATGCCATCTATAGTAACACCTTTGTGGCAATTGTATGCAAATTCCACGTCGAGTTTTTCATGAGCAGATAGCGTTGAGGCCAATACGCAACCGACTGCACCAGTTCCTATTACTCCAATACTAATTTTTTTCATATTTCTCCTTAACAACAATTATATTTTATAACTAAAAAAAATATTTGTCAAAAGTATAACACGGGCTCTTCCAACTTAAATTATTTTTTATAAAATATTTTAAAGAAAACCCTTGCAAATCTTTATAACCTGTGTTAAACTACTGAATGTAATTAAATGGCCCTATGGTCAAGCGGTCAAGACGCCACCCTCTCACGGTGGAATCAGGGGTTCGATTCCCCTTAGGGCTACCAATTATAGAACTAGCCACAGCTAGTTTTTTTTGTTTGCTTTTTATGAAAAACTAACACTTGTTAATTTAGACTTTTAAATTTCCACAAAATAACTTATAGAAAAATCTTGACAAGTGATATTTTTTCAATTATAATAGTTAAGCATTTATATAATTATATGGTTTTCTTAAAAAATTTTTTTTAGAAAATCATTATTTGAAAATACTAAAAAAGGACAAAAAGAAATGAAAAGAACATATCAACCTAAAAAAAGACAAAGAAGTAAAGTTCATGGTTTTAGACAAAGAATGAAAACTCAAGGTGGCAGAAACGTTATCAAGAGAAGAAGAAACAGAGGCAGAAAGAAATTAGCTGCTTAAGTAATTTGTTATAGTTCTTCAGATTAGAACCAAAATTTTATAATCAAAGAAATAAAGACGTGAACATTTTGGTTTGCGTCTTATTTTTCTAAGGAGAGTTATGTTAAGTAAGCAAAACAGGTTAAAAAAACGAAAGGAATTTGGCTATATTTACAAAAACGGTGAAGCATTCCATAGTAAATCAGTTACCCTATATGCTATTGATAGTAAATTTAAAACACTCAAGATAGGTTTTTCGGTGAGCAAAAAAGTTGGCAAAGCATATTTGAGGAATAAAATAAAGAGACAATTGCGTTCAATTATTAGAGAAGAATTATCAAAGCTGCAAGATCATAAAAATTATATATTAGTTGCAAAAACAGCCATAGCAGAATTGGGATATGATGAAATAAGAAGAGATGTGCTATATGTTTTGGGGAAGGTGAACAAGAACCATGAGCCTAATAATTAACATATTTAGATTTCCGATAAAGTGTATTCTTATAGGGTTAATATATTTTTATAAAGGTGTAATTTCGCCAATTCTACCAAAAAATTGTGCATATTATCCTACTTGTTCCACATTTATGTTGGAGTCTATCAAAGAATTTGGTATAATCAAAGGGTTATGCTTGGGTACAAAGAGGCTTATAAGGTGCAATCCCAAATGTGCAGGTGGCTTAGATTACGTACCATACAGTATTAAAGGAGACAATAGATGGATTTATTAATGGTGGCACAACCTACTGGAATATGGGAAACTATATTGTTTGCTATAGAGTCATGGGTGGGTAATTATGCTATTGCAATAATTTTAATTACGATAGCTATTAAATTGATTATGTTACCTTTTGACTTTATGAATAAGGTTGTTACGAAAAAGAACACAAGAAAACAAGCAGAGATGAAGCCAGAGCTGGACAAGTTAAAAGCTAGATATGGCAATAATCAAGATCTGTTGCAGAAAAAAACTTTAGAATTATACAAAGCAAAGAATTATAAAATGGGCGGAATGTGTGGTGTCATGCTTGCTAATATGGCAGTGTCAATGCTTATATTCTTTACCTTGCTTGGCAGCTTGAACAACATTGCGAATTATAAAATTTATACAGAGTACGACAATGTAAGAGCAGCGTATACTGCAACATACGAAACTGTATATAATGAAGCAACAATAAATGGCGTTCCTGCAGACGTTGAGTTTGAAACAGTTGAAGAATATGCTACTGCAAAAGCTCAAGACGCAGCTGCGGAAAAATATGGAGAGGTGCGTACAGGCTTCCTTTGGATTAAGAATATTTGGTTGCCAGATTCTAGAAAAAGTCCAATCATGTCATATGAAGATTTCTCTGGATATGTAGAGAAGTTGGACAAAGAAGCAATTCCAACAGAAGAAGAGTATAATATGGTTATGGGCTCACTAAAGGATAATGAAGAATATTCAGGAGCTAATGGGTTCTATATTCTGTGTATATTAGCCGCTGGATCAACTTGGGCATCAACTTATATCAACTCGTTGGTGTCAAAATGGAAAGCTAAGAAAAAGGGTGTTTTGCTACAAGGACAAGACATGAACAAGAGCTTAAATATAATCTTACCTTTGATTATGGGGCTTTTCACATTGTTCTATACTGCATCATTTGGTCTATACATTGTAACAAGTTCGTTATTCACAACAATTGCAGGAATATTTGTTTCTATGATAGTAGACAAAATTGATGAAAAAGTTGCGAACAAAGAAAAACTAAAAACCACAAATTCATATGATAGAAAAATATAAAAGAGAGATAAAATTATGAGAACTATAGAAGTTATAGCAAAGTCAGTAGATGCTGCGATAGAAAAAGGCCTTCAAATGCTTGGCAAGGAAAGAGAAGAAGTCGGTGTTAATATTATAGAAAAAGGCTCAATGTTAAAAAAGGCTAAGATTGAAATGGTTGTTTTTGAAAATGATGATGAAAGATCAGAATTTGAAAACAAAACTAATACATTGGAAAAGGTGGAGAGCGAACTTGCTTTTGAAGAAGAAGTTGCTAGTAGAGAATTAAACGAGGAAGAACAAGCAATTTTTGAATATGCTAAAGAGTTCTTTGAGGGGCTTGTAGAAAGATTAGGTGTTGAGGCTAAGATTTATGCACAATGCGTTAATGATGATTTGTATGTAAAACTAAGTGGCGACAAGTTGGGTATGTTGATAGGTTTCCATGGGGATACGTTGGAAGCTACTCAGACTTTGCTTAATACTCTAATAAGAAATAAGTTTGAAAAATATAAGAAAAGAGTATTCTTAGATATTGAGGGATATAGAGAGAAAAGAAAGGCAAATCTTCAAGATTTAGCAACAAAGATGGCGGCTAAAGTTATTAAGAACAAGAGAAGCTTGAAATTAGAGCCAATGAATAGTTATGAGAGAAGAATTATTCACTTTTCTTTGCAAAATGTTGAGCACATTTCAACTCACTCTGAAGGGGTTGATCCTAATAGATGCCTAATTATAGATTATGTTAAGTAGGCAGCCAATGACAAAAGAAGAGAAGTTAAAAAAAGAGTTAGAGAATACTAAAAAATTTAAAGAAAAATATTTTGATTATTATGATGATGTAAAATCACATACACATAAATGCTATGATTGGTAAAAAGAAGATATCCACAATTTTAAACATATTGTGGATATCTTCTTTTTTCAAAAACTTATTTATTTTTCTATAACAATATTAAATGGTCCATCTAAAAGAGTTTCCAGATGCATGTGCTCTCCAAAACTTCCAGTTACAACGTTTTTTACATTATTCTTTCTAAACTCTTCTGCCAATGCTAAGTATAACTGATTCGCTATTTCAGGAGTTGCGCTATCAGAGAAACTAGGCCTTGTTCCAGAAGATATTGCTGCGTTTAGTGTAAAATTGCTTACTACCATTATTTCGCCATCAACATCTTTGACACTTTTGTTTATTTTATCATTTTCATCTTTAAAAAGACGCATGTTTGCAATCTTTTTAGCCATATATACAACAGTATCCATGGTATCATTTTTATTTACGCCAACAAATACAAGCAAACCATGTCCTATTTCTGATATCTTAGAATCGTTGACCGATAGTATACATTTATGAGTTTTTTGGATTACTATTTTCATGTTCTTTTTCCTTTATTCTCAGTATTGTTCTTTCTAACTTTTCCTTTTGTGTTTTGGCAACATCATTATCTCCGAAGTAATAAGACAATTGTCCTATCATGTTTTTTACATCAGCCAATTCTTCGATTATGTTTTCTTTATATTTTTGATCCAAAGAATCTTCACCGAACCTTAAATATTTGGTCAATACATTGCTTAGTTCACTCATTTCTTCAATTGCCATAAGAACTTGGGCGTTAATTCCAAACTTGTCAATAAAATATTGGTAATATTCTTTCTCTGTCATAGTTTACCTCTTTTAACTCTGGTAGTATACAGATTTGTAGGGAAAAAGTCAAACGTAAAATTAAGTTATAATAGTTTGCCAAAGGTTATATATTTTTGCTAAAATTAATAAGAATATAATTACTGATGTTTTTGTGCGATAAATAATATTTAAATTACATAAAATATTAGAAGGTGAATGACAAATGAGAAAAATTTTTAAAATGTTTATGTTTTTGATTATATTTGCTTGTACATTTGTTGGGTGTAGTTGTGGAGACAAAGAGACACCTGAAGAAAAGAAGCTTAGATTGTATGATTGTAACAAAAATGGTGTGATAGACTATTGGGAGGAACCATTCAATTATGAAGTTTCTCCAGAAACGACTAATGTAGACAGGACAATTTATGATAAAAATGGCGAAGAGATAACAACAATAAATAGAATTTCTTCCACATCAGACTTGGACAAACTAGTTACATTGGCAAATCAAAAAACCAAAACAACGTTAGAATTTACAGATGGAGTATTCTTTCAAATGTCCAACGAGCAATATGATGACTTAAATGGTTTTAGAGCATATATCGTATATATCTATAGCGCTGACGATTTGGTTAAATTTGCTAATAAAAGTATGGACTTGTTTGACAGCGATAAATATATTATAAAGTTTGAAAACAATATAGATTTCAGAAATTCTAATGGCGAATTCCAAGAACATTATATGATAAATGTGAATGGCGCTACAATTTTAGGTAATGGAAAAACAATAGAAGGCTTTAAATTAGTTTCTAATAACAACTATGTTACAAGCGGTAAAGAGGTAGGTGTTAAACAGTTAGACACATTAGTTAATGATACTATTACTAATTTAAAATACTCAATCATAAGCAATGCAAGTGCGGTTTATGATTTGAATATATATTTGGGGTATAATAATTTGCAAATAACTCCAAAGTCTGGCATGGAAGTCGGAAACTACAATGCTACAATAGATATTGCGCCATTAAGGAATTGCGGTGTATTAGACAATGTTTATGTGAGAGGTTATTTAGGGGCAAATACGCACATAGTAAACACAGGTTTTGGAACAAACAACACAGGATTTGTTGTTAAGAGCGTTAACATTTCTGGAGTCGTATCGGAAGAAGATGAAATGACAGGAATTCTTGCATACGACTCTGTAACCAATGATCCTACAGAAGTTGTTGCGGGTACTATTGAATTGTTGGATAACTTAGAATTTGTTATTGATGATGCGAATAAAGATGCGAAGAAAGACTTTGATAGATTGCGTATCAAATATCTTACTCAAGAAAAAAATGAACACGATGAATATGTTTCTGTTGTAAAATACAGATATGGAGATGTAATAAAAAACACTAAAGTTTTAAATACAACATCAGAACTCGCTGTAAGTATGGACGAGCCTCTTAAATCAGATGGCTCTAGATACGATGCATGTGTAGAATTTAATTTCGGTGGGGTTATAGCCAACAAATATAAAGGTGATAATATTGTAAACAATACAAAAGTTATCATTCCGCAAATGACAGTATTGACAGGCGGCGATGCTAATATAGGAGGAATATTTTCTACTGCTGAAAACAATATGTTTGCTGAGAATTGTTATACAAATATTGGTGCAGCAGAGACTCCAATTAAGATAACCCCTGTGGATTCAACGTTTACAAATGTTGGTGGAGCGGTTGGTTGTTTGAATGAAGATGCAGAAATTAAAAATTGCACTAGTGAGATTTATCTAGACTATGTGGGCAATGTTATAACTGAAGCATCTGAAACTCAAAGGGTGTCAAGCGTTTCTGCAGGAACAATTGCAGGCGTTAACAATTCTATCATTGTATCAAACAAAGGGCTTGGTAGTATAAATGTACAGAATGCGAATATGTCTACCATTGGGGCAATTGCAGGTTCTTCTAAAAATGGACAGTTTATAAAAAATATAAGTCAAGTTACGGTTTTACAAACTGATAATTTTATTAGCTATTCTGGTTCGTTAGTTGGAAATATTATTGGTGGATTTGTTAGTCATAACATTATAGGTTATAGCGATGTGATAAACCAAAATTCCGCCGGTTCTGTCTCAGAAATCGTTGCAGATAATGGCAATATAAATTTAAAGGCTGCATTCTCTATTAACAGCGGTTTGTTATTCTTTCAGTCAGAGGCGTATATTAGTTATTTAAATGAAAAGATTCAAGAAAATAATGGAACATTAACTAAAGACAAAGCAGAGATTGATGTAAGTAAAGATTCTTTTTATAGAGTAGATAATACAAACATATACACCAATACACACCTATTGAATTACGAGCCTATGTCAATTGCTAATCTAATTAATGATAATACTCATATTAATTATACATTAAAAGAAGAAGGGGAAGAAGAAGTTCCTACTGAGCTTGTTGGGGTAAAGATTAATCTAGGTGGATATCATTTAGGCACATTTGGTATATATAATCAAATAAACGATTCGTTAAGTTATATTATGAGCGATAATATAAATGAGCAAAATAGTGTTTCTGGTTTATATATTAATAATAGCAACAGGATAGTTTTCAAAGAAAGAAAACAAAATAATGAAGTTGAGACTACTACAAAGAATTTTATTGGAACAGACAATGGTAGATTGTTCGGATTAAACAAAGATAACTCTCTTAATTTAAATAAAATTAGAGACAGAGTGCCAATTATCGGTGTTGATAAAAATAACACAGAAGAATTAATTGCAAATGATGCAGATGTATCAAATTTTAGAAATCTTGCATTTAATAATGTATATCAAGGCAGATATTATTCCCCTGATAAGTTTACAGATGTACAAATGTCAGACACAACGGTCTGTGCAGATTTTATAATAGATAGTATGGAAGAATTTAAATATATTCTTAATAACTTCTTGGAACCTGCCTCTAATGTGCACAGAAAAGAGTTGTTTAAAAAATTAATTTTTAAATTAAATGACATTATAAGCAAGACAGATGGTAAAGACAATTTTGATGTAAAAGATTTGGTTTGGTCTGCCGATAGCCAAGATGGATATAAAAAGCGTTATGAAAGAGATGAAAACGGAAACTTAAAGACTACTTCTAAATATTTGTATATGCAATTAAAAGAAGGTAGTACAAATGAATATGAAGAATCAATTTCAGATGAGTTTATCTTTTTGGAGAAAGTGATAGACGGTAATCCCGATCCTAGCGGAATAAGATATGCTGTAAAAAGAGGAGATGTAACAAGAGAATTGAGTTCAGATTCGTCTGTCCAATACAAAGCTCCTGAGGGATATGCTATTATAGTCATGAAAGATGGTGCTTTAGCGACGACCGATTCTACAGCGACACCTGCGGGGGCTTTGGAGTGTGGATATAATCCTGTGCAATTGTTGATAACTAGTTATTTTGCAAAATTGGCAGGCGTTAAGTATGTTACATATATAACAGATACTACTGTTGAAGATAATTTTGCTAGAACTACATTCAATGTAATATATAAAGACGAAGAACAAAAAAATAATGAAACATTTGTTTTACAATCCTTATATTCTGGTGAAGAAGAAAACTTTAACACTTATTATATGTTATATAAAGCTTCATAAACAAAAAAAGACAATAAATAAAATAGTCTAATTCAAGTAGTACATTTTATTTGTTGTTCTTTTTTTACAAACTTGTCATAAATTTACAGAATACCCAATACTATAGTATTAACTTTATTGTAGTTTAGGGGGTAAAAATGGCATTAGAACCAAAGTTTGAAAAATTGGCAAGTGGTTATAAGCTAAAGTTGGGCGAGTTGCAGTCTTCTTTGTCTAACAAGTTGCCAATTCCTGAAGAAGAAAACATTGCTAATATCTTATGTGCTAATGTAAAAGCGAATGTTACAAATGTTGAAATTTCGCAAGGTGTTGTTAATCTTAATGGTGTTGCAAGCATACAAATACTTTATACTTTAGATACCGGTGAAAATAGGGCTATGGATTTTTCTGTGGAGTTTAAGGATAGGCTTACTGTTGCTGATACTAAAGGATTAGTTGATTGTGTTGTAGATGTTGATGTTGTTGACACGAAGGCAAGGGTAATTGACAAAAATATTGCAGTGGAAGCAATTTTGAATATTAGTTTTACTGGTATTATAAATGATACTATTAATGTTCTTACAGAAACCATTGGAGAAGATGTTTATACTAAGTATGAAGACTTAAGCTATTCAGAATATCTTGGTGTAGCAAATGAGAAATTTGAAGAAAGTTTTGATGTTCAAATAAATGATGCAGTACTAAATGTACTAAGTGTATGTCCGCAAGTGCGTGTTGAAAAGGTTGAGTTGTTTGATAATTATCTTAAAGTGTTTGGTGAAGTATCAATTAATGTCCTTTATAATGCGTCGGGCGATATAGCTAAAGTCAGGTCTTATAACACAATTATGGATTTCAATCAAGAAGTCGCGCTATCAGGTATTGTTTCCAGTAGCTCTGTTTTTAGTTCGATATCTACAATGTATTCCAATATTAATGTTACGACTAATTTAGGAGATGATAAAACAGTAATAAATATTGTTGTTCCTATCGAATACAAAGGATATGTATGGAATACAAAAACCTTACAAGTCGTATCTGATGTATATAGTTTGTCAAATTATATAAATGTAAACATTGATAGTTTTGATGTTCAAAATAATTACGCGCCTCAAATTTATAGAGATCGTTTTTCTGGCATGGTAACGTTAGAAGAAAATGACTTAATTGTTGACGAAGTACTTGGAAATTGTTGCCCATCAATCTTACTTGTAAACAAAAGATTTGTAGGCGACTCATTAATTGTAGACGGGATTGTAACAACAAGTTTGATTTATAGGAATTCAGATACTGCTATGTCGTCTCTTTCATATGAAGTTCAGGTGCCATTTTCACTAGATTTTAGAATAATGGATTTGCCTGAGGGGGTAGATGCTGATGTCGAGTTGTTTGTTCAAGATCTTGTTATAAAGGTTAGACGTGGAACAGATATAGAAGTCAGTGGTAGCATCAGTGCATTTGTTACTTATTACAATTTAATCAAAGAAGCAGCAATTAATTCGATAACTTTAGGCGAAGTGAAACCAATTGATGATTGTAATTTACTTATTTATTTCGTAAAAGCCGGAGATACAATTTGGTCAATTGCAAAAGAATTATCTGTTTCCGAAGATTTAATATTAGAACAAAATCCATCTTTGGAGTTACCTTTAAGTGCTGGTAAAAAGATTATTGTGTTTAAGCAAAAGATAGCGAATTTAAACAATTAATTTTATGACTCCCGAATTGCAAAAATACACCTTAAAAAAGGTGTATTTTTTGTGTTAATTGAAAATAACAAGTTTATTTAAAAAGAGGTATTTTAATAATATAATTGTATCGCAGGACAAAACCTCTTTACAAGTTATTTCTATTTTTTGTGGACTAGATATAATTAGGTTGGAAATTATGTCAATTTCGTCCTCTGCCAGAACTTTTGATCCATTTTGATATTCTAGGATGTATCGATTATTGGTGTACAAGATTTTCGCAACACAATTAGCAGAATTACTTTCGACAATTAATTTTAATACATCGAGTAGTTCTTCAGAGTTTATATTTTTGTTTTTTATAATAAAACTTACAGAGTCTTCCCATTTCTTTTTTATGTGTTGTAATTTAAAATTGAAGAAGGATTCTATATGTATTTTGCAATCGTTTAGATTGATTGATTTACTAGTTTCGTGTATGTCTTTGGCAATATCTAACAAAACTAATACTTTAATCAATGGCGTTATAAACTCACAATTGAGACAATTAATTTTTGCAGAAATATATTTTTCTTTTTGTGTGTATACTAAACACTCTGCTATAGCTTGTTTAATTTCATTTTTTAATTGTTTTGATGGGCATTCTATGGCAATACTCAAAATAGCCGTTTCGTCAACGGTAGATATTGCAAATATACCACCCAAGTAGTGTTTGCTTGACAAGATTGAATTTTTAATTTGGTTCAAATAGTTCAAATATTTTTTGTTAATATATATACTGAATTCCCACATGTTTACCTTCAAAAGTTGTTATATTTTTTTGTGGCAACTTTTATCATTTGCCCAAATTTTGCGTCATATATTAATATCTTATGCTTATAAAGATTTTTTATTTTTAAATCTTTGAACTTTTTCAAAAAAAATGTAAAAGCAGCTGCGATTTGATAGGAGTTAAAATTTTAATGTGTTAAAATATACTCAAGAATGAATTGTGGAAGAATGTTTTTAATCGATTAGGCTGAAGTTTGGAGGCAAACATGATTAATTTACTTTCTTCAAATGTTTGGTTATACGTTGGCGTGACAATTGGTTGTCTAGTCATTGTTTTTCTTGCGGTTTTAATAGGAATGATTCCTATGAAGATTTACTTAAAAGCTTTGTTTAGTGGAACACCTGTTTCACCATTGAAGTTAATAAGTATGCAACTAAGAAGACTTGAAGTTTCAAAAATAGTTGATGCGTATATAACTGCAAGAAAGGGTGGTGTCAAGATTAAATTAGATGATTTAGAGACGCACTTAATGGCAGGTGGAGATATTGTAAAAGTTGTGGAGGCGTTAATTACTGCTAGGGGAGCAAAAATAGATATATCTGTGGACACTGCTAAAGCTATTGATTTGGCAAACAGAGACATATTAAAAGCAGTTCAAAGTTGTGTTTCTCCAGTTGTAATAACATCTCCGCCAGTTTCAGCCGTTGCAAAAGATGGTATAGAGTTATTAGTTAAAGTTAAAGTAACCGTAAAAACTAATATTAATACATTAATCGGTGGCGCAGGAGAAGATACTATACTTGCTCGTGTAGGAGAGGGTGTTGTCACAACAGTAGGTTCTGCCGCTACACATTCTCAAGTATTAGAAAATCCAGACATAATATCCAAAATGGTTTTTAACAAAGGCTTAGATAAGGGAACTGCTTTTGAAATATTAAGTATTGATATTGCTGATATTGACGTGGGCAAAAATATTGGAGCAAGGCTAATGGCTGAAAAGGCAGAGGCGGATAGTAAAATAGCCAATGCCAGGGCAGAAGAAAGACGGGCTATGGCTATCGCTAGTGAGCAAGAGATGAAGGCTAGAACTCAAGAAATGAAAGCAAGATTACTTGATGCTGAGGCAGAGGTTCCAATGGCGATTAGCTCGGCATTTAGAAGTGGACATATAGGTGTTATGGATTATTATAGAATGAAAAATATTAATGCAGACTCAGAAATGAAAACTTCTATTGCTCATTCTAAGGCTTTAGGCTATACTGAGGAGTAGGCTATGGAAACATTAATTGAACAAATGGTTAGTGGTTTGCCAAGTTATGGTAGTATGGAAGATCTATTAATATTTCTTTTATTTGTATTTGGTGGACTATATTTGTTTTTCCAACTTGTATTTTATCTGGGTGATCACGCCGGGAAGAAAAAAACTGTAGAGAAAAAAGAAAAGCCTCAGAAGACAGAAAAGCAAAAGCCAGTCATTGTAAAAGAGAAAAAAGAAAAACCAGAGATAATAATACTAGAGGAAGAGAAACCTCTTGTTATCCAACAAGATCCGTTTTATAGAAATGACAATGATTATACGTACATTAGAGATGTGGGGAATGTTGAAAAAAATTATTCTTACGGCGAAAATTATTTACACGAATATTATAATGAAAAATTGCCGTCAGACACTCAACATATTGTTGCGCATCAAACGGTAAATAAAGCTACTGAAGACAGATATGAAGATGAAGTGCAAAAATTATTAACTAAGTACAAATCATTACCAAAGTCGTATCGGGCATACTTGATAGAAAAGTTTTTAGCAAACAAATAATACACAAAAAGTCCAAATTAAGAAATTTGGTCTTTTTTGTTATGTATTGTCGCTTATTGTGGTATAATGTAATTAGCAGATGATTACCGCTTACAAAAAGCACAAAATATAGGCGTTTTTAACAAAAAAATTTTAAGTTTAGTCTTGACAAACGTTAAATCAGTGATAAAATAAAATTGTAAAAAGGTGATGAATACAATTTTATGGATAGATTATATACGAAGGAACATATCATTGATTATTTTAATAAGAGTTACAAAGCTCAACTTTGCGGGGATTTACAGCTAAGATTTGAAGATGGAGATAGACGAGTTTATGGGGGTGTTGCAAAATCTAAAGAAGGTATTAGGATTTTAGATATCAAGGTGTCAAACACTTCGTTTTGTCCTCAGTCAAAAGTAATGTTATTAGGTAGAATGTATAATGAAGCATCTTGGCAATATTATCTATACAACACTTTGGAGCAAGATATGCAAAGATCTTATTTAGAAAGTTGGAGAGATGCTGACATATCAGAGATGTTAACTATTCAAGACACAACAGCAAAGAATGAATTACATGCTTCAATATTAGCAGATAAAATTAATAATATTCAAAAGGAATTAAGTTTTATTGATCAAGTTGCTCAAAACGAGCAAATAAAGGAGGGTTTATGAAACTAGGATTTACAGAAGATAAAAAAGAAAAATTGGTTGATTATATAAGTAAAATTACAAAAAAACACAACAGGTTCGTTACAGAAGAAGATATTATTGGGTTTGTGGAGAATCGCTTAGAGAAAAAAGTTTTGTCCAGAAAGAATGGGATTTTGGTATTAATGGACGGTGGGACTGTTGTAGCCGACGACTATAACTTATTGTTAAATAGCGATGATCATATTCCTACTGATTGTTCCATTGCGTATAGGAATTATATGTCAAAAGTTATTGAGAAAAAAAGTGCATCTACCTTTAAATATTCCCATGAGTATGCGTTAGGTGCTCTAGCTGTGGTGAGTAGAGAATTAGAACAAGTTAGTAAAGATTTGCAAGATGCAAAACTTGTAAAAGATAATATATCTATTATGACTGCACAAGCAAGGATTTCTGAATTGGTTATGCAATATGAGATGTTTAATAATATTGCATTTGATAAGAGTATAGATATTCCTGACCTTAGAAATGATAAAAGGAGAAAAAATATGAGAAAATTTGTTACAGATGATATGTTAAAGGATTATTTAAGTTACAAAGGTTGTAGTAAACCTACAATTATGCAAACTGGTGGATTTGTTATTGACAAAAACGGATCGCATATTAGTTTCGAAGCAGATGATTTTAAATTCAAAATGTTTTTTAATCCAAAGAAAAATAAGCCATTCCAAAGATCTGATGCTAATTATTCTTATCAGTACATGGATTTTATGAGCGATGCGTTAATAAAAGCTGGTAGCAAAAAGGCAGGAGAGTATTTGGTTGGTGCTATTTCTACAATAGGCATGGAAATAGAGGATTTGGAACAAAAAATTGAGGAACAAAACACTCCAGAGGACATAAAACACTACAATTTCCGTCTTGAATCAGCAAAAATGGTAAAAACTAGCTTTGAAAACAAATTTAATAATCATTTCGGAATTGCTACAGAAAGTGAGTCTGCAGACGATAACGTTATGTAGTCAAGAGACTTAATATGATGTGTTAGCACAGATATTAAGTCTTTTTTCTAATACTTTTATAGCATTTGCGATATACTAAAAATAAATGGTATATATAATATATTTTTAAAATAAAAAAAAGCGACAAAATAATTGTGCTTACGACGCAATAAGTGGTATAATTACGAATAGAGGAAAATTATGACAAAAAATAAAGTAATGTTTATCGTAATAGTGTTGTCGGTAATGGCAGTTCTTCTTAGTATAGGATTGGCAGTCGTTTTTGTCGCGATGGATACAAAGCTGGGATCAAGCATTAGTATTCAATATTTACCAGGGAATTATATTCGTTACGATGTGACAAACATTGCCAACGCATCGGAGTTCGTTGGAAGTTCTGCTGGTGCTGAGGCTTTTACCACTACTACTGCTATTCCTCAATACAAAGGTGAGAATGCAAATAGTACGACAGGATATATGTTTGCTGGTTGGTATACAGATGAAGAACTAACAAATGAATATATAGAAGGTAGCACGCTTGATACTGGAATTACACTATATCCAAAATTTGTAGAAGGCACGGTAGACGTTTCAAATATGACAAAGACCGCAGATGGTTATGTTATAAATGATGTGACATCTTCTAATGTTGTTGCAAGTGTCGTAGGTGCAAGGCAAGAAGTATTAAACAAACAATCCACAATCAAAGCACCTGCGACTATTTCAGGATTAATTATACCGGATTACATAAAAGAGGGTAACGAGTATATTCCAGTTGTAGGAATTAATGCACAATGGACGTCTAGTACTAGTGGTGCGAAATTATATATAGGTAATAACATTAAATCTATGCCTAACAATTTTGCATTAAATAATACAAATCTAACAGAAGCATACATTGGCTCAGGTATTACAGAGGTAACATGGCATTCAATGTTTGAAAGTTGTACAAACCTAGCGAAAGTTGAATTCTCATATCATTCAAAATTAGCATATATTGGGTTGGACATGTTCAGATCTTGTCATGGCCTTAAGACTATTAGATTAAAAGGAACAGATGCTTCAGCGGTAAATACAATTCCATCGACTGTAACAGTGATCGGTGCAGGTGGTTTTGCGGGGTGTAGAAATGCCGCAATGACGGCATTGCAACTTCCAGATGGAATAACTGCGTTCGGGAATCAAGCATTTTACAATTGCCAGTATTTAGCATCGTTGAATATGCCAAGCAGTTTGGAAACAATAGGATCTGAAACGTTCTCAAATTGTAGATATTTGTCAAATGTTGTAATTCCTAACACTGTTACAACGATAGGTCAAAAATCTTTCACTACTTGTGTTAGATTAAAAACAGTTAAATTGCCTAGCGAAGTAGAAACTTTGGATACTAGTATGTTTGAAGGTTGTACAGCGCTTACTACAGTTACATTTGATGCAAATAGCAAATTATCAGTAGTCAAAGACAGAGTGTTCTTTGGTTGTACAAAGTTAACAACTCTTGTTAACGGTACCACAACTGATTACACTTTGCCAGCCAGTGTTACAACAATAGGAGACAGTACTTTTAGTGGTTGTACTGCGTTAACTACTTTTGTTATGCCTACAAAAGTAACAACTATCGCAAACAATCTATTCGAAGGTTGTACTGTATTTACAGGAAGTGGTGAATCTTCCGCAAGATCGCTAAATATAAGCAATATTACATCTATAGGTACTGCAGCATTTAAAGATTGTGATGCTTTAAAAACTGTTACTCTAAGTAGTAGTTTAACAGCAATGGGAACTAGTGCATTCGAAAGTTGCGAGAAATTATTGAATATCAACCTAAAAGATGTTTCACTAACAAGTATTCCAGAGAGAGCTTTCTATGATTGTAATGCTCTAAGAACAGCCAGGTTTCCATATTCTGTAAAAACTATTGGAAAAGAGGCTTTTGCAGAATGTAATTGGCTTACATATCTATGGTATTATCCATCAGCAGACGGCCTTAGAAATAGTGGGATAACAACAATCGAAGAGGGCGCATTTTACAACTCGCCAACTATTAATAGATTTGACTCTATTAATAATCAATATATATCTGGAACAACTAATATAGTAGAATTTTTCTCTGAGGCAGGATTTACATACAATTATTATCATATTAACATTCCTACTTCAGTAACAACTATTGGTGCAAATGCATTTAACAAAGTGGGTGCCGGCTATTATAACTCAGCCAGTCAACGTATATTAATTGACGGCGAAATTGATTTAAAAAATGCAGATGGCAAATCAACTATTTACGGTAGCCATGGAATAGAAATGTCTGTTAGAATACCAAATACAAACATCACTATTGCAGCTAATGCTTTTGGTAATAATCCTAGAATAAAATATGTTTCGTTTGGTGATAGATTAATCAATGGTTATGATATTGGCTCAGGCGATCAAAAAGTTACGATCTCTACCTATTTGGATGTTTTCAGTACTTGTCAGTATTTAGATACACTAGTGTTCTCTGACGCGTATACTGAAAAGACATCAGCAACGACCTCGACCACTTACCCTGGTGTAACTATTATTCCGTCGCATAAATTTTCATGGAATGAGACAATCCGTAAAATTGTTTTTCCTGAATCTCTTGAAACAATAGCTGCAGAAGCATTTAACAGGTGTTCAAACTTAACCGATATTAGCTCTTTGGGAAGTTGTTATAATTTGGTTGAGATACTTGATAGAACTTTTTATCACTGCTATGGAATAGTTGACCTATATCTTCCTTATTCATTAGAGATATTAAATACTTCAGCATTTAGCCACTGTACAAACTTAGAGCATGTATACTTATTTAATGATAACGACTCAAGCAATGATGAAGTGGCACTTAATAAATTAGGTTCATATGCTTTTTATAATTGTGCAAAGTTAAAATCCATGACTTTAGTTAATGAGGCGTGTTCTTCAATTGCAAAACAATCCGACTGGTCGGATACTACAGTACAACATGTTGAAACATGTGATTGTAATAATTTTGCTGTTGTCAAAAGAGATAGCGGAACAACAAATTTAATCAATACAAGTAATAGATTTAATGTTAGTGATAGTGTTTTTGAATCTGCAGATGAAATAACTGCGGCAATAGCATCTTTTAAGAAAAAATATGAGTTATATCTAAACTTTGGTTCATTAATCGCTGATGGTTGCGTTGAGTTAGTTCCAGACAGAGATGGGTATGACGATTATGAGTCAGCATTTAAATTTGCGCAGGAATTTATTAATCAATCATATAACCCTGTAGTAAAAAATATGGATTTATTTAAGGAAAACTCTGCAACAATCCTAGTGAACAAGGGATTGTCTGTAACCTTGAGCCTTCAAGAACCAGATTCTAGCATGAAATACGATGAGTATGATACACTTTTAGCTATGGCTGCCAAACTTTTTGGCTGTGCTAGTGTAAGTGAATTTACTAGCACCGCGACAACCCTTTCCAATTATTATAAGAATAAATCACTTGCAAGTGACGCAACAGTTCTTGATAGATTAAAATATGATGGGGCTATACATACAGCTAATGGTTCGTTCTTATTCCCATACCTTGTAGAAAGCAATTTTTCTGAAGCTTTCTGTATGCTTTTGATCATTGACCCTAGTGGACTAGTGTTTGTGGTTGTGAGTGATGCGTACGAGGCTTTCAAAGCAGTTAATTACCAATACATGATGCATGATACCGAAGCGTCGGATATCAGATTAACGGGGCTTTGCGGCACAATGGTTAAGGAAGATGATATTGTATATATCCCAGATTCTGTTACAATTTTGGGCGGTCAAGCATTCTATTGCAACACAGCACTTACCCAAGTAAGGCTTTCTAATAATATTAACGCGTTGTATGGGACTCCGTTCTATGGCTGCTCTAGCCTTACAAATACGATAGTAGGGACTGGTATTTGGGATAATGAAAATTTGGCCGATGGTGCACCTTTGCCAACATACGATTGGAATTATGCATTTAAAGATACATTGTCTGACAATATTACAGTAACTATAGAAGAAGGGGTTACAACTATTCCTGAACAAGCGATGTATACACAAAGTATGTATAAACTCGTACTCCCTAGTACGCTGGGCAGTAACATACAAGAAGGTGAGCAAGCTATTGGCAAGGCTGCATTCCTTGGATGCGGCAACCTTGAAACAATCGATTTCTCAAGAGCAGTAAACTTAACTCAAATTTATACGCAAGCATTTTCTAAGTGTTATAGTCTTAGTGAATTGATATTACCTTCAAATATTGAGATATTATCTGAGTCTTCATTTAGTAATTGTACATCACTGGAAACTATAACATTTACAGGCAATGCTTTAGATGCAATAGGTAAGACAGCATTCTACAATTGCCCAAGTCTTACTAATATATATCACTATGAAAATGGTTCCAAAGTAGAAGGATTCCCTACAGGGTTAACTACTATTAGTAAACAGGCGTTTGCATATTGTTCCTCTTTATTAAAAGTACTTCTTCCTAGTACTATTACTGCAATTGGCGAACTTGCTTTTAGTTATTGTCCGTCCATTACTACAATGTCTGTGGCTGTTGATCCTAATATGTCATCTTCAGATGTAGTATATATGAGTGGTGCAAATGGGACAGAATACAATTGTATTATTCATGTAGGAAACAAAGCAATAGCATATGCATGTAAAAATACGACATTCCCTAGCTCTACTTATGTGTTAAGAGTTGGATCATATGCGTATACTGGAAATACAAGTATTACAAGTATAACTATACCAGCACACATTACAAGAATTGCTAAGTTTGCGTTCCAAGATTGTACTAATCTTAAAAATGTAAAAATTGCAGAAAGCAATTCAAATTTACAAATAATAGAAAATGGAGCATTTAGCAACTGCTCATCTTTAGAGACTATTAACTTATATTCTTGTACTAAATTAAGACAAATAGGTACAGTTGATAATGGATTAGATTATACATCAGGGGCTTTTTCTAATTGTTCTAAACTTTATCAAATAGGAACTACTCAATATCCTAACAGCCTACCAAATTCTGTAACCACTTTGGGCGATTATACTTTCTATAAATGTGTTTCATTAGGCCAAGTTAACCTATCTACAAAACTAACGGCTATTGGTAAAAGCGCTTTTTATCAATGTAGTGGATTAACCTCTATATCCATACCATCTAGTGTATTAACGATAGGAAATCGTGCTTTTTATCAATGTACAGGTTTACAAACTGCTACTATCTCAGAAGGTGTAGAAACAGTTGAAGCTTCTGCTTTCTACGGATGTAAGAACTTGGAAACATTAGTCATCCCTAACAGTATTACAACTATTGGTTCTTCTGCATTCGGCGGTCTAGCTAGTTTAAAAACAGTAACAATTAATCAAAATGTCTTAAATTATAATTCTGATAGTTCTTCAAACCTAAGTAAAGGCTTTGCGGGGGTGTTTGGATCTACTAGTGGCGCTAAGACGGTAACAATTGCTGGTGGTGCTACGACTATAAAAGCTCACGCATTTTATAATTGTGCTAATATCATCACTGTTAATCTGCCTAATACCGTGGAAAGTATTGATTCACATGCATTTAATGGGTGTACTGGCCTAACTACTATAAACCTTCCCAACTCTTTAAAAACTATATCTAATTTTGCATTTAGTGGCTGTACGAGTCTTACAAGCATATCTTTACCAGCTTCTGTGACTTCTATAGATGGTAGAGCTTATAATGGCTGTATTAATATTGAGACTATAACTGTGGCTAGTGGCAATACTATATACAATGATGGCGGTGGTAATAATATTCTTGTTAAAGTTGATGAAAATAGTATTGTTCTTACATGTAAAAACTCAGCAATACCGGGCAATGTAAACAAAATTGGCGCTTATGCATATTATAATAGAGACGACTTAACTAGCTTTGTAATACCAGCAAATATAACTAATATAGGAAGCTATGCATTCTACTCATGTTCGGAACTTACGAGTCTAACGATTTCAGAGGGAGTGCAGGCTATAGGTTACCAAGCATTCTTTAATTGCAGCAAACTAACAAGTATTACTATTCCTTCTAGCATAACATCTGTGGATCAAGCCGCATTTGGAAATTGTACGGGTTTAACAGAAATTGTTGTAGCAGATGGTAATACCAAATATTCTGACATGGATTGCAATATTATATATGAGTTGTCTTCAGACAAGCTGATTGCTGCTTGTAATAATTCTTCCATACCTAATACTACAAAGTGGTTAGATAACTATTCATTTGCGGGCTTGGATGGTATAACTACACTTGTGTTACCAGACAGCCTTGAGGATATTGGTGGATATGTATTCCAGTACTGTGAGAATTTGGCATCTATAACTATCCCTAGCAATGTTACTTATTTAAGGTGGGGTGTGTTTAGAGGTTGTAGTAGTCTTACTACTGTTACAATCAAAGAGGGCTCACAAATAGAGCATATTGGACCGCATGCGTTTGATGGTTGCAAGAGCCTAAACAATATCAATTTAGATGTTTGTACTTTACTCGTTGATATACAAGATTACGCATTCTATAATTGTGATAATCTTACTACTATTACAATACCTGCAAGTGTCACAACTATAGGACAAGATGCATTTAGTTTTTGTGATAAAATACAAACTATAACGTTTGCTGCAGGCTCACAACTAACAACAATAGAAGATTCTGCATTCAGTTCATGTGTTGCTTTGACTAAGATAACAATACCAGCTAGCGTAACAAGTATCGGTAAAAATGCATTTGTTGGTTGTAGTAAACTAACAAATGTAACATTTGAAAACACGACAGGTTGGTACTACACAAGTACAAGTACTGCTACAAGTGGAACTAGTATTACAGTTACTAATACATCAACCAATGCAACAAATTTAAGAAATAATGGTTCATCTTCTAACTGGGGGCAATATTATTTAAAAAGAAAATAAGACTACTATTGTAGTCTTATTTTTCTTGATATAGATCCTATTAAGATTTACAATTAAATATTATTAGTAAGAGTAATTGAGCAAAGAAAAAAACAGCACCTTCAGTAGCGCTGTCTTCTTTGATTTTTGATTTTTAAATAGAATTTTTTTGTTTTAATTTTGTTTTAAAAATTTAATATGATATTAAATTTGTTTAATTAATTTTTTTTTGTGAGGTCTTAATTACTATAAAACCTGTACCTTGTTCTTATTCTCCAACATATGGAATAAGTGCCATGAATCTAGCACGCTTGATAGCAGTAGCTAATTCTCTTTGGTGCTTTGCGCAAGTACCAGTTTGTCTTCTTGGAAGGATTTTACCTTTCTCAGTGATGTATTTTCTTAATTTGTTAACATCTTTGTAGTCAATAGTTTCAACTTTGTCTACGCAGAAAGTGCAAACTTTTCTTCTAGAAGATTTCTTATATTTCTTTGGCGCTGCTTTTTCTTCAACAGGCATTTCTGCCATTTGATTTTTCATTTCTTCGCTCATCTTAAATCTCCTTATATTCTTATTATTTTATTAGAATGGAAGGCTGTCGTCAGAGATTGGTTCTAATTTTGCTACTTCTTCTGTAGAGTCAGCTCTTACAGAGTCAGATTTAGTAGATATGAATTCTACTTCTTCTGCAACAACTTCTGTTACATATCTCTTAGTTCCATCATTTGCATCATATGATCTAGTTTGGATATTTCCAACTACTGCAGTCTTGCTACCTTTCTTTAAGAATTTGTGGCAGTTGTCTGCTAGGTTTCTCCAAACAACAACATTGATAAAATCTGTTTCTCTTTCGCCTTCGGCGTTAGCATATCTTCTTGAGATTGCTAGAGTGAATCTGCATACAGATACACCATTGTTAGTTGTAGTTAATTCTGGATCTTTAGTAAGATTACCGATTAATATAACTTTATTCATATTTTCTCCTTGAATTTTACATTAGACTTATGTAAATTAATTAAAAAACTACTTCTTTAAGCATAGACATCTAACAACTGATTCGTCTATACGCATAGCAGCTTCGATTGTTTGTGGCAATTTTGCAGGTGCTTCAAATTCTAAAAGCACATAGTATCCTTCGTTCTTGTAGTTGATAGGATAAGCAAATTTCTTCATGCCCCATTTGTTAACAACAGTCATCTTTCCATCATTTGCTTCAATTATCTTAACATATTTGTCGATTGTAGCTTCTTTAGCCTCATCAGTAAGGCTTGCTGGAAGGATAGTAAGCAATTCGTATTTGTTCATTATTTACCTCCTTATGGTCTTATTCGGACTATTTTATAAATAGCCAAGTCGATAATTTACAATTATCGCTAAGTATTATATCAGATAAATAGCATAATTGCAACCCTTTTTAAAAATTAAATTTACTATTCTATTGTTTTATTTTTTTCAACAAATTATTAATATTTTGTGATTTTATTCAACAAACATTCTAAAATATTAGCAAATATTGCTTGTGATAAAAAGCAAGATGTTATACACTATTATTATGCGTTCGGCATAAATATTAATAATGATATATAGCAAATAGTATATCAATGTGCTTGAGTATTATATAAGATTTGTGATATAATATACCAGATAAAAAAGTATTTATCTGCTGCAAGTATTTGCAAAAAAAACAAAATAAGAGGTTTCTAATGGAAGCGAAAAATCCGGTTACGACCAATTTGTTGGCCATTGCTAGTCATCATGACGATATTGAAATAATGGCGATGGACGGAATATTAAAGGCGTATGGAAGCAAAAAATATGCATTTTATGGCTGTGTGGTAGGCGATGGTTCTACTTGTAATAAAAGCGGTAAATATGCGGAATTAAATGATAAAGACATGATGGAAGTGCGTAATCAAGAACAGATTAGGGCAAGTGAAATAGGAGAGTATTCTAAACTATATCTTTTAAAGCACACGCCTAATGAAATCGTTGATGCGGAAAATAAGTCTATTATCAAAGATATCAAGAAGATAATCGAGGAATTAAATCCCGATGTTATTTATACACATAATGTTTTTGACCAAAATCCTTCGCACAGAGCATTGACACTAAAAGTGATTGATGCAATAATGGATATGCCAGAAGAATTAAGACCGAGACTACTTTATGGTTGTGAAGTGTTTAGGGGGCTTGATTGGTTGCCAGATAGATACAAGGTAACCTTTGATTTGTCCGAGAATAAGGAATTGCAAAATAGATTAATTGGTGTTTACGACTCTAGAGCAGAAGGTTTTAAAGATTACACAAAAGCAGTTATGGGTAGAAAATTATCTAATGCTACATTAGAATACAATGCGGCTAGCGAGACGGAAGATAAGCTAATATGGTATGGTATAAATTTAACATCAGTTATCCAAAAGAATATCCCTATTAAAGAATTCTGCGTCAAAGTCTTAGGTGACTTTAACAAAGAATTGCTTGACGGATTAGAAATAAGTGAGTAAAAAAAATAACTACTTTTTTAGTAGTTATTTTTTACATCATATGTTAAAAACGGCTATTTTGCCGTTTTTTTAGTAGTAATTTTCTTTTTTGCTAATGGTTTACCGTCTTTACTGCAAACATGCTCACATTGTTCTGTGGTTGTTTCTACACATTTTGTATTTTCATTGTTAGAAACTTTATTTGACTCCTCATTCGCTTTTTTAAAGGTTTCACTTAATTCTGTTTCGTTAGATTTGTTATCTTTAATTTCTTCATCTATTATATTTTTAGCATTGGCACGTTCCTGCTTTAGTGTTTTTTTCAAGGCTTTAAAGTATGCTTTCTGTGCTTTTTCTAGTACTTTAATAATATATTCGTTGTGAACGCCTAAAAACGATGTGCCTATCTTACCTTCGTTAGTAAGTACAATATTAAGTACGGTGCAGCAGTTCTCATCAAATAGTATTCCGTCTTGTTTGCTTTTTATAATAACATTTATATCATTATCAATATGACTTAAATCCATTCATTACTCCTTAAACGTTAAATCTAAATAGTACAACATCTCCGTCTTTTACAATATATTCTTTACCTTCTATTCTAACAAGCCCTTTTTCTTTGGCTGCGGCAATTGATCCACAAGATATCAACTCTTCGTATGATATTACCTCTGCTTTAATAAAGCCTCTTTCGAAATCGCTATGAATTTTACCGGCAGCTTGCGGAGCCTTTGTGCCATTTACAATTGTCCAAGCTCTTACTTCTTTTTCGCCTGCGGTTAGATAACTAATTAATCCTAATATCTTATATCCAGCTAATATTAGTTTGTCCAATCCAAAAGAGTCTATTCCTAAATCATCTTTAAATAGTTCCAATTCTTCTTCAGACATATCGGACAATTCTTCTTCCATTCTTGCACAAATAGTTATACATTCGTTGCCTTCCGATTGCGCAAAATCTGCAACCTGCTTTGCTAAATTCAAGTCTATGCTATCTGGATTGCCAAGTCCGCTTTCGGAAATGTTAGCACAATAGATAATTGGCTTAGAAGTAATTAGGAAAAAACTATTAATTAATTCCTTTTCTTCTTTTGTAGCATTATAACTTCTAACAGGCTTTTCATTTTCCAAAACTTCTTTTAGTTTACCCAATAATTCTACTTCTGCAGCAAGTTTTTTGTCTCCGCCTCTTAGACTTTTTAGAGACTTATCATATCTTTTAGTTACCATCTCTAAGTCTGCCAATATTAGTTCCAAATTAATATCTTTAATATCTTGTAATGGATCGATTTTCCCTTCTACGTGAATTATTTTGCTGTTTTCAAAGCATCTTACCACATGGATTATTGCGTCTACTTCTCTAATATGGCTCAAGAATTTATTTCCCAAACCTTCACCCTTGCTAGCTCCTTTTACTAGGCCCGCTATATCTACTACTTCTAAAGTTGCAGGTGTGATTTTTTGAGTACTATATAGATTACCTAGAACATCTAAACGAGAATCTGGTACGTTTACAATTGCCACATTTGGTTCGATTGTACAAAACGGATAATTTTCACTTGGTATGTGATTTTTTGTAATTGCGTTAAATAAAGTACTTTTGCCTACATTTGGTAGTCCTACAATACCTACTTTCATTATGTCACCTCTAAATAATTTATCAACCTATTCTAACAGATTAATAAGAATTAAACAAGTACTTTAATAACTTTTAGTATGAAATAAAAAAATCCACAATTTTATTCTAATTGTGGATAACTCTTATTTAATAATTCTCCATTTCCAAAGCCAAGGTGTTTGAGTGGCTTTGCCACGCAATACTTGGACAATCTGGAATACTTTAGTTATAGTAGTAAGAATTATAATTCCTATACCAAGCAATACTAATCCGTGTGCAATAATTTCTTGTGCTGGCGGGAATTTTATTAATTTGCCACATGCAATCGCAGCTACTGCAATAACATCAAACAAAAATATTTCCAATGCCTCGTTTACATGTAGTCTTACGAATGAACTTTTTCTGTTTATAAACAATGGAATAAAAAACAAAAGGTAAGCAAGCCAAGTATACTTCTTTTCAGATTTAACATTGTCTTGTTTTATTTCCTTGTATTCGTTTACTAAATTGGAGTCAAGCTCATTATCATTTAACTCATAATCTACAGCGACTTGAGGAGATTGTTGAGAATTTTCCAAAGGAACAGGCCCTTTAGCGCTTGTCTCCATATCCAAATCAACATATTTCTCAGTAGTGGTTGCTTCTGGTTTTTCAGATCTAACTACATTGATAGATTGTTGTAATCTTTGAAATGCGGAGTTTAAACTATTAACTTTTTTTACTTGGTTTTTATTGGTAGATTCTATTGTCTCTGTGGTAGAATTATGATTTTCAAACTGATTATCCATAGTACTCCTTAATGATAATTTTTTAATAGTATAACTTAAATTTAAACAATTACAAAATATTTTTTTTGCAATTTAATTTTTTAAAAACTATATTTTGAATATTGTTAATATTATTACTAAAAATATTAAATAAAAAGAGAAGTAATATAGCTTTCCCTTGTTAACCAACTTTGTCATCAGTTTGATGCTGGCAAGGCCAACAACAAATGCGATTATAAAAGACATTACAACGGGTATTATTTCAAAATTGATAGGCGTCTTTAATGTTATACATTCAATAATTTCCATTATCAAGGATGCAAACACAATAGGTATTGATATTAGAAAACTATATTTTGTTGCATCTTCTTTGCGCACGTTACATAGCAGTGCACAAGCGATAGTGGTGCCACTACGACTAATAGCAGGAAAGCATGCTATAGCTTGAGATACACCTATTGCGAAGGCTGACTTTTTATTAATGTCTAGGTTACGTATATCAATGCTGGATAAATGGGCGTTTTTATGTAAAATTTGTGAAACAAACAAAATAATTGCTGTAATTATAAATCCGATATTTAGCCATCTGCCATCGAATGATGATTCAATAATTGGCTTGATAAATAGAACAATTGTACACGTGGTAATAGTTGTAATTAAAAGATTTATATTCGTTTTACAAAAAGGTTTTTTTATTAGTTTGACGAGGTCGTTCCAATAATATATCAATATTGATAGTAACGTGGCCGCATGTAGAACAACGCTTAATAAAATAGTGTTTTCTTCTATATTAAATATTTTGTATAACAAAACCAAGTGTCCGCTACTACTAATTGGTAAAAATTCAGTAACACCTTGTATAATTGCAAGTAAAATTAATATCCAAATTGTCATAACTACTCCTTAAAAAAACTACTCTAATATAGAGTAGTTATTTTTATTATACGAAGTATTGAAGTATATAATTCCTAAATTATTATTTTTCCATGGAGAACTCAAATGCACCATTAAGGTCGCATTGGTTGAATATTTCTGCGCTTTCTTTTACCTTCTCTTTGGCTATTAACAAATCTATTAAAGGTTTGTTTTGTGACGCCTTTAACGATTCGGCCTCATATCTTTTAGAATATTCTGGTGCAAACTCTCTCATAAAATATGTAAGAGATATTGGATACAAGTAATTCAGATATTTACCTGTAGTTCCCTCATCTATTTTGTTAGGGGAGTACTTGCTTTTCTTTACAATGTTTGCTTGTTCTTTGTATTTTGTGTTTAGTACTTTTTTTGTTGTTTCAAATTGTAAAGCTGTTTCATCTTTTCCTAGCGCTAATTCGCATGCGGAAATTATTTCATCTTCTTCTAAATGTGATAGGAATTTCAACATAAGGGGTACAGTATTTGTCTTACCAAAAGTTTCTTTGAATGACTTTGCTACACTTTCCACTTGTTTACGACTATGCTCATATGCAAAATAATTTATAAGATGACATGCGGACGGATTGCTGTGTTTTAACATTTTTTGGATCCAATGAGTATGAGAGTCAAAATTATCTAAAAATCTTTGCCCCTCAAGATGTGTCAATATCTCTATATGAGTGTAATCATTATTAGGGATAGTATCTAAAATATACTGATTATAGTTTTTAATAACTTCTTTTAAGTTTTGTAATACTTTAGGCTTTAATATTAGATCTTGAAATCCTCTACATGTACTTTCAAAAAATTCTTCTTTTTCGTCTTCCAAATACGATGTTAATTTTACTAGCAATTCCTGATACTTTTCTTCTGGCTGCAGTTTTGAAATGTCGATTATTAAAGATTGTAATTCGCCCAAAGAAGTGTAGTAAGCATCGTGTTCGCAACCAGAAAGTATATATAGGGCATATTGCAAGTCTTCGTTTTCTCGTATTTCAGGTAGTTCTTCTAGCGCTGCAGTACTCTCATAAATATTGCCTACAAAATTCGCTTTTTTCTTAGAGTGCTTGCTTATTTCTTGAGCATGATGGGTTATTTCGTGTAAAGAAGTAAGTAGCATACTTGCGGGATTGTCACTTAGTAGGGTTTTAATATTTAATTTCATTAAGTCTGGTAGATATGTGCCATGATTACTTTCTGAAGATGGTAAAAGACCGAACTGGATAGAAGGGCACCTTAATTCAGCAAGGTTATAAGATACATAATCTTCTGCAAGTTGTCGTCTCTCAAATAGATCCATATATTCCCACAATACAAGACGAGCAAGTATATCTGCCTTTAAGGTGTCATTATCTTTGCTAGCTGTTATTAACTTGCTTTTTGTGTAGTGGTTGGATTTTTTATCTTTATACTTGATATAAAAACCTTCAAAATCTAAATATTGTAGTTTTGGTCGCTGTTTTCTTAGTTCTTCTATTGTATATTTTGTATCTCTCATTACATGTATCCTTTTAATACTAAAAGTATAACACAGAAAATCATCTTGTCAAGAGGGGATTTTTATGTAGCCGTTATAGCATTAATTGCGTTAAGGGCTGTAATAGGTACATCTTTATTCTTTTCAAATGCATCAGCCAAATTTTCTTCTGTTAAAGGGTGAGGAAGGTTTGGGTTACCCACTTCAATAGTATATGCTGGCACTTGCAACTTCTGAGAAACCCAGTCAGAATATCCGCCCGTTGATGCAATAGTTTTAATAAGTTCATATCCAGTAACTTGGCTTAGCTGCAATCCTATATCAAAATCCCTTTGTAAATTATCTTCATTTAATACTTCAAATCCATAGTATATAACTTCACCTTTTGTGTGATAGGATATTGTTAAAGCAGGTTTAACTAATTCAGTAAATTGTATAAGTGTTAAGACTTCTTTTTCTGAATTGGGATAGTATCCAACAAAATTTCCGGGAGCAACACAGAATACATTTTGGCTTCCACCTCCCCATAGTGCATCAAAATTTACGTTTAAATCTACCCCAAGTCCATTTGCTTTCCAAAGCCCAAAGTCAGTATTTCCATTATTTATAGCAAGTAGTATCTCTTGTAACTTAGGGCAATAAGCCTCAGTTATTCCGTCAAGAACTAGCCTAACACCATCTGGGTTTGAGCAAAGGACAAAGTATATTCCGCCTTCTATAGTTGGAGATGTATCTGATAAATATCTTGCTTGTTCTACCACCACAAGACTTGATAAATACTCTCTTGCATGAATTGCGGCTTCAATAATAATTTGATTTCCAGAATACTCTCCATAATGGCAGTAATATATTGGTTCGCCAAATGTACTATTGCCTAAGATTCCAAAATCCAAGTTTGGCAACCCTTTTAACGATTCAATGTTTGATTTAAACTCCTGATATGTCATATAATTTACCTCATACAAATTTATAATTTATATGACAATTTATTTAAAGGTGTGAAAAAACCAGCTATATAAAGCTGGTCTATTTCAATTTATTAAGATTTGTAAAGTAATTAGTTATATTACATTTTGCAAGACGTTGAAGATAATTATTAGGATTTATTGCATAATTGTTATCAATAACTATTTCTGTTGCAATTGCACCCAAGAATCTACTTTCAAATTTTCCAGGTAGTTGAGATAATTGCATTAGTATTTTTTTAGCAACGTCTTCAGAGTAAGAATTTATTAAGAACAAATATATATTGGAAAAAGTCTTAGAAGAAAGTCCCGAAAGCATCATTTTAATAATTTTTGCATTAATAAATTTTAAGTTTTTAGTATACATGCTTGGGAAAATGTGCCAAGCACTAAAAGTGCTCCAGCCGTTGATTACAAAACTTGCCCCAAAGTCTATATGCCTACTTGTTGTGTCCAAAAATTGTCTGTTTACAAAATGTGCATAGCCAGGATATACATTGCTTAAATATTGCATATGTAAATCGTTTTGATCAACTTTACCATTTGGACAATTAACAGTAAATGTATTAGTTAGTTCACTTGTGATATTGCTTCTGAATTTGCCAAAGCCAAATGAATTGTTGAATTTTAAAATATAATCTATTTTGTGATCGCCACCCCAAAGGTTTAATGTGCTTGCGGATTTTTCTATCTTTTTCTGTAATTCTTCTAAAGATGTACGCACCTCATATTCTTCAAGCAATTTTGGTTGGATATTAAACTTGTAATTTTTGGCATAATTTTTGCATTTTTTTATTACTTTACCATAAAAAGCTCCTAGAACAGTTTTATAATAAGATTTGACCGGAGCGAATGTCTTACTTTTTAATCCTACTTCCAAAAGGAATGTCAAAAGACTCTTGTATATAGGTTTGCAAGACATAATCTTGTCTTCATAGTAGTCTTTTAATTCTTTAGGAATGAAAAGTAAGTTCTGTAGATTACTTTTTAAGAACTTTGTAAAATGATCAAACTCTTCTTTAGAAGTAAAAGTTTTTAAGTGATCAATAACTTGTTCCAGCGAAAAATATTTATTAAAAAAATTTATCTCGCTATTAATAATACTGCGTTCTTTAGAAGTTAAATTATTTGCGAATTGTTTTACATCGTTTAAGCAAGATTTGTCAAATGCAATCTTATATCTCCAATCTTTAATATATAAAACACTCATATTTTCCATTTTTCCTTATTTTAAATCTAAATTTTTAATATATTCAACGATTTCTTCTTTTATGTCTTCGTTCTTTAACGCCATATATATATTGGAAGTTATAAAACTTTTTTTATTTCCAAGGTCAAGTTTGTGGAAATTGTCTAGCATTTTGCCATATAAGAAACCATCATGTATAGCTAAGCAATATGCGTCTGTTATACCTACTTCTAGATTGACTTCAGGACACTTGTCTATATAATCGAATATTCTTCCATCAAGAACAGCGGGACCTGCATTTGCAATATTGCTTGGTGCCTTTTCAATGCTAGGTTTTTCCACAAATTCTTCAATTTTATAATAACTATCATTAGTTTCTCTCTTTACTATTCCATATAGAGGGATATCTTTTTCAGCTACCTCAACAGTACTAATTACAAAATCCCCATGTTTTTCATATTCATGAATTAGTTCTTTGAATACATTGCTACTATCTGAATAGAATGTCTCATCGCCAAAACACATCACAAATGGTTCGTTATTAACCCAATCTTTGGCCATGTTGATTGCATGACCTGTGCCTTTTGGAACTATTTGACGTTTGAAATAAATATTGGCTAAATTTTCAGTTCTTTTAATAGTTTCTAATGCTTGAGTTTTGTTAGTAGCCTTAAGCCTTTCTTCTAGTTCTATATTTCTATCAAAATGGTTAACTATACACTCTTTGTTCCTGCCAAGGATAATCATTATATCAGTAATTCCAGCCTCAGATAATTGCTCTACAATTACTTGAATTAGTGGTTTGTCGATCAATGGCAACATTTCCTTTGGAATGCTTTTGCAAAAAGGTAAAAATCTAGTGGCTAGTCCACCACAAAGTACAACTGCTTTTTTAATCATAAAATATTACTCCTTATACAATTAAACTATATTCGAAAGTTACATTTTTTGCAACTTATTTTAACAAAGTAAAATTTTTTGATGCAAATAAATGTATCAAAAATATTTGTATCAAGTTTTATTTTATGCTAAAATCTTAAATAGTAAAAAAGGAGAATTAAAAATTATGAAATTTGAAGAAAGCAAATCATATAAAAATTTACAAGAAGCATTTGCTGGTGAAAGCCAAGCAAGAAATAAATATACATATTTTGCATCAAAGGCAAAAAAAGAAGGATTTGAGCAAATTGCTGCATTCTTTGAAGAAACTGCAAACAACGAAAAAGAACATGCAAAATTGTGGTTCAAACTTCTATGCGGTGGGGATATCCCTACAACTGAAGAAAATCTTCTTGCTGCAGCGGAAGGCGAGAATGGTGAATGGACAGACATGTATGACAGAATGGCAAGAGAAGCCGAAGAAGAAGGTTATACAAATTTAGCATTCAAGTTCAGAGAAGTAGCTAAGATAGAGAGAGAACACGAACAAAGGTACAGAAGACTTCTTGCCAATATTAAAGAAGAAAGAGTATTTAATAGTGACAATGACGAACTTTGGATTTGTAGAAATTGTGGACATATTCATGTTGGGAAATCTGCACCTAAAGCTTGCCCAGTATGTGCTCATCCACAAAGTTATTTCGAAAGAAAATCAAATAACTATTAAAATTATAAAAGCATTAATACATAAAGTATTAATGTTTTTTTCATTTGACAAATAATTAAGCATATGATATATAAGAAATGAATTAATATTATTAAGTAAGATAAGAGTAAAATCTTGTTAGATTTTTCTCTTTTTTATCGAAATATTATAGAGGTGTATATGATAAAAAAATTAGCCAAAAGTATTAGACAATACAAGAAACAAACAATACTAACACCTATTTCTGTTGCTATAGAAGTAGTATTAGAAGTTCTTATTCCATTTATCCTTGCCAATCTTCTTAATTATCTAGACGCTGTAAATGCTGGAACTTCTACCGCAGATATGGGAGTTATACTTAAATATGGAGGACTGCTTATACTTTTTGCATTAGTATCTTTATTCTTCGGTGCTTTTTCTGGAGTTTGTGCTGCTCGGGCTTCCACGGGTTTTGCAAGAAATCTTAGGTCTGATATGTATAAGAAAATACAAAAATTTTCTTTTTCAAATATAGACAAGTTTTCCACATCAAGTTTGGTAACAAGAATGACGTACGATGTTAATTTTACTCAAAATGCCTTCCAAATGCTTATTAGAATTGCTGTTCGTGCACCAATGATGTTGGTATTCTCGCTTATTATGGCATTTGTGATTAGCCCGAATATTGCATGGATATTCTTAATTGCAATACCAGTACTTCTTGGTGGCTTGCTATTTATTATGTTCAAGGTCAAACCTATCTTTTACAAAGTATTTAAAAAGTTTGATAAATTGAATGAGGTGGTTCAAGAAAATGTACGAGGTATAAGAGTTGTAAAAGCATATGTAAGAGAAGAGTATGAGAAAGAAAAATTCAAAGATGTAAATGAAGATATATATAAAAATATCACAAAAGCACAAAAAATAACCGCTTACAATGGACCATTAATGCAATTGTGCTTATATACATGTGTTGTATTAATTTGTTTAGTTGGAAGCAAGCTAATCGTAGGTAGTAATTCTACCCTTCTTCAAATAGGTCAACTTTCCACACTTATCACGTATGCAATACAAATACTTAGTAGCCTTATGATGTTGTCAATGGTGTTTGTAATGATAACTATGTCGAGAGAAAGTGCAAGAAGAATAGTAGAAGTATTAGATGAAGAACCCGATATAGTATCTCCAGAAAATGCTATCACAGAAATCAAAGATGGTAGTATTGAATTTATAGATGTTAATTTCAGTTATGCCAAAGATATTAACAAATTGTGTTTAAGTAATGTTGATTTGAAAATAGAGTCGGGGCAAACAATAGGAATAATTGGTGGTACAGGTAGTTCTAAATCCACTTTAGTGCAATTAATTCCAAGGCTGTATGATGCCACATTTGGAGAAGTTAAAGTAGGTGGAGTGAATGTAAAAGACTACAATCTAGATGTATTGCGTAATCAAGTAGCATTTGTGTTGCAGAAGAATGAATTATTTAGTGGTACTATTAAAGACAATCTTCGATGGGGAAATGAAAATGCGACAGATGAAGAGATTGTTGAAGCATGTAAATTAGCGCAAGCCCATGAATTTATAGAAAGTTTTCCAGACAAATACGATACTAGGATTGAACAAGGCGGAACTAATGTTTCTGGCGGACAAAAACAGAGGCTTTGTATAGCTAGGGCATTGTTAAAGAAACCTAAAATAATTATTTTTGATGATAGTACAAGCGCCGTTGATACAAAAACGGATAGTTTAATTAGAAAAGGTATGGCTGAAGCAATTCCGGGAACTACAAAAATTATTATTGCTCAAAGGATTGCCTCCGTTAAAGATGCGGACAATATAATCGTACTTGATGGCGGAAAAATAGTGGCACAAGGCAAGCATAAAAAGCTCTTAGATACATGTGAAATATATCAAGAGGTATACTACTCTCAAATAAAAGGGGGTAAGAACAATGGAAAATAAACATAAAGCAACTAATATAAAGAAAACATTGTCTAGATTAATGCAAAGAATTTTCTTGCCACACAAAGCAAAATGGGTAGTTGTTGTGATTTGCATAATTATTAGTGCACTAGCCGGTGTTGGTAGTTCATTATTTTTAAAATATTTAATAAACGATTGTGTTACACCATTATTAGAAACTGTAAACTTAGGGTTAGAGCCTAGCTATACAAAACTGATTGTTTCCGTATTATTTATAGCAGGAGTCTTGTTGTTAGGCACTATAGCATCATTTATATACAATAGGATAATGATCCTTATTGCTCAAGGTACATTGAGGAATATAAGAGAAGAAATGTTTGGCAAAATGCAAAAACTACCTATTAAATATTTTGACTCTCATACACACGGCGAAATAATGAGCTATTATACAAATGATGCGGATACTTTAGAGCAAATGATAGCACAAACTTTACCTAATGCACTATTTTCTATTTTCCAAATAGTATTTTCATTTATTTCTATGCTAAGTGTAAGTATATATTTAACTTTAATAGTTATTGGTGTTTTAGTGCTTATGATGTTTGTAGTTAAATTTGTTGGAGGAAAGAGTAGAAAACACTTTGTTATAAAACAAAACAGTTTAGCAAAAGTAAACGGATTTATTGAAGAAATGGTCAGTGGTCAAAAGGTTGTAAAAGTTTTTTGCCATGAAGATAAAGCTCAAACAGGGTTTGATGCAATAAATGACGAAATGACAAAACACTCATGTATCGCAACAGAGTATGCAAATATGTTTATGCCGATCATGGGGAATATTGGATATTTACAATATGTTTTAATTGCTATAATAGGTGGCGCTTGTGCTATATTTGGATTGCCAAATCTATCATTGACTGGATTTAGCTTATTTAATATAGGTGTCATAAGCTCATTCTTGTTGTTAAGCAAATCTTTTACTCAGCCAGTTACTCAAGTCTCTAGTCAAATAAACAATATAGTTATTGCTTTAGCAGGTGCAGAAAGAATATTTGACTTTATGGAAGAAGAACCAGAAGTAGATGATGGATATGTCACTCTTGTGAACATGAAAGAAGATGAAAACGGGGAATTGGTAGAGACTGATGAACATACTCATATATGGGCGTGGAAACATCCTCACAAAGATGGTAAAGTGACTTATACCGAAATGAGAGGCGATGTAGTGTTTGAAGATGTGGACTTTGGTTATGTGCCAGAAAAAATAGTACTACATGATGTTTCTGTGTATGCAAAACCAGGTCAACAAATTGCGTTTGTGGGTTCAACCGGTGCAGGCAAAACTACAATAACTAATCTGCTTAACAGGTTTTATGATATAGCAGATGGTAAGATTAGATATGACGGAATTAATATTAATAAAATAAAGAAGAATGACTTAAGACGTGCTATTGGAATGGTGCTACAAGAGACAAATTTATTCACAGGCACTGTTAAAGATAATATTAGGTATGGCAGATTAGATGCTACTGATGAAGATATTTATAAGGCTGCAAAGTTGGCAAACGCAGATGATTTTATCCAAAGATTACCGGAGAAATACGATACAATGTTAACTGGAGATGGGGCAAATTTGTCTCAAGGACAAAGGCAGTTACTTGCAATTGCTCGTGCAGCCGTAGCAGACACTCCAGTTATGATTATGGACGAGGCTACGTCTAGCATAGATACGAGAACGGAGAAACTTGTTCAAAAGGGTACGGCACTATTGATGGAGGGTAGAACTGTATTTGTGATTGCGCACAGGTTATCCACAATTCAGGACGCAGATGTAATAATGGTGCTAGAAAAAGGTGTTGTAATAGAAAAGGGAAATCACGAAAAACTAATCTCTCAAAAAGGCAAATATTATCAGTTGTATACTGGGAAATTCGAACTTGACTAGTTTCTTCTATATTTTATTTGTAAAAAATGCAAAATTGTGGTATCATATTTGAAATTAATTTTTTAAAGAGGTTAAAAAATGGGAAGTTTTGTAACGAATGGAATGAGAGAAGCTACAGATTATTGTAGTGCCAGAGTTAATGGATATTCTATTAATGATTTTGTAAAAGATGATAAAAATTATAAATTTTATAAAAAAGTTCTACAAGCCGGTGGAGAATTAAATGGTTTGTTACCAGCAATGCAATCACAAATACCTGACAGATCATATGGTACACATCCATTAGTACAAGTTGATGGCTGGGCTCAAAGTCCATATCTAAAAAATTGGTGTTCTGGAATAGAAAGTATAGATTTACAGCCAAATGAAGTGCCTTATGTTATGTGTATGATAGATGCTATCGGGACAATGGATTTTACAGCATTCGCTGAGCATAGTGACTCTCCAGAGTTTACAGAGCATACAAAGGATTTTTTCTATGCGGTTGCTGGATTGCCTAAAGAATTTTTTGGAGTGGGGGACGCAAAAAATGTAGAAGTTGCAACGGGTGTAATTTCAAAAGTTCTACCATACATGATGAAATGCTCTTATACTGCAAATATGCCAGAAACAGATAAAGAAACATATAAAGTTCTATGTGACGATTTTATGAATGATTTTAAAAAGGGTTTTGAAGAAATGAAATCAGTAATGCACAATTCACATCAAGCCTTTGAGGCAGAGCATGGAACAGATGTGTTTCAAATGTAATAATTAACAATTAAAAAAAGTCTTAAAAGTATATCTTTAAGACTTTTTTTATATTTATATTCCAAACTTTCGACAGTTGTTTGTTAAATAATTATAAATAGGTTAAAATATAATTATAAATTTCTAAAGGATAAGATATGAAAAAATTTGTAATAATAGATGGTAATAATATTTGCTTTAGGTCGTATTATGCATTACCCCTTCTTGCCAATTTTGAAGGTGTAGTGAGCAATGCGGTTTTTGGTTTTGCAAACACCTTAATTAAAATTATAGAAACAGAAAACCCCGATTATATTGCTGTTGCTTTTGATAAAGGAAAAAAGACATTTAGACATCAGCTGTATAAAGATTATAAAGCAAAAAGACGTCCAACGCCGCCAGATTTGATAGCGCAAATTCCTCTTTTAAAAGAAATGTTAAAAACCATGAATATTAAATATTTGGAGTTTGATGATATCGAGGCTGATGACATAATTGGAGTACTATCCAGACGATTTGAGACAGAGAATATTGTCGTGTCGGCAGATAAAGATGTTTTGCAATTGATTAATCGCAATACTATAGTTTATGCTCCTCAAAAAGGCAGTGATTCCGTTGTGTATAACGAAGAGAAACTGCAGGAAGTATTTGGCATAAGCCCAAAGCAGATAATTGATCTAAAAGCTATTATGGGTGACTCTTCGGATAATATTCCAGGTGTAAGTGGTATAGGTGAGAAAGGAGCTTTGACATTGCTTCAGAATTATACTGATTTAGATGGCGTATATGCGAATATAGAGAATATAAAAGGTAAAACTCAAGAAAAATTATTAAACGATAAAGAGTCTGCATATTTTTCTAAAGAATTAGCCACCATCATAACTGAGCATAACTTTAAAGCATCATTAGAAGATTTTACGTATTCTTACCCATTTGGTCAAGAGACGTTAGAGTTTTTTAAAAGATATCAATTTAATTCACTTCTTAGAAAAGAAGAGATATTCTTAAACTCCACAACAAAAGAAATAGTACAAGATGTAGATATTAATGTTGTTAATGTAGAGTCGATAAAATATTTTTCTTTTAAATCGGTCAAAGAGTTAAATGAAATATCTATGTATCTAGATGATAATGTTTTTAGTTGTTGGGACGGAGACACAGAATATAATTTTAATCTTAAGCCAGATTTAATTAATCCAACATTTACATTAGAAGAAGTTATAGACATATTTAAAGACGTTATAGAATCTAAAGATGTCGCAAAAAATTTCTTTGATGCAAAAGATTTTATGCATAGAGTGTCAAGTTGTGATGTAAAAGTAGGAAGGGTGGATTTTGATTGTGTAGTTGCAAAATATTTAATTAACGCAAATATGAAAGTTGGAGACTTAGAAAGCAACATTGATGCAATGCGTGTCAACTCAAATACTTTTGCTTATGCAGTATATGCAATAAAAGAAAAGCTTGTGGAAAAGTTAAAAGAATTAGAGTTGTCTGAATTATATAATCAAGTAGAGTTGCCGTTGGTGCCGATATTATACAGCATGGAAGAGGCTGGAGTAAAAGTAGATAGCGAAGAATTGGACAGATTAGATAAAAAATATTTGTCAGAATTAGAAACTCTTACAAATGAGATTTATCAGATGGCGGGGACCAATTTTAACATAAATAGTCCAAAACAATTAGCAGAAGTGTTATTTGGCAAATTGGGATTGAAGGCTAAGTCTAAGAAAGAGAGCACCAATCAAAATGTTTTGCATGAGTTGATTGGTCAGCACCCTATTGTGTCTAAGATACTAGAGTATAGACAATACTACAAGTTACACTCGACATATATTAGAGCATATATTGATTTTAAAGACGAGAATGACAAAGTTCATACCATATTTAACCAGACGCAAACTGCAACTGGCAGATTATCTAGTGTCGAGCCAAATCTACAAAACATACCTGCCAGATCAAACGAAGGCAAGTCTTTGAGAAAAATATTTATTCCAAGCACTCCAGATGGGACATTAATTAGCGCCGATTATTCTCAGATAGAATTGAGACTACTTGCTCATTTTTGTGAAGATGAAAGGCTTATAAATACGTTTAACAATGACGAAGATATACACGCACTGACTGCTAGTGAGATTTTTGGTATCCCTATGCAAATGGTAAGTGATGATATGAGACGAAGTGCAAAGGCCATTAATTTTGGTATAATTTATGGAATTTCTGACTGGGGCTTGAGTCAAAATATTGGCATTACAAAGTTGGAAGCAGGGAATTATATAAAATTATATTTTGAAAAGTATCCAAAGATTGAAAAATATATGAGAGAGAATGTGGAGTTTGCGAAAGAGAATGGATATATTAGGACTCTACTTAAGAGAATTAGATACATTCCAGAACTAAAAGGTCCCAAAATTAAACAACTTTTTGGGGAAAGAGTTGCAATGAATATGCCTTTACAGGGCACAGCTGCTGATATTATAAAATTAGCAATGGTTAAAGTATACAACACATTCAAGAAAGAAAATTTAAAAAGCAAATTGATACTTCAGATACACGACGAATTGGTGGTTGATGCGGTATTAGGAGAAGAAGAAAAAGTGATAGGTATACTTAAATCGTGCATGGAAAACGTAGTAGATCTGAAGGTTAAGCTACTAGTTAATGTCGCTGCAGGCCAGAATTTAAGTGAAGCTAAATAAAAAAAGACTAACAGTCTTTGAAGTGAGCCCTAGGGGGCTTGCTTTTTTTGTTTGCTAGTTCTTTTTAAAATCTATAATACTGTGGGTGTATAATATGTAGTTCTGCTTGAGGATTTATCTCACCCAAGGCTTCATCAAGTAACATGTTGCCTCTACCAATACTCATATACCCATATTTCTTTTTGATTTTTCCTATTATATTATCTAGTTGTTCAGATTTGGCAATTTGATGGTTGGTTGTTAACAGATTGGTTTGCATAACTTCACTAAAATCTTTAAGTCTAATACCAATAGCGCGAATAGGTGTGCTTAAATCATAAGATTTTTCAAATAGCTCTATAGAATATTTAGCGATGTCGTTACATGTGTCTGTTGGATAAGGTAACTTCATTTGCCTCTCAATACTATTTAACTCAAAATCTTTAATAAATATTTGTATTTCTTTGCAATAATAATTTTCTTTTTTTAGTCTGTTTGCTACACATTCAGAGAGTGTGTATATTACAGTTTTTACCTCTTCGATAGTTGTTAAATCTTTTGGACAAGTTGTGCTATTGCCTATCGACTTAATTTCATCTTTATCTGAAGAATGTTTTACAGGGCTTAAATCTAATCCGTTGGCAAATTCCCAAAGCCTTCTACCCATTACACCAAAATATTTTTCTAGAAATGTTACATCTGCATTTGCAACATCTCCAATAGTTTTGATATTTAATTTCTCTAATTTTTTATCAGTTGCTCGCCCTACATACAACAAATTATTTGCAGGCAAGCCCCATATCCGATCTTTGAAATTTCCTCTAGTTATAAGTGTTATAGCATCAGGCTTTCTTAAATCACTACCAAGTTTGGCAAATATTTTGTTAAAGCTTACTCCTATACTAACAGTTAATCCAAAAGTCTCTTTTACCTCTTTTCGTATCATTTCAGCAATTTGCATGGCCTCTGTATAATCTTTAGCATTTTTGCTTATATCTAGCCAAGATTCGTCTATTCCAAAACTTTCTACATTGTCGGTGTATTTTAAATATACTTGCTTTATTTTTTTAGAAATTTTTTGATAAACGGATAATCTTGCAGTTATTTTTGTTACCTTTGCCTTTCCTGCTATTTTAGTTTCGGCTTCGTATACCGTTTCTCCAGTCCGTACGCCAAATGATTTGGCTACATAATTTTTGGCAAGGACTACACCATGCCTTTTTTCCTGATCACCGACTACGAGTACTGCGTCTTTTCTTATTTTAGGGTTCAGCAAACACTCAACGCTAGCATAAAAATTGTTTAAATCACTATGTAAGATAAATCGTCGTAGTATTTCCATGATACCCCCTTTTTACTCTATAGATATTATATCAAACATATGTTCGATTTGTCAATATAAAAACAAAAAAAGCAAAAATGATAATTTTGCTTTATACTCTAAATGGGTGTAGTTGTATGTATTCTCTAAATATATCAAATGAGTTATTTTTTAGTCGGTTTGCTGTTTGTTGTTGGTCTTCCGATAGAGGAGTCGCTACAAGATTGCTCAAATTTTCCGTTAAATCAATAAAGGCTTCAATGGTCCTATATATTAGTTGATTGTAATTACAAAAAGTATACCTTTCAATACTGCATGATGTAAAAAATTGTTCATTAAATAATTCTCTGTCCACTTGTAATGTTGCGCTAATTCTTTGTAACATTTCTTTTTTGGAAGACGAGGTTTTGCTAATAGTGTTTTCTACCAGATTGATTAGGCTGCAGTAATTAGAACTAATAAGGCTATATAGTCTATAATTTTCATTTATATTATTTGGAGTGGGTTGGATATTGTTCGGATTTTCTTCCTGTAAAATATTTGTATTTTTCATGCTTTGCTCCTTACGAAAATAATTCAAAAATGTTGGATTATTTTCTGATTTTGCATATTCAAGATTTAATTTTTCTACTATTTCGTCATTAAGATGTTCTGGATAATCGTTATAAATATTTTTCATTACCAAATATATATGAATTATTAGTTAAAAAATTTCCTAAAAGATAAAAAAAGTGTAAAAATACAAAATTCAAATGTTTTTTAAAAAGTTTTTTTAAAAAGTTATATATAGTGTATACTATATATATATCATAAAAAATGTACCAAAGAAGTATTAGAGGTTGTAATATGAAAAAGTTTTGGAAGAAATTAGTTTCAGCTGCTGTTGTAACTATGTCATTAAGTATGGCAGGGTGTTCTTGCGGAGAGAGTAATATAGAAGTAGTTTTAAGTTACGGCGGTAAAATGTCTTCTCAGAGTTTTGAAATCGAGAAAAATAGCGTGTTTGAAAAACCAGCTAATCCAACTCTGGAAGGATATGTATTCGAAGGGTGGTATGCAGATAGTGAGTATAAAACAAAATTTGATTTTTCCAAGTCTTTATCATCGTCTACTTTAATATATGCAAAATTTTCTCAATTAAGTAATATAACAAAACCAAATACAACCTTATCAACTGATGGTTATGTTCTTTACATACTTAATGAAAAAAGTCATTATTTGGTAGGTGAGTCATTAACATTAAAATTAATAGTTGCTCAAAGTCATAATTTTTCTATTCCTAGCTTAATTGTCAATGGCGAGGCAATAGAAGCTGCGACGTTCTTTGAGGGTGATGAGGGGTATGAGTTTACTTACAACTTAGCAGATTTGCAACCGGATACAGAGATAAGTGTAGATGGCGTTAGTATAAACACATATCACATAGATTTGCCTACAATTACAGGTGCGGTTATTACACCTTGTGAAGGATTTAATGCAGATAGCGTAGAATATGGAAGTTCTTTCAAATTCACTATTGAATGTGTTGATGGATATGAAAAAGAATCAGTCAAAGTAAAATTGAATGGAGAAGAGATTCATAGTTATAATGGAATATATGAAATAAAGAATGTAGTTGATGATAATAATATATTAGAAGTATCAGGTATCAAAAAACAAAGACTAAATATTAGTTATTATGAAAATAAAAATAATTTGCCAGTTGTATCGAATACTTTATCAACAAGTAATTTTACTATCACTGCAACGCAATTAAATAGTATTGAGTATGGAGAAGACTTTGTTTTTGATCTTGAAGTAACTAATCCAAAGTATTTTCTTAGTGATCTTTGTGATAATAAAGATGCCATTGAGGTTTTGGTGTCCGGTAATAAAGTGGAATATTCTATTGAAAAGGTTCGTGACCAGATTTACGAAGTAAAAATAGAAGGGAAATATATCGTATCAAATATTGAGGTAATGGTTTTATCTGAATTATTTGAGTTAAATACTTATACTGTTAATATTGCAGATACTAATCTTAATTCAAATGGCTATAGGCTAAAATTTATTAAATATTCTTTTGAAGGACAAGAGACTTTAATTAATTCTGATGATAGAAGTATTAAAGTAAAATATGGTTCTAAATTATTTGTAAATATAGAGTATGACGTGGCTTACTATAATGCACAAAACCTTAAATTATCTTTTGGTGGATATTCATTTAACTATAATAATAAAGAAATATCTTTTGACATTTATCAAGATGGAGAGATTAAGGTAACAGGATTGGAACTAAATCATAATACTGTTTCCTTGCCAAAGATTGATGGTGCTGTTATCCAAGGCATAAATGGCTACACCAATAAAGCATATTGTAAGAATACAGATAATCTATTAGCAAATACGTTTGAATTTGCTATAGAGATAAAAGAAGGATATGAGAAGAAAAGTGATTTTGCTGTTGGTTATGTTAAAGGTGGTGAAACCATATATCTTCAAGAAGATAATGGCAAATATACAATAACAGATATAGACGAAGACATATCTATTTCAGTTGTTGGAATTGGGAAAAATATTTATAGTATTGGCTTGCCGATGAATTCAAAATTTGAATGCGTTAACGATATAGACTTTGTTGATGCAACTGATGCAACTGGTAGAGTAGAACATGGAGATGGCGTAATTATAAAAGTTGAATTTAAAGAAGGCTACAACAATTCATTTAATAACATATTGCTATCTGTCAAGAATGCACATGTGTCGGTTAATAATATTGAGGGCAATATAATTTATTATAATCTTTGGAATATTACTGGAAATATTACTCCCGAAGATTTTGAAATGACAGGCTTTGCAAAAAATAGATATACAATATCAATTCCTCAACAAAGATTAAACTATAAGTTGTTAAATAGAGATTTGCAAGAAGTTTCATTAAATTATAGATTAGAGTATGGCAAAGAAGTCTATTTAATAGTTAGCAAAGATGCAGCGTATACGAAAGCAGACTATGTAGTGTTAATTAATGGCGAAGAATATGTACCAGAAAACGATATTATATATATACAATCTGTAACTTCAAATATTGAAATAGAGATATTGGGGATTAATGAAGTTAATACATATTCAGTCAACTTTTATGCATCTGATGGAGAAACGCTTCTTTCGTCTGCAACTTATACACATGGTAATCAAATAACAATACCTAATAATACAGAAGAAATAGAGTATTATCAATTTACTGGTTGGGACGTTTTTGATACTAGTGGCACATTAATTAAGTTTGTAGAGTATTCGAAAGATTTAAATATGTATGCTGATGCAGACGTTAATATAGTAGCTCATTTTGATGCAATACGATTTGTAGTTACTTATGATTTTGGTAGTGGATATATTAATGAGCATATAGATAATACTTTAAATCCGGAATATTTCACATGTGAAAGTTTTTCAAATGGCAACATTGTATTTGATAGTTCCAAATACGAGTTAGATGGATACACATTTGATTATTTTGTTCTTGCAGAAGATATGCAGACATTAAATGGTACTATTTTGGCAGGAACTAGGATAGACGAGATAAAACCTGAAATGCTTTGCGATATAAAATTAACTGCTGTATGGATAATTACAGTTGGCGAAAACGCCAATTACACTAACTTGTCAGACGCTGTAAGAAATGCAGTGGAAAATGATACTATAAAAATTGTTGACAAGTATTTGTATGAAACGAAAAGTGTTTCTATAAACAAATCGTTAAATATTATAGGTGTAGATGATAGGACAAGTATTTATTCAGATGCTTTGGCTCCAGGAACTCAAATAAATGGATATTTATCATATCTATCTATAGGCAACACGAATAAAGTAATCAATGTTTCTTTAAGTAATATTTATCTAGAATATGAGTGCCCAACAACAACTTATGATGCTGTATGTGTAGACGCATATAATTGTAATCTATCATTAAATAATATGTTAATTAAATCCAATTCTAATTCATTAAATTATGTTGGCAGTGGCGATATATATAATCAAGATGGTGTTCTAATATCTGGTAGAACAAGCTTGGCTGTAACCAATTGCGAGCTTGATGTTAAGAATAATGAAAATTATCAAAGAGAGTATGCTGTTAAAGTAATGGCTCTAGGTGAAGGTGTAGTTGTTAATCTTAACAATACAAAGATATCACATTTAGCAACTATTGATGGATTTAAGGGTATATGGATAGCAAAAGAATATAAAAGGTATCAGAGTACTGAAGATGAAGTTAAGGTTAATACTTATGGTTTAACATTAGATATTGATGGTGTAACATTTGTTGCTAATTCGTATAGCGGTGATGAAAAATCTGCTATATATTCTCAAATTAACAGTGTTTTGAACGTTAGAAACACAACATTATCAAACATTGTTAACTCAAACAATGTTAGAGCTTGGACGAATTTTGTATTAATTGATCATAAGACAAATTTAACAAGCAGCACTGAAGCTAACAGCAATATTATGGCATCTGATATATCTAAGTATGATTATTTATACTCAGAAGATAGCGGCAATGTGTTTAATGCGGTAAATATTGTAAAAATTAAATATTATGACATTATGCTTGGTGGAGATGTATCTATATACAATACTATTCTAGACGGAATAGTTGATGAATGGATAGAATTCTATGGTGGCAATACAATAAGTTATATTCATGCATATGACAAACTAAAATATAAGCCAAGAAGTAGTAATACAGATATTATAGTTAATACAGAAATTTCTGTTGCTGAAAATAAAGTTATAGATTGCGGTAAATACAATATAATATTTAATAACAAACTAACTAATGATGGTAATATAAATTGTGCAGATTTCGCTACTAATTCTGTATTTGAAAATTATGGAGTTGTGTCGACAACATATCTTACTATTGAGAAAGATAGTTCTACAACAAATTCAGGCAAGATAGCCTCAAAATATTTTAATATCGATGGGGTTTTCACAAATGCTTCAGATGGCAATATAGAAACGAGTAGCAGTATAACTATATATAGCTCAACAATTACTAATAATGGGACAATTAAAGCTAGTTCTATAGATCTAAGCGCACCATGTAATTTTACTAATTATGGAGACATTGAAGTAACGGGTAGTTTTTCACTTAATATGCCATATGGTTCTACTATTACAATAGATGAAAATGTGGTATTTAATAACTACGGCACGCTAAAAGCTAATTATATATATAATGGTGGCAAAATTAACAATTATGAATTGTTTGTAGAAGAAGAAATGCAAGCGAATACTACAACAAAGATATTGTCCAACTATGGTGTTTTAATTATAGAGGGCAAAGTTTGTGTTGAGGATTCTTATTATGATTCAGAAATCTCTAGCCTTACTATTAACGAACAAGCAATATTAGATTTGAGTAATGTAAAAAATTTTGATAGAATCAATGGAACAGTTACTGATAATGGAGGAAGCATTATAAAACCAGAAGCAATTCCTGAAGAATAACAGAAAAAAACTTGGAAAATTTACATTCCAAGTTTTTTTGTTGTCTTAATATAAGATAATTATAAATAATCAAATTACTATGGAGTAATTCTATTAGGTCCACGGAAGATATATGTTGCTTCTTTGATAGTAGGAAGATTAAGTAGTTTTGCAAGCATTCTTGCAATTCCTAGTCCAATTCCGCCATGAGTAGGACAACCATATCTAAAGAATTCTAAATAGTCGTTCATTATTGCTGGATCTATACCTTTTTCAGCAATTTGAGCTTTAAGCACTTCATATCTATGTTCTCTTTGAGCACCTGATGTGATTTCAATACCCTTCCATAGAAGGTCGAAAGATTTACAAAGTTTAGGATTGTCTTCGCATTTCATTGAATAGAATGCTCTTGCTTCAAATGGATATTCTGTAATATAGACAAAGTCGCTATTGTACTTTTCTTTTACATATTGACAGATTAATTTTTCGCTTTCTGGATCAAAGTCTACTTTTTCGCCTTTGTATCCATATTCTTTTTCTACGATATCAAGTGCTTCGTGGAATGGAATTCTAGGGAAATCGCATTCTGGAATATCTATCTCAACATCAAAAGTTTCTTTTAGTTCAGTGCTATGAGCGTCTTTTACTGCTTGTAAAGCATTACGTAATGCACCTTCTAAATAATCCATTACATCATGGTGAGATTCAATATGGCTGATTTCGAAGTCAAAACCAATGAATTCTGTAGCATGTCTGTTAGTAAATGATGACTCAGCTCTAAAATAATCACCTATTTCAAAAACTTTATCAAATCCACTAGCCATTGCCATTTGCTTGTATAGTTGAGGGCTTTGAGTAAGGTAAGCAGGTTGTCCGAAATAATCTAGCTTAAATACTTCACTTCCGCCTTCGCTTGATTGAATAGTGATTTTAGGGGTGTGAATTTCAATAGCGCCAGTGCTAATCATATAGTCTCTGATACCTTTTTCCAAAGTAGTATTTACTCTAAAGATAAGGGATTTGTTGCCATCTCTTAGGTCTATCCATCTGTGATTTAATCTTTGATCAAGGCTAGCTTCTTTTGTAATAGGAAGAGCATCTGCAATACTATCTACTGTAAGAGTTGTTGGGAAGAATTCAATCCCACCCATTTTTACATATTCAGATAGAACAGCTTTACCAGTTACAGTGATTACACTGTTTGCAATTACATTAGATAATTTCTCTGTCATTTCTGGATTAGTAGCTTTGTCAATTGTGATTTGTATTTGTCCAGTGATATCTTTTAGGACAATAAATATCATATTTTTTGGATTTCTTATTCTTTCTATCCAGCCACTAAGTTTTACTTCAGTCTCTGGTACAATGTCTTTGATATAAGTTCTTTTCATAAAGTTTATTTCCTTCTTTTATATTTTACCTTTGTATAATACTACAAAATTAAATTTATTTCAACATTTTTAATAAATTTTTAGGTGCAAAGTTTGTTTGTTGCCCATAGAACCCAGCTTCTAGGGACAAATCTACTTAAGAAATACATCATTTTATGTTTTCCGCCAATTATATACATTGGTTTATATTTCTTTTTATTAATAATCTTGTACATTCTATTCGCACACACCTCTGCTGGAATTCTCTTATTTTCTCTGCCGTCTACTTTTTTAGTTGCTTTAACAACAGCATCGCCATATCTTTCGTTGGTTGCAAATTCTTTTACTCTGTTTGCGGTGAAATTGGTTTTGATGTCTCCAGGACAAATTGTGCATAGGTCGATACCCAGATTAATCAATTCTAATCTTTGTGCATAAGTCATACTAACGACAGCTGCCTTTACGGCTGCATAGTGAGCTCTATAAGGAACAGGGAAGAATGCCATTGCGCTGCCCGTGTTCACAATCTTTCCACCTTTTTGCATTATTGGTAGTGCATATTTCGTGCAATTAACCACTCCGAAATAATCGACATCAAATATTTTCTTGCTTTGCTCAGTTGGTATAAGTTCTGTTATACCACTCATGCCAAAACCTGCATTATTTAGCAATATGTCTACTCTACCAAATCTTTTTGTAATATCTGAGAAAGTCTCTTTTACTTGTTCTTCGTTAGATACGTCGCAACTATATTGCATATTGTCTTCTGGATTAGCATCAAGTGCTAAAACAATTACTTTATCATTATCTTCTCTAAATTTTTCTGCCAAAGCTTTACCTATTCCGCTTGTTCCGCCAGTAATCACCACTATTCTATCCATAAGTTCTCCTATAAATTATTTGATAATGTAATTATATCATAATACGCTTAGAACTTAAAATTATTTTATAAATCTTTGATTTTTGCAACAAATTCTTAAATTTTATGTTACAATAAAAATATAGGAATAAAGATATGAAAAAATATAAGACAATTACAGAAATAATAAGCCAATGCGTGATTGACATTGAAGAAGATATAAAAAATTTAAAATTTATAAGGTGTATTGACTTTATAGATATATTTCCTGTATCCGAAGAACATAAATCAGTGTTAGATAAAGAGGCTTTGGAAATGGCTACTATTGTTGACAAAACTGAACAAGGGAACTTCTATGTGTTTAATGAACCCATAGCAACTAGATTTGGTCAAGTAAAAATCTGTAAGATTAGAAAGTTTGATGAAACTAGACTTAATTGGGTGGCTGCCCCTGATTTTGCTACAACTAACTATGATAAATTTTTAGAACTATACAAAAATGATGTAAGATTTAAATATATTGAAAAGCCAACCTACAAAGGCTTAGAGTTTAAAACAGATAAAAGTTTAATCTATTTTTTAGACGAACTTACAACGGATTATTATAATATTTAATAAGGAGTAATTTATGATTTGTAAACATTGCAATATTGATGAGAGTAAACTTATTTATAAGGGTAAATATTGGATTTTATCTTTTCATAAACAAGACTATTTGGGAAGATGTGTGCTTTCTACAAATAGACATATTGATAATTTCAATAAACTGACTGATGAAGAAATCATTTCTTTGCGAAATATGTTAAAAGCTATAGAAAATGAATTGGAAGAATTATTTGGCTGCACTATGCTTAATTGGTGTTGTAATATGAATAATGTATATGCAGAAGACAAACCAGAGCCACACGTCCATATTCACATAAGGCCACGATATAAAGATGTAGTTAATGTTAATGATATAATGTATAAAGACAATGAGTTTGGTTCTCATTATGACAGATTTGCAAAAGTTCAATTTGATGATGAAACCATTGAATTTATTTATAATGAAATGAAAGAAAATTTTAAAAAATATATTAAGGAATAATAAAATGAAGAATGATTTTATAGTTAAAAATTTCTCAGAGAAAGAGGCTAATAATCTTAAAACGATTTTAATTGCTGTGCATGGCTTTTCTAGTTCAAGAAATTCATTTGTTTTTGAAAAAATTGCACCAACTTTAAAAGAAAATAACATAGGTATAGTTTGTTTTGATTTACCAGGTCACGGACTAAGAAAAAATGAAAAACTAAATGTAAAAGCTTGTCTTGATAGTATTAAGGAAATCGAAGATTGGGTAAAAACGTTTTACTCAGGAACAATAAGTCTTACTGGAGCAAGCTTTGGTGGATTTTTATTGCTTAGATATTTGGAAAATAACACAAGTCAATATGGTAAAGTTATATTGAGAGCTCCCGCTTTGGAAGAATATTATATTTGCAAGGAAGATACTCTAGAAAATTGGAAAGAAATGATTGAATGCTTAGACAAAGGTGAAAACTATTTTAGAAATGGTATGGAAGTTGATGTCTCTATGATTAAAGACTATTTTAAGTTTGATATTTGGGGGGCTTTAGATATAAAAGAAGATGTAAAACTTATTTATGGAAGTAAAGATATATCGGTAAATAATGAAAATATTTTTAAATTGGCAAAGATGAAAAATTGGGATTTGTATAGATTGGACGGAGCTGACCATTTTTGCAGACGCCCACAAGATGTTAAAAGGATAGTAAAGATATTTATTGATATTTTAAATTAAAATAGATTAAAAATTATTGACTAACACAAACAAAAAAGATAGATTATCAAATTAGAAAATCTATCTTTTTTAACTACTTTCAAAATCATTAGATCTTAAAACTTTTTTTGTTTTACACTTCCATTTCGTCAACAAATTTTCTTATGCTTTGTACTCTTCTCTCAAAACTCTCGAGTTTGCCTTTTTCTTTTTCAAAGTGCTTTTCTCTGTAATCAAAGCATTTATGCGAGTTGCCGTCATTAAAGTGGGCAACCACAGCCACACAATGTCCCTCATCTGATTTTTGATATTCAAACTTTTCAAATGTATTTATATTAAAACATGCATCATTATTTAATAATCCAAAATGAGCCCTATATGTGTTATCAAAATGTGAATGTAGAAAGCTTAATACTGGCTCAAATGGATAAGATAACATACTTTGTTTTTTGCTAATTTCAATTACTTCTCCAGTATTTAATCCAGCAATAAGAAATAATTTGTTGTTGTCGTCACGGGCAGATCTAATAAAATTAACATTATTTGGATTTTGTATTTTCTCAACTGCATCAGCATTTGCCATTATAAACATCTTCATATTTATTTTCTCCTTGAAATTATTTGTAAATTTATTTTAATACAGGATAAGCCAATTGTCAATACCCAAAATTTTTAAGGAACATGCTTTTTGAGGTGTAAGAAACATGTGTGAAAATTAAAGTAATTTTTACAATATTCTTAAATTCGCTTGACATATCATAGGGGGGGGTAAACTAGTTGTGAGTATAATAAGGAGTATTATGGCAATGACAAAAAAATATAAGATAATTACAGCATCTGTTGCCAGTGTGCTAGTGTTAATAATTGCCGGTCTTGCAATCGGATTAGTATTAGTTGCTCAACAAGTGCAGATGACAAACTCTGTGTCGGTTACGTATACAGCCAATAATGTAGAATGTGAGATAACAATATATGCTATTCATTTCTTAGATGGGCGACATAACGATCTTGAAGCTGCGACTTATACAGAGGAATTACTTGAAAATAGGAAGCTTGTAGCAATACAAGAAAGGGATGAAGAAGGTGCTATTATTAGTGATGTTTATTCAGTTACAGATTATATAAAAGCTTATGAAAATGAAGGGAGTGTAGGTGCTACAAGTTTTACTAGAAGATCTCATACATTTGATGTTGTAGACCTTCAAGTGATTGAAGATCCTTATAATGAAGGCATAACCATTTCTTCATCTGTTGGTTATTTCTTTGTGGTGAAAAACACTTCTTCATTTGGTATTGTTGCTTCTATAGATAGAGAAATATATGCAAAAACAGCAGATCAAAGAAATAATATGGAAATAGCAGGTGGTGTATATTATGAAGATGGGCTCGATACTACCACACATGAATCATATATTGCTCCTAACGAGGAGTCGTTGATACTTGGATATATAGTAATGGTAGGAGATATTAATGAGGATGCTTCTTTAAATGTAGATCTTCCTTTATTAGTTGAAAAAGCTTAAATATCAATAAATAACAGCAAAAAGTGATAGTGAAAAACACTATCACTTTTTTATTTTTCAAATTTTTCTTCAAATCTTTTTGTTGCGTCGATTATTGTTTTAATAGCAACTTTACGATCGCCAATTTCTTGAACTATTACTTTCTTATATTCTAGTTGTTTGTAGACTTCTAAGAAGTGTTTTAGTTCATTCATGATGTGATGAGGAAGTTCTGATAAATCTTGAACTTCGTTCCATTGCGGATCACCATAAGGGATAGCAATTATTTTCTCATCTTGTTCATCTCTGTCTTTCATTATAACTACACCTATAGGATAGCATCTAACTAAGCAATTTTGATGAATGGGTTGACTGCATAAGACAAATACGTCTAGCGGGTCATTATCCTCACTATATGTTCTAGGGATAAATCCATAGTTCATAGGGTAGTGAGTAGATGTGTATAGTACTCTATCTAGTATAATTAATCCTGTTTCTTTATCTAGTTCATATTTGTTTTTGCTGCCTTGTTCAATTTCAATACACGCAACAAAGTCTTCTGGTTTAATTCTGTCTTTTGATATTTCTTTCCAAATGTTCATATTAGTTTTCTCCTTATTTTTAACAAAATGAGGGGATTAATAAATCCCCTACAAAATATTTATCTAATTACCTCTAATCCGCCCATGTATTTTCTAAGTACTTCTGGGATAGTTACAGAGCCATCTTCATTTTGGTATTGTTCAAGTAGGGCAGGGAACAATCTAGAAGTAGCAAGTCCACTAGCATTAAGAGTGTGAACATATTCAAGTTTCTTAGTTTCTTCATTTCTATACCTAGTATTGTTTCTTCTTGCTTGATAATCTCTTGCATTACTTGCACTACTTACTTCTTTGTATATACCCATGCTAGGGATCCAAATCTCAATATCATAAGTTCTGCACATACTAGCACTGCAATCACCAGCTGCTAATTTGCTTAATTGATAATGAAGGCCTAGTTTTTGCACAATTCTTTCTGCTTTGCCTACCAACTCTTCGAATGCTTTGTCGCTGTCTTTTGGAGTTGTGTATTGTACCATCTCAACCTTATTGAATTGGTGACCTCTGATCATGCCTCTTTCTTCTGATCTATAGCTTCCTGCTTCTCTACGATAGCATGGAGTATATCCTGCGAATTTCTTAGGAAGATCGCTTTCTTTCAATACTTCGTTTCTATAAATATTAACTAATGCAGTTTCTGCTGTTGGAAGTAAGAATTTGCTATTTTCAGATTTGTTATCAATCCAATACACATCATCTGCAAATTTTGGGAATTGTCCAGCACCAAGTCCACATTCATAGTTAAGCATATGTGGAAGAAGAAGGAATTCATATCCATCAGCTAAGTGTTCATCAATGAAGAAATTGATAAGAGCCCATTCTAGTCTTGCACCAAGACCTCTATATATCCAGCTGCCATTTCCTGCAAGTTTAGCGCCTCTTTCGTAATCAACAAGGCCTAAATCTTCGCAAATTTCGATATGAGATTTTGCCTTGAATGAGAAGTTAGGCTTTTCTCCCCATACTTTAATAACCTTATTGTTCTCTTTTTCTCCTGCAAGCAAATCTTCATCTGGCATGTTAGGAAGGCTAAGTAAGAAATTTGTAATTTCTTTATCTAGAGTTGCAATCTTTTCGTCCAAAACAGAAATCTCTTCACCGATTTTTTTGGTGCTTGCAATTATTTCTGATACATCTTTACCTTCTTTTTTGTACTTAGGTACTAAAGCACTATTGGCATTTCTTTGTGCTTTTAGTTTTTCCACCTCAGCGATTAATTCTCTTTTTTCTCCATCTTGCTTTAAGAAAACAGTAAAATCTGCTTCGTATCCTTTTTTAGCAAGGCTATTTTTTACATAGTCAGGATTTTGTCTAATTAAATTAATGTCTAACATTTTCTTCCCCCAAATTAATAATTATGTATTTATTTTAATCCTTTTTCTAAATAATTACAAATCATTTGATAAGATAAATATTTAAAAATTAAATATTATTGTAAAGTTATCCACAATTGACTTTGAATTGTGGAAAAAATAGTTTAAAATAATTCTAAACAGAAATAGTATACAATGCAATGATTGTCGTTGTCAATAGTTAAAAATTTAAGCAAGAGGGGAAAATGGATAAAAAATTAAGAATATTACAAGCAATAGATGAATTTTTACCCAATATTAATACGTCTATTAGAGCAATAGACAATTACACAAAGAATTTAAATGATAAAGCTGAGGTAATAGTTGCTGCATTATCTGATAAAGAAGACGTGTTTCAGTATTTGCCATATAACGTTGTATATTCCAAATCCAAAAGCCAGTTGACAAATAAATTACTAGCTTTGGATTTTGATATATTACACGTACACTCAATTGGTATAATGTCAGACATTGTTTTAAAATTGAAGAAACAAAAACGAATTCCTGCAGTCATATCTGTGCATAAGAATTATATAGATATCATCAACAATAACAACTCAAGTTTGAGTGCGAAAATAAAGATAAAGAAACTAATAAAAAAATTAAATGCTTTTGATGAGGTTTTTGTGCCGTCGCCATATGTTGCACAAGATTTGAGAAAATATGGATTAACTAGTATGGTGTCGTATATGCCACTGGCTAGTGATTTAAATGTAAACAAAGATTTGACACAATTGAAACGACAGGCGAATAAGGAATATGATTTAACCCAACAGGATTTAGTGCTTGTATCTGTCTGTAATTTAAATAAATTCAAAAGATTGGATTTTGCACTAGAAGCTTTGAGTTTGGTGAAAAAACAAGGGGTTGATTTCAAATATTTTATTATAGGCAAAGGTTCAGAGTTTGACAATCTTAAACAATTGACTAAAGACTTGCATTTAACTAATAATGTTAGATTCACAGGCTATATGGAAGATGAAGATATGGCAAAATTAGTTGCTAGAGCCAATCTTATGCTATTCCCGACTACGTCAGATATATTTGGACTTTGCAAGGTTGAGAGTGCAGGGTTGGATACTGCAGGAGTATTTATTAAAAACTCATACGTTGCCCATGATATCTTTGACGGGATCAATGGCTTTACATCTCACAACACTTCACAAGATTTCGCAAACAAAATCGTAGAGGCATTAAAAGATAAAAATAGGTTGTTTGAAATAGGGCAGAATGCAAATAAAGAACTATATGTTGACTGGGATACATGCACTAAAATATTGTTCGAAAGAATGCAAGGTATATTAAGTGAAAATAAAGCAGTTGATAAGATAAAAAATAAAAATTGAGAGTGGTTGTTACTCTCAATTTTTTCTAATTTAATTCAACTGCCATATTTAAAGCGATTTCAATCATATTAAAAAAGGTATTTTGCCTGTCTTCGCTGTTCAATGCTTCTCCTGTGACTATATTATCTGATACAGTGCAAAGAGTGATTGCTTGTTTGTTAAATTTGTCAGCATTGATATATAACGCAGCACTTTCCATTTCTACTCCTAGCAAATCATGTTCTTTTGCAAGAGCAACAGAGTCTCTATCAGTGTAGAATGTGTCTGAGCACATGATAGTTCCTGCATAAGTATTGATTTTTTTCTTTTTTGCAATCTTTTTAGCAAGAGTGGCTAATTTTTTAGAGCCGTCTACAAATGTCTCTCCATGCTTCATGTAGAAATCATCATAATTGGTGTTAGTAAAACTCTTTTCACCTATGATAACAGACTGTAGTTTGATTTCTTCTCTAAGGGCGCCTATTGAGCCAATTCGTATAATATTTTCGACATTGTAGAATGCAAATAGTTCGTAAGTATATATTCCAACGCTGGCAGGGCCCATGCCATGTGCCATTACTGTAACAGGTACTCCTTTGTATGTACCAGTATATCCCTGAACTCCTCTCACGTTGTTTACCAATTTCGCGTTTTCAAGGTATTTTTCTGCTATCATTTTGCTTCTAAGAGGATCTCCTGGCATTAGTACAGTTTTTGCTATTTCTCCTAACTTTGCACTATTATGTGGTGTCGGTGTTTTGTTCATAATACGTCGTTCCTTTTTGATTTATTATTATGACTATATTACCATAAATCTTATCTTAATTTAAGCAAATAAGTCCAACTTTTTATTTTACAATATATTTTTATCAAACCTGGTTATTTTATTTGTAAAATTGCAGATATATAAGATATAATGTTTATAACAATTGTTAGGAGAAAAATTATGACAAAAAAATATAAAATAATAGTGTCTGTTGTCGCTGCCTTGTTGGTGTTAATAATTGCAGGCTTAGCCGTTGGTTTGGTATTAGTTGCACAACAGGTGCAAATGACAAATGCTGTGTCTGTAACTTACAGCGCAAATAATGTAGATTGTTCTATTATAGCAGAGGGGGCATTAATATCTGGTGAAAGCTTTGAATTGGTACAAGACTCAATACATCAAAATATAGGTGCTTATGATTTAGTTACTGGTTTTGGCTCAATAATTCCTATAATAGTAGATGGTGAAGAGCAGGAATCTGCTATTGATGTAATTAAACCACATGACACCAATACAAATGGATTGGATTATTTACATTTAGAGAAAGAATTTAAAGACGTGGCGTTGAACCCAGTGCCAGTAAGAGAGAATAATGAATATGGTGGCAAGATTATTGGGTCTACTTCGTCTTTCGCAATATATGTATTTAGAATTCAAAATAACAGCACAAGGGACATAAATGTAGATATTTCTTATGATGCAACTGTAAATACAAACATTTCCGTAAAAATGTTTGTAAATGAAACAAATCTGTATTACGATGAGGAATATCTTGGTGTATTGGCTGAAGATACGAATTGGTATGAATATGGTGTTCAAAATGGTAAAAATGAGTGTGTAATTAAGGGGAATGATGAGAATTGTGGGGAAAATTCTGCTATATGTTATTTTGTACTTAGGGCTGAAGACATTTCTCAAGGTGCAGAATTTATAGGCAATTTGCAAATAAAACTAGATAATGTAACGCCTGCTGTATAGGTATCATATTAAAAACAAAAAAGAAAGCATCAACTGATGCTTTCTTTTTATGCACTCTGGTTGGAGTTGTTATATAATTCTCTATAATAATCATTTTTATCCATTAATTCGTCGTGGCTGCCATTTGCAACTATTTTGCCATTTTTTAAGATATATATTTTGTCGGCATAAGTTATTGTTGATAATCTATGAGCAATAAGTATAACAGTGACCTTGTTTTTAAGTTTTTCTATAACTTTCATTATCTCTCTTTGGTTTGCATTATCAAGTGCACTAGTTGCTTCGTCAAAGATTAATATTTTAACGTTTCTTGCCAAGGCTCTTGCTATACATAGCTTTTGCTTTTGCCCTCCGGATAATTGACAAGCATTTTCTCCTATTATACTATCAAGTCCTAAAGGTAGGTTTTTTACTACATTATATATATTTGTTTGTTTACATAGTTTGTATATTTCTTCGTCGGTTATTTCCGGTTTGATTATTTTAAAATTTTCTCTAATTGACATATTAAAGATATATGGGAACTGATTAACTACTGCAATATTGTTTTTGATAAATTCTCTGCTAAGATTTTCAATCTTTGTGTTATCATATAGTATATCTCCAGAAGTTTTGTAATACAAGTGTGCTATAAGGTTAATTATTGTAGATTTTCCCGATCCGCTTTCGCCTACAAATGCCACAGTTTGTTTTGGGAGTATTTCAAAACTAGCATTTTTCAGAACCTTAGTACCATTATCATATTCGAAATTTACATTCTTAAATGTTATTTTTCCTGTATAGTGCTTTAGTCTAGTCTCGCCATATTTATCCATATGATAAATACTTTTATCTGTTAGCATAAATATTCTATTGGCATATACGATAGCGCTTCCGATGTTTAATTTTAAATTTTCTAGAATGTTTGCAAAATCTAATATATTACCTCTGTACAAATAGCAAGTGTAGAATACAAGAGGTGTGATGCTTTCCATTCTTAAGAAATATACGCAAAGGACAATGAATAAAAAGTTGCAAATATTTCTAGTGATTATTGTTAAATTACTAAGTCCTGAGCCATAATACCATTCAATATTATCTCTGTTACAATATTCTATTTGGTCTTTTCTTAGAGATTCTAATGTTGCGTCAGCACAGTTTAGCGTTTTTACGTCTTTTACGCCTCTAACAACTTCTATAATTCTAGAATTGACGACCTCTGCTTGTGCTCTAACAGCAGGTTTTAATTTTTGGAAATAATGTATTCTAAGTTTACTCATTAATATGGTGATAATGATTGTAGCGACTAAGAACAATCCAAGCCATGTGTTTAAATAGAATATATATACAACGTATGCAGCTTTTTTAAGGAGTTCTACAATCCATGTGGTTACAGCTTTGAATTCAGTTGATAATGCATCTATATCCGCAGTTAGTCTAGTGACAATTATTCCGCTTCCCATTTTATCGTAGTCTTTCATTTCAATGTCAAGTGAATTTTTTAAAATCATTTGCTGAATATCCACTTTTGTTCTGTTTTCAAGCTGTTTGTAGAAGAATGTGTTAATAAAGTTCAATAGCCCATTAGTTGTCGTGATTATTAGTGCATATAGTGCATATCTAATAGCCAGTTTGTATTCTGCACCTTCCATGATAGCAGAAATCATTTTTGCAACAAACATAGCTTCAACAAAGTTTAAAGTCGCCTTAATACAAAGTATTACAATATATCCTATAAAAAATCCAATATGTTTTTTGTAATATCCAAATAGTGCTCTAAATCCATAAGTATTAGTTTTATTTTTCTTCTTACTCATCTCAAAAGACCTCTAAAATTTATCCTCGTTTAGTCATTATACACCACTTTCGTAATATTTATCAATATATTTTTATAAAAAAATACAAAAAACTATTGACAATTGATTTCGTTTATAGTAAACTTAACTCGTCTAAAATATGTGGCGGCGTAGCTTAGTTGGTTATAGCGTTCGGTTCATACCCGAAAGGTCGTAGGTTCGAATCCCACCGCCGCTACCAAATATAGAATATATGGTCCCATGGTCAAGTGGTTAAGACACTACCCTTTCACGGTGGCGACAGGGGTTCGAATCCCCTTGGGACTACCACAAATTGTTACCTTGCTTTTAAGCAAGGTTTTTTTATTACACGTTGTCCCTTTTGGGATTTGGCAAGTCTAGCAACTTGCCTTAACAACATGAGTTGTTAACGAACCCCTGGGTATTCGGGACCCCGTCAGCTTTGCTGCCACCCGAAGTGTACGACTAATAGTCGCATAGACGAATCCCCTTGGGACTACCACTTTTAATCTCTATCTTTTGATAGGGATTTTTTCATATTTGCAAAAAGTTGATAAATTTGAGAAAATTTAATAGAAAATTGTGATAGGTGTGATATAATTTTTATGTAGGAGAGTTTTATAAATGAAAAATTTTAAAATATTTTTAATTATTTTGGTTATGGTATTTATTCCAATTTGTTTAACTGCTTGTAAAGATAATAATACAACTCAACCATTAGATACTAAACCAGCAAGGTTAGATTCTCCTGAATTGTTATGGGTTGATTCAACAATAAAATGGAATTGTATAGAGAATGCATCTAAATATGAAATTGTAATTAATGATAAGGTTATTTATACTTACAACAATTATATTGATATAGAAGTAAATACCCAGATAAAAAATTATAAAGTAAAGGTTAAAAGTATAAGTGAAAACAATAATTATTTAAATTCTGATTTTAGCCAAGAACTAGAGTTCAATACTATAAAACTTTACAAGCCACAAATATATATTTTGATTAATAATGAATCACATACCGTTACTGTAAATTGGACTACAAATAATAGATTAGCAGATTCGTATAAATTTATTATAAATGACAATGAAGAAAAAATTGTATCAGTCGATGAAATTTTCATAACAGAAGATGAACATATGAAAAATCTTATTGAAAATTATATTGAGTGCAGTTACACATTACAAGGTGAACTTTTTGATGTTGGCAACAATACAATAAAAATTCAAGCACAAAGTGATAATAAATATTATTTGTCATCAGAAGTCTCAAATAGTTATGCATTTTATAAAAATCCACAATATACGAATATTAGAGTTGAAAACGGGTTGTTAAAATATGGAGAAAATTCAATCTACAATACTGAGATATGGGATGCAATAACTCCTGATTATGATTTTCCAGTGATCAACAAAGAAAACACACCAAATTATACGTCAATTAGTGATAATCGGTTATTATGGTCGGATCCAGTATATGTGAATATATATAAAATTCATAGTCCTAAGATTGTTGAACATAACATTAATCAAAATAAACTAGAATTAACAATACAAGGATATGATCCACAATATGTTGGCAATGAAAATAAATCGATTTTAGGTTATGACTATAATAAATTGAAAGTTATTGTGTATACATCGGCTTTTTCTTTTACCTATTATGTAGATTCAAAATGTTTAGACATTGAGAAGATTATTGTTGACTTATCTACAAATAATATAAGTCCATCAAATGTAAGAAAAATTGAATTAGTTGCAATGAAAGAAAATTACATTTCATCAAAAATAGTTGAATATAGATTAAAATAGAAATAAAAAATAGTTGAAACTTTAAATCAAATTCTATATGGGTTACTATACCCAAACGCATATTCAAAAGACTTGACTAACAAAAATGAAACTTAGCTATAAGTTTTAAAATAATGAAAAACATAAACCTTCAACCTTTGTGTTCTCAAAATTTTAAATTTTTGAAAGTTTGCAAATTATAAATTTTTACACTTTGAAATTGCAAAATTCACGCCAAATTTCAAACTTTGATAAAAGATTATCAAAGCATAGTTGATAATTAGCAGTACACCTTGGGATTACCAGTATTAAAAGAAAGCTATTGGCTTTCTTTGTTTTGTAGTTTCTCACCAGATTGTTTTAAGGTTAATTTAATTGACTATTTTATGTAATTGCGATAATATGTTGAATTTGGCGAGGCTAACATGACTGAAGATAATAACATAACTACTAAATATGGTTTTATTACTGATGGAATGTTTAGAGAAAACTCATGGGAAGTTATTTATGCAGACCAATCAGTAGTTGCGGCGATAGCAGTGTTTGCAACAGATATAAAGCAAAGTGCTAATTTGACAGGTAGTTTGTCATTAAATATTACATATGGAAATATGTGGGCTTAATAAGTAAATTAACGGGATTTATATTAGTCCGGTTTTTTATTTCAATCTCTATAAATACTTTTGCTAATAAATTTACAAAGATACAAAAGAGTTGTATAATTTAAATAGATAATATAGCAAAGGAGATTGATATGGCGAAAACAAAAACGTTGGAATGTAAAGATTTGATTAGTGTGTTAGTTCCTATGTATAATGTAGAGAAAACAATTGCTAGGTGTGTAGAATCTATTTTGAAGCAAACATATACCAACTTAGAGATAGTGTTGTTAGATGATGGCTCAAAGGATAAAACGTATGAGATAGCCAAATCTTATGCAGATAAAGATAGTAGAATTAAATTATTGCATAAAGAGAATGAGAGGAATCTTAGCAAGACTAGAAACTATCTACTTGATAACTATTCTGGAGATTATGTAATATGGGTGGATAGTGATGATGTATTACAAAAGAACTATGTAGAAAAACTTTACAATGCCATAATCAAATATGATGCAGATATGGCTTGTTGTAGATACAAGGTTCAATTAGCCAATATGCCTATTCTTAAATTAAAGCCAACAAAAGAATTAATTTTTGAAAATGAAGATATTATTCCCCAAATGATTTTGAATAATAAGATATATTTTGTTGTGTACAACAAGATTTATCGTAAAAGTTTATTACAGGGGGTTAGGTTTAAGGACACTGTTAAGTATGGTGAAGATTTAGTATATTGCTTGGCATATGCAAAAAAGTGTAAAAAAGTGGTTACCATTAGTGACAAACTTTACCATTATATTCTACGTCCAGGATCAGAAATTAGACAGAAGTTTTCGGACAAGCACATTTCATTTATTAATGCGCTAGAAGAGATTGTTTTGACTGAGGAAGATGAGAATATTAAGAGTGTCATCAAAGCATGGCTTGCATTTTCTTGTAGCACATTAACCTTACTAGCGAAAATCACTAAATTCAAAGATAAAAACTATTTAAACAAAATGAATTATTATTCAAACCTATACATGCCTGATTTGTTAAAAAATAAAAAAACCAAGAGGTTTTATAAAAGAGTTATGCGATTAGGTAAAATAACATGGGCTAAGCCAAAGGCAAAAACTATATATGGATAATTTGTACAATAGATTAAACGAATACTATAAAAACAAGTTTGGAGAGCGTGTATTAAAAATATGTGTAGATGGTGGCTTTACGTGTCCTAATAGAGACGGAACCAAAGGGGTTGATGGCTGTATATTCTGTAGTGAGCGAGGAAGTGGTGAGCATATCAAGTATAGAGATGTTTCAAATCAGATAGCAGAGCACTTAGCCAGTTATAGAGGGCAGAGAGCAAATAAGTTTATAGTGTATTTCCAAAATTTTTCTAATACATACGCCAATATAGAAAAATTAAAATCTGTTTATGACAAGGCATTTGTATCAGATAAAATAGTAGGTATATCAATAGCAACTAGACCAGATTGTATTAACAATGAAGTTGTTAATCTTTTAAAAGAATATAACAAAAAAATATTTGTCTCAGTTGAACTTGGGTTGCAAACAGCAGATGATAATATTATGAATATATTGAACTTGAAATATACAGTGAAAGATTTTAAAATGGCAGTTAGTCTTTTAAAAGATGCAGGAATAAATATTGTAGCGCATATGATGTTAGGGTTGCCACAAGAATCTAAGGAGAGTATAGATAATACAATAGAGTTAATTAATGATTTGGGTGTTGATGGGATTAAAATACATAATACGTATGTAGTTAAAAATACAAAGTTAGAGGAATTATATATTAAAGGGCTATATAAACCGTTAGAACTAAATGAATATATAGAAAAGTTGGGTTATGTGCTTGCTAGATTAAGTCCCGACATTGTTATTCACAGGTTGTCCGGAGATGCAGAAAAAGACAAGTTGGTGGCGCCAGATTGGGATTTGCATAAGAAATGGATAGTAAATGGGATAACAAAGTATTTGAAAGATAATAATCTCAAGCAAGGAGTATTGTACAAATCTGCATAATTCTGTGCAAAAAAAAATAAATTAATTACATATTTGAACAAAATATTTAATATTTGTACAAAATAAGTTGTATATTTGAATTTTATGTGTTATAATGTGTCCATAATATAGGAAGGTGAAATATGGAACTTTATACACTATTTATTTCTAATGATTATGACAAGTTAGAAGAATTAAGGAATGTATTAACAAATTGTAAAGTGGAAATGCTAGATTACAAAGCTGCAATTTATAAACTAGCTTTATATGGTAGATCTAGAATGGTTATTATATTGGATAGAAATTATAAAGACTACGAGTTGCTAGCGGAAAGAATAGGAAGTAGTTTTAGATTTTTTAATCATTTTTGTATCATATTTATAGACGATATTATAAATGTAGAAACATCTAAAATATATAAGAATATTAAATATGTTCCACAAAACACGTATCGTGAAGATATAAAAAAGTTAGTAGAGGAGTACTCAAAAGAGGAAAATAGAATTCTGATGAGAAGTTCATATTATAGAGAAATCTTAATATCACTAGGATTTAATTCAAAAATGCAAGGATTTGGTTATTTATTAGAGATTAGTAGCCTTGTAGAAATTGGATATAAATTAGATGAGAAATTAATAGCCCCAACACTTTATGAAAAGATAAGGCGTAAAGAGAATATTAGTGTCAGTAATATTGAAAGGAATTTGAGAACTCTCATATCTGCAGCTAAGAAGAATGGTCTGGCTAACAAATTGGAAAATCTTTCTAAGGTGTCGAAGATTACAAACTATGTAGTAATAAAATATATTTATGACATATTTTTTAGTTACGTCAATTTAATTTAAATATTTGTAGAATTTACTTGAAAAATGTTGTATAAAATGATATTATCATAATACCTATTAAGAGTGTGTTAGGGACAGCCCCTTTGATCACACAGCAACCTGACGATAGTTAAGGTGCTAAAGGCTGAACGATGGGATAATATGGTTTTTGCTCCCATCGATCGATGGGAGTTTTTTTGTGGGAGTGTGTAAATGAGAAGAATAATAACAAGTGAATCTGTAAATATGGGGCACCCAGACAAAACCTGTGATATTATAGCGGATTCTTTTTTAGACGAGGCTTTAAGGCAAGATCCTAATAGTCAAATGGCGGTAGAGTGCGCAATAAAAAATAATAAACTTTTTATATATGGTGAAGCTACTACTACAGCGAATATAGATTATGACAAATTAGCAAAAGAAGTTCTTTTAGATTTGGGATATGATTGTGACTTTGAGATTACAAAGGAATTAAGCGTTCAGAGTCCACAAATTAATAAAGCGGTTGTTGGTGAAGAATTAAAGGCAAACGATCAAGGGATTATCTATGGATATGCTACAAACGAAACGGAAGAATTTATGCCAATGCCTATTATTTACGCACATAAGTTAATGAAAGAGTATGATATATTTAGAAGAAAGGACACAAGGTTTAAATCTGATGCAAAATCTCAGGTGTCAGTAGAATATGAAGGGGATAAGCCAGTAGCTATTAATACGATACTTGTTTCTGTTTCTCATATCTCTGGACTAGATAATGCAACAATAAATTCTGAGATTATTAACAATGTGATAAAGCCAGTATTTAGCAAATGTGCTATTTATAACGAAGAAAATGTTAAGATAATAGTAAATCCAAGTGGTGAATTTTCCATTTGGGGAAGTTTTGGTGATAGCGGCTGTGTAGGCAGAAAAATAGTTGTAGATACTTATGGCGGTGTTGGAAGGGTCGGAGGAGGTTGCTTTAGTTCTAAAAATGCAACCAAGATAGATCGTAGTGCGGCATATTATGCAAGATATGTAGTAAAGAATATAGTTGCTAATGGATTAGCAGATAAGTGTGAAATACAATTATCGTATGCTATTGGTATAGCTGAACCAGTTAGTATATATGTAGATACTTTTGGAACTGAAAAGATTGCAGTAAGCAAAATATACGACTATATAAACAACAATTATTCTTTTTCTGTATCTAATATCATAAAGGAATTAGATTTGTTAAAACCAATATATAAGCAAACTGCATGTTTCGGACACTTTGGAAGGCCAGAGTTTGCTTGGGAAAAAATAAATAAATTTCAAAAATAATTAAAAAGAATAACTAAGATATTTACGTACTAAAAATAATATATAAATACAATTACATAAAGGACAATATTATGCAAAACATATTAGAAAGGTTAAAGAGCTTTTCGCTAAAGCAGAATAATAATCATATAAGTATTACAATTCCATTGGTGATAGTGACAGATGGCGGATTGTTAGATTTAATAATAGAACAAATTGATAACGGGTATAAAATTTATTGCCCAAGAGATTTTTTTAGCGAAGCTAATGGTAGTCAAGAGTTTTACTATAGTATTTTTGAAAATAAAGATAAAAGTTATCATTACGAAATGAAGATACAAGACAATATCATATATAAAGAATTTTCAAACGAGTATAATATTGTAGTTGCATTGAGCGAAGTTATTAGATTCTTTGTTCTGTTTGATGATTTTATCATAAATAACGGTGTTGTAGGTAATGAAGAAGATTTTGCTAATTAAACTATAAAATATAATGAATAGATTGCTTTTTCTATATGTGTATGATATACTACCATTGTTTTTCAAGGGTAGTATATTTCTTTAGAGGAGATCGTCTTGGTGTATAATGAGATTATTGATTTCCATTAAGTAAAAAATGATCTATCCTGGAAAATTTTTCACACAAGCAAGGTCTTACAAAAACATGTTGGGTGTATAATCAACTACAATGCAGCCGTAGCTCAGCAGGATAGAGCGATCGCCTCCTAAGCGATAGGTCGGATGTTCAAATCATCTCGGTTGCACCAATTTTTAAATAAATATCCACCAGCTTAGCTGGAGGTTTTTCATATGCGGGCATAGCCTATGTTACTAGCATAGCGAAATCGCTTACCCCCTGTCTGCCACTCGCGACGCTCACCTTTATTTTTTAAATGGGTCTATTAATTCCGTTATTGTCATTTGTTCTGCCAACTTATTTTCTTTTAGTTGGTTCGCGATATATTCTTTTATTCTCTCAGTGTTTTTACCAACCGTGTCTACATAGTAGCCACGGCACCAAAACTCTCTGTTTCTATATTTAAATTTCATATTTGCAAATTTTTGATAAATTAGTAAACTACTTTTACCTTTTAAGTACTCCATAAAACTGCTTATGCTAGTTTTAGGAGGAACCTCAACTAACATGTGAATATGGTCTGGGCATAATTCTGCTTCAACGATATTAACGCCTTTCCATTCACACAACGACCTTAGAATTGCTCCTATATCTCTCCTATATTTTCCATATACTACCTGTCTTCTATATTTTGGTGCAAACACAACATGATACTTGCAATTCCAAGTCGTGTGTGCTAAACTATTAGTGTCTTTCATAGACATTTTCTCCTTATGTTCTAATATTACGTCTGGGCAGACTACATATTTTAACATAAGGAGTTTTTTTTGTTCAACGGTAAACCTCCACTGACCCCCCAGACTATCTGGGGGTTTTCTAAAACAAAAAAATAGGGAGCTTGAATCCCTATTTTTAATGTTGAACGATTGAGTTATACCAATTGTTGTTTAACGAGTTACAAAAGTTAATAAATTCAGTATATGTTATATTTTTTATGAGTCTAATTAATTTTTTATAGTTTAGTTGTGACGAATATATACAATAACATTCGCTGACAAATTGAGCAAGAGAGTTGTTAGCTGAAAACTCCTTGGCAAAATTTAAAGATAATAATGTTTTTGACTTTTCAAATTCACTTAAATTTATTGTTAGTAGATTGTCCTTAGACAAATTTGCCTCTAATAAAGATATGGTTTCTTTATATTTATCAGAACTAACATGAGCAATAACAGTTAAAGAGGAGTGATTGGTAAACATATCACTATAAGAGTATACTGAATACACTAAACCTTTATCTTCCCTTAAACTTGTAAATAACCTACTGCTTAGTGAGCCTCCTAATATCTTCCCTAATATTTTTAATTTTAGGAAATCTTCAAAAGTATTAGTTGGATAAATATATCTTTTACCAATTATAAATTGTTTATTGTTTAAAACTTCATCTGGTAATAATGAGCTGTCCTTAAATTTAGGCAATTTACAATCATTATCATATACTTCGCTTTTGATTAATGTGAGTTTGTTTATAATATATTTTTTGATTGTATGTGTGATTTTCCCAGATATTGTAACAACCAAGTTGTTATTACGATAATACTTCTTTTTAAAGTCAATTATATCTGACAAATTTGGAGAGTCTTTAAATTTTCTATCAGTAACTGAATTTTGCATGGCGCAATCGTATATATTTTTATTTAAAGTATCCTTTAAAATATCAATTGGCGATTTTCTATACAATTCTATTTCTTCGTTGATAATTTGTATTGCTTTAGCATATTCTTGGTTATCATAAAAATCGTTTGTGAGCAAATCTATAAATAAATTAAAAGAGCTCTTAAATTGATTTGTTAAACAATCCATAAAGAAATGGGTGAATTCCTGTTTTGTACAAGCATTTATTTGTGAGCCGTATTGCTCTAATTCGTTTATAATGTCTGAATAGTTTTTATTTTGTGTTGATCTTAAAAATAAATGTTCTAATAAGTGAGCAAATCCTCGTTGATCTTCATTTTCATCTTTATTACCAACTTTATAACAAAAATCAATATTAATATATTTCTGATTGTTTTTTATAAATATTATTTTTATACCATTTTTTAACTTAATCATATTAACCACCGTAATTTTCAAGTTGTTTAATAAGCTCTATAATCTTATAAGATATTTGTTCTATTAAATCTTTAGGGAAGTCACACATACTTATTCTAATCTTAAATTGTTTATCATTGAAATTTTCGTAACCATCTAATGCTATGAAATCAAAACCAAAACTTACCGCATGGTATATGCCAATATCATTATTTTCTTTACAGAAGTTTATAATTCTATCTTTCATCGTTGCAAGTTCAAGATTTTTGTTTGAAAAATTATATAAGCAAAACTGTTTATGATTAGGGGAATTTAACACCATTCCATTTTTATTAAATAATGAAACCATATACTCGGTATTATTCTCAATGCCAGTTAACCTCTTTTCATTTAAACTTACAAATTGTTTATCTATCATAAATTGAGGAAACTTTTCAGGAGGCAAGCATGCCCCTATAACTCCTATTATATGTCTACAGTCTTCTATAATCTTTCCTAAATTATCAATATATATAGATTGATTATATAAAAATGTTACAGAACCCATATGTGAATACTCTGTAGCTCCCATATCTAATTTTGTATGACTTCTAACCAAAATACAAGGTTTATTTAACTCATTAACAATACGATTAATCGTGTTGATATATTTATTTGATAAATAACAGGTGGTATCTATAATTATGTAGTCATAACTTTCCAATATATCGCTTGAAATGTTAAAACTAAAATCACTAGCAATAGAGTCTATATAAAGTGCTTTTGATGTATACTCAATGTTTTTTGTAAGATTGGAAATCAATTTTATTGTTTCGAAGTATGTTTCACTATACATTAAATCAATTCTTATATTGTTATAACAAATTAAACTGGTCAGCAACGATGCAATAGCGGACATTCCACAATTTGTAAAATAATGTTTGTATAAAAATCCTGAATATCCATAAAATTCTTCCACGAAATTATTTACTACAACTTGTCCGTTAAATCTTTCATAAGTGTAGTTATATTTTAAATTTTCTTCATCTATGCTAAAAGATGATTTGTTAGATAAATCATGGTAATACTTATCAAAATTATAGAATTTCATTTCTTTAATCAATTTCTCTTTATTCTGCAAAAAATCTATAGAATTCTTTAAATTGAATTCCTGTTTTTTTCCACAATATTTAGATAAAATATTTAATTCTTTGTTTTTATCCGCTATGTATGACATTTGCTTTCCCTTATATATTTTTAAAAGTTATTACCAATCTATTTGGCTTTGGGTAGTTTTCAACAAAATTATCGTTTGTATAGTTTTTTACAGCTTTAAGCCAAAATTTTTTCGTTCCTTCGCTTCTAGGAACAGGTCTTATTTCCCAATTACCCTTATACATATCAAAGATTTGTTTTACAATTATTTCACCATATCCTTTTTTCTTATATGCATTTAATATAAACATCTCAGAAAAATCATAGCAAGGGGTATCTTTTTGTTTATCTAAAACCATAAATTCATCATCAATTAACACAAATCCACCAATCTTATTATCTATGTATATCAAGTAAGCATATCTATTTTCTTCAGTAAAATAATAATCTATATAATTATATTCAAACAAACCATGCTCATTAACATCCATAGGTAAAGAGGCAGTTATATCATGCATATATAGTTGAAATAGATTTTGTAATATTGATTTGTCTTTAGATTCAATCCTAATTAATTTTATATTATTTTCCATATTCATTTTCTCCTACATCTTCAATTTCTTTTAATTCATGTCCAACAAATTTGCCATCTTTCATAATTGATTCATCATCAATTTTTATTTCTCCACCACCATATTCTGGTGTAAACATCTTAACCATATCCCAATGTATGCTTGCTCTGTTGCCATTATCACTTAAATCATGACTATTTCCTAACGCTAAATGGAATGATCCTAATATCTTTTCATCAAATAAGATATTGCTCGTAGGCTTTTTTATATTTGGATTTGTTCCAATTGCAAATTCACCTACAAAACGATTTCCTTCATTACTATCTAATATCTGTAATAATAGTCTCTCATTAGTGTTGGCTGAAGCATTTATAACTTTTCCATTTTTGAATTCTAAATACACATTTTCAAATCTACTACCTTGATATCTTGTAGGTATGTTAAATCTAACATATCCATTCATGCTAGTTAAATCTGGAGCAATAAATATCTCTCCATCTGGCAAATTTATAGTACCAGAGCAAATGGCTGATTTGCATTTTGTTACATCAAAGTCAAGTTTTGTACCTTCTGCTTCAATTTGAACATGCTTGCCTTTATCTAAAATCCTTTTTAGAGGTACCATTTTTTCATATAATTTTTCATAATTTGTATTAACTGCTTTGAAAAACATATCCTCATAAGCTTCAGTACTCATACCAAACTGCTGTGCTGATGTAAATGATGGATAGTCAACGGTAATCCATCTTAGTTTAGGAACTATTATTTCAAAGTTGATTGGTTTAAAATAATATTTTTGATACAAAGCTCTTTTATCTGCAGGAACACCAGACATGTCAAAACAATTATCGGAATCCATCATGTTGATATATACATCAACTTTGTTAAGCAATGCTGCCTTCGAATCTCTCATTATTTCAAATTGCTCTTTTGAACCATGCTTTATTAGAATGCTTTTTATGTCATTTTCTTCTAAACATACTAAAGGAATAGCACCACGAGCGTCTAAAAGTTTTATCATATACTTTAACATATCAGTACAATTTTTAGTTGAATCTATTAAAACCTTTTCGCCTGGTTTTATTTTTAAAGAATAGTCCACTATAGTTCTAGCCATTCTTTTTAATCTTTCATCAATCATTTATTCCTCCTTTTTAAACATATTTGCCAATGTACTTTCCACATCCATGTATTGTTGTTCAAGTTTGGTTTTAAAGTGGTTAGTAACTTCTAAACTAATATCTTTTAACTTATCTTGAAGTTCAGTCATGTCAAACTTATTAATACTATTTACAAAACAATCTTTAGTATATATGTAATATTCATTATCCACCAAATCAAACCAAATTGGTAATATGATTTCTGTATTTAAATAATAATTGGCAACATCATATCTAGACCATAAATCACTTAAAAATTGAATATGGTAATTAGTGTTTTCGTATAATATAGGCAACATATCTTTTATCTTATATAAATTAATTGGTTCTAATTCACTATTCAAAGCACGACCTTCATTTGATTGATTTACTATTTTTACTTTTCTAACATTCAAGTAGCTTATCAACATTTTTGAAATATCATACAAATCATCAACGTTATAATTATTAGCAGTAAATTGTAAATATGTAATTTTATCAATTTCTTTCAAATAGTCTAATGTTTTTAATAAGTTTTTAAATGAATAGTTATTGCCTCTAACAAAGTTATGATTATGTTCCAATCCATCAATACTCAAATAACAAGCATCCACTAAATCAAATAATTCTTTATTTAATATCATTCCGTTTGTAAATATATCAACTTTACCAAACCCAATGTCCTTAGCATATTTTACTAATTCAACAATATGTGGAAAAGTTGTGCATTCGCCACCCGTAAACATTATTTCGTTGACTCCGCCATCAAATAGAGTTAATAATAATTGTTTTGCACTTAAAAATATTTTATCAAAATCCTCATCAACATTATAAGAAGCATTCATATAGCAATGTTTACAATTTAAATTACATCGATGTGTTAAAATTATGTTAACTCTGTTACATTTCATTTGCAACCTCCTTAATATATTCTGCAACTGGAAAATATTGAAAAGGATAGTTAGGCAAATATTCTACAAAGACTCTCTTACAACATTTAATAAACATTTCATATTCTTTAGATTTTAAATAATTTGATAACACTCTTTGAAAGTTGTCATTTTTTATATTGCCTAAATACAAGTTCTTATTTATTATCATATGAGGGTATAGGTTATAATCTTTATCTATCAATATTACTTTTGGAAGTCCACTTATCTTTTTATGACATTTCCAGCCATCACACAAATAACAATTGCAAGGATGTTCTTTTAAAAGACTTGTAGGTACAATATAATTTCCTATGTTTAACAATTTATTAGGAACTCGTTGAAACAAGGTATTTAAGCAATCATTTATTTTATATATATTTTTCACATCAACTTCTGGCTCAATAATAACATTAACATTGTTATTTGTTAAGTCAACAAGCTTTTCTATATTAGATTCATTTAAAATCACTTGATTATAAATATTATTTTTATTAATTTGTAAATCAGAATTGGTGTTTATAAAAATAATGTTGTCGGAAATATCAAAAGTTAAATCATCAAGCAAATCTGTTTCTATAATGATTGGTAATTTAACTGATTGTAATGTATTTAACAATTCTTGCAAATAGTTGCTTGAAATTTTTACATAAATTCTTTTAAAGTTCAAATCAACTAAATCTTCAAAATATTGGCTAAAGAATTGTTCATATTCCTCAATTGTGTCTAATTGCAATCTTAAAGTTGCATTTTCCATATCTAAATATTTAATATTTTTCATCTGCAACCCCATTAATTATGCAATAAACGTCATCTTCTGCATTTAAACTGTTATGTAATATATTTGCTCTAACTCTACAACCGCCACTACAGTTTTTACATTTATCAGTTTTCTTATTACAACAAAAATTATATTTTGATGTAAGAATTTTCCATATTTGCTTAATATCAAATGCTTGTATTGTTCCTAAAATATTGCAGTCATTAGTCATGCTAGGGCAAGGGTACACATTACCATTAGACTTAATATAAACAAATCTATCTCCAATGCCACAACCTACAGATATTGCATCTTTATTTATTATGTTGTAATGATTTTCATAAATATCTTTAATAATTTTTGCAGATTCTTGAATTGAATTGTCTAAATCATTTGCTCTTCCTTCTGGAATGATTACATCTAAAACACTTTTAACATTTAGAGAGTCTATAAATCCAATCATTTCTTCTATATGTTCTTTATTGTGTTGTCCAACCATACTATTAATAGTAACTGGTATATTATTGTTTTTTAATATTTTAATTGCCTCTATCGTTCTTTCAAATGATTTTGGCATGCCTCTAAATTGATTATGACATTCTGCATGACAAGAATCTACGCTTGTAACAATTTCTTTTACTCCATATTTCTTAAACATATTTAAGAAGTTGTCATTAAATAAAGTTAAATTAGTAAATATTCTAACTAAAAATCCATTCAAATAACAATATTCCAATAGTTTGTCTAAATCTCTGTACATAAGAGGTTCTCCACCAGTAAAGTCAATTTGATATGTTCCATATTCTTTGGATTTTTCTAGAGTAGAGATAATGTCTAAATAATTTAATTCTTGTTGTTCAGTTGAAGAAAAACTTCCATAACAATGAGCGCATTTTAGGTTGCATTTGCTTGTAAGCTCAAAGAATAATCTAGCACAATTAAATTCTTTAACATCTTTAATATTTTTAATAACATTAGAGCTTTCATAAGTTATTACATTTAAAGAAAGAAGATTGTTAATAATCTCCGAAGAGTATTTATTAGAATAAAAACTTTGAATGTTTGTATTATCTTTAACATCTTTTAACAAATCAAACATTTGCTCATTAATGTTATATGTTGTTTTTGTTTGTCTGTCAAAAATAAAGCATTTATGCTCAAATTTATTATTAACTATAACACAACTATCGTTAATATATAAGTTTCTCATTATTTACTCCTATTTAAAATAAGAAAAGGGTGCAAAGAACTTATTCTCTGCACCCATTCTTGTGGAACTAGTTGCAGTGGCAAGTTCCAACAGCCATTTTAGCTTGAGAATCATTAGTAGCAACTACAGTAATTGTTGGTGTTACTTTTTGTTCCATACAAAATTCCTCCTTTTACTAAAATATGTATATCAACTCAATGTTTTGAGAATATACCTTGTTTATAACTCTAGAGGGTCGTAGGTTCTTTGACTATATTTAACCCTATGAGTTCTACCAGGTTGTTTATCCAGCAATTTACAAGTTTGACCCATTTGTGTTTGAATAAAATCTATTTCATTTCTTGGATCAAATCCAGCAAATTGGTTTTCTTTTATAACTTCAGTTGGTTTATAGCTATCAAATTCAAATATGATTTTACCCAAACCACTTGTAAGCACTGGAAGTGTCTTTAAAATCTTAGATGAATCAAGTGCCGAACACTTTCCATGAACAACAATTGATTCTTTGCCGTATTCAATATTTGTAATTGTTGCACCTTGGTTACTTAACATTGATATTACCGCTTTCAAATCTCTTTCATTTGTTATTAAATCATATTTATTATATGGTTCTAACAATTTAGCTCCAGACTCTTTTAACGCTCTATACAAGGCAATAGGCGTTGCAATATTAAAGTGCATAGGTTCAGATATTACGCTGTCGCTTCTAGCACTTATTAGTGATATCTTACAATCTGTCAACTCCCATCCGTGTAGTGAATTTTCTTTATAGTAATTTATCAATCTTTCTATTTGCTTTACATATTTAGGATGAATTGTTTCTTGTTTCACTTCATCAACAAACACAACTCCTTCACCACGTTTTAGCGGTGTAACTCTAAATTCAACAGCAGAACAGCTTGTATAAGATGCTTTACCTGTAGACTCTTGTATAGGAGTTTCTTTATATATAACACCAAAATCCTTTAATTCAACATCAACAGCAAATCTTTCAGCAATAAATTGTCTTATAATTTCGGCTTGCACTTGCCCCATAACATTTATTTTTAATTGAGAGGTTTTTTCATTATATTGGAAATTAAGATAAGGATCCTCAATTGTTAAAATCTTTAATGCATTTACCGCATTTTCAATTTCGCCTTCTTTTACAACAACTTCTACACTATATAAAGGTTTATGGAAATTCAACTTTGTGTGAGGCGGGTATTTCCCAATAACTTGACCACAAACCAAATCTGAACCTTGAATTATTGCAACATCACCTTGTTGAATTGTATCAACTTCCATTAATTTATTTCCATTTGCAACTAACAAGTTTTTAATTTTAAAGCTTTCGCCATTAATGGTTAATGCTTGTCTTTTAGATATTTCTCCACCAAATATTTTAACGTAAGCATTCTTTATACCATTATCCACTCTTACTTGATAAACTAATGCTGATAATTCATCTTGTTTTTCATGGCTGATATTTATTTGAGATAAGAAATCAAACAATCTGTCAACACCCAAGCCATTCAATGCACTACCTGAAAATACTGGCATTACATTTCCACTTTTCAAAAGTTCGAGTAAACGCTCCAACGATTTAACTTTTTTATTATTTACATATTTGTCAAAAGTATCTTCATCAAATTCTGCTAATTGTTCTGTTATTTCATCGTTGCTAAAATTAACAATCTTGCCATTATCAACTTTATTTATGTATACAAATCTTCCATGTAAATTTGTATCAAAATCTTTTTTAACTCTAGATAACGACGCTCCAAATCTATCCATCTTGTTAACAAATACTATTGTAGGAATATTATTTTCGCTTAAAGATTTGTAAATTTGATAAGTTTGTGCTTCTACACCTTCCACTCCAGATACTACCATGATAGCACAATCCAAAACACTCATAGATCTTTCAACTTCTGCAACAAAGTCAATATGTCCTGGGGTATCTATTAAATCATAATTATTCTTGCCCGCAGAAAAAGATACTAATGAGGATCTAACAGTAATTCCTCTTTCTTGTTCAACTTTTAAGTTATCGGTTACTGTGTTTCCATGATCAACTCTTCCAACAGATTTAATAACGCCTGCCGACTTAAGTAATTGTTCAGTTACCGTTGTCTTTCCTGCATTTGCATGAGCAAACACACCAATTGTAATTTTATTTGGCATATTCACACCTCACGAAATTATATGCATTATAACATAATATGATAATAAAAGCAATACTAAATTAAAAATTTATAAGCAGATACTAAAAATGTCAAATTGTACCCAAAATGGAAAAGTGGGCAAAAGTGCACCATTTTTGCACCGAGATTTAGGTGGCGGATGTGTTTATGGTGGAAAAGTTAGACAAGTTAGTTGACATTTTGCATCAGTTTGATTATAATGTTTGTCATAATTGACGAAATGAGCGTTAGAAAAGATATTTAAACGATTTTTGGGCGCTCCTAAGCGATAGGTCGGATGTTCAAATCATCTCGGTTGCACCAATTCCTTTGGATAAAGACACTATGATTAAAGATTGCATTGCGAATGCAGTTTTATCATAGTGTTTTTTATTTTTTAATATTAACTTATTTATCTATCTTTTTAATATTTAATGAATATAACATGTAATTTATAGTTTGTATAGATTGCAAATCTTAATTAAGATGACGATGGCTCAAAAAAATATATTTAAGCATAAAATGGAACAAGAGCGTTCGGGGGTGTGCTATGTGGACGATAGATTACATTTTGTCCCAGATTTGTGTTGTTGTTGCTGTTGTTGCTTTGATAATTACTTTTTTTACATCAAATAAGAGAGTTATTTTAATATTGAGCCTAGTAGATGTTTTGGCATACATTTTTCAATTTCTACTTTTGAATCAATATACAGGTGCGTTCTTAAATGTAGTAGGATTGATAAGAGTTTTAACACTGTATATTGAACATTCTAAGGGAATATATACCAGTATTTTGACAATCTGTTTTTTAAACTTTTTATCTATATTAGTAGGTGTAGTTACATTCGTCGGGTATTATTGTATATTTGCTATAATTGCCGAATTTTTAGACACATATGCACTTTGGTCGTATTCTATACTTGGTTATAGATGGTGTGCTTTTTTTGCAAGTTTGTTTTGGATAATATATTTTATTTTCTGTAAATCAGTTTTTGCTATAGGTTTAGAAATTATTCTTATGGTAATGGCACTATTTGGTATTGTCAGGTATTATTACAGATAGCATTTAATTCAGTTTCAAAGTAAATTTGTTTTGTTAATATTATAAAAGATGCTACAATACTACTATAAATAATGTTTTTTTATACATTCAACATACAAAGGAGAAAGATGTTAAGTAAACTTCTTGCATATTCATTAAGCAAATGTTTAAAGTCGGAAAAACTTGCAAAAGATAGTCCGATACTTTTTCTGTTAGATACTTTGGTTTCTGTATGTTTTGTATGCGGTGGAGCTTTTATATTCTTATTAACATTGAAGCTATTTGTAGGCTTAAGGTTGGGAGATTTAGTATTAATATCTTCTACGTTTTTGCTTGAATTATATGTAGTTTTAAAATGTGTGTCTTTAAATTCGTATAAGTTAAAAATTGGCATTGATAAAGATATTGAATGTGATAAAGGTGTTATATTTTATACTAAATCTATAATTAAAGATCAGTTGTCGTTAGTTTTACCATTTTTAATGATTTTTGGAATGTTTGTAGGTGCAGATATTAATTTTTACATACATAGTATCATTTCTGTTATTAGCTTGTCTTTGATGTTAGGCGCTTGGATTTTATTGCTAATAAATGCCGTTGATTCTATAAAAAAATCTTTTAAAAACTTAAGTCAAAATAAAGAATTTGTTATAACAATTCTTTTGTTAATAGTATCTGCAATATTTATATTAATTTGCAGAGGTCTTTCTGTCGGCCATATATCTAGCGCTAGCTTGTTAGAGTTTATTAATCAAACATTACTAACTATTCAATCGTCCGTATTTGCAGTAAACAGCAATGTATTAATTTGTATAAATATTCTTACATTAATATTAATAATGCAAGGGCTTGTACTATTTATTATTTTCACAATATTCGGAACTAAAAATTATATAGAGAATATTGTAATTAAGTGTAGTGCAAGAATTGATACAGAAGTAAAAAAATATTACAATAATATTTTAAAATCATGTTTGGCTCGCAGCCCAACCGCTCTATAACAATTCAATTTTTACTAAAGGATTGTATAGTTTGAGTTTAATTTCTCAAACTATAATAGAGAGGATATTTATGATTTATGCAATTATGGTTCTTGGAATTGCAATGTTATTATTTGCATTGATCTTTATTGAAAAGAAGTTCCCAAAGAAAATACATAAGTGGATAAAAATAATAACTTTTATATTCATACTTACATATGCATTTAGATTATTGAATTTTGATAAATTTGATAATATTATTGGTTTGCAGTGTGACTACATGTCTAAGGGTATGGTTGCATGGATGATGTTGTTAAAGACCATGCTCCCTGTAGCAACAATAGTTACCGCTATAGAACCTTTTAGAACAACATATACAACAAAAAATATATTAAGATTTTTTGTTCCAGTTGTTACTTTGTTAAATATTATAATGTATAAACAAAACCTAATGATGTTTTTTGGGACATCGAATGTATCTGCATTTACATTAAGGGGTATATTCTTTGCGACAGAGTTAATCTTTATGGGCGGGATTTCCGCATATTATCTTTATAAATTTATTATAAATTTTGAAAAAAGTAAAAGATATCTTAACCCATTGAAGTGTATTCTTGCAATATTGGGTCTAATGATTGCTTGTTTACCAGTAAATTTTTTCCAAACTTTGTTTGGTATTTTTGGAGAAGAAGCGTTAGATTTTAATTTTACTCATAGGGCAGTAATATATTTAAGTTTTATAATACCGTTACTTATTTATTTTGGTTTCCGCAGAAAGAGTAAAGAAGAATGTAAAACATTACTTATTTATTTGGCTACTTCTTGTTTAATAACTTTTTGCTATACCATTGATATAAACAGCTTGAATTATACTAATCTGCCACTACATTTATGTAACACAGGTGTGTTTTTAATTTTTATTGCATTTGTATTTAATATTAAAAGTATTTATTATTTTACATTTTTTGTGAATGTTATTGGAGCATTATTTGCTATGTTTATGCCTAATTATTCTGGGAGTTTATTTATAGCAGAGAATATTAGGTTCTGGTATAATCACATGTATGTGTTCTTTTTACCAGTATTAGCAATGGTGTTAAAGGTTTTTCCAAGACCAACTTTTAAGATGATAAAAGGGGCCATAGGAGTTTTTACGATATATTTTATATCCATGATTATTGCAAATGCGTGGATCAATACATTTGCGTCAGTAGATTATTTCTTCTTACAAGGGGATACTATTTCTAAACATGCACAATTCTTGACAGATTGGAAGAATTTGTATATTTGGAAAGTTGTAATTAGAGGTGTGGCATATTCTACTTCATGGTTATTTGATATATTTGTATATGTTGGATATGTGTTTTTAATGTTTATAATATGGTTGGTGTATGACTATTTGTTTAAAGCCCAAGACCATTATACACGTTTGAATGAGTTAGATAAGATTGATATGTTAAATATTAGGCAGTTAAAGAAGCGTTTAAATGGGGACTTAACTCTGCCTATTAATATAAGAGGAAAAAATATGATTAATATAAGTCACTTTACAAAAATTTATGCTGGCAGTGATAAAAAGGCGGTAGATAACTTTTCTCTAAAAGTAAAGAATGGACAAGTGTTTGGTTTTATTGGACATAATGGTGCAGGCAAATCTACATTAATCAAAAGCTTAGTAGGAATACAAAGCATCACTGGTGGTAAAATAGAAGTTTGTGGATATGACATAACCAAGCAGCCATTGCAAGCAAAACTAAATATTGGATATGTGTCAGACAACCACGCAGTTTATGAAAAGCTAACTGGTAGAGAGTATTTGAATTATGTGGCTGACTTATATTTGGTTAGTAAACAAGATAGAGAAGAAAGGATTGAACGATATTCAAAGATGTTTCATTTAGAGAATGATTTAGACAGGGAAATAAAAGGTTATTCGCACGGAATGAAACAAAAGTTAGTTGTCATCGCGTCTATTATACATAATCCAAAAGTATGGGTGTTAGATGAACCATTAACAGGATTGGATCCTGTAAGTAGTCATCAAATAAAAAGCTTAATGAGAAAAATGGCGGATGAAGGACATATTGTATTCTTTTCCAGCCACGTTATAGAAGTCCTTGAAAAACTTTGTGATAGAGTAGCAATAATCAAACAAGGTAAATTAGTAGGAGAATATTCTAGTGAAGAACTAAAGGCTAAAAAGATGTCGCTAGAAGATATCTATTTAGATTCTGCTGATGATGTAGTAGAAGATGATGTTAAGTCTTTGATTGTTGCAGGGAATAAAGGATCTAAAGAGTCTAATTAATTTTAAAGAGGGTAGTATATGTTTGAAAGAATTAAATTATTAACCCTTTTACAATTAGGAGGGCGTAAGAAAAAAGTAGTACATAATAAAAAACAACTATTAGTATCTGTTTTATTAAAACTATTGACTATAGTGGCGATTACGCTAGTAATGTACTTTGCTTTTAATTTTATAAAAAATTATTTTAGTTTCCCTATAAACAAGAGTGTATTAACGTTTGTATTGTTTATTTCTCAATACATAAGTATTATCACTAGTACTAGCGCATTAATGTCGATACTATATAATAGTAAGGATAATGCAATACTATTAAGTTATCCAGCAAAACATAATGAAGTATTTATAAGTAAATTAGTGGTTTCATACTTGGAGCAATTAAACAAAAATTTATTTGTATTGCTACCATTGTTTATAAGTTTTGGAGTTCTAAATCAAGTAGCATTTTTCTATTATATAGCATCATTTATAATGTTTTTAGTATTACCAATATTTCCAGTGTTTATAGGTGCTATTTTATCTATACCACTTGCGTATATTAAGAAATTATTTAAAAAATTCCCCGTGTTATATGTGATATTAATTATAGGGTTGATTGTTGGAGTGTTTTTCTTAATATCGGCATTTATCGATGCAATACCAAAACCACTAAGACTTGTTGCGATTTACAACAAATTTATAAATGGTTTTTTAGAGTTTGTCAGTTCAGCTAATAAATTTGCATTGTTTTACAATTTTGTTACAGATATAATGTATTCCATTAATATATGGCTTAATAGTTTGTGGTTAATACTTGTTCTTTCAGGAATTGTTTTGCTGACTAATTACATTTCCATGCCATTGTATTTCAATTTGGCAAGCAAATCAAATGAGCATCAAAATAGCAATAAAGTAAAAAAGTTAAAACCAGTAAATCAAAAGACTACGTTTACTGCATTCTTGACTAAAGAACTAAAGTTAACTTTTAGAAATATTAATAAAGTCATCAATGATTACGCGTTGATTATACTTATGCCTATTATACTGTTCATTATGAATGTCGCGTTGAGTGCTATTATAGTTACAGATTTAGGACGCGCTATAATAGCAGGGTTTAACATTATCGTTGGAATGGTTTTGGTGAGTGCATGCAATACGCAGAGTGCTACAGCTATTACAACTGAGGGTGGCGAGTTTGTTTTGTTGAAAACTGCGCCATCTAAAACATCAAATATGGTTTGGGCTAAGATATTAATTAATTTTATTGTAAGTACATTTTTTATATTATTAAGTTCATTGCTTATGACAATATCAAATGCGGTTACCATTCAAAACATTTGGCCAATTTGTGCCATTATGATACTTGTCAACTGGTCGCATATTCTTATGTCATTTCAGTTTGACTTGCTAAATCCCAAACTTAGAGATTATGCAGAATCAGGAAAAACTGACAACAATCCTAACGCTAACAAATCTGTATTAGTAGGATTGCTGATAGGCATAATCATTGGTGCATTAGCAATATTCTTATTTAATGAAGATATGATTTTAGGTTGGTATAAAATAGTAACTATAGCGCTAGCTTTCTTTATATTGAGGTTGTATTTATTTGTGAAGAACCTTAGAGTATTCTTTAAAAGGATAGAATACTAGGAGGTGGGCTTATGAGTAAAAAGATATCATTAATAATTTCTGTAATAGTTGCATTTATGGGTATAATACTTGTTTCTATTTTTGGTAAAGTGCCGGAATATTTACTTGAAAAGGTAAAAATGGAAAAACTATATTTTCAAGATAAAAATATAGTTTTAGATGATGGAGACAAGATATATTATTTTGCACTAAGTTATGGAAACATGAGTTTAAATGTTTATGATATGATAGTGTATGAGCCCAACAATACTACTGACATATCAGTAAGTTATACACTTAGCAATTACGACATTGCTAAAATAACACAAACAGGCATGTTAACATTTGAGGAACATGCAATAAATTCATTTACTAGTTTAGAGGTGACGATTGCATCTCAAGATTCAAGCAATTTATCGGATAAGCTGATTATTAGACATATAAATCTAAAAGATAAAGATTCTGCAGAGTTCGATGATTTTGAAATTTAAGACTAGATAGGAGGAAAAAATGAAAAAGATAAAGAAGATAATTGCCGCATCTGCAATGTTGGCTGGTTCAATGGTGGGCATTACAGGTTGTGGTGAAGTATATATTAATTTTGATAGTCAGACTGCTGGTAAAGAAATAGAAGCTTTTGAATATAATCAAAATTCTTTTCAAAATGATATACAAGATGTTGCAAGCAGTTTGACTAAAAACGGCTATAGAGTAGAAGGTATATATCTGGACAAAGATTTTACAAAGCCGGTATCTTCATTAAGCGAAATTAAAGAAGATATTACATTGTATGTAAAATGGGTTGCTGCAGATATAGAGGTTGCTTTTGATGTAAATGGTGGTTCTGGAGAAGTCGCTTCACAATACATTACATACATGACAGAATCAATGATTAATTCAGCGACAATTCCAACAAAAGATGGTTATACTTTTGCTGGTTGGACGGAAAATGCTGATGGTAGTGGTAAATTATATAAGAATGGTGAATCTTCGTTTGAGATGACTGGATACAACAAAGTTACACTATATGCTAAATGGGTGGCAAACCAATATACAATTACTTATGATAAGAATGCCGCAGATGCGACTGGAGTTGTTGCAAATAGTAATGCACAATTTGGTACAGAATTTGAAATAACCAATGCAGAATATACTAGAAATAAATATACGTTCTTAGGTTGGAATACAAAGGCTGATGGCTCAGGAGTTTCTTATTCCGAAGGTGACAAAATTGATGCTACTGAGAATATAACTTTGTATGCAATGTGGGAGAGAAATACTTTTGCAATAAATTTTGATGCAAATAGTGGTTCAGGTAATAATATGACTGCATTGGAATTAATGGTGGGCTCAAACGCATCATTAACAACAAATACATATACTAAACCTGGTTATGATTTCATAGGTTGGAGTACAAATAAAAATGCAAGTGTTGCAGAATATGGTGATGGCAGTTCCTTTACATTAAACATAAAGAATGATATTACATTATATGCAATATGGCAAGTACAAACTTATAAAATAGTATATGATAAGAATGCTCAAGACGCAACTGGGGCTACCATACCTATGGGACAAGTTAATTATGGTGGAACAACAGAGCTTACTTCATTAAGTTACACTAGACCAGAATATGATTTTGTGGGTTGGAGTACTAATCCTAATGCTACAGAAGCAGAGTTTGAAGCTGGAGATACTATTTCTGCAAATGATATACTTGATACAAAAACTATTACCTTGTATGCGGTCTGGGAAAGAAATACATTTGATATTATTTTCAATTCCAATAGTGGAAACGGGGAAATGGATAATGTATCAATAAAATATGGTACCACTACAACTTTACCAAATAATGTGTTTACAAAAGCTGGTTATGATTTTGCTGGCTGGGCGGTAGATGAAGAGTCTGAATCTGTCTTTGATAATGAATCAGAGTATACATTAAATGTAAAGAATAATATTACTTTGTACGCAACATGGCAGCCGCAGACTTATACTATTGTATATCACAGTAACGCACAAGATGCACAAGGCGAAGTCGAAAATGATACAATATTATTTGATAGTTCTGCTGCATTATCTAATAATGAGTATACACGGGCAGAATATGATTTTGTGGGTTGGAGTTTAGAACCAAATGCAGTACAAGCAGATTTCGAAGCAGGAGATTTATTTGAACTTAATAGTGTTAACGCAACAAAGACTATTGATTTATATGCTGTATGGAAACGAAACACATTTGTAGTTTCTTTTGATGCAAATGGTGGTGAGGGTACAACTCGTGAACAAAAGTTTAAAGTTAATACTCCATCTAATATTGAATTAAACAACTATAGATTTACCAAAGATGGTTATAAATTCGCCGGTTGGAATACAAATAGTGACGGAAGTGGTGATTATTATACAGATGGTTCCAGTTTTACTTTGTTACAAGAAAATGATGATTTAATTCTATATGCTGTATGGAAAGTAAAAAATTATACAGGAATAATATTTAACAGTAACCCTCCATCAGCAGGATTGTCTGTGAGTGGCATAGTCAATGAAGTGGATTTGGAAGCTGGTCAAACATATACATTCACTGATTCCAAATATTCATTAGAAGAATATGACTTCTTGGGTTGGAGCACAGATCCAGATGCAACAACCGCAGACAGCGCTTATAATGCAGGTCAAGAGTTTACTATGCCATCGGGTGGTGATTTTACATTATATGCCGTATGGGAAAGAAATACATTTGTTATTACATTGCTTGCAAATAATGGCACAAGCGCGGAAACAACACAAAAAATTAAATATAATGATACAGAGAATTTATTAGACAATGCCTTTACAAACTATGGCCATGTATTTATCGGTTGGGGAACTAACAATGATGGCCCTACAGATAATTTGATAGGCGATGGGCAAGAATATACATTAACTGAAAAAGCAGATGTTATACTCTATGCTAGATGGGAATATGGCAAATATTCTGTGAACTATGCGACAAATGATGGAACTGAGACTGGTGAAGTTGCAGCTCAAGAGAACGTAACATTTAATTCTACATTCAAGTTGTCAGAAGCTGTATTTGAAAAAACTGATTACAAGCAAGTCGGTTGGACTGATGGTAAAGGAAATAATTATAGCATAGGTCAAGAGATAACATTGGAAGAAGAAGGCTTGACATTATATCCAGTGTGGAAGCTAAACAATATCGAGATTTCATTTGATTTGCTAGGTGGCAGTGGAATTGTAGAATCTTAGAAAATAGAACTTAACGAAACAGATACATTAAATCCTTACACAGGAACAAAATATGGATATAATTTCTTAGGTTGGAGTTTGGATAGTGAGGCTACTGCTGCAGAGTATCAGAATGGTCAAGACTTTGTAATGACATTTGAAGAAAATATAACTTTATATGCTGTATGGGAAGCTGTTGATTGTGTAATATACTTCAACGCTAATGCTGAAGATTCAGAAGGTATAATAAATAATGGAACCTGTAAATATGATCAATATTATACAATACCTGATACAAAGTATATTAGAGTAGGTTATACAATGTTGGGTTGGGCAACTAGTGCTCAAGCGACAACTCCAGAATACAATAGTGGAGATATTATTGAGCCAAGTCTAGATGGTGTTACTCTATATGCTGTTTGGGCGACATCGCAAGTGCCTTATGATGTTAATAGTATGGCAAATATTTATACTAACTATGATTTGAATTACGACTATACAATAATAAAAGGTTTAAATTATACATTTGATGGGGTTACGTTAGAGGCTATATTAAATGCAAGTACTGACGAAGTAGCGGAAATCTCAGGCAATGAATTGGTTGCAAATAATACAGGTACATTTACATTAAGATTATATAGAACTTCTAATCCTTATGATGTATGGGAATTTACTGTATTGGTTGTGGAAAGTAACTATACAATAATTTACACAGAAGAAAATATGACAATCACAGAGCAAAATCCAAATAAAGAAATTATTTTAAATGAAAATGCTGATTGGGCTGGTGGTAAGAATCTAGATATGTTCGCATATGAATTTGGTGTTAATAAAGAGCTAGACTTTATTAGTAGGATAGGCTACACGTTCCACGGTTGGACATTGGTAGAAGATGCGTTTATTGGTGGTAAATGGATTAAGGCAGGAACAAAGTTAACTACTTTTGATAACATGAATCCAAATACAATTATCCCATGCGGCTCAATTGGTAATATTAAACTTCGTGCGAGTGTAAAAATAGACCAATATGAGTTAAGTTTCCATGCTTATGATTTTACAAATTCAGAGTATGTATTAATTAGTGCGATAAATGGTTATTATAATGCACACTGGACTGCAAGTTTGAATTATAGCGAAGACAGATTAATTAATGATTTAATTGCTGCAGCACCTAATGGATATATGTTTGCAGGTTGGTATTCTAGTACTACTCAGTTTAATGAAGACACACGCTTTGATGGTTACTTTAATAATCACTATAGTAATCTATATGCTAGATATATAGAGTTACCTGCTATTGATCCAGACTCTATCAGTGTTACAACAAGCAATATTATCACTTGGGATAAAATAGAAGATATATCAGATGCTGATGACGTAACATATATAGTTACTGTCAAAATGTTAGACGGCGCTGTAGAAAAAGTGGTATCAACTATTGAAACCCAAGAAAATAAGATTGATGCTGCATTATTAATTACTCTTGAAAATACAGATTATATTATCGAAGTTGCAGCAAAGATAACTTTTGCAGATGATAGAAGTAAGTTTACTAATTCCGCAACAACTGAAATCTCAACTTTGAATTATACAACTTCTGAAATTGAGGTGATGAGCTACTCTAGTATGTTAGAAGTATTTGAGGGTGAAACATCAGAAACTCTGGCTATTAGTAAGAGAATAGTATTTACCGGAATGACTTATACGTTTAATTTCACAGATCAAAATAAAGTTATAACAATAGAAGATGTGTCAGAAGAAGGGCTTGTTCAAATAGGCGAATTAAATGACAATGGCGAATTTGTAGAAGTCTTAGATGGTAACTACACCTTAAGAGGTGGAAAATATTCTGTTGTAATGATTATCGCCAAGGACAAAGTTGGTACATTTGTTATGAGACAAGGTAGTGCTACTAGAAATGTAGAAGTAGTGCCAAATATTATAGGAACCTCGCATGGTTCGTCTTATGCTAATCATTTAGCAATTGCCTCAAATTACAAAACAGAAGGGTTCTTAGACGAAAATCATGAATCAGTATCAGAAGAATATCAAGTAGGAGCGTTGAATGAGTTCCAATTTGACTTAAAGCTAGATGGCGATAAGTACAACTTGTTTAAATTCAATGACGCAGAGTCAAAATATTCTAGAGCAATAATATATCTATTAGATGAACAAGGAAATATTGTTGTAGATGAATTAGGAACACCATACGACTTGTTCTGTGATAACGAGACTGAGTATGCTAATGCGTTACACTATAATCCTAGTACCAAAGAGTTTACTACTACTATTGATGGTACAACAATTCCTTGTGGTGTCACAAGAACAGAAAATGGCTTTAAGTTTAATGAAGAATTAGGCTCATATGGTATTAGATATAGAGTAAATCTATATGTTGCGTTTACCAGAACTAATACAGGTTTAGAAGATACTAATTCAAATAAAGTAAGAGAAGTAAACTATATAGATGGTGTATTAGATGTTAGCAAATTGTCTGCGCCTGTTGTATACGATATCACACTAAATAATGGTGTAAACGTATATAATTCAGCCCAATTAAAAGCTGCATATGGAGATGTATCAAAAGAGATAGAGGTGATGATAATAAATATCCATAGAGATATTGTAGCAACTTTAGATGAAGAGCAAATGCAAGATGACGGAAGTCCAATTAACGTTCTATCACAATATGTATACGATAATGATACTAATTATACTAACTCATCTGATTCTAACATAAGGAAAACCGATGGCAATATCTTTAAGAGAGCTTCAAGTAAAGTTAATGATAAAGTTGTTGTTAATGGTAACTATTGTACAATTGATGCGACTGATGTTGTGCTAATACCTACAGATAACTATACTGATAGTGTAGAAGCAGATGGCAATGGAACTAATCACCAAGTAGGCTTCCAGAAGTCTACATCTGGTTCTGGTAAATATGTTAGAGGTCAAACAGGTATATTTAGATATCAATGTCCTAATAATGGAACTGCGGTATTTAATAATTTAAATATCGTTGGTAATAGACCAGACAATAATTTGTCTGATGCAGACAAGATGGATCCAGAAAAAGTTATAGACTTTGAGAGATTGCAATCAGGATCATTAATTGGTATATATAATGAAAATAGTAGAGTTATAATCAACAACTCAAAAATAAGCAAAACTTATTATGCTGTAAAAAATGATTCAGCATTTGGCGTAGGACAAAATGCTTATATGGAGTTGAATTATACAAAGATTTCTGATACATATTCAGATGGTTATTATGGCTGGAACGGAAAAGAATTGAGAGTATTTAATTCATATATGACAGATTTGGGTGGTATGCCATTCCATATGCAAGATGCTAGCGCTATAAATCCAATATTTATCATTGACGAAAACACTGTTGTTGATAACTTGTTATCAGGAACAGAAGGCTGGTTTGTTACATGGGGTAAAGCTGGACTTGCTGCAAGTTTGAAATCCACTTTACAAACAGCTCTTCAAACTTGGGGTGCGAGTGTTCTAACAGGAGATAGTGGTAATTTCGTAAATCCTATATTTGTATACAATCCTACAGATATGGTAAATGGCGATGGTAATGAAACTAAATATGGTGCATATGTAACAACTGGAGGCAGTAAAATAATGTGTCCTGCCAACCTTATAAAGAAAGACGAGTCTACTAACAAGTATTACTATGAATTAAATGGTGAGAAATTGATCGCTGGCTATGTTTATGATGAAAACAATAATATTTTAAATGGTTATTATATTAAGAATAGTGTTACATCATTTAAGAATATAGAATATATTGCAGCAAATCCTGATGCAGATGCACGTGTACAGCAGGGAATGTATGTATTTACAAGAAATGATGCTGTGTCGGCACAAGAGTTTAATGCACTACAGGCTCAATTAATGACATTGTTTAGTACTTTAACTACTGCTCCAGCAGATATTACAAATGTGCCAATTGTGAAGTATGCAGCGGGAATAAAAGCATACGAGGCTGCGTGCAAATTGTATCAAACATATGGCTTAACGCCAGTTTCTCGTGATGTATTTGAAGCAATATCTTTATATATTTATAATTGCATACAAGCATCATCAACGCCATCAGTTGAGGGCGCTTGTCAATTGTTACTTGCCAATAACTTAATAGTAGCTGCAGATCAAGAGATGCAAACAAAAGTTGGTGTGTTGTTATTAAATGCGGAGACTACATTAGCAACTATTGATGAACAATTTGTTAAGAGCGGTTTTGCAAATATAAAATTAGTAGAAGCTGCATTAGCATCACTAAACACATCAGTAACCAATACTCCTATAAAAACTATAATGCTTAATGCGATTAAAGAATATTGTACAGCAAATAATGTTACAGCCAACGATTCGCTACTAGAATCCACAATAAACAATTTAATTGCTATAGATCCAGAAGAGTTAGAAGAATATTTGTCTGACGGTTCAGATTTAGAGCAATGCATTGCACAGTTGATTTTAGAAGAGACCGCAATGAGTACTCTAAATTCCGAATTGTCTAATTATTATACAAATACATTTAGAGCTGTGGGTGGATTAAAAGTGACAGATTATGCTTCTATTGCAACAGAAGTAGTGGCGGTAGAATTTGTGAGAAATAATCCAGAAGCAACTATAAGTGATAGGAATGCTAATAATTTAGTTAATTTGACATTATATTTGGCACAAACCGAACATGAGGGAACTACATTATTAAATCAATTAGTAGCTAAATATGGAGATGTTAATACAGGTACATACATACTTTATTCATTAGGTCATGAAATCAATGAAGAGGATATGATAATAGAATTGGTTATTCCATCTAATAATGGAACTACATCTTATATGTCTCCAATGTTATTGTTATGTACTACAGGTATGTCTTATCCGGACTCTAAGTGGTATAGTCAATCATAAAACAAAAAAAATATACTAGAATTTTTTCTAGTATATTTTTTTATCCGTTGTCTATAACATCAACATTTATTAAAAACAAAACTTTTTGCATAAAGTTATCATCAGTATCTAGTTGAAGCAAATAGTCCGCCCATTCTTTGGTCCATAATCTATGAAAGTTTTTATTAATAGTAAATATATCAATATTTTCCTCTTTTGCTATATTGATTAATTTAGAATAATCTTCTTGAATTTTATCTTTTATAGCAGACTTTGTGATTTCTCCGATTTGTGAATCTACTACAGATATGGAATTTAGAGTATATTCGTCGGCTATTATTTCATTTAATTGGCAGGCAATGCTTAAGTTTACAGTATATACTGGATATCCATTAACAAAATCACAATTTGTAGTTATGATTTTTTTTCTAACACCAATATACAGATCTGCATTTTTTATAAATTTGTTTGTAACGTTTTCTATTTTTATAAAACTTTTTTCAGTTTCACCAGATAATAGATTTAAGATACTGACATCATCTTTTTTAATTATGCGTCGTAGTTTTCCCTTTTCAAAGACTGCTATGTCTCCTGTGTTGTTAATTTCTTTATCAGCGGCACCTTGTGCAGATTCTGTGCCTTCTTTGCTCTGACTAGAAGAACTTTGTTCTTCATTGCCTGAAGCTGAATTAGCAGACTTTTCATTGTTTTCTGCAGAGTTTTTGCTACCGCCTCCGCCGCTTTGATCTTCCTGTCCGCTGCTATCGCTATTGTCTTCCACATTTATGATTGGAACCAAACTTATTCCGCTTTCATCAAAATATTCCGAATAGAATTGTTCAAGGTTCATATTTTGAACAAAGGAATTTTTTCTATTGTATTCTAGAATAGTTATTAAAGAAACTGATTGTTTTGTGCTTTGTTCTAAGTGCGTTGTTAATAGATCTTTTGGGCTTTCACTTAATATGATTAAAGCATTAGTTGTAAGTCGATTGGTTCGAGTAAAAACATCAAAGTATTTAAGAGGGTTATCTTCTGCTATTTTTGTAGAAAAAATTATAGCTTGTGTGTGTGATAAACCCACTTCTTTACCTATTAATAATTGAATTTCAGAGATGGCATTTTCTACAGTTTCCGCTGTAGTTGTTGCTATTGTATAACTTTTATTTACGTCATTAGAAGATTGTGGTGTAAGATACATTATACTAAGCTCAACCTCGTTATTTTCTGTTTTATCAATTGCTAACATTACTGTGATTGCAATACGATCACTTTCGCTGGTTTTGTAGATAATAGAGGGGAGCATTATTGCACATAGTATCAACATTGCAAAAAATATCTTATTATATCGTAGTTTTCGCAGTATATGAGACATATTTATTCTCCTTGCGTTTTTTTATTATTACTGCGATAGCAAGTAATAATGGTAACAGCACCTGAACAATCATAGCGGCTATGCTTACAGGGTAACTAAAAATAAATCCCAACAATACTTGAATACTTATAGAGATTATTAGATACACGCCACCACAAATCAATAATACAACAAAAGGACTAATTTTTTGTATTTTTTTAGGCAATATTTGGTTCAATGATTCTTTAGCACAATAAGCATACATAATCATTTGAATAATTAATGTCATAGTCCAAGCAAATACAGCTATCCACTCTAATCTACTAACTGTAACGGATAGGTCTAAATATAAACTAAGGTCTGCTATTGCTAAATTTTGATTAACCACTGAGTAACCAAAATTACAAAGAAATACGATGTAAAAGTTTATTATGGTTCCAATAGCAGTTATTGCATAAATAATAATTTTTTTTGAGGTGTTCGCTTCCCATTTTATGTTCCCCATAAAAAATAATAAGATTGTATAATCTCCAAATCCAAATGCTGATTTTATTCCGGTATCAACAATTGGTACACTGCCGTTAGGAAATAGTGGTAGAAGGGTTGTTAAATCCATTGTGAATGATGTTATAATAAGTATAACGTTTATACTTATAAATATTATCCAGAATATAACTTCTGCAGTTCTACCAAATGCTCTTAAAGGTTTGTTAATAGCAAAGAATAAAAAGAAAACAGTGGAAATAATGTAGTAAACCCAATCCATATTGTCATAAACAGCCTTTGTGAAGAAGTTAAATACGGATTTCATGATCAAAAAAGTCTTCAGCATAAAATAAACAAAAACTATAGCGCATACAATTTTAGAAAAAGTTTTACCAAAGGCATCTTCAAGTATTTGTGGAAAAGTTTTGTCTGGATTGTTCTTCATTACCCATAAATATATTAGCAATAGTCCGAAGTCAAAAATAAGGGAGAATATAATAGTAATATATCCTCCAGCTCCCGCCAAAAAGAAAATTATAGCAGGCAGTACGACTGCCTTTAATGCTATAACGGAAAAGAATATTAAAATCCCTGCTTGTCTTGATGTTAATTGTTTCATCACCTTTGCCGTATCCTATTTTTATTTTTAAAGCTCATAGGTCTAGTTTTCATACTAGTTAGATTTGATTTAAATAAGAAATCTTTCATATCATTTTTTATATATGGTGTCAGTGGTGCTAGATAAGGTGCACCATATGAATCAAAGTCGTTGAAGTATATTATTAAAAACAAAAAACCTAAGATAATTCCATAAAAGCCTTGCATTGCACCTGCTAGTAGAAATAGTATTCTCGTGATAGAGAATTGAGGTGCTTGGTCGGGTATCACATATATAGTTATGCTGCTAAGTGCTACTATCATAACAGAAGGAGGGGAAACAATTCCAGCCTTTACGGCAGTGTCTCCTAAAATTAATGCGCCAACAATACTCATTGCTTGGCCCAAATACCTCGGCATTCTTAAACTTGCTTCGTAAAGTATCTCGAATAGTATTAGTACAAATACCATCTCTAAGAAAGGGGTCAAAGGGAGCCCTTGAGTAGTGTTGATAATAGTAATAAGATATTTCAATGGTATTGTTTTGTAATGATGTAGTTCTATTGCTATATACATTCCGGGGAGCAGAATTGTTATTAACAGGCTAATAAGTCTTAATATTCTGACAAAAGATACATTGGTTCTGTCATTATAATAATCATTACTACTTTGCAAATCTTCAAGCAATATAAATGGTAAGGTTAGCACAATAGGGCTTCCGTCTATTACAATCGCAACTCTTCCCTCTAACATTTTAGCACATACTATATCTGGTTTTTCGCTAGATCCAACTTGTTTAAAAATACTATATTTATAATTTTCTAAAAATTGGCTTATATAAAAAGAGTCGATTACTCCATCTATATCTATGGCTTCTATTCTTTTCTTAATTTCTTTAACTATTTTTTGTTCCGCTATACCTTTTATATATAATATCGCAATTGATGTTTGAGTATATTTACCAACGGTTAAGTTTATGGTCTTTAAGTCTTTTGTTCTTAATATATTTTTGATAGAAGTAAGATTAGTTTTTAAATTTTCTACAAATCCGTTTCGTGGGCCTTTGATTACTGCATTAGTTGGGGGTTCTGCTATTGCTCTTTCTTTGTGTTTGTCTGCTTGCAAGATTAGTGCAGACTTGCAATTATGTGCAATTACAATTGCCTTACCGCTTAAGATTTCTTTACAAATGTTATCAAAGTCGGATTCCTCGTCTATTTCACTAAAAGCAAGAACAGATTCTTTGAGAGTTTTTAGTATTTTATTAGATGTAAAATCTTTATACTGCAATATAGGCGATATTACTAGTCTTCCTATGTTTTCGGTATCTGTTAGTCCAATTAGGTAAACTATAGCGAAATTATAATTACCAGATTTTATTTCTCTTATTATCAGGTCTTCTCTTTTATCAAAGTGTTCTTTTATTAAATTTATATTATTTTCATATTTTCCTAATAAGCATTTCATATTCTTAGTTTTTGAATATTGCATTAAATTATTCAAGATATAAAAAAGTCCTCACAATTTCATGTGAGGAAATAATTATTCGGAAAATTTTAATATCTCGTAAAGTTTTCCAAAGGTTTTTATTTTTTTAATGCAATCTTTAGTAATATAAGTTTGGGCTTTAAATAAGATTTCTCCATTAGAAGAAATAATATTTTTATTAATTTTTCGACCAAGCAACTTTGAATAGTCGAAATTTGTTTGGGTGGATATAGCAGTAGGTGGAGGATTTATTTTTTCAGGTATGATTTTCTCAGGCGCTTTACAGGTTTCTACTAGTATATCTAACAACTTTGTTTGTTTATGGTTTGGTATACTCTTGGGTCTAAAATTAGAAATTTTGTGGGGTGTGTCAGTGCTTATAATACACATATTATTGGCTATATTAAGAATATTTCTAGTCATAATTTGTTCATTATTATCTAATATAATAAGGTCAGCATTGTATCCTTTTGAGAAATATACATCTTTGATAATACCCATATAATTCCCTTCGACATTATAGACGTAGCTATTTAGCAATGTTGATTGGTTTGCCAAAGCCAAGGTTAAATTATCTTTTAAGTTCACAAAAGACTTGTTTTTAATTATGATCACATCGTTGATATAAAGTATAGTATTTGGTTTTAACAACCACTGCATATTATCTTTATTTATGACTAAATAGTTACATTTCAATTTTTTATCAACATATATTCCAGAAATATTTCCCAATTCTTCGCATTCAAAAACAGAAATTACTTTTTTGTTTATTATTTGACTCAATGAAATCATTATAAAACTCCTTTTTTATATAATATTGAGGTAGGATATCTATTATGATTGAAAAAATGTACAAAAACTTTTGAGGATACAAAAATTGACAATATTTTAATTAATGTATATACTTACTTATAATATTATAAATGACAAAGGAGTCGTATGGGTTTTTTATCTGCATTGAAACAAATGTTTAGTAATAATATCGTTATTAATCCAGATGAGTACGAAGATGTTACTACTTTATATGATGGACGTGCTGTAAAATTAAAGATAGGCGCTAATGTTGTAATAGAAAATAAAGCGACTTTAGTTGTTGTATATAAAAACAAGCCTAGAGACATCATTTCGGGAAAGGGTAAATACAGGATCACAGAAGACAATTTCCCAGAACTATTTAAGTGTATAAACTTAAGTAAGAATCCAAAACGAATAAAGGCTAAACTCTATTTTGTTAAATCAGGCCTTATAGAAAAATTTCCATTTGCATCTTCTCAAAACTTCATGGTTAAATCCAAAGATCTTGGACGTATAAGTGGTGGAGTAGAGGGCATATGTAAGGTGTCTATTAATGATGTGAAAGATTTTATGCACTGGTTATTTAGTATAAAAAGAAGTTTTAATGTAGGAGAGATAGATTATCTATTATCTTGCAAAATAGGTGATGTAATTTCTAAAATTATAGAAAAGTCAAAAATAGATATTAGAGAAATTGTATTAAGAAATCACAATCTAAATGAATATTTGAATGTAGAAGTTGTTGATATATTTGAAAAACTAGGATTTGAAATAAAAGATATAGAAGTCAAAGGAATGGAATTTGATAAAAAATCAAAATATAAAATAGACGCTATACTAGAAAGGCAATATGAAAGGATCGACAAAACTAAAAGCAAATATATGACTTTGACTACAGCAAATGGCGACAATGTGATGGAAATCGCTAGAGATATAGAAGTGGATATGTGTAAGTGTCCATCATGTGGAAAAGAATTTGACACAAATTTTGATTTCTGCCCTTATTGTGGAAAACGTGTTAAATAATTATGTAGACAAACAAATATTATTTTGTTTAATAAGGTTGTGCTAATTGTAATATAAATGTAAATATTAACGTTATATAATGCAAAAATTTTTGTAATTATAGATGCGATAACGTATAGATTATATTTGCAAAATTTATTTTATTATGCTAACATATAACGTCAGATAAATTAACAATTATACTTATGTTTAACATATTTTGATAATAAGACAAAAAGGAGTGCTTAATATGAAAAAGATAGACAAAGATATGACTATTGGTGATGTTGTAGACAACTATCCTCATGCTACAGAAGTATTGTCAGGTTTTGGCATGCATTGTTTTTCTTGTCCAATGAGTAGAATGGAAACTATAGAAGAGGCTAGTGCTGTGCATGGATTAGAAGTTGAAGAAGTATTATCTAAATTAAATATTGAAAAATCTGAGGAAGAATAAAATATGGAGAATGCTACTATTAATTCTATATATAGTGAGTATTTTGGTAAAAAACAATCTATGTTAGATGCTGTAGATGCTTATAAAGATAACAAAACAATTTTAGAAGAAAGTGATAAGATGTATACGCTTATGACGATTGTTAAATTGTTTTGTAATGCTGGATACTATCCAGTTAGTCTTTTGGAGAAAGAAAAAGAAATCTATTTCAAAGCAGAAGATAGCAGAGAACTGACTTTGGATTTTGATAATATCAAGACAGAAAAAGATAAAAGTTTAGCTATTTTAAATGCATTAACGTTGCAATCTAGATATCAAAATCAAAAAGACAAAGTGCAAGCTGTGATGGCGGACTTAAATGTGGAATATCACAATGGCAAAGGTTTTGATGATTTAGTAAAAAAATTTACGGTTTTTTGTGATGGCGATAAAGCATTATCTATTAAAAAAGTAAAGCATTTTATAAAACATCTTGAGCGTAACGAAGTTAATAGTTATATAAATATAATTTTTAACGAGGTTTTAGAAGATTTGCAAGGAAAATAAGAAGAGGCGTTTTGTCTTTTCTTTTTTGTTGTCGGTACTTGTTGCATTATAGAGTTTTAAGTACAATCTTTTTTTCTTTTGTATGGTTTGATTTGACTAAAATTACGTTTTTAAAGTAAAATAAAAAATGTAAAAAGGAGTATGTATGAAAAACAGGAAAGTTATAGATGCTAAATACAAATGGAATTTAAAGGATATATACAAAGATGAAAATATACTAAAAGAAGATATAAGTACTTTAAAGACAATACTGGGAGAAGTTAAAGAGTTTAAAGGAAAGTTAAACAACCCAGACAAATTATTAGAATATTATGAGTACTCTAAAAAGGTAGACATATTATTTGACAAAGTTTTTATTTATGTATATTTAAATCATGCAATAGATACAGATAATGATAAGTACAATAGAATGCTAAGCGAGATAGAGTACATGGCAAATGGATATAATGAAGCAAGTGCATTTGTTTTGCCAGAACTAAATAGTTATGACGTATCTTATTTGGAATCTCTACTAGAAGATGAAAGATTCAAATTGCATTATATGGGTATCAAAGATCTAATTAAAAACAAAGTACATATTTTGCCTCATGATGTAGAAGAGGCAATGGCTAAAGTTTCTAAAATAACAGGCGAGTTTAGTGAGATATATGATGGGTTTGATTGTATTGATTTAAAAATAGACAACGCATTGGATTCTAAAGGAAATTCTTACGAGTTAACTAAAGCGAATTATTCTAGAATAATGCAAAATGAAGATAGGACTTTAAGAAAGAATGCTAGCACTAATTTAAATGCAACATACAAAAAGAATCTAGCGACTCTTACTAATACATATATCGCAAGTGTAAAAAAAGATTGCTTTTATGCAGATATGTACAAGTACAAAGATTGTTTAACCAAGAAAGTAGAAGGTCAAGATATTAATGAAAAAATATTCTACAATTTAATTGATAATGTGAACAAACATTTATATTTATATCATAACTGGTTAAAGGTGCTAAAAGAAGCCTTGGGGTACGAAAAACTATATGGATATGATTTGTCAGTACCGCTTGCTAAGAATACTAAAGAGTATTCTTTTGATGAAGGTTGTGAACATATTAGGAAGGCAATTGCTCCATTAGGTGAAGATTATGTTAGTATGTTTGAACACAGTTTGCAAAATAATTGGTATGACGTGTATCCTACTTTAAATAAAGATACGGGCGGTTGTTGTGTAAGCGTCTATGGAGAGCATCCATATATACTTCTTAATCATGAGGGAACTTATAATGATGTATCAGCTATAGCTCATGAACTTGGGCATGCACTTCATTATTATTATACTGAAAGAAAACAACCATACGAGTATAACGATATTACTATATTTATGGCTGAAATGGCTAGCACAACAAATGAAGTATTGCTATTAAAGCATATGTACGAAACTGCAAAAACAAGGGAAGAAAAAATATTTTTCTTGCAGGAGTATATAGATCTTTTTGTTGGGGCTTTGTATATCCAAACAAGGAATAGTGAGTTTGAGGATTTTGCCCACAAACTAGTTGAAAAATCAGAGCCTATTACAAGAGAAACATTATTTAATAAACATCAGGAGTTGGTGGCCAAATACAATGGAGGAGTGGTTGAACAAAGTGAAAACTCCAAACATTCTTTTTTAATTGTTCCACATTATTATCGTGCATATTATATGTTTTCTTATGCTACTGGCGTTACATGTGCTGTTAATTTTGCAAAAATGTGTGAAAAAGGGCAAGAGGGAATAGAAAAATATAGAGAGTTCTTATCAAGTGGCTCTAGTGATTATCCACTTAATATTTTAAAAAAGTGTGGTATTGATTTGGAAACGGACGCGCCTTATGAGATAATATTTGAAGAATTTGAATGGGCAATTAACGAGATAAAATCTTTACTTTAAGGAGTACAAATGAACAAGATTATAGATATTGAAGGGACGGATTGTTCTGGGAAACAAACACAAAGCGAATTACTAAAAATTAATTTAGAAAAAAGAGGTTTTACTATTCATCAATCAGGATTTCCTATGTATGATACGCCAACGGGGAGAATTGTTGGGAATAGTTATCTTGGCAAAGACGGCAATGGCTTTTTCCCTGAAGGCGCTGTGAATGTAGATAGAAGGGTGGCGGGACTTTATTATAGTGCTGACAGATTATATAATTTACCAAAAATTCAAGAGATGTTAAAAACAGGCAACGTGATACTTGATAGATATGTGGATAGCAACTTGGCTCACCAAGGCGCAAAAATCTTAGATCCGGTTGAGAGAGAAAAAACCTATGCTTTTTTTGAGACATTGGAATATGGCTTGTTGGAACTGCCAAAGCCAGATATTAGAGTTCTTTTATATATGCCAACCGAGTACGCCAAACTACTTAAGGCAGGCAGGGAAGAAAAACCCGATCAGCATGAGTCTGATGAAGAGTATTTGAAAAGATCAGAGAATTGTTATTTAGAAATTGCCAAAAGAAACAATTACCATATTATTTATTGTGTTAAAGATGGTATCATTAGAACAATTGAAGATATTCAGCAGGAATTATTGGATTTTGTTATTTCGAGACTATAAAAATTTGATTAAAATATTGACTTTTAAAAATTTTTAAAGTAAAATTAAAGCATAATTTTTGCGAAGAAGAAAGATTAGTAATGTATTTACAATATGATTTAGAGAAAAATCGGATGGTGCAAGATTTTTGAGTAAGTGCATGAAATTACACTTTTGGAGCGAACGAAAGTTTTTAAATATTTTGACTGCGATAAAGTTAAAAATATATGAGGCTTGGTTTTTCAAGTGAAATAAGGTGGTACCACGAGTAATTTCGTCCTTATGTTTTATGGGTTAATACTCAAAAGACATAAGGATTTTTTTGTAAAAGGAGAAAGAATATGAACAAAAATTTATTTGATACTTTAAAGGATAGAGGGTATATTTATCAAACAACTAATGAAGAAAGTGTAAAAAATATTTTAAATGGCAAGCCAAGTGCTATGTATGTAGGTATTGATCCAACAGCGGAAAGTTTACATATTGGACACTGCTTTCCGTTAATCGTTGCTAAATATTTGCAAGATGCCGGGCATAAGGTTATTATTCTATTAGGTGGGGCAACGGCTATGGTGGGGGATCCATCTGGTAAGACAGACATGAGAAAAATGGTTGATAGCGACTTTATAAACAACAACAAATCAAAGATTGAAGAAATCATAAGCAGATTTATTAGACTAGATGGTGATAATCCTGCGATACTAGTAAATAATGCAGATTGGTTTAGAGGCTATGAATTCGTTAGTTTTATGAGAGATATTGGAGTACATTTTAATGTAAATAAAATGTTGGCTTGTGATGCTTATACTAGAAGATTGGAGCAAGGCGGCCTTACATTCTTTGAGATGGGATATATGTTAATGCAGGCATATGACTTTGTTAGATTACACAAAGATTATGGTTGTGTGTTAGAATTTGGCGGAAGTGATCAATGGGCAAATATTGTTGCAGGATCGGATCTAGGCAGAAAACTTGCCTTGTTGGAAAATAAAGAAGAGATTTATGAAGCATTTACAACTCCTCTTCTAACAAATTATGAAGGCAAGAAGATGGGTAAGACTGAAAAAGGTGCTCTTTGGGTAGATAAAAATAAGACTACTCCATATGAGTTCTACCAATATTTCTATAATGTAGACGATAAAGATGTAGAGAAACTATTTAAAGTATTGACTTATGTCCCATTAGATGAAGTTGCTAAAATCATGTCAGGTGATATAAGAGATGCAAAATCCAGAATGGCATATGAGATTACTAAGCTTGTTCATGGTGAAGCAGAAGCTGATAATGCATTAAAACAAGCTAAAGATGTATTTAGTGGCAATGATTTGTCTAATGCTCCAGAAGTGGAATTAGAAAAATCAAATGCATTTGTATTATTGCCAGATCTATTAGTAAACTCTGGACTATGCTCTTCAAAGAGTGAAGCCAGAAGAATGATGGAACAAAACGCAATAGCATTAAATGATGAAAAGGTAAAAGATTTTACTTATATGATTTCGGATAAAGATTTTAATGATGGTTTTGCAATTCTTAAGAAGGGTAAGAAAAATATAATAAAGGTCACATTAAAATAAATTTTGTAAATTTAAGATGTTATACTAAAAACACATTGTGGTAATTTATTAAAAGCAGTGTGTTTTTTTGTCCATATATTAATATGTATATATATAATATAATAAATTATTATATAAATATAAAAGAGGGAATTTTAGTACTATATTAAAATAGTATATTTATTTGTAGCGTCAATAACAAATTATGGCATTCTGTAAGAAATATTTTCTAGAAATTATACAAATTCACATAAAATTTTATGATTTGGAAAACTTTTTTTAATGTTTTTTTAGAAATTTTTATGGATCAAAATAGAAAAAATGGTGTTTTAGGATGTTAAATTTTAGCATTTTTGACAAAATTTTTCTCCATTTTTGAAACACGAGGC
>JAFQDL010000010.1 GCA_017399265.1 Clostridia bacterium
ACAACCACATCTCCATAATTAGAATCTGCAATTGGAGAATTTTCTTCCTCGCCATATGTCCAACCAGATAGAGTTGGAGCAGCTGTCCAGTTGTTAGCTTCTTCTTTTAATATTCTGAAAATTAAATCTACTTGTCTTTCTGTTGTATATCCAGCCCAACGATAGTTATTTGTATCGTTCAATTGGAATTTTACAAAATAGTTACCAGTCTCTATACCACCATTGTTTTCAATAATAGTATATTCACTAGACTCAGACACTTCTGCAAATTGCATTGTTCCATTATATATTTTGTTTGTAATAACAGGCAACTGCACAACTTTCTTCGCAATATTAAATGTTACTGCCACTTCTCTTGTTTCATAGTTATTAACATTTTCTTCAGAAGGAATAAATTCTGCCATGTGAGTTGCAACACCAGCCACACCTACTTCTGTATTTGCACCATCTTTCCATACCCATGTACCAACAGTACTAGTTGGAAGAGCAAATTTGGATAATGTATCCTTATACATTGCGTCGTAGATTGTTGTAACATTGTCATTATTCTTTACTTTATTAATTACAAATGTCAATGTTCTCTCTAATTCATAACTATCTGTCCACTTGTAACTATCATTGTTTAATTTAATAACAATATCATAAGTTCCAGCATTTGTATAATTTGTTTCTGACAATACAGTATACTTATCACTTTCTGGAATATTTGCAGTCTGCACCTCACCATTGTATACAACACTATTTATTGTTGGTACAGCAACTACGATATATGCAATACTGAACTCAACTTCTACTTTGTCTAATCCATTGTAATTATTAGTATCTTTCACACTAAATCTTGCAATATATTCTCCAGCTTTATTTGGCTTGGTTAGTACATATTCGCTATCTTCACTTGACCTTAACTTATACTCTATTACAACATCTCCAAATACAGCTGATGCAGTTGGATTATTAGTAATTTGAGGATCATATGTCCAGCTTGCAATATTTGGCTTAACCAACCATGCATTGTTTTGATTTTTTAAGATTTCAAAATCTAACACTAATTCTTTCTCATCTGCCAAAATAGACCATTCGTAATTCTTGGCATCAGTTAATTCTAGAATAATAGAATATTTACCAGCATCAGTTCCACCATCGTTAGATTTGACAGTATACAAAGCAGTATCTGAAATATCCAATACTTGATGCGAACCATTGTATATTCTTGTAGGTATTGTTGGAGCTTGAACAGATTTCTTTGCAATATTAAATACAACGTTTTCTGTTCTTGCAGCATAATTAGTTGTATCATAAGGAGTAAACACAGCAACATGAGTTGCTTGACCAGCATCTCCTACCCAACCGCCATTTAACCAAGTCCAAATACCTGTAGTATTAGTTGGTAATTCAAACTTAGCCATAGTATCTTCATATACAGCATCTATATTCTTAATAATAACATCTGTATTTTCAAATTTATTGATTACCACTTTAATAGTTTTGCTTGTCTCAACATAATGTTCTGATTCTGGTAATATCAACTCAACGTCATACTCGCCCACATTTGTTAAGTTATCCACAATTTCACCATTTTTGTGATAAACTATTTTCAAATTTGTCTCATCGTGCGGTAATTGATAATTAATTAAATTATATCCAGCTGGATTATATGTAAATTGATGAACCGCTGGAGTAATAATTGATTTTTGTGTTTTTAGCACATTTACATTTATTAGACCTTGCTCTATTTTGTAATTATCAGTATCTTCTGGAGTGAATTTTGCTTGACATTTTACATTGCCTATACCCTCACCTGCAATTACTGTTTCTGGCTCAACCCAAGAATAACCACTTGGCAATTTGATGTCTGATAGTCTTAAAGTTGAACTCCATTCTATTTCGTAATTTTGATCAAAATTAGGATTCTTAGATGCTTTATTGATTTGTAATGTAGTAGATACTTCTGCAAGATATTTCTTGTTTTCTGAGTTGATACTCAAAACAACATCATAATCTCCTGCGTTTGTTTCTGAAATATTACCTTCAACAACAATATCATTCAAATCCTCATTTCTTACAACACCATCTAATCTGTAAACAATAGTATGCTCTGCACCATCATAAGTATAAGTAGTCGTAATAGGAACTATCTCTATCTTTCTCTTCTCTACAGTTAATTCTATTTCTTGCGTTGTAGGCAGATAGTTTTTATCATCTTCTGGAGTAAATACCGCTGTTGCAACAACACTTGTATCGGTTAGAACTTGCATTGTAGGATCTTGCCATGTCCATGTTCCTCTAAGATCAATGTTGTTAAACTCCACTGATTCTAAAGTGTCACCATAAACAACTTTCTTTCCATTAACAAAACTTGGATTATCAAGATTTAATTCTACCTTTTGTACTTTTAAATATCCAGAATATATAGTAACATCAAAGTTTTTGTTATCAACTTTACCATTTATAGAATAATCGCCAACACCATTTATATATTTAATCTTGTTGATTGTAATACCCATCAAATCTACTAGATCTTCAGCAAGAGCATTACCATTCTCGTCTTTAACACTATATGTATATTCTGTAGGCAAAGCATCGCTATAATACATAGACATGTCGTCAATATATATGTATGCTACTACTGGGTTTATTTCAAAACTACCAGAATAAGAACCAGTATAATTGTTATCTACTATATCCAAGTCGAATAAGTATTCACCAATATTAATTGCATCATATGCATAATAAGGAGTATATACTATTTCCAAATCTTCAACATCTAATTCGTAACTAGGAACTTTGGCTGAACCATCGTAAACAAAAGTGTTTTGAACATTTTTGAATTCCAAAACTTTTTTAGCAACATTTATTGTAATTGTCTCAATCTTTTCATCACATACAATATCTGAACTCGCAGGCACAAACCTAACATCAAATTGGTTTGAACCAGCATTTCCAACTAGAGTTGTTTCATCATCTACAAACTCCCAGTGACCAAACTCATTGGACTCTAATTCAATAGTTCCTAATGTGTCGCCATATGTCGCACTATAAGTTGTCGAAAGCAATGGAATTTGAACATCTGACAATTTGAATTCAGCAACAAACTCCATATTATCAGTCAATTCTTCTGGAACATTCCCCCAACCAGTAAAATCATAATTGGTTTTGGTTGGATTTTCTGGAAACTGAACCTCGTCCATATTCATAACCAATTGAGAGTCAACAACTTCTCCATCTACAACAAATTTCACTCTATACTTAACTGTGAAATTAATTGTATACGTTTCATTAAGATACTTGAAGGTTAATTGTTTCTTACCTACTGTATCTGTCAATGTTTCTACTTGCGCAGTAGAAATCATATCTCTTGTAACTTCTATAACTTCACCTTTGTCTGTTACTATAGATATGTCATCTAACGGCAAATCTGATTTATATTCTAGTGTACAATTAATTAATGACGTATCTACCCTATAAGTACTAACACAACCTGTAAAGAATACAGTAATAGACATTACAAAACTTAAAAGTATCGCTAGAAATAACTTCTTTAAACTTCTCCTTTTCATTTTTGTCCCCCTTATCCTTTTAATTTTCATCCCTTATATAAATAGGTGCATATGCCTCTTTTAAATCTTCGGCATTTTGCGTATTCAAGAAATCTTGTTGATGCTTTGGCAAGAAACCAGAGTGATCATCATTAAGCAAGAAATAGAAACTTTCATCACCTGCAGCAAGTTGTAAATCCGCTTTGCCCACATCAGATAATTTTACTTCGTATCCTTGTAATTTTGCAAACTTGTAAATATGGTCTCTATGTTCTACTACACCATAATTTTTACCGCCACCAAAGAATGCAATTCCACCATGAACATATTCTCCGGTACCATCTTTTGATTGATTAGTAATAATCGATTCAAAACCAACTTTATCTTCTACTCTTCTGATTAACTCTTTAATATCCAATTCCAAGACACCAAAGCTTGTTTCGCCAATAATTTCTATTAGAGTACTACTATCTAGTACTTTGTTATATTCGTCTTCCGATGATATATCTTTCCAGTTATACATTCTAACATCACCCTCTAAAGTTAATTTAGCGCCATAACTAGTCTTTGCTAAATCATACCAAGAGCTTATCAAATCATCAAATCTTCCACCCAGCAAACCTTTGCCATCTGCTAGAGCAGCTCCTGCAAAATGTGTATCAATACCTATACAGAATAGCCCAGCATCTTTTAAAATACTATTTTTGAGATTAACAAATGTTTTGACATATTTACTATCATATTCTAGTCTCTCATTATCATTCATATTTTCATATGATTTTTGTGCAGGTATTGTCAATCCTTCACTACCAACAATTGATGGAGAAATATTTTCAGTACTACCATCTACAAAACAATTACTTCCCATTCTAATAATAAATTCTCTAGAGTTGCTAAGAACACTATTTTTTATATTAACATGTATATTTTTTGTACTATCTTCAGCGTCTCCAAATGCCCTTAGAACCGTACGACCATTAGATATTCTACAATATTCTATATCAATATTATCTCCAAATACCTCAACAGTAGTTCCTACATAATTAAGGTCACTTAAGTCACAATTCCCATGCTCATCTGCAACAAGATTACAAGACTTTAGCACAAGATTATTTAACTTCACTCCATCGTACACAGCAAATGAAATATTATCTTGACCTTTTACACTAACCAAACTGCCTGCACTTTCTGACATTGATACAAAGTTAAGAGGCCCTTGAAATAAAGCATTTTGTTTTAACTGGCCAGCAGCATCTAATCCATATGCTACATTGTGTGCATTTATTTCAAATCCATTACCATACACATCTTCTTTAAAATTCAAAAGTATCTTAATTTGAGCTTCATTCTCTTTACCCATATTTTTGTAATGAGTAATATCGTATGTACTCTGTATTTTAGTTATAGTATTTTCTGAATAAATAGCATTTCCTTGTTTATCTTTACCAAAGTCGTCTATTATATCATTCTGAAGCACTACAATTTTGTTTTGTTTAGTCGCTTTATATAAGTCATCAAAGTTTCTAATATTCACGCCATTACTTATACATCTAATAACAAAAGGATTCTCTCTATCGCTTTCTACTGATATTTCTTTACCATTTACATTAACTGAAAATTTCGCCCAAATTTCAACCAATTCATTAATATCATTGCTTGATATTTTGATTGTCCCATTTTCTAAAATTTGTACATTTTCATTACTTGTGTGGTAAGTTATATTTTCCCAGAAGCCATCACCTGCGCTAGTTGAGCCAATAGATAAAGAAATCTTCTCTATACTATCTGTGCCATCAAACTCTGTTCTGCCTATTGTCCATATACCTTCTATACCATATTCATGTACTGACTCATTTATATCAATATCTGAAGGAAGAATTACTATTGTTTTAGACAATTCAACTTTTTGTTCTTTAACTTCTTTGTTAGCAATAGTCACATTTATAGTCGTAATACCAGGTTTTGCTGCAGTAACTCTTAATCTGTTGTTAATAGATTGTATGGTTACATTTGTATTCTCTTCTTCGTCTATCACTGCAGTGTATTCCACATCAAAATCCGCAGGTAATATAGAAATAATATCATTTAACCTAGCAACCTCTCCCACATTCATCACCAAAGCATCTTGGCCATCTACAAAGTCTGCAGTAAAACTTTCTACTTTATTGATAATACATTCTTTACTTATAGGAGCTCTATCTGGGTTGTCGGTCCTAATTGTAAACTTAACTATTACACTTCCTAAATAATTATCGACAAATTCATAGACAAATTTAATTTTGCCATTTTCACTTTTAATATCAGTGCCATCTTTAAATACTACATTAGACAATGGCTGATGAGATGTATTTAAAACTTCATATGATATTTCGTAATTTTCTGTTGTATCTACCGAAAGAAGAATTTCATTTTGTTCATTCTTCCATACATTAACTTCACTAAATCCTAAATCCATTATGTCCTGATTTGATACACTTATCTCCAACGTGTCATAAATATTAGGATTGGACTCGGCTTTTATCATGATTGTTGCAGATCCTTTACCCACTGCCCTAATCAAACCTTTATCATCTACAGCAGCAACACTGGTATCGCTTGATGAATAATCTAATATTTTATCAACTGCGTTGTCTGGATGGAAGACTGTATTAATCTGCATAGTGTTACCCACTATCAATTGATCATTATCTACATTACAACTGATTGATTTTAAATTTTTAGACTCCACTCTTACAATAAAACTATCTTTAAATGATCCATCTACTGTAATAAGTGTTACTTTTGCCACCCCCGATGACCTTGGCACAAGGTAGCCATCTACATATTCCAAATCGGCTAAATCTTGCGAACCTACTCGTTCATACGAGAATGCAACGTTTTTATTTGTCGCCCCAACTGGATAAATAGAATAGTTAATAAAATATTTCTCTTGTTTGTCAAGGTCTAGATAGATTACTTCAGCCCCCTCAATTTCTATCTTTGTAACTGCTACTTGCACATTCAAGGCGACTGATTTAGTAGATGTGAAAATACTTATCATTAAAAGTAATGGTAGTAATAACATTAATACTATTATTTTTTTGTTCATAATTCACCTCCTACTTAGCAATCTTTTCAAAACTTTTTTGTAATTTATGTAAATAAAAACATACTACTATTCCGCAATAAACCAAACTAATAAATAGTGGAATTAAATATGCAAATGATATATGCAAACTTACACCTGCTATCAAATTGCTTTTTGCGACAACATTTATTAATAGTGCAGACACACCTGTAACAATCGCAACCACCAACCCTATTATTACTACTTTTGCCACAGTTGATGAACTTTTCTTTTGCAATTGTTGCATTGAATAAGTCATATTAGCGTTATTTAAATCCACTCTTGTAGCTAATAATATTTGTGCAATAGTAAAAATACTACCCAACACTATACAAAATACACCTTGCCAGAAACTCAAACTAGTAAATATTATTAGCACAACACCTGTAACCAACACCGAAAGCAAACTTACTATTGAACAGAAAATCAACTTTGCATTCAATATTTCAGAAGCTTTAACAGGGAAGGTTTTTTGCTTAAGAAGTGTTACCCCCTCTCTCGTAATATTTGTAGCACAAAATGTATTTGTTAGAACTGTAAACACAACTGTAATAAACAAAGCAAGCGCATATGTTATTTTTAAACCTATCATATTCATTATTAGCGATTCAAACAGTGTATAACAACAATATACCAGTATCGGCATAATCGTAGCAACTACTAAATAAGAAAATATATGTTTTGGTTCACGGGCCACAGATATAAATTCTTTTTTTATCAATCCACCCATTAATGAATGTTTTTTTATCTTTCCTGTTTTATTAAAAGTATTATTTCTGTCTTCTGATTTATAAAGAGTAAGATAATATAATCTCTTAGTTACCGTATACACAGCTAAACAAGCAAGTACTACACTGACCAATATAACTAAGAATGATACTAACAAGTTATCACCGAACATTATATTACTAAAGCAGTTAATTGGATAGGCAAAAGTTAATAAACCCTTTAATGTATGTATAAATTCCTCATTGAAAATAAATTTGATATAACCTGTCTCTAGATAACTTTGAACGACACTCAAAAAAGACATATACAAAAGAACAAAGCCTACAAGTATCACAGATAAAACAATAAACATTAGAACGTATTTATTCTTTATAAAATCCAAAATCTTAATATATGGCACAATTAGAATACTTGTAAACAATTGAATAACAATAGGGAAAAACAAACAAACAACAATCGTCATCAACCAAAACAATCCCGAAGGCCTTAATGCTAGATAAATAATAATATTAGTTGGCAAAATGAACAAAAGTGATAAAATATAATTCTTAATCATAAGTACAAGCAATTTGCTTAGATATAATGTCTGTTGTTTAACTGGCAAACGTAATAATACTTGTTTGTCTGTTTTGTCTGTCAAAGTTTTTCTCATATTTTCCAAACACAAGAATACCAAGACTAAAAATATCCCGAAATAAAATAAATTTAATAATTCTACAGCTCTTGACTTAGAATCAAAAAGTTTATCAATTTTGATATTTACATAATTCTCTGCAATAATAGACAAAAAGTATACAAACATGCCTATAATTGCTATTGTTACAACAAAAGAAAGAATAGAGCCAAATAAATCACTCTTTTCTTTCTTCAGCTTTATTGCAAATTGTTTTTTAAACTCATATTTAAGTAATGTTTTGAATATACCCATTATTTCGACACTTTATTAGTGGAAGATAAGAAATAATCTTCCAAATCCAATCCCTTTTTTCTAAAATCTTTTAAGTCAATTTCCTCTAGCACAACACCTTGATCAATAATATATAGTCTGTCGCACAATTTTTCCACTACATCTAAGTTGTGCGAAGAGAATAAAACTAAATTATTTTTACGGCTATGTTCAATAAAGAAATTCTTTAATTGATTAGCTGTATGTGGATCAAGACCTGTCATAGGCTCATCTAGTATAAAGACTTTTGGATTATGAATTAATGCTCCCATAATAGATATTTTTTGTTTCATTCCATGAGAATAAGAAGATATTTGTTTATATATGGCATCACCCAAAGCAAATAATTTTTGAAACTCTTCTATTCTTTTTTCTCTTTCTTCTACACTTACTTGATAAATATCAGCAAGAAAATTAACATACTCAAACCCTGTCATTTTCTCAAATAGCGCAAACTCATCACTTACATATCCAAAATCCTTCTTTGCCTCTATCGAATCCGTCAATATGCTATGACCATTTATTACAATATCACCCTTATCAAATGGGTGCATACCTGTAATACATTTAATCGTGGTTGATTTACCTGCACCATTATGACCTAGTATACCAACAATCTCCCCTTCATTACCACACATATTGATATCGGTAATAGTGTATTCAGTCTTGTTTGCATATTTTTTATACAAGCCTGTAATTTCTAAAAGTTTTTTAGATTTCATAACAATCCCTGCCTTTAATTTATTATCCGATAATATATTACACAATTATCTAAAAAATGTCAATATAATACATACTATTTTCTCTTATATATATTATTAGATATTATTTAAATAAATATTACATAAAAATTGTAAAATTTACAGATTAAAATAATCGTTTGACACACGCAAGAAAATATCATATTATAGCAGTATCAAATTATAATGGAGGCTCATATGCAAGAAGCCAAAAAAAATGTATTTATGTCCATACGCCAAAGCAGGTTTATCACCTTTTTAAACAAGGTAATTAGTTCGCCTGTCGGAATTGCCATAATAGGAATTTCCGCCTTACTTTCTAATATGTTTTCGTTAGAACTTGCCATGTATATATTTGTGGGCATTTTTGCATTATATGTTTGCATATTTGCCGACGACTTTCTCCCACTAATGCCATTGTTTGTTTTTTGTTATATAGCAACATCGAAAAACAACAACCCTGCATTATCTACCGATACAGTTTTTAATAACAACTCGTATTTAGTAATAATATGTATCCTTGCCGTATGCCTTCCAGTCGTATTTATCAGAATCGGCTTAGACAAAAATATGGGCTATAAAAAGCTTTTTACTCAAAAAAGAAAACTAGTCTTAGGAATGCTAATCCTGGGCGTAGCATATATGTTATCTGGAATAGGCAGTCAAGGATATCTTAGCACTGTTAAAAACAATTTGATATTCAGCGCATTACAATTTTTATCAATATTTCTACTATATTTCATATTTTCAGCAACTATAAAATGGAATAAAGCAAGCAAGAGTTATTTTGCATGGTTCGGAGTAATAATGGGCATTGTAGTTTCGCTTGAACTTCTTAATATATATATCGTCGAAGGAGTTGTACAAAACGGAGAAATATTAAGAGGTCGAATAGACACCGGTTGGGGACATTATAATAACATTGGAGTGTTGATCGCAATGTCTATACCATTTGCATTTTATTTAGCTTGTAAGAAAAAGCATAATTACATCTATATTATTTTAGGGACGATCCTACTGGCAGCATTATTTTTAACTTGTTCTAGAGGCTCGATTGTGGGTGGTGCATTTATCTATGCAGTTAGTTTCGTATTTGCATTCTTTAAAGCAGAAAATAAAAAATCTTATAGAATTACATCTGCAATACTAATAGCCCTAGCCACAATTATAGGCATAGCATTCCTTGACACTTTAGTTAAATTATTCGAAAAAGTACCTACAATAATAAACTCATCAAATGAATCGCTAAGTTTTAACGACAGCAGCCGTTTCAAAATTTACAAAGAAGGATTTAATGCATTTCTAAAATATCCTATATTCGGAGAATCATTTTATCCAAAAGACTTTGTACCTTACGACTGGTCTATAATTGAATCTTTTAGCTCATTAATCCCTCCTAGGTGGCACAACACAATAATCCAAATTCTAGCTAGCTGTGGTCTTGTCGGAATGCTCGCTTATTCCTTCCATAGATTTCAAACAATCAAGCTTTTTGTAAAAAAGAGAAACTTAGAAAAAACTTTTATAGGCTTATCAATAGCGGTGCTTCTAATAACGAGTTTACTTGATTGTCATTTCTTCAACATCGGACCAACACTATTCTATTCTATGGCTCTCGTATTTGCAGAAAAAATCAATTCTGAAGATGAAAAAACCGAAGAAACTAACAAGTAATTCACAGTGCTTTTAATTTTATTTTATTTGAAAGGTTTATAAACTATTTTCAAAATCACTATTGACATTTTAGTCAAAAAGTTATATAATCTGGTATATTTGAAAAGGAGTAAAATATGTTTAGAATAACATCAAACAATAACAACAATAATAATAATTTAAACACATATTATATGGGTTTCATTTTTGTTGTTGAATAATCTAAACATATATCAATATTAATTTCAACACTCTCTTGGAACTCAAGAGAGTGTTTTGTTTTTTATTGTATTAAAAAATATCAAACGACACACTCGATTTAAATCTGGTGTGTCGTTTTTTAGGAGGCAACTATGAAAAAGAATAATGCCGTAGCGGGCGATAATGACGATAATGACAATAATTTAAGGATAGTTTTTTAGTGAATTTTACTCTCCTTAAAAATGATAAAAACTCACTAAATACAAATTTTTAAGGAGAAAAAAATCATGAAACTACAAAAAGATAAATATATAAAAATGGAAATATTGGAAAAACAAAAATTAATTAAAATAATAAAAGACACATTTGAAAAAAAACTAAGCAAACAACTGGATTTGACAAGAGTCTCCGCTCCCCTTCTTGTCACAAAAGAAAGTGGGCTACAAGATGATTTAAGCGGAGTAGAGAGAAAAGTATCTTTTGATATTTTAAAAGATGGAAAAGAACTAGAAATCGTCCAATCTCTAGCCAAGTGGAAAAGAATGGCACTAAAGAAGTATAAATTCCCTTTGCATAAAGGACTTTATACAGATATGACAGCGATTAGAAGAGACGATAAAATGGACGAAACTCATTCTATATATGTAGACCAATGGGATTGGGAAAAAGTAATTGCAAAAGAAGATAGGTCTATAAGTTATTTAAAGCGTACAGTTAGAAAAATAACCAAAGCTGTTTATGAAACATGTCAATATTTAAAAAGTAAAGGTTTTGTTCAATTAGAAATATGTAAAGATGTTCACTTTATCACAAGTCAAGAATTGCTAGATTTGTACCCAGGCACAACAGATAAAGAAAGAGAGTATTTAATAACTAAAAAATATAGAACTGTATTTATCATGCAAATAGGAGATGATTTAAGTGACGGCAAACCGCACGATATGAGAGCCCCTGATTACGATGACTGGGAACTGGACGGAGATTTACTATTCTATCACGAACTACTAGATATGGCTTTGGAAATATCAAGCATGGGAATAAGAGTTGACAAAACTTCTCTACTTAGACAGATCAAAAAAGCAAAAAAAGAAGAACGTTTAGAATACTCTTATCACAAAGCAATACTATCTGACCAACTACCCCTTACTATTGGTGGAGGCATTGGGCAAAGTAGGCTTTGCATGCTTCTTATGGGCAGAGCTCATATAGGTGAAGTACAAGCAAGTTACTGGGACAAAGACACTTTAGCCGAGTGCAAAAAATTAGGAATAGAATTGTTATAATAATAAGTTCTACGATATGATTGAAAAATAAAACAATTAAACAAATTTAGAAAAAACACCATAAACAATCCATCATAAACATATATTATTTTTTGTCAATAAGTAATAATTAAAAGTCAATATATTAAAATATCAAGTCACAAAAGACAAACTCTATAATAATTTAAATAGTACAAAAATCCAACAAAAAAGAAAAACTGATAAGACTTTTCTTATCAGTTATCTTTTTTCTCTAAAGTAAATTGCGCCATGCCAAAACGCATTACAAATAAGCCAAATAGTTGAAACAAGGACTAAAATATAAACAATAATAGAACCAGCATTTAAACCGCCAAAAATCCATTCTACTAAGTTAAAATTAAAGATACCAACTAATCCCCAATTTAATCCACCAATGGCTAAAATAATAAAACTAATTATGTTTAAAATTATCATACTAAACCTCCTATACATCTATTGTGTGTATATTGATAACTTTTTATACTTTCAATATTAATAAACAAATTATGAATTATTTTTTACTTCTTCTGCATTGTCTAGTATTTCCATATATTCATGCCACCTATATTTACGTATTGGCATAATATGATGCTTGCAATCATTAAAAACTAATACGAGCGCAGGCGAAATATTATTATGCCTTTTAGCAAAATAATATCCAATCAGTTTATTTTCTTTTATTAGTTTTTTTTGCCATTGCATGATAATTATAATATCCCAACTCTCCCCCCATAATAATAATTTTGGACAATCCAATTATGCTTTATTCTCAGACAAAAAATCTCACCCCTACAATACTGTCAGAATGCGATTAGATCATGGCGGAAAGTCATCTTGTTTATACAAACTCTTTTTTCAAAAAATAATCAATTGTTCCTGGAGGACAGTTTTCAATTTGTGCAAAAACTTTATATCCATTTTTTTCATAAAAACCTCTAGCCTGAAAATCCCAAGTTTCAACGCGAACACCAGTTAACTTGTTATTCGTGGCAAATTCTTCAATTTTCTTTATCAATGATGTTCCAACATATTGGCTTCTATAAAATTCATCAACATACATTAAATCTAGGAAATACCAATTATATTCAATATAACCAATAGCTCCGCCAACTAATTTATCTTCATCAAAAGCTAAAAAATTTTGCTGCTTTGTAATTGGCAAATTTATATCTTGTGAAATATTATTTTTTATCCAATCACATTTCTCTATATTATTTTTTCTTAGTTTGAAATGTATCGATTTTTTATATATTTCATCATTATTACTAATAATACTTATCATTTTTATTACCTCTTTTTTATTCTGTCATATACAACACAACTTCCAAAACAATCCCTCAAATAGAAAAGTACGAACTCATTATTTTCAGTGTTTATACAGTTCGCTCTTGCGGGGCGGTTGTTACGTAACACAAATTTAGTTTATCAAAGTGAAATTAATATTGCACCAATAACAATTAAAATAGTCAAGATTAATTTTTTAATTATGTTTTTTTCTTTAAATATAATTATCCCAGCCAATACAGATACAACTATTTTAAGTTTGGATAATATACTAATGGTTATCATTTTGCTGCCTGGTACTTTATACGCTTGAAACAACCAAAAATCACCAATAAATAAGAAAATACCTATTAGATATATCCATAAGTTTTTAAAATCTTTTTTTGCTATAGATAACGAATTGTCTTTAAATCGTACAATAGCGTAAAATATCCATGAAAAGACACAAACAAATAGCAAAAACCAAAATTGTACTTGAAAACTAGACAAATGAATAGTTGTGTACTTGTCAATTATGTTACTAGCTGTCGTAATACATGCAGACAATATTAATAATGCCGTATGAGTTAAAGAGATTTTACCTTTTTTATCCTTGTTTACTATATTAATTCCAGCAACACATAATATAATTATTAACGAACCAATAATTTGCAATACACTTGTTGTTTCGTTAAATATTATTATCCCTAATATAAAAGACATAACTGAAGATAATACATTCATTATCGACACTAAAGAAAGATCTACATCTTTTAAAATTTTAAGAATTATCAACCAGCTTAAAGCTAATAAAAAACCTTTTAATGCAAAAATTAACACAAATTCAATAGTAATATCTAACCCAAAAGGAATCCAAATTAATGAACAAAGAAACGCCACAGTAGTAAACATTACTAGAACTGTGTGCTCATTACTTTTTTTTATTGATTGTTTTTTAAAAACATTATAAAATCCAATAAATAATGTGTACAGAATAGTGAATAAAATTTCCATAAAAATATTGTATCAAATACTATAATTTTTACAAAATAAAACAAACCTAAATCGATATTGATTTAGGTTTTGATTGGTGGCCCCCAGACTATCTGGGGGTTTTCTAAAACAAAAAGAAGTCCTGATACAAATCAGGGCTTTTTTCTTTTCACTTTTAATTCTAATTTACCACAATATATTCAAAATAGAGAAACTCCAAATATGATTGATATTGAGATTAAATACTATGTTTAATCGTGGCTATTTATTCCATGGTGTTCTAGACACGAGCCTCCACTTATAAAAAATTCGCTTTTCTTCTTGTTTCAAATGTGTATGAATCATCATTGTATTTCATTCGTAAAATTTTTGTTATTAATTTGCCTTCTATATTATAATATTCAAACTCTAAATCAAAATGATAATTTTTATTACGAGAATATTGCCTATCTATTAAAATTGCTGCATCAAGAGTTTCTTGTTGCTTTATGATATTATCGTAAACGCCAGGTAAGTATGTTATATTTCTATCTTTGTTGTCGATTGAAGATATTAATAATTCATTATTATATATTTTTGCTGATTTAAGATATAATTGATAAATTGTTCCATTGGGAACATTAATCAAGATGTTTACTTTTTCTGTTTCTTTAGTCAAGATTGCTTTGAAAATAACTTTTTCGTTACTTCTGGTTTTATCAAAGCAAAAGACCAATAAATTCGGTAAATAATGTCTTTTTTCTTCAATATCTCTATATTGAAGAGTTTGCCATACGGAAATAATCCCCAATGAGATAGTTGCAATGCATGTCAAAATGCAAGATATGACAGTAAATAGATTTGTATACGAATCGCTATATTTTACAGCAAAATACACATATAGCGATAATAATAAGGATAATATTATTGAAATTGTAATTAAACTGCATTTTTTCATATTTTCTCCGAGTGTTTTTTAATTATTTTAACGTATTAATATAAATATTGCAATACAAAAAACCTAAACCGAGTTTATCGATTCAGGTTTTTGTTGGCGGAAAGTGAGGGATTTGAACCCCCGGAACAATTGCTTGCTCAACAGATTTCGAATCTGCCTCGTTCGACCACTCCGACAACTTTCCATAAACAAAGACATTATATCAAAAACATTTATATATTGTAAAACGATTTTATATTTTTATATCAACCAAACATCTTATATTTGCAAAATTATTATTCCCTAACCATAATATATCTTGACTAATTGTTAATAACATGATAATATATCGTATATTAAATTATTTAATTTAATACTTTTGGAGAGGTGTCAGAGTGGTCGATCGTGCAGTCTTGGAACGGCTGTGTACAGAAATGTACCGCAGGTTCAAATCCTGTCCTCTCCGCCAATCGAAACTGCGTTCGTACACGCAGTTCTTTTATTTTTGTCTAAAAGGCATTCCCAGCATAGTTATACCTACTCCACAAAAGAATAAATTTAAACCCTTAAAAATTAAAAATTGTGATAAAGTTAATACAGATTTTAAAATATTATGATATAATACAAATATGGAATTTTTAGATATTATAGATTTAGATGGAAATTTAACAAATAAGTCAGAAGAAAGAAAAGTAGTCCACCAAAATGGTCTTTTACATCAAGCAAGTGGTGTAATATTTGTTAGAAAAAATAAAAATGAATATGAATTACTATCCCAACAACGGTCTTTCAACAAAGATAAGAATGCCGGACTTTGGGACCTATCAGCAAGCGGACATACTCCAAGCGGTCAAACTCCAATCCAATCATTAATAAGGGAGATTAAAGAGGAATTGGGAATAGCCATAAAAAAAACTGATCTGTCTTTGTTGGGTAAATTTTGGAGAAATGAAATTCATAAGGAAGATTTTATTGAAAATGAATTAGATTATATATATATGTGCGAAAAAGATATTGACATTTCTAACATCATAATACAAAAAGAAGAAGTTGAAGATGTTAAATGGATTTCAATCAATGATTTTAAAATTTTATTAGAAAGTAATCAGGCTGTTAAGAGAAAAAATGTTTGGGATTATTTATTTAAATACATAGGATATAATTAGAACGCAATTACTACTGCCCACTAATCAGGCCAGCGTTCACACACAAGTTTAAGCCTTATATTTCCTTAATTTGGCGAGGGTGAGAATTTATACTATCCCGCCATTAGTAAATAATACGAACACGTTAAATGAGTTCGTATTACTTTTAAATTGGGATTATTTTGCAATTTGCTTTAAAATATGTTAGAATTAAAATCAATAGGAGAATATATGAAAATATTAGTGTTTACAGACCTACATGGCTCTTTGAATAGTCTTAAAAGCTTAATTAATACAGATGACTATAAAACTGCGGACAAAATAATTTTTTTGGGAGACGTGGCTATTGGTTGTAGTAGACCGAATGAATGTATTGAATTGTTAAAAAAGATGAATTGTATTTGCTTGTTGGGTAATAATGATAGCTATGTTGTAGACCATATACCACAAGTTGATTTTGATGAATTATCTTCCGATAAAATTGAGATGATTAATTGGATGATTGAAAATATAAGTGAAGAAAATAAAAAGATAATTAAATCTTGGTCAAAAGATTATTCAATAGTAGTTGATAATAAAAAATTATATTTTACACATTATGTTTGGGAAGATTACAATAACGATATTAATGTGATAGACACACCCAGCATTAAAGAATTTAATACTCGCATAGAAATGTTTAAAGATATTAATGCCGACTATATTTTCTTTGGTCATGAGCATAAAACAAATTATTTTTTTGATGAGTCAAAACACTATTTTTGTTTAGGAACTAGCGGGTTAAAAAATCCAGGATCATATTTGGTTATTAATATTAATAAAAATAATGATATAAATTTAGAAGAAAAATTTGTAAATTTTGATATTAATGAAGAAATAAAACTAATGGATTTAGCTGGTTATCCATATGAAAAACATAAAATAAAAAATAGATAATATTGGTTCAAACAAAAAGGATAGCACTCCGCCAAAAATAGTCGTATTCTAACATTATTGTTAGTATGCGATTTTTATTTTTTACAATAAAAGCCACTGCGACAATTTTTTATAGATAAATTTGATATAAATTAATACAAATATAAAAAATATATGCTATAATAAAAGTATGAAAAATTTATTTGAACAAATTTTAGCAAAGAAAGAAAAAATTAGAAATAAATATAACCAAAACGTAAACATTGATAGCATTATAGTAAAAGAAGCTGGTCAAGTTTTTTCACATTTCTATAAAGATGATTCTTTACATGAGATGAGAAGCATAAGCAAAGTTTTGATTGCTTTGGCATACGGAATTGCAATAGACAGGAAATTAATTAACTTAGACACTTTTGTGTATCCAATTATTAAAAAAGTCATTAATCTAAAAAACAACAATAATATAAACACAATTAAAGAATGGAAAATCAAGCACCTACTTACTTATTCTTGCGGTTACGAACAGCAGATGTTTTCTGAAAGATACATTTCAGAAATAAATCCTAAAGATTATCTGGATTATGTTATAAACTACGACTTGGTTTACCAAGCAGGAGAAAAATACACCTACAACAACGCAGATATATTCTTACTATCAGTTTGCTTTCAGGAACTATTTAATAAAAATATTAGAGATTTTATTGCAGAGGAGATTTTTACCCCCCTAAACATACATGATTTCAAATGGGATAATTATGATAAATATTGTCCAGGTGGTACTGGCCTCTACCTTTATCATAAAGATTTATTTAAAATTGGGGATTTAATACTATCTAAAGGTAAATACAATAACAATCAAATAATATCTTCCAATTACATAGATAAAATGTGTTCAATCCAAATCAACACACCATATGCGATAAAACCTGAAAGAGTATTACCAAAAATAGGTGTTGGTTATGTTATGCATATTTCTAGAAATGGATATTTTTATAAAGACGGAACTAATGGGCAATATCTAATAATAAATTTTGAAAAACAACAAATCATCAGCATTCTTTCAAGCGAACAGGATATGAGTTGTGTAACAGAAATACTTAGAGACATAATATAATTTTGAAATAACAAAAACATCACTTTTCCACTATTAAAATACAGATATCCACCAGTTTGTTGCTGGTGGATATTTTTTGTTAGGCATATAATCTACAAATCAGTCGTTTTCTCTCAAAAAATACACTACAGCTAGAAACATATATTTATTAATTACCTATTGAATTTTTGATTTAAACATGTTAAAATCTAGTTATGGATAAATTTAAAGTAAATGAAAACGATTCGGGTTTCTGTATTGATTATATCTATACCCAAAATAACGATACAAAATGTTTACGACTAAGTGAAGACAATGACTACTTCTCTTTTTCTATTTTCTCACCCAATACCCATCTAATCAATCTTGAGACAATTAATATAAATACTAACAACCCACTATTCTCACCTTTCAAAAAATTGTTAGAAGATAATCAATATATTAAAATCATGGAAGAAGGAACAAGTGAAGGCAAATCTTTAACTTTACAATCCAGAGAAAACGCTATTGATATGATATTTTCTTTAACCAATACACCAACCAATTTAACAACTATAAGTATAACAAATGTAAGATTAGCCTCACCCAACGTTACATTTGCCAAAGGAAGCCCAGAAATCTCTGATTTTAAAAACAAATTACACTCCGCATTATCTGAAATTAAAGATTGTGTAAAAGAAAATACTATGTAAATAAGCCTAAACAAATAACACACTTAAAAACAAAGTGTGTTATTTTTGTTTTTACTTATTTTTTTAAAACATCAACACGCCTAATTCGTAGTATAATTACCAACTTTGTGACACAAACATGTTTTAATTTGTCACTCAATTTAAAAAAAACTGGGCATAATAATATATTGTTCGCTTATAAAAAATACCAACTTTAAATGTAGAGACACAATCAGTTTTCTCAAATTAATCGTTGGTATTTTTGTTATTCGCTTAAGATAAGCCACTCTGTCATAAGCTTTTCTAATTCAATATTTTTATTGTCCAATTCTTTTTGAATTTCCATTAATTTTACATAGTCACTACAAATATCAGGGTTCTCAAATTTTTGAGACAACTCTTTAATTTCTTCCTCTAATATTGTTATATTTTTTTCCAGTTTCTTTCTTTTTGCTTCATTCCTTGCTCGCTCTTTATTTTGTAAATACTGATTTACTTTTACAACCTCTACCGTATCGGGAATAAGTTTAGATTTAACAACATTTTGTGTATTACACTTCTTTACATCTTTTGTTATCTTTTCGTATTGTGAATAAGTTGTGTCTTTATAAAGTTTACAACAACCATCTTCAAACACTATAAGGCTCTTAGCAATCTTATTTACAAAATATCTATCATGTGAGACAAAAATTATCGTCCCTTCATAATTCATTAACATTCGCTCCAATGCTTCTTTACCCATAATGTCCATATGATTAGTTGGCTCATCTAATATTAAGAAATTAGGTCTTTTTCTTAACATCTTACAAAGCTGTAACCTTACCCTCTCTCCGCCTGACAAATCTCTTAAATTCTTAAATACATCATCTTGAGTAAAACAAAATGATCCAAGTATAGTCCTAGCACTCTGCATATCCTCAGACGGAAATTCTTTTAAAAAGTTATCTAATATGCTCTCATTTGCAATATTACTTGTAGCCGATTGTTGATCAAAATACCCTACTTCTACATTAGTTCCAAACTTTACTTTGCCACTAAGTAATGGCACTTTACTAACAATAGATTTTAATAAAGTGGACTTACCCAATCCATTTCCACCTACAACACCTATTCTATCTCCTTTACAAATTTTAAAACTAATCTTATTACAAAGCGGATTTTTGTAGCCAATCTCCAAATTGTCTGCAATTAATACATCGTTACCACTTTCAAGGCGAGGCTGAATATTAGAAACGAATACCCTATCGTCTGCACCTTCTGGCTTTTCAAAATCTCCCATTCTTTCTATTTGTTTTAGTTTGCTTTGTGCCATGCTTGCTTTAGTTGCTTTGTATCTAAATCTATCCGCTACATCTTGTAGACGCTTCTTTTCTTTAATATATGCTTCGTATTCCTTTAACTCCTTTTCATAATTTAATGACTTAGTTTTAGCATAATCAGAATAATTTCCTGCATATCTCTTTATCTTATGCCGTTCTATTTCATACACAACGTTCACGAATTTATCTAAGAAAGCCCTATCGTGAGAAACAACAATTACTGCTTTAGGATAACTTGCTAAATACTCCTCCAACCACTCAATACTTGTAATATCT
>JAFQDL010000011.1 GCA_017399265.1 Clostridia bacterium
TCTGTTGCAGAAGATCTAGCAGAACCGCTAGAAAAGAGATTTGACCATATATATGACATGCAACCAAAGGTGGGAGAATGGATATATGAATATGCTATTCCAAATAATATCCACCCAAGTGTTGTAAGCTATGTATTAAATAAATATATGTATGCATACAAGTCGGAAGAAATATCAAATATGGGATACTTCTACGAAGAACCAGAGATAGGAGAAGAGAAACTTGATCAATATGGCTGCAAAGGAAGAACAAACGATCCGCGTGGTTGGACAAGTATATCTAATATGCTTTATTCATTCGAAGACAACTTAACCAAAGGTAAATACAAAGGTAAAGATGTAGAGCATATATTGGATACATCTTTGAAATCCAAACTAAGAGAAGAATGGGCAGCAGACTTTATGGACTTTTACAACAACCCAACTATCTCAGTTGAAGACGTAGTTGCAGGCAACTACGCAGAAGCAGATTTACCACAAGATATTAATGAGAGATTTGCATATGTGTCAGGTCTAATTGGTGCAGACGAAAAACAATTACCAAAGGTAAGAGACTTTATTCGAAAGTACTGCGATCCAGAGTATGTAGAACTATATGACATTACTTGGGTAGGTAAGAGTGAGGAGCGTGCTGAGCAACTAGCAGAGGTTAAAAATTGGCAAGATGCGGAGTGGGATAAAAATCGTGTTGAGAAAAATATAGAAACTAAATACAAAATAGAAAAGAGAGAAGATCCTGTAGAATATAATAAGAAATATTCAGATAGTGATCTTGTCTATGAAAAAAACAAAGATGGGGTTATAATTGCAAGGATTAAGGCAAAAAACAAAAACAAATCTGGCAATACAACCCAGCAAAATGAACAAGAACTTCCTTTCTAAATTTATAAAACAACAAACAACTAATTATACGAATAAAAAATTGAGATTGTTTCTAACCTGTTTGGTTAAACAATCTCAAATTTTTTTAATCTCTTCTTACAAAAATCAATATAAATCTAAGCATATTGATTAATGATAATATAAAACTAGCAAGATATGTCAAAGCTGCAGCGGATAGCACCTTTTTAGCACCATCTAAATGAGTTGCGTCTAAATAACCACTTTCTTGTAAAATAGTTACTGCACGTTTACTAGCATTTATTTCTACTGGCAATGTTACTAAGTTAATTAATACTGGCACTACAACTAATACTAAAGCCCCCATTATTACGTATTGAGAATACCCACCCATAAACATAAAAGCATCAAGTAACACACCAATTATCAAAAGAGGCCATACCAACCAAGAACAGGCATTTGCCACCGGTATCAAGAAGTTCCTTATTTTTATTGGCAAATATCCATCTTTATACTGAATAGCATGTCCAACCTCGTGAGCCATTATTCCGAAGCTCGCAACCGAATTGTTGTCAAAAACACCAGTAGATAATGCCAAAACCTTTTTCCTGTGATTATAATAATCGGTCATCGTTCCATGAGTTTTTACAACTTTAACATCATCTATACCAGCAATGGATAACATACGTTTTGCATACATAGACGCAGTCAATTCTGAATTTATAAATACTTTTGAGTATTTAGAATAATTCGTTGATACTTTTATTTGCGCCCAACATGCTAACAACACACTAAAAAAAGTCAATACACCTAAAACATACCAAATATACACTAAAACTTCCTCCTTATAGGCAATAATTGCCTAAAAAACTCAGCTGTATAAGTTCTCCCAGCCACCTTTAATAACTTCTTTACTTTCCTAGCATTCCATTTTGAAACTAAATTATAATCGGTTAAGAATTTGTATCCAATATCACTAGCATTTTTTTCTAAAGGTATTTCTATCAATTTTTGAAATATATTTAATAACACCAATACTAAAGATATTATTAACATCACATATCCCGTGTCTATATCAAATCCGCACCAATACAGCACACCACCTAGCATAAAGCAAGGTAACGCAAATTTACAAAATACTCTACAGAACCTTCTCAAAAAATAATTTAATCGAAAAAGCAATGATTTATTTTTATGCTGAACAGCATGTCCCATCTCATGCGCCACTATAGCAGCAGAAGCGATTGAGGCATTATCACACACTTCTTCACTCAAAATAACCAGCCTACCCTTTGGACTATACCCATCAGTTAATAATCCTTTAGTTTTAGCAACCTTTACTTTTAATCCAAAAATTTTGGCCGCAAAGAAAGCTATTTGACTACCTTTTGCATTTTCTTCATTTTTTATGTTCATATATTTGTTGTATAACTTTACTATTGTTTTATGCGAATTGAAAATTGACATAAAAAACATTACAACAGCAAAGACAACTACACCTATTACAATATAAATCATTTGCTCTTCCCTAGTATTACTTTATAACTATATATTACTATATTTATACTCAAAAAACAATTAAAATGGTATAGTTTATCTATTGTAATTTGACTTCTTTTATATCGTCAATTTTACCATCCGATAAAATAAAATCATAGTTTTTAAACGTGTCTGTTTTGATTGTATAATTCACATTGTCTTTGCAATACGAATTGTAATAAACCGCTTTTACATCACCAAAGTAATTTAATAATTGCTCTTGCGTAACATCATTAAAATTATTACTCAAACAAGATTTTGCTATTTTAAAATCTTTATACATTAGACATTCAACAAATTGCATCGGTAGCAATCTTTCTGTGTCAATAATATTATACTTGTTGACATATACCAAATATTCACTGGCTAAAAGCTTATAAATATCATACTCATTCACCAAAGCGTGATTACTTATATCATTTATAATTTTTAATGCTTTTACACAACAATCATTTACTTCAACGCTATCACATTGTTCTTCGAAAAGAACTTTATTATCTTTCGTATCTAATAACAAAATATAATAACTTGCATTTTCTAGTAGGCACTTCAAAATGAGTACATTATTAACGCAATCCACTTGAGCAGTCTTTATTTTGGTTATAGCTTTTCTTATAATTAACTTTGCTTTATTTAACACCTCCACAACACCTTGCCCATCATTATATACATTAACAACTTCATCCCCCTGCTCTTCTTGCAAAATTACTTGACTCTCCATGTAATTCTTTATCAAAACACCTTTGAAATAAATATCATAATGATCATCTTTGAATGGTATTATTTCAAGATTTTGAGACGTTGCAAAGACTTTTCCATTCTCGACATATACCCTGCCACTATCAGTATAATAATTTTCACCTGCTGCATATGGAACAATAGTATAAGTAAATTCATTACTCTTCATTAAAACGTCTATGCTAGTTTTGTTGTTACATACATATTCTCCATCTATATATAAGTTATATGGTATTCCTGACTTGAAATGCAAAAAAATATTCATAAAACCTCTTTTATTAAATTCTTTATTATTATTTATAAGAAATTTAAACATTTTATTATATTTTATTTATATTCAGTCTAATATTAATGTATGAAAGAATTAAGTATAAATAAAGCTATTACCAGACAGATTTTTCGTTTTAAACAAAACAATGTTTTAAAATTTCAATCTAACTCAACCAGCTTAACTGACGCCGACTACGTTTCTCTTTTTATGGGGATTATTCGGTTAATAAAAGAAGATACTCGTAACAATTTGCTAAACGAATTAAATAAAAAACACTAATTATTTGATATTTTTATTCCTTAACACAAAGCACATGCCATTTTTATTACAAGATAATTCGTATGAGCCTACAGAAAGCTTGCCCTTGCTATATACTTTGGTTTTTATAACACTGCCATTTGAGTCTATATATTCTACTTCGTAAAAACTATAACCAATAATATTTAGTAATGGATTAATATAGAACAAATTATTTCGCACATAGACTATTCCTATAAGCAAAAGAATTATTAAGTACACAATACTCATACTTACTTTAGATAAATCAAACGTAAGCGCAAACAACACAAATAGTGAAAAATAACCCAAGAAATGTATATCTGTTAAATTAGTTGTACTAATAATTTTTACTTTTTTTAACTGCCTATCTTCTCTTTTAAATAAATAAACAATACCAATAACACCAAATAGTGTTAACATCATCATTGCGCTAATCAAAATAGTATTATTTATATTAAATGTAAGGTTCCCATTTATGATCTCAATAATAGTTTTTAGAACAACAAGAAGATAAAGTGGAATAAACGAACTAATATACAATAATATGTCTAACAATCTTTGATTCATGATCTACTCCTCACGAATAGAGTGTGTATTATAATAGTTATTATACTTTTTATAAATATCTATCCACAGTATAATTTTAGTACAAACACCCATACTAAAAATATATGTGGAGGAATTATGCGCACAAGAACTAAGAGAAAATCAAAACTTTTTTTACTAACAACACTTATACTTTTTGCTTTGATTATTGCTTTTTCAATCATTTTGCTTAATAAACTTAATATTTTTAACAACAGAGTTTCAAAAGATTTTAATGATAATACATATGTAAACGGTATTAATATTTCCGGCTTGTCTAAAGCAGAAGCATACGAAACAGTAAGCTCTTATATAAGCAATAAAGCAAATGACTTTACCCTAACATTAAAATATAATGATGAAATATTTACACTAGATCAAGATGACTATATTATAAATAAAGACGTTGACACCATATTGGAACATGTGTCAAACCCAGACAAAGACACAACGAATTTCGATAAATTAAATTATTTTATAGAAAAAGGCAATTCAACTAACGTATCTTTTAATTATATATTTCAAGGACTAAACGATAAAATCGAAGACATTTGCAAAAAAATTGAAACTCCAGCCATAGACTCAGAAATTCATTTTAACCCAAATAATGATGACATGTTCGAAATTACCCCTTCTCAAACAGGCCATATAATAAACAGGGATAAACTATATAATAGAATAAACGAACAATTTGCAAAAACAAGTAATGTCTTGATCGAATTAGAATTAGAAGAAAGCTCACCCAAAATCACTGAAGAATATAACAAGAGCCTTACTCACAAAATAACAGAATTTTCTACCGACGTAAGTGATAGTACTGGAGGACGTAAACACAATGTTAAACTTGCTCTAGAGAAATTCAATGGTTATGTTCTTAAACCTGGTCAAAGCGTCTCATTTAACGAAATAACAGGTCCACAAACGCTAGAGAACGGATACCAAATTGCAACCATTATATATAAAGGTAGATTTGTTGATGGGGTGGGCGGAGGAATATGCCAAGCCAGCACAACCCTATACAATGCCCTATTACTATCAGGCATAACAATAGACGAAGTTCATAAGCACACCCTGCCCGTTCGCTACGTTCCATTAGCATTAGACGCAATGGTGTCAGAAGGTAGTTATGATTTGAAATTCACCAACAACACAGACAATCCTGTTTTTATAAAAACCAGCTCCACCCCAAACAATGTAACTGTAGAGATTTATTCAAAACCAAACGAAGATAACATTTCTTATACTACACGGAGCGAAACCATAAAAGTTTTACCAGCATTACAAGACAAAATTATTCCTGATATCAACCAAGAATATACAGACAAAGTATTGTTTAAAGGAGAAAAATATAGATTAACTTATGGCACAGATGGCTATGAGGTGAATTCATATTTGCAAACATATCAAAATGGAACATTTATATCAGAAGAACTTATTCGCCATGAAATATATCAGCCTACCGCAGGTCAAATTGTAGAGGGTGTCGCAGAACCTCTACCGGATATACAAATTATAGATACTGACTACAAAAATAATCCACAAGCTAATACTTCAGATCACGTTCCAACTAATATCTGCCCATAATTTATGTTAATAACTCTGTGGATAACTCACTTTTTTGACATAAAAATATATATATTTTTTAGTTTTTCAAACATTTATAGAAAATTTAATGTGGATAACTCGTGGAATTGATGTGGAAAAGTGGATAACTTCCGCAGTTTTCGCAAAAAATCGTCAATTTTTTTAAAATTTTAAACAAATTGAATAAAAATTCAAAAAAATTTATAAACAATAATTGTGAAATTGTGGATAACTCTGCATATTTATTGACAATTAGCCATGTATATACATTGACAACCACACAATTTAGTGCTGTTTCATGTCCATTAGGCACAAAGTTATGAATAAATAATTATTCAAATTAAACATTCAAATAGTATAATTATAAAAAAGGGGGTATTAACACCCCTTTTCAATTTTTGCTGCGGATCAAGTTCTATCTCTTCTCACAACATTTATTTTTAACAACTATTAGTTGTGAACTTAGTTATGGAAAAAAGTTTTCCATACTCCATATTATGCTTTATTACACAAATGTGTTAAAATATTTATAGCAAAAAGATTGAATTATTTATTTGTAGATTATCTTTAAATATAGTACAATCATATTGTAAATAATATATTGTTATTTAACATAGTATATTTGCATAAGGAGGTAACCTAATAAAAATGACTTGGGTATGGATATGGCTTGGAATAGTTGCACTTTGTGTAATTATAGAAGCAATAACTATGGAATTAGTCTCTTGTTGGTGTATAGCCGGCGGATTAATAGCTTTAATTCTGGCACTTTGCAAAGTCTCCGTGGAAATTCAATGGTTGGTATTTGGCATTGTTTCTCTAGTTCTTCTGATTTCATTTAGAAAACTAGCTTTAAAGTATTTAACAAAAAATGATGTAAAAACCAATACTGATGCAACTTTCGGAAAAACGGTAGAACTATTAACACCAATTAAGAAAAACGAAAACGGAACTATAAAAATCAACGGCATTATTTGGAATGCAACTACAGCGGATAAAACAGAAATTTCCGCAGGCGAAAATGTTATATTAGTTAATATTGAAGGTAACAAATATATTGTAAAAAAAGAAACGGAATAAAAATTTATATATAAGGAGTTTTATTATGAGTCCAATAGCAATAGTATTTATAGTTTTAGTAGTATTATTACTTGTACTACTTATTACTTGTGTAAGAATCGTAAGACAATCTACAGCTCAAGTAATTGAACGTTTAGGAAAATATAGCAGAACGTTACAAACAGGTATACACTTGATTTTGCCATTTTTTGACAAACCAGTACAAACATCAACTGGTGCAAATATTGACTTGAGAGAGCAGGTAAATGATTTCCCTCCTCAACCGGTTATTACAAAAGATAATGTTACAATGCAAATAGACACAGTTGTTTACTATCAAATCACAGATCCAAAACTATATTGCTATGGTGTAAGAAATCCACTTGACGCAATCGAAAATCTAACAGCAACAACATTAAGAAATATCGTTGGTGAATTAGAATTAGACCAAACTTTAACAAGTAGAGACGTTGTTAATGGAAAAATGAAAGAAATCCTTGATGACGCAACAGATTCTTGGGGAATTAAAATTCTTCGTGTAGAATTAAAAAATATTTTACCACCTAAAGATATCCGTGATGCAATGGAAAAACAAATGAGAGCTGAACGTGAAAGAAGAGAAGCTATTCTTAAAGCAGAGGGTGAGAAAAAATCTGCAATCCTTGTTGCTGAAGGCGAAAAAGAGTCTGCAGTACTTCGTGCAGAAGCAGATAAACAAGCAAAGATTTTAAAAGCAGAAGCAGATAAGGAAGCGGAAATTTTGAACGCCGAAGCTAAAAAAATTGCCTTAATAGAAGAGGCAACAGGTACTGCAGATGCTATAAAATTGATAAATACTGCTAAACCTAACGAAGCATATATTGCTCTTCAAAGTCTCGACACTATGAAATATGTAGCCAATGGACAAAGTACAAAAATTATAATCCCAGGTGAATTGCAAAATTTAGCAGGAATGTTAACTACACTATCCGAGACTGTAAAAACAGATAAGAAAAACAAATAATAACAAAAAAATTCTATGTGTTAAACATAGAATTTTTTTATATTTACTCATTGGATTTTCTATTATTTATATACTCCATTAATTTTGCAGTTCTCTCATTTGACTGAGTAGGCTCTTCAGTAACAGCAACCTCTTTAACCTTCGACTCTATTTCAAATACGCATTTTAGATATCTATTAATCATAGTAATTGCACTATCAATATCAGCCTCCAAAGACAAATTAGCACCATCAAACTTTACATGATATTTCTCACAAGTATTAGCAATAATATCCTTAATATTATCTATATCTGCAAATTTTTCATATACAGAACCCAAATCTCTGATCTCAAACTCATCAGAAGTACTCAACAACGCCAAACTTTCCGCTTCTTCCTCTCTTTCTAGCACAACATCGGTTTCTTGCTCTAGCTTGACTGCCACAGTAACCAAGCCGCCATCATCAAAGACTGCAGGCAAACCTAAAAGATATAGTCCATGACCATAATTGCGTACTTGCATATAGTTCTTAAATTGTTCTGTTATATCACCTATTTTCATTAACTCAACTCCATTAATTTATCTGTAAAATAATCACCTGTTGCAACATCATCTATTGTTAAATTATAATTTATATTCATTGGATCACATGCTCGATCTATTGCTTTTTGAGCACGTTTTTCAAATGGCACTGACACGTTGATTTTTTTATTCTTTTGCTCTAAAAGTTGTGGTAAATCTGCAATTCTGATTTCTGCATCGTTATCAGACCGACAAGGCACATGACCTTCTCTCCTTTCTAAATTACACTCTTTCACCAACTCATGTATATAAGATTGAAAGGTTACATCCGTCCATTGTTTAGAACCCACACGTTCTGCGCCAAATCTTAGACCTATCGTTTCCATATGCCCCATTTCAGACGGGAATGCAACAGCAAAATCACTACTTGCCATATGAATATGCGAACCTATAACAGCTTCCCCATTAGGAACAATTTGCCCATCAGCTAGCTTATTCCTATGATTGCTATTTGGGTGGTAATCAAACCTTATTAGATCTACAACAATATCTGCATTAGGTCCTAATAACATTTTTAATTCATAATTTCCTGAAGTTGGATTTTGTCTTTTCCCTTGATTTGATCTCTCTTGATCTATTGGATAAGTAACAACTTCTTTAAATAAAACAGTTTTTCCATCTATTACACCAGCATAGAAGGCATAAATTGACATAAATGAATTTATATCCCCTCTGTTTTTGTTAGTTTTATCATATGATATATTCTTCAAGTCTTGTCTAATATATTCATCAAAATTACAACCAGCCAACTTTATTTTTTTACAGGCAAGCGCCTTTTCATAAAACTCATCATCAAATACTATTGACTCAACCTGTTCATCAGAACCCGGCTTTCTAACAAAATCTTTAAGTCTAGATAAAGTAAAATCATCTGACACCCCAAAACATTCTGTTACATCGAAGCCATTCTTCTTTTTAAACTTTTCTCTAAGATAATCTTTGCAAACATCTTTATGCATAAGCGCTTTTTTTCTTGTATCTAAACCCTTTCCGCTCCAAACATCTTCTATTTTAAATAACTTTGCATAATCTTCTAAAAATTCTTCTACTATAAACTCTTCATTTAATTCGTCTACATCTATTGCCATAACACTTCTCCTAAACTTATGTTATCACACCTTTAAACAAATTCAAAACTCTAAAATTATAATTCTAAAAATTTTAAGATTGACTCGTGTGTTCTATATCCAAATAATCACCTGTCACCACATCACTAAATGTTAAATAATTATACCTGTTTTTAAAAGCTATATCTAAAGATTTTTGCAGTCTTGAAACAAACTCCTCATTTGCGTAAGACTCTTTGATATTCAAACCATTAATCAATACTTTTTCATCTCTCTGACTTTCACAAGGTAAATAGATATTGCTTCTGTCTATATTAAGTGCATTGCTTACCGCATCTATATAATTCGCAAATGGTACTCGATCACCATTATACTCTACACTTTCATCTTTAAATTCAACATTTAAAGACTCTGCATGTCCTAGAGAACCTGGAAATAATAAAGTAAATAATTCATTTACGCAATGTATATGAGAGCCTATCACGAGTTGAACCTTTAACTTGCCATTACATAAATGATTTGAATGTTGACTATTTGGTCTATAATCAAATCTTATTAAATCAACAATATGCTCTGCGTTCCTTCCCAATAACATCTTAAGTTCATATGCTCCAGTATTAGGATTATCTGGAGTCCCATTACTACCATCTCTATGCAAAATTGGTCCAGCCTCTGGTGCAGAAACGACTTCCTTAAAAATTACAACTTGTCCATCTATTTTACCTGCATAATATGATGTAATACTAGCAAACACATTTGTTTCTTTATTTATGCCGTCTTTTATTGACTTCCCTTGAAGTTCCCTAAGTGGAATAGACTTATAATCATACCCGCAAAGTTTTACCTTTTTACAATTCAATGCTTTATCATAAAAAGCCTGATCCAAGGGCATAGGATCTACCGGTTCATCTTTTGCTGGGTGTCTATATTTGCTTTTTATGCTACCCATAATAAAATTCTTGTGTATACCATAGTTCCCAACAATATCATATCCATATTTTTGCCAAAACTTTTCTCTTAGATACACTCTAAACTTATCCGGATTCGCAAGTACCAGCTTTCTAGCATCCATTTTGTTATCTGACCTTGTAGTCGCAATTAGGTCTTCATATAATTTTTTTAAATTTTTAGACAACTTGCTTCTTACAGGATAATTGCTCATGATATACTCCTATTATTTTTTTAAAATAATAACATATATAATTTGCATTTTCAATACCCAACCGCAAAATTAACCTAAAACTTTCCAAATTCTAATCTTAATATGCATTTGTCTTGACAATTTTAGTATATTTTTGCTAGTATAATATAAGATTCTAATTACAAGGAAATAGTTATGTATAAGGATATAATTGCAGAGAATTTTATAGAAGAAGAAATTTTAAAAGATTTAGAAAGTGGTAGATCAAAAGAAGTTATTACTAGATGCCCACCAGAACCAAGTGGATACTGGCATATTGGCCATTGCAAAGCATGGATTATAGATTTTGAGACAGCAAACAAATTCGGTGGATACACAAATCTTAGAATGGACGACACCAACCCAACAAAAGAAGACGGCGACTTTGCTAATAGTTATGTCAAAGATTTAGAATGGCTAGGATATACGCCAAAAAATGTAATATATGCTAGTGAATCCTACTTTGAGAAAATATACGAAATTGCAGAGAATATGATAAAAAACGGTGACGCTTATGTTTGTGAACTTACACCAGAAGAAGTTTCCAACACTCGTGGAACACTTACTGAACCTGGAACAAACAGCCCTTACAGAGATAGACCTATTGAAGAAAGTTTACAAATGTTTAGGGATATGAGAGCCGGTAAATATGAAGATGGCAAGGTTACATTAAGAGCAAAAATAGATATGGCACACCCTAACATGAATATGCGTGACCCTGTAATGTACAGAGTAATGCGTGCTCATCACTATAAAACTGGAGACAAATGGTGTATTTATCCAATGTACGACTTCGCTCATCCAATGGAAGATGCTTTAGAAGGTGTAACATATAGCCTTTGCGATATCAGCTTCGAAGATCATAGACCTTTGTACGATTGGTTTATAGAACATGGCTGGGGCAAACCATACCCTCCAAGACAAATCGAATTTTCAAAACTAAACTTAGAAAATGTACTGCTTGGCAAAAGATATCTTAAGAAGCTTGTTAACGAAGGAAAAGTACTGGGCTGGGACGATCCTAGATATCTAACAATTGTTGGAATGAGAAGACGTGGATATACGGCAAAGGCAATTAAAGACTTTATCAAATCTTTAGGTCTTTCTAAGTCAGATAGTACCATCCCATTCAATGCATTAGAATTCTATGTAAGAAATGACTTGAATAATATTGCTACCAGAGCTATGGCAGTACTTGATCCAGTCAAAGTTGTTATCACAAATTATAAAGGCAGCGAACTTTGCGAAATGCAAAACAACCCTAATATTGAGGACGCTGGTGTCCACACAATGACATTTAGTGACACTATATATATAGATAGTGACGATTTTAGCCTAAATCCACCACCAAAATACAATAGACTGGTACTAGGCGGCATGGTTAGATTAAAAGGTGCATACATTATTAAATGCAACAATGTAGTATACAAAGAAGACGGCACTATTGATTACTTAGAATGCGAATATATTCCTAATAGCAAAAGTGGTAATGACACATCTGGCTTAAAAGTAAAAGGCACTATACACTTTGTGTCAGCAGATAATTGTACCGAAGTAACTATTAGAAATTTCAAAAACTTAATTAAAGACGAATACCTAGACCCATCTAAAGCATTGGCAGAGGGCGTAGATGTAGATGAGATACTAGAACCAGACTCAATGACTGAAAGCAAGGCTTTGGTAGAAAATTTCTTAACATCTGCTCAAGTAGAAGACAAATTCCAATTCATGAGAAAAGGTTATTATACTCTAGATAAGGACTCTACAAAAGATAACTTAATCTTCAACCATACAATATCCCTAAAAGATGGATTTAAGGTTAAATAACAGACAAAAAAAGTTTGGCTATTGAAATTTTGCCAAACTTTTTTTATCTTTATTACTTTTTAAGTTTTATGCAAATGTTTATTAACCCACAAGCCATTTTTCTTTAAATTGGTAGCATTTGTTGAAGCATTTGTCACTGATATCCCCTCTCCTTCTGTCGCTGTAGCACTAGCAGCTGTCCACCAACCACTACAATCTTCAAACTCAACACTATTTAAGACCGCACAACCATAAAAAACTTGATTGCCTATATATTTTACACTAGCAGGTATGACCACCTTTTTTAACGAAATATAACAGTTTGCAAATGCATAAAATTCAATTTGTTCCAAGTTTTTAGAAAACACAATGCTTTCCAGATACCTATTTAGTTCAAAGGCGCTTCGTTCTATCTTTACTACACTATCCGGAATGACCAAATTTACTATATCATTAAGATCTCTAAAAGATTCTCTCCCAATAATTTCCACACCATATGGGATTGTGCTTGCATTGCAGCCACATATTAGCTTATTAGTACTAGTTTCTATAATAGCGTTACAGTTGTCTCTACTATCATATACTGGATTACCATTCTCTACAACAATTTCCTCTAACCCCCAGCAAGCAGAAAAAGGAGCAATTCCTAATGTTGTAACGTTTTTAGGTATAAAGACTTTTTTCAAATTTTTACATCCGGTAAAAGCACTATTACCAATACTTGACAATTTTGACGGAAAAACTATCTCAGATATGCCAGTACTATTAAAAGCATCATCTTGAATACTTACAACACTTTCAGGAATCTCAATACTCTTTAATCCACTACAAAGATAAAATGCCAAAAACCATATATTTGTCACGCCATCTGGTATGTTAGAATTCATACAGCCTTTTAGAAGCCTACTTAAGTCTTTATACATAATTGCATTGCAATCATCACCACTCGTAAAATATTTATTCTCCGGATCTACCACTATACTTTGTAAATTAGGGGTATAATTAAATGAATAACTTCCTATCGATCTCACATTCTTGGGTACATACAAATGAAGCAATGATTTGCAATCCCTAAATGCAGTATTTCCAATCGTCTCCAGGCTTTCTGGAAAAGTAATGCTAGTAAGATTGGGACAATTACTAAACGAACTTTGACCAATGTATTTCAAGCCTTCGCCCAACTCAATTGACTTTAATCCAGTACAATTAACAAACACATCATTGCCTATACTCGTTACACTATCAGGTATTTCTATACTAGTAAGGCTTGTACAACCCTTGAAAGCAGAGTTGCCAATAGTCTTTACATCTGCCCCTATCACCACATCTGTTAGTTTTGTACAACTTGATGCAAAATTGTCTGGAATTTTTGTAATATTCCCACCTACATACACCGATGTAGTAGATGTAGGCAATGTAGTATTTATACTACTTACAGAGTATTCTTTTCCATCTACCTCTATTGTATCTGGGATTATTACTTCTGTTCCAGACACATTTAAATCGTTTACTACATATGTATCAGTTGTTTCATCATATGTCGTTGTTACATTCCCGTCTAAGAATTTTGGATAAAGATTAATATTCTTATTTACATAACTACCTGATACAAA
>JAFQDL010000012.1 GCA_017399265.1 Clostridia bacterium
AGTATGAAAAATTAAAGATTTCTTTATGGAAAGAATACGAGCATAATCGAGATGCTTATACAAACGCAAAGACCGAGTTCGTAAAGAAATATACTGAAAAAGCGAAATCAATTTATGGTAATAGATACTAACAAATTCCAATTTGTCGAGTGCACAATTGGTGTACTTTTAGTCGTTCTTACCCCACTTTATGCACCTTTTGGTCGCTTTTTCGCAATAAAAAGATCGTTTACGGATTTATCGTGAACGATTTTTTTTACAAATATATCAACTTGGCGGGACTTTACAGACATTCGTCTGTAGAAACAATTATCTAATTGTTTCAAACCATGGTAGTCGGGACCCCTGCCCGACACTTTCACTCCGCTTCAGCCACCTCCCGCCCCCGCTACCAACAACTTATATCGTTCATATATATATGAGCGATTTTTATTTTTTTGAAACATGGCAATTATCTTATATATTAACCATTTATTCATAACAAAAAATTTGTTTTTCAACTTTTTAACAAACATATCTCTATATTTTAAACTAAAAAAAAGTAGCCAGTATTTATATACTGACTACTTTTTTAAATTAATGTTATTAATATTTAATATCTAATATTTTATAGCTTATTTTTGAATTAGAACCTGGCACATCTACCACTACCACTTCTCCGACACCTTTGCCAAGAAGAGCTTTACCTGTTGGACTTTCATTACTAATTAAGCCTTTTGCAGGATCTGACTCAAAACTACCCATTATCTTAAATGTCATTTCTTCGTCAAATTCCTTATCATATACTTTTACAGTGGCGCCAACATTAACTACTTCTGTATTTACTCTTGCTTTAGTAATAATCTTCGCATTACGCAAAGTATTTTCAATCTCTACTATTTCTTGCTCTAAAAGTGCTTCTTCTTCTCTAGCAGCATCATATTCACTATTTTCACTAATATCTCCAAAAGAACGTGCCACACTTATTTTATCTGCAACACTAACCCTTCCTTCACTTTTTAAATATAACAATCTTGCTTCTAATTCCTTATAGCCTTCTTTAGTTAAATATACTTGCTCAGCCATTTTCAATCAGTCTCCTTAAAAAAATAATTTGAGGCACTCCACCTCTAAATCTACGTCACATTATATATTATTTATGCAATAATGTCAATAAAAATTACAGTAATTGCTTTTAAAATTTCAACTACTGTAATTTATATAATCATAACATAATAATATCTATTAACACATTTCTATCTTCTTATCATACACATCTTCCAACTTCTTTGTTGTTGATTTCAATGCAAACGAGAATTTTTTCATATAATCTTTTGGAATATTCATTCTGTATTCATCTTCCACTTGCTCATTAATACTTTTGAATATTGCATTACCTCTCAAGATATTAGTCATTACATCAAGATAACTACCTAATATATCCTTGGATATTAGAGGATTTGCAACCATATTACAAGCAAAATTATTCAACCTCTCATCTTCAAAGTCCAGACCTAATCTTAATACACAATCATTTGAATTAATATATTTTTTCAATTCTTTTTTTGTATCACAAGAAGCAATAAGGCTTCTTTCATGATCAAATAATATAATATCATCTTTATCAAATGCAAAAGCCATATTTTCAGCAATACCATCATATTGAAGCAAACCGAAGTGAATTAATGACGCTAATTGCAATTTCTCAAAATGTGTATCAGAAATCTCTCCAATTTCTCTACATTGATTATAAAACTTTAAACAATGAGTTTTTGTATGAAATTTTGCTTTATTCACTTTAGAAGCTTTAATAACATCTTCTGCTAGTTTTGTATTGTTATATATTTCAGCAAAATCTGACGAAACCACTCCAAAATCATCACCAACTCGAGCTAAATGATAACCAACTGTACCTAAGTCAAATTGTTCAACAACCTTTTCATTCACAATCTCATTTAAAAACCAAGGAAAACCAAACGCTAACCCAGAAAACTTTTCGCAATCACTAACGTAGTCATGTTTAAAATAATAATGTTTTCCATTCACTTCGAACTTTTGAGCTTTTTCATAAGCACCTGTTTGTTTAGGTACTAACCCATCTAAAATATAAAAACCATTTTTATCTTTTTCTAAACTTTTGTACATACCCTTCCCTCTTTATACTTTATTTACATATCAAGAGATGCTTCTCTTAATGAAAATCTTTTTTCCATTTCTTTTGTAGAAAATTGCATTACATATTTTAACCTATCCATAAAGTCTTTCGGCACTGGCAAATGATACACATCTTCTATCTTTTCATTTACATCAACAAAGATTTTATCTCCAGATAAACAATCATTCATTTTGCATAAATATTCACTTATTCCTTGTGAAGACAATATTGGAGAATTCTGAACAGCATCATATATATCCATCTGACGCCCCTCAAAAAAATCAACTCCAAACAAAGCGTCTACATAACTTAATTCCGACATCTTTCTTCTCAAATAATTAAATTGTTCTTTACGCGACCTAACCATTGGCACTTGATCAGAAACTAATGAGAGCGAATGATCAAATAATATTATTTTATCATCTTCAACTTTTTCCCCAAAAAATATTGCCATATTTGCATCATGCATATCTTTCTGCGCCAAGCCGACTTGTAGTAATAAAGCTAATTGCAAATCATTAAAATGCTTTGAAGATATTATTCTATTATCACAGCATTTTTTATAGTAACTTAAACTATGTGGATATAATATACCTTCTGTCGTTCTTAGATGTTTACTTTTTTTGACAACCTCTTTTAAAAGCTCTGCACCAGAATATTTATAACTAAAATCCTTAGATATTACGCCATAGTTTTTATCTGTTCTAGCAAGAACATAATCTATAGTACCAAACCCAAATTCTTTAACAACCTCGTTAACAACTAATTCACTAATATACTGATAATTTTCCCCAGCAAGTGTATTTTTGCCTAAGCTTTTAAAATATGATAAAAAATTACCTTTATACCAATACTTTTCATCATCTATTATACAGCTTTTGCAAACAAAAACTTTATCTTCGACATCGATAATTCCACTCAAATCAACAAATCCATTACTATCTTTAGGAAATTTATCATAAAAAGCACTCATACACTTACCTCCTTTGCACAATCTACTTATTATATTATACTACAATATATATTAAATATCAATACCCTAATTTAGCGTATATATATAACATGTACTGCATGGTTATACAAATATTTTTCTTGCAATACTAGTAATATTTGCTTGCAAAAACTACTTCTTTATCGTAAAATACTTAAGTGAGGTAACTATGGTAAAGATATGCGGAAGAATAAAAAGCAAAGGTAAAATACTATCTACATATGTATTTGAATTAGACGAAGTTTTTCAAATTGGAGAATTTGAACACTATGTAGCAGACATTTGCTATAATTTAGATATACCAAACCCTATTACAATGGTAAAACACATAAAGAATTTTATGTTATTTAACAATACCCAATACAAAAAAGAAGACTTTGTAGAAAAAGTATTCTTTGACAAACTAGAACTTCAAAATGAAGCATAAGAATCACTCTTAAATTAGAAATAATTTAAGAGTTTTTTTGTATAAATTCTAACAACTTACACAAATTATAAATAGATTTACACAAGGAGGACTTATGTTAGCATTAATTTCATTTATTTTAGTTATTATAGGTGCAGTAAACTGGTTTTGCATAGGGCTATTACAATTCGACTTTGTTGCAGGTTTGTTTGGCAGCCAAAGCAGTATTTTTTCAAGAATTATATATATTGCGGTAGGAGTTGGCGCACTAATGCTTCTTTATAATCTAATAGAAAACAAAGGGCAAATCAAGTTTAATTTTAAGAAAAAACTTAAAGAGTTAACCGATGAAAAAGAAGTAGAAAAGAGAAAATCAACTTACTTCGCTTACCCTAAAACATCTTCTCAAGAAGCAAGTGAAGACAACCATATCAACAAGCCTGAAAATCAACATTCATACAACACAGAAAGTAGTATAGACTCTTCTTTAGACAATTCTGAAGATGAGGCAACTAACAAATCAGACAACCACTTAACTGACTAAAAAAGATATTAGCATTAATATTGCTAATATCTTCTTTATTACATTTTCTCTGGCACCTGAATAGACAAAATATCCAAACTAAGTTTTAATGCATTATAAACCAATTTACATAAATTTAAATAACTCTGCCTTGTCTCATAATCTTCAGTTGAAAGAATTTTAACATTATTATAGAATGTAGAAAATTCCGAACACAAATCAAATATTGATAATGCTAGATTATGTAAGGAACATTCTTTATATGCCACTTCAAAACTATCAATCAATTTTAACAATTTAATTACAATATCTCTAGTCTCATCGGTAATCACAATATCAAATGGCACATAATCGCTCTTTTGTAAAATCGAATTAATTCTCACTGTTGTATATTGAAGATATGGTCCTGTTTTACCCTCAAAGGTCATAAACTTATCCAAATCAAAGATATAATCTTTGCTTATAATATTAGACAAATCTCCAAATATTAGCGCTGCTATACCAATCTGTCTAGCTAGTTCATATACATTGTCAATTTCAGTTTTATTCTCTTTTAACTTTTCTAAAGCTTTATTAGTAACTAAATCTATTAAATCTTCTAATTTAAACGTTCCGCCATCTCTTGTCTTAAACGCTTTACCATCTTTACCATTAACCGTGCCAAATGTATAATGCTTTAATACAGGCCTATCTGTAACTATTTCTGCCATTTTACAAGCTTTAAATACTTGTTTGAAATGTAAAGCTTGTCTGGCATCAGTAATATATACTATTTCATCAGGATTATATAATTTTATTCTTTCCACAATAGTCGCTATTTCAGTAACCGGATACATTTGAGCACCATTACTTTTTTGAAGAAGAAGTGGCGGCATAGGTGCATTCTCGTCCCCGTCGGCGACATCTACAATCAATGCTCCTTCGCTCTTCTTTGCCAATCCTTTACTTTCAAACAAATCAATAACGTAAGGCACCAAATCATTAACACTACTTTCGCCTTTCCACAAATCGAATGTAGCACCGAACTTACTATAAGCACTCTTTACCATATCTAGACTGACTTGCATCATTTCCTGCCAAATATCATAGTAACCTTTCTCCTTTCTTTGCAGAAGAAGTGTTATTTTAGATGCCCTATCGTAAAACTCTTCATCGTCTTTTTTTCTTGTACTTGCTTTCACATAGGTATCATCAAGCATTGATAATGTAATATCAATCTTTGGCACTTTTGCACCAAAGTAATACCCCATATCATAATCGTCCATTAATTGTGCAATAGTCAACCCCATCTGAAGTCCCCAATCTCCTAAATGCACATCAGACACTACGCTATTACCTAAGAATATATTTAATCTTTTTAACGCTTCACCTATAATAGCAGACCTCATATGTCCTACATGCAGAGGCTTTGCCACATTAGCACCACCATAATCCAAAATTATACTCTTTGGATTCTTTAACTTAGGCACATTCAATCTAATACTATTTTTACAATCATTGCTTACTTTAGACAAAAACTCATTTTTTAATTTTATGTTTAAAAAACCATTAACACAAGACAAATCACATACATCTTTCAAATTTTCGCTATTGTTAATAATATTATTAGCAATATTTAATGGAGAAGTCTTTAATTCTTTTGCAAGAGCAAATGCAGCATTGCATTGCAAATCCGCTAAATTATTACCACAAAAAGCTACAACAGCCAATTCTGTGTTGTAGCCAAGTTTATCAAATGTTTCTTTTAACTTATCATTAAGAAAGTGTTTAATATTCATGCTTTATCCTTCAAATTTTAATACTCTTCAAGTTTCTCAAAATACTTTATTTTTTCGTCTTTTGACATTTTTGCAAATAACTCTTCACTTGTTATTCTAACATGTGTATAGAATGTTACATCTGCTATTAATTCGTTATCATATCTATTGGTCCTAAACTTGTGGAAATGATCAACTGAGTATTTTTTCTTAAACTCTTCTATATATTCATCATCTACCACAAATTGCACTCTTATTTCTGTAGTATGTTTCGATTTGAATAATTTAACATTCAAATGTAAAAATAATTGAATAACTACAACAAGTATTGTACCAACAATACCCATTACAAGCATCCCCGCTCCATATGCCATACCTATAGCAACTGTAAAGCATACTCCAACGGCAGTTGTCAAACTCTTTAAACTATCACGCTTGTAAAACAACATTCCAGCCCCTAAAAAGCTCAAACCAGTAATAATATTACTAGCCACTCTGGTTACATCAACATTTACACCAGGCATACCTGCCAATTCATAAAAACCATATTTTGATATTATCATGAAAAGCGCAGCTGCACAGCAAAGTAACGTATGCGTTCTAATTCCAGCACCTTTAGCCCTAGCTCTTCTTTCTAAACCAATTACAAAACCAGAAACACCAGCTATCACAAGCCTCAATATTAAATGCCAAATATTGGGATTCCAGTCTATTATACCTAAACTCTCTAACATATCTCATCTCCTATATCGTATATATGTATTCATATAATTAAATTAATGATAACAAATTTTTTTAAAATTGTCTATAATTACAATTAATTTTTAATAAAATAGTAAAAAAAGAATATATTGCTATATTCTTAAAAACATTTATTTTTTATATATTACTTTCAATGTAAACAAGCCATATTATGCAAAAAAAAGCAAATTGTTTTTTTCTACAATACTTTAAACATAATAATTAATTATTTCACCCATATTAGAAGTCTTTATCGTGTTTTTGCTTAGTTGCATATTATTTTCATTCTCTAAAGAAACTTTATTTAAAGACACTTCGTAAGCAGTTTTTGTCACAATATCCCCATTGTCTAACTTCTTTTGATAAGCTCTACTTTGTATTCTTCCTGTAACACTAACTTTATCACCTATTTTAAAGCTTTTAACAAATCTAGCATTTCTTCCCCATGCAATACATGGTATATAATCACTTTTATTATAGCTTCTATTAACAGCTATTAACACATCACAGATTTCTCTATTAAATGGAGTTGTTCTATAAATTGGTTCTTTACAAACATATCCTGTTATCTCTATTTCATTTTCATCATACTCATTTACTTCTAAAAACTCTTTTATAAATATTGTTAATAGCAACTTACTTTTATTCTCTGAAAGTTTATTATAGCTTCTGTATTGTCCTACAAAATGCACTTTCTCACCGACTTCGATTGTTTTCTCATTCATTAATCTTTCAGAAATAGTTACAGGAATTATATCAAATATATCAGAAAGTCTTTTAATTTTTATATTAAATTCATAAAAACCCTCCCCATAAACTTCATGACTAAACTTTGGCTCCGTCGTAACAACCCCTGAAACCCGCACATAATTATTATTTTCTAATTCTAACATTTTTTACTCCTTTAAGTTGCTTATATATTTTTTCTTTGAATACCTAAATTATCAATATAATAATTGTCATGCATAATCAATTCACCCACACTGGTTACTTTATAACCTGCATTAATAAGACTTGTTAACATTAATGGAAGTGCATCTAATATATGGTCTGAATTATTATGACAAAGTATTATTGAACCATTTTTAACCTTATCCATAACCCTGTTACATATCTCCACACCAGTCAAACCTTTCCAATCCAGAGTATCAACATCCCATTGTATAGTATTTAACCCGAACTCATCTTTAGCAATGTTGAGTAAATTATTGTTATAAGCACCATATGGAGCCCTAAACAAATTCACTGTATCTTTTCCTATTATATTTTCTATCAAATCAATACTAGTTTTTAACTCTAATCTTATACTTTCAGAATCTAACGAAGTCAAATCTGGGTGTGTATTGCTATGCGTACCTATCTCTAGACCATTATCATGAATATATTTAAGCATATCAGGATAATCTTCCGTCCAAAAACCAACCAAGAAAAAGGTTGCATTTACATTATATTCCTTGATTGTGTCAACAATTGCTTTTGTTTTGTCAGCACCCCACGCACTATCGAAAGAAATCGCCACCTGTTTTTCTTCCGTATCAACAGAATAAATAGGTACTAACCTTATATTTTCACCTAAATATACCGCAGATATAGGCGTGTTATAAATACTAACAGTTAACACAACAGCAAGAACAACCACTGTTAAAAATAATAATAAATATTTCCTTTTTACAATTAAATATTGCATAATTTATTACCTCTAATATTTTATAATACACAATCTCTTTCTAAAAAAGTTTTACATTACTTATATTGTCGAAGAACAACCTATATTGTTATTAATTCAATAAATTTGTCACAAAAAAATTTAGTATTCGTATCAATATCAACAATCTAAAATATAAATATGCGCGACAATCAAAAAGTATACTAAAAAGAAAAAAACTAGCCTATTTAAAAGCTAGTTTTTTTTTAATCATTAAGAAGTAAATTATTTATATTAAAACTCTTCCAAGGAACTAAATTCTCATCTGGCATCGCCATAAATGTCATCTTTTGTTTAGTTACCGGGTGAACAAATTTTAATTTATATGCCCAAAGAGCTAAATTATGACCTTTAGCTAAAATGTCTCCGCCATACCTCACATCTCCATATACTGGATGTCCTATATGTTTAAATTGCACTCTGATTTGATGACTTCTTCCAGTTTCAAGCGTAATTGAAACCAAACTCACTTTTTCTTTTTTCTCTAAAAGTTTGTATGTCAACTTTGCATATTTTGCACCATCTGTAAGCTGAGGAACCACTTGAACCATATTCGTTTTGGTATTCTTCTTTAGATAATTAATCAATGTCCCTGTATTATCTTCAACAGCACCATTCACAACAGCCAAATATTTTTTCTCAAAATCATCACCTTTAATAGCCTCTGAAAGACGGGCAGCAGCCTTAGATGTTTTAGCAAAAATCATAAGCCCACCAGTCGGCCTGTCTAATCTATGAACCAAACCAACATATACATTACCTGGCTTATTGTACTTTTCTCTCAAATAATTTTCCACAAGTTCAACCATACATGTATCCCCAGAAATATCACTTTGAGTTGGTATATTTTGAGGTTTAACAACAACTAAAATATGATTGTCTTCAAATATTACATTTAACATAACTTTTATCCTTTGTTACTAATAAAACTGATATAAGTATATTAGTTTTGAACCACATTGTCAATCAAAAATTTTATATCACCACAAAGTAAGTCAGAATAACTAAAGCTGGTACGATCTAACTCAACCATATCCAGCGGCTTGATAATAAACATACTCGGATACACCTTGTCAATAACAGCATCTAATGTTACTAATTTATTTCGCCCTCTATTAATTATCATCTCAATCGTTTTACCTTGTAAACTTTTTACTATTTCCTTAACTTCATTTAACTTTATACTACTAACTCTCAACTACACTTACCACCTTTTTTATTATTATTGACATTATTTCAACCTTTAAACAAAAAATATGAAAGACTCACCCTCTCATATTTTTTCGTATAAGACTTTAAACATTTAAAATAGCATTTAATAAATAATTAATAATTATTTATCTAGTTATAATTAACATTATCACCAGTTATAGCATCTTGAAAGATAACCCAATATCCATTACTATTTTCCTGAAGCGGATTTAATGAAATCCATTGACCATAGCCCGCCAATTCATTTTCCAAATCCATATTCTCTGCAGGGACTCCATAAGCAACATATTTTAAAATCTCCATCTCATAAACCAAACCCACAACATATATCTTTCCATTGTTTTCATAGTCAACCTTAACCCATCTTGAATTTGGTATTAAATTTTCCAAAGCTTCCTCTCTTGGATAATTGTTAAACAAAGCATCTATTTGCTCACTGATCATATCAAAAAAATCTACAGCATCTTCTCGGAAATTCTCATTAATAGTAGCCTCAATCTCACAATCATCAGCCTCAAATAAATTTTCTTGACTAAGCTGCTCAACTCCCTCACCATCTCTTACACCTACGCTTAATATTTGATATGTTTCGTCTTTGTTTTCGTAAACATCTTTTTCCTGTTTAACATCTTCAACAATTTTATTCTCTACATTGTCTTTATTTTTCCCAAGTTCAGTAATTTGTTTATCACTTTTACTCAATTCATTTACTTGGTGTTTATTTTTGATATCCATTTGCTGCATAATAATACTCTTATAACCAACAATGTCCCCATTCACTCCCCAAATAAATGGTTCATACTTTTCAATTTCTTTTTTTAATAGTACGCAGCCTATCTTGCCATTCAAATCAAAATCTTTATCCATTTTAAAATCATACCCTTTGGATTGAGAACAAACTATATTTTGCTTATACACTCTTAAACCATTCACAGTTATACCCAAAAGCATATCCCCAACATAAGTAAAATAACTCTTAAAATTTCCAAAAATCCCGCTACTTGTTTTAACTAAATTCAGAACACCTATTTCTTTACTATCATTAGTAAGTAAAATAGTTTTTTTTAAAAATTCCAAAACGCCCTCCAAATAAAACATTAGTATATATATATTAAAATTATCAAAAAATAGTTCTTTAATTTTAAGGAAAATAAGACAAATATTGTTACATTTTATACTTTTTTATAAAATCAAAAAAAAGAATAGGCATTCACCTATTCTATATCAATATTATTTTTCTTTCTAAAGTCAGCTCTTCCACGAAGAGTATGATCAAGAATAATTTTTCTTATTCTCAAACTATTAGGAGTTACTTCTAATAATTCATCATCATTCAAGAATTCTAAACTCTCCTCTAATGTCAATTTTCTAACAGGTTCCAACCTTAAAGCTTCATCAGATGCTGAAGAACGCATATTTGTCAACTGTTTTTTCTTACAAACGTTTACAACTATATCTCCAGCTTTTGGATTAATACCTACAACCATTCCTCCATACACTTTGTCACCAACTGTTACAAGCAATCTACCCCTTGCTTGAGAATTAAACAAACCATATTGGATACATTCACCATTTTCATACGCAATTAATGTACCAAAATTACGTCTATCTATATGTCCTTTATATGGAGCATATTCTTCAAAAATGGTGTTCATTACGCCTTCACCATTAGTATCAGTTAAGAATTGGCTCTTGTATCCAAAAAGTCCTCTAGTAGGAATTAAGAACTCTAATTTCATTCTACTACCTACACTGTTCATTGTAACAAGTTCGCCTTTTCTTACACCCATTGCATTAATAATCGTTCCAGCACAATCTTCCGGCACATCAACAAACAATCTATCAATTGGTTCATACTTTACACCATCAATTTCTTTAATAAGAACTTTTGGCATACTTACTTGGAATTCAAAGCCATCTCTTCTCATATTTTCAATCAATATAGAGATATGCATTTCGCCTCTTCCTAATACTTTAAAAGTATCAGCACTTTCCGTTTCTACAACTTTTAGACTCAAGTCCTTTGTTGCCTCTTTTAACAATCTCTCTCTTAAATGCCTGCTTGTTGAATACTTCCCTTCTTTACCACAGAATGGACTATTATTTACCATAAATAACATCTCCATACTTGGTTCACTAATTTTTACAAATGGTAGTGTAGAAATATTATCTTTATCAGAAATTGTATCACCAATTGTAACATCAGCACTTCCGGCAATACACACTATATCCCCAGCAACAGCCTCTTCTAGAGGAACTCTCTTTAAACCATCAAATACAAATATCCCTGTTACTTTAAAGTTTGGTTTTTTGCTATCTCTGTCATGATAATTAGTTATAGCTAAGTTTTGTCCAACCTTTAGTGTTCCATTCTCAACCTTACCAATTGCAAGTTTGCCCAAATAATCATTTTGCTCTGCAGAACTAACAAGCATAGCAAAAGGTTTTGTTTCATCTCCCTTTGGAGCATCAATATAATCAATAATAGTATCAAATAGAGGCTTGAAATCCTCACCTTGTTCATCTGGGTTTTTAGAACTTAGACCATATCTACTAGAAGCAAATACAAATGGACTATTTAACTGATCATCATTTGCATTCAAATCCATAAACAGCTCCAATACTTCATCCATTACTTCTTTAATTCTTGCATCTTTTCTATCTATCTTATTAATTACAACTATTACCTTGTGATCTAATTCTAATGCTTTTTGAAGCACAAATCTGGTTTGAGGCATTGGTCCTTCAAATGAGTCAACAACCAAAAGCACACCATCGACCATTTTCAATACTCTTTCTACTTCTCCACCGAAATCTGCGTGCCCCGGAGTATCTATAATGTTAATTTTTGTACCATTATATGTTACAGCAGTATTCTTTGAAAGAATAGTAATTCCTCTTTCTCTCTCAAGAGTATTACTATCCATCACCCTATCTTGAACTTCTTGATTTTGCCTAAACGCTCCACCTTGTTTTAACAATTCATTTACCAAACTAGTTTTACCATGATCAACGTGAGCAATAATTGCAATATTTCTGATATCTTTCATTCTTCTTCCCTCATAAAATACAAATTTCTCTTTAAATATATTTAAAGACTCTTAAAAAACTGTTTTATTTTATCACAAGTATTATTAAAAATCAATACTTAAAAACAATAAATATTATAATTATTTTTTAAGTAAAAAAAACTGCAAATCACTCTGCAGTTTTTTCATTTTCTTTAATCTGATTCCTTTCATTCCATCTATATAAAGTAATTAGCTTTGGTGTATTATATCTTAGAGTCATCCAAGAAAGTGAATTTAATAACAAATTAACTACTGCTACCGGAACTCCAAAACAAAGAGCATACTCCAATGGATAGATAAATATTACCAAAAATCCAGTAAAGAACGAAACAAAATGACCTACTCGTCCGTACATAGCTTCTAACAAATATCGTTTTATGTACTCATTATTCTTAGGTTCTGCTATTTTATTTTTTTTGAAATGTGTAAGCTGACCTAAATCTGGCACCAAATCTTTCCATTTTTTTATACCAAGACGTTCATAAAAAGATTTTTCCCATTTGCAAACTTTACTTCTCTTAGCAAAAGGATCAAACCACTTGCTTGGCATAAGTCTTACTACTCCAGCAGTTATTCCATCAATCGCCATCACGACTATTGTGCTTAAAACTACTGCAAATATTATATACCAAATACCAAACCCAAAAATATTTGCACTGATAAAGTAGTTAAGCAAAATGACAACTACCCATGCAATCAATATAACCACACCATACAATATCATTTACTATTCTTCCTCATTAGTATACGATAAAGGAATTCCATACACTTCTTCGTACTTTTCCTTCATCAATCTTTCATTTTCTTGTTTTAAATATTCTACATTTTCTTTTTCACTCAAATCTGATTTTGGATATAACACATCTAAAATATGTAATGTATATGCTTGAACCGGAAAACCTTCTCTATCCATATATTCAGTATCTCTCATTGTAATAAAACATGCCACCACAGGCTTATTAGACTTAACAGCAAATCTAAACGCACCTGATTTTAATGGTCTAGGCTTTCTATAATTCCACCACATTGCTTGCTCTGGATATATCAGTATCCAATCACCTTTATGTAAAAAGTGATTAATCGCCCTCATACACTCCATCATTACTTTTCTGTCTTGAGCAAGAGGAATAGTATTTGTGTTCCTAAAAATTTTTCCATTAAACCCTTCAGCTCCTGCATAGTTATGCTCAGCAATAATTATATGCATTTTTCTTTTAGGTCTTAAGCATTTTACCATAGTAGATATAGGCCAGCTATCAAAAGGATGAAAATGATTAGATGTAATCATTGCTCCACCCTTTAAATTATAAAGTTTTTCCATACCTACAATATTATCCAAAAATCCTTGATTCGCTTTTACTTGGCTCTTAACAAACTTATCAAGCAAGTGATTACAATAGACATTCTTAATTTTGCTAGACAACTTTTTTCTTAAATAATCTACTTCACCTGCTTTAAGAGGTTCAAAAGAAGGATTTTCGTCTGCATCAACATCAAACCTACCCTCTTTTTCTAACTCTTTTATTTTATCTAAAACCTCTAACCTGTATTTACTTTGTTCCATAACTTTTATTTACAACCAACCATTTAATTTCTTTTCTTGTATTATATCACAATTATTTATAAAGTCATTACCTTTTGAGAATATTTCTTCTAAATTCATTTTACCATTAGTAACTAAATTTTTAAAACTATCTTCCATTAAACTTTGCTCATAAGCCATAACTATTAAACGTTTTCCGCACTCTAAATCACGTTCTTGCTTGTCTGAGGTATAGTTAAGTTTATGAAGTAATATATCATCTATTACATTTGTTGCATAAGCATACTTCCAAAACTCATTCTCGTACAATATCCCATCAAAATGCCAAGGTTTGTAAGATAAATTATAGTGAATTAAATTCAAGTTTTCTAATTTTAATTTAGAATCAGGGATAGGCATCTTATTCCAAGTTTTTGGAAGATAATATACTCTATCTTTACAAATTACATTTAGATAATCTTGATCTTGAGCAACATTAAATGTATATGCAGTAAGCAGATTAATAAATCTACTTTCAAAATTAATATTTCTCAATTCCTTCATATTCATAATTAATATACCAGCATTGAAATATCTTTTAGATTCTACATCTAAAAAATTATCTGTATACGCAATAAACTCTGGCACGTTAGCCACCGCTTCATCTGGAACAGCGCCAACTAAGTTATTTTTAATATCATAATTATAAAGATCAGAAATATCTCCTCTTACAATGATATCACAATCCAGATACAAAGCTTTATCATACTCTGGAAACATTTTTGGCGCAAATAGCCTAAAGTATGTTGCCTTAGAATAATAATCTCTTGTATGAAGAGCATTACCCATCTCTTCCATTTTATCATGCATATTTACATAATCGATTACTACATTTTCATTTTTGTATTTATCAATCTTTGCAATACTATCGTCATTAAGTCCATTTGTAAGTACATGAATATTATATTGATAATCTTTTGAAGCATTAGCAAATATAGATTCCAATGTAACCACTAGAAAGGGAGCGTAATTATCATCAGTTGCAAAAAATATAGGTATTATTTTTTTATTTGTTGTATTCATAATATTATTTTCCTTTTGTCTTTTAATTAAAATTATAGTTTTTCCATTTTACTACGCTTTAAGTATATTATCAATTAATTATTTTTCGCAAGAGAATATAACGTATATAAGTATATATTTCAAAACCCACTCTCGAGAGTTGAAAAACACGACTCTCTTATCAAGAGAATTTAATAAAAAAATGGCTTAAATACATAAAGTTTTATTTGAAAATTTATTATAATTTACCATCAATCAATTATCTCAATTAACTATCGATAATTTAATTTTTTATTTTTAACAAGTTTAAGATAATATTTTTAAGTTTTCATTTATTGTATTAATAAATTGCTCAAAACCAAAATCCCTACCATGGCCTGCAAAATATTTTTCAAAAACTTCCAAAGAAAGTAATTTCTCCAGAGAATTTTTCATTGCAGACATATCCGACGTCGGACAATCAAGCCTACCGATAGCGCCATCAAAAATAGTATCGCCTGTAAACAAATACTCACCTATCTTGTAGCAACAACCATCAATACTATGCCCTGGTGTAGCTACAGCAACAACACACAAATCATCTATTGTCACTACATCGTTATCATTTAGTTCGTTTGCATCGCCATTATAAATAATCTCTTGCTGACAAAAATATTTACTAACATTGAGGCTAGAACTTTTTAACATGTCTTTACCACCTTCCATAACATATACTGGACAGAGATATTTATCTACATATTTTTCAAGATTAAGTATATGATCAAAATGTGAATGAGTTAAAAACACCGCCCTTATATTTACTTCTCCCAAAGCTGTCAAACAAGCATTAATTTTATCTATATCTACACCCGCATCGATAATAACAGCATTATTTTTTTCTACAACAACATAAGTATTACTACAAAAACAATCCTTTTCATTCAATTTTATTACATTCATTGTCTCCACCTCTATTATACTTATTATACAAAGAAAATAAGTTAACAAAAAGTAAAAATTATACGTAATATAAAATATACAACTATATTTTGTTGTATATTAGATAAAAAAGGAAGTAGACTATGTTTTTCTTTAGAAACAATAGATGTTGCTGCTGTGCTTGCAATGGAGCTTTTAACCGCTGCAGTTTTTGCAGAAGTCCATTTAATATTTGCGGTGGCCTAATATTCGGTCTGCAGTAACAAAAAAGCTTGGTTTGTTAAATTAAGACCAAGCTTTTTTCATAATTATAATTTTTTCATTATTTTACTTCCCCATATCCAACCATTACCATTAGCTTGTGAATTAGAAACATCTATAGCAGTTCCCTCAGTTGCATCTGCAGAAGCAAACTCACACCACCCAACAGAATCTTCAAAAACCACTTTCGGCCCGCCATTAGTATTTTTTCGTATAAAGTTAGCACCTATATACGTCACACTAGCCGGGATATTAATTAACTGTAAAGCATGGGTGTGTTGAAACGCATTAGTAGATATTGTAGTAATCTTATCATGCAATATTATTTGTTTAGCATATACTTTTTGAAACGCAGCACCAAAATCTACTATATGTTCCGGTATCCGTAAAACTTCAATATTAACCTCACTATATGCTCCATTATATATTGTTGTAACAGAAGTAGGAATAAATGTATTGGGACCTGCTTGTATCATGGTGTTAGTTGCAGTCACATTAAGAGCATTACAATTATCTCTACTATCATATTTAGTATTACCATCTTCCACAACAATACTCTCTAAATTAGAGCAGCCCCTAAAAGCATCTGAACCAATATTCGTTAATGCTTTAGGTATAAACAAGCTTCTTGCATTGTCAGTACCAAAAATAAAGTTTTGTATTGTAGTAAGAGTACTAGGCAAATTTATTTCCCTAAGAGGACATCCACCAAATCCATATTGTTGTATAGTAGTAACCCCTTCTGGAATGTCTATATCATAAAGTTTACTACAACCATAGAATGCTAACAAGCCAATACCGATAACACCTTCTGGGATAATAGTATTCATACAGCCCTTAACAACCCATTTACAATCCTTACCCATGATGCTATTACAATCATCACCACTAGAATACGCTGTGTTTTCTGGGTGTACTACTATGGTCTGCACATTAGAACAATAATTAAACGCATAAGAACCTATAGATGTTACATTTTTTGGAATATATATGGATTTCAAATTATTACAATTTTGAAAGGCAGTACTACCAATACTAGTCAAAGAATCCGGAAATACTATACTTTCTAATAGATTACAATTAGAGAAAGCACTACCACCTATTGTTTTTACACCTTCACCTAATTCTACATCTACAAGTTTAGTACAACCATTAAAGGCATTACCGCTGATACTCGTTACACTATCAGGTATTTCTATACTAGTAAGGCTTGTACAACCCTTGAAAGCAGAGTTGCCAATAGTCTCTACATCTGCTCCTATCACCACATCTGTTAGTTTTGTACAGCCTGATGCAAAATTGTCTGGAATATTTGTAATATTCCCACCTACATATACCGATGTTGTAGATGTAGGTAATGTAGTATTTATACTACTTACAGAGTATTCTTTTCCATCTACCTCTATTGTATCTGGGATTATTACTTCTGTTCCAGATACATTTAAATCGTTTACTACATATGTATCAGTTGTTTCATCATATGTCGTTGTTACATTCCCGTCTAAGAATTTTGGATAAAGATTAATATTCTTATTTACATAACTACCTGATACAAA
>JAFQDL010000001.1 GCA_017399265.1 Clostridia bacterium
GCGGCTGGATCACCTCCTTTTAAAGAGTATTTTATAATATTCAAATTTAAAAGAAGCGCGAAGTTATCTCACGAAATTTAACTTTGCATTATACGACAAAATCCTATTTACAGTAAGATCGAATAGGTAAATAGGTAATTAACTAGAAACTTTACTATATATTATTTAGTTTATGGATATAAAAAGACAACTTAGGTTGTCTTTTTTTGTTTTTAAATTACTAAAAAAATGGTTGTTTTAGACTTAAATATATATTTTTTTAATGAGAATTAATTATTAATTTAAACGTTTAAAAATTAAAAGTTGTCCACATGTGCATTGCAAATGTGGACAACTTTTTTCTTATAATTCATTAAAGTGTAAAAAATATAAAATGTTATAGTGGTTTGTATATCTAATTTTTTGCAATTATTATATATACAACAAATAATTTGACAAAAAAGGCTAAATTTTGTAATCTTATCTTCAGATAAGATTAATTTTTTTATACCAAGTTTTGAGACAATTTTAATGTTCAAAAAAATTGATGTTTGCACTTTTTACATATGCTTATATATTTTGCAAAAAATAATTATTATATAAGAGGCTTGAAAATATGGAATATGAATCTTCTAAAGCAACTAAGTTAGTTCAGATGTTGGATAATAGTGAATCTCAGTATAGAGAATTTTGGCAGAGACGAACCCGAAGGAATATCATGATCTGGGGTATTGTTTTTTTGCTTTTGTGTATTACTGCGGTCTTTATTGTCTTTGGTGTGGGGGAAAAGTCAAAGTATGTAAATTTTGAATTGCATTTCCTAAAACACTTGACTGATGAAAATGATCGACCGACTGGAGATACGGCTACTGATAGTGAAGATCGTAAGGCGTCTATTTATGATAAAGTTGGTGAGTTGAGGCCTCCTGTTGAAGTGGAGGGTTATAACTTTGAAGGTGAGTATTTTAATTCGTCAAACTATGATGTTAAGGTAGAGCCAGAGTCAAATATTGCTAATAGCTTAACTTATGAAAATACTATATATATGCAATACGAATTGGCGTACTTCCATTTGACAATTAAAAGTGATCCAGCAATAAATCACAAAGAGAATCAATTTCAAACAAAAGGTAATGGTATTGGATATGATAAAGCTTTGGGAATAGTTCCTAGTTCTCCTTATCTTGCTGAAGATTTTGAAACTAAGGTAAAAGAGGGTATTACTGGTAATTATATAAACAGTTATTTGTATTCCATGTACACCTCTGTCAATTATCAAGTAGATAATATTGCAATAGATGAAAATACAACCAAAAGAGTTGTAACTGATTTTGATGGCTATTCTGGTTGGCATATTTCTGGATTTGAGTATACATACAAAGGGCAAACAATTAAATATTTGTTTAAGCCGGTAAATATGGAATATGCCGGTTCAAGAGTGGATAGACAGTATTTAAATCCGAACTTTAATCAAAGTTATATAGATAATAGCACTCTAAATCTTAGAAGTACATATTTGGTTACAAAGGAGATATTGGTAGGTGGTGCGATTGTTGCTACTTATAAAAATTTTTCTAATGGTTATCAATTAGCAACGAATACAGACGGATCTGACATTGTAGGTCCAATAGATTTGAATGGCGTGGAAACTTATTATACAACTGGTTGGTCGATTAATGAGTATAATCAATTACATACAGGTGAAGAAAACTTTAAGAAATTGATTAATGCTAACGAGTTTAGAATGCCTGGTTCTGATATCACATTATATGTATCTTGGGAAAGAGATGAAAGATATGCTATTATAGTTGATGCTATAGATAATTATTCATGGAACAAAGTGTTTGTAAATCAATACGAAGAAGATGAGAAAGAGTATAAGGAGTGGCTGGCTAGTATTCCATATGATTCTACAAATGGATCAGTATGGAATGAAAATATAGATGCAATAAATACATATTATAATGAAATAAATCAGGAATATGATTTTAAGTATAATCAAGTTCCAAATTTGTTGACTAAGGCTGCGAATGATGGTGAAGATAACGATTGGGACTCTTTGATAGAAGATTTTAGTGCATATGAATTCGATTGGGCTAAAGCCATAGCTGTAAAAGATGGTGTGTCAAACGTTAGTGAAATATATTCATGGCTAAAAGGTTACATGGGTGTACCTGTGGAAGAGTCTAACGATAGATACAGTGTACTATATGAGTCGGATAAAGAGTTAAATTATCACCCATTATTAAAAGAGGGATTCTCTTCTAGTGCAACAAATAATAATATTGGAAAGTGGCAAGTTTGTAAAAAAGATGAACTTGGTAATATTACGTGGGTGAATATAAAGACCGATGATTTGTTTGATAATACACATTCGGATAGTTGTATAATTATTAGACCTGTTTGGAATGCTGTTATTAATAATATAAAAGTAGATACAGTTGATGGGAATACGACTTCTACAATTACTCAACCAAAATTTTCTATTGATGGCTCGGGTGGTAAAGTTGAAGGGCAGTATTTATTAAAGCTTATTCCTTCTGTGGAAAATGAGGGCAATAGAGTATTTAAAAGAGGATATAGTTTAGTCGGTTGGCAGATAAGCGAATCGTTGCTATTTAATACATCTGTGGGTAGAGATTATGCAGGAAAGGGTTATACAGATATATTTACTCATGTAGAATACGAGGAGCGAGATGTAATATTAGTTGAGTCTGCTAGGTTTAAATACAAAAAAGACAATGATGCAAAGTCTTTGGAAATAGAAAATGAATTGTATGATGAATATGAAGGAAAAGGCTGGAGGCCGCTTGATGAAGAATGTGAGGATTGGTCAAGTTGTGAACTTTGGGAGTATGTAAATAAATACGACACAGATATTAATCAATTGAATTGCAAATTTGTGTTTGTGGGTTCTAAGACAGATTTGTTGCAAGATAATCTTTCTAGTTATGTAATGCCTAAAGGATATTTTACAAAAGAAGAATTGCTAAACTTAACTGCAGTGTGGTCAGTTGATGAATATAATTTAACCATTAATTTTGGTGTAGAAGATTCAGAAATATTAATAACTGATAAACTTGCCTATGAAATAAAATATGGGTTGACTGATGAATATGCTCCATATGGGACAAATATTTGGAAAGATGAAGTTGGTAAAAATGTTGTAGAGGATCAGGGTAATAGTAGTCAAGCTGCAACTATTGAATTGAAATTTAATATTAACACAAAACTATATTTGCCAATGTCTAAAGATATTTTCAGATTTGGTTATGATTTAGTTGGATATAAAATTGTTAATGTAGAGGCTCATGAAAGGTGTGAAAAGTGTAATAATCCTTTTGCTATAGATGCGATATGTGACTGTACAAAAGAGGTTAAAATTAATAATTATTCACAAATATATCTTGCTTCTGGTACTGATACGATAGGATATTTGCATTTGCAATCAGAGTTTTATTATGCCGATTTGATATTAACTCCGATATGGGAAGGTAAACAAATAACAATTACACATGATGGCGGGAATAATAGAAATGGTAGTGTAAGTACAATAATTGACTATGATATTTATGAGTCAGATAAAACAACACCAACGAATGATATAAAAAGAGATACTCATTATTTAGTAATGTCTAATTTGAATGGTGGTGCAACTACAAATATAGGTTTTGTCGATTCATTTACTAAAGATCAAATGATGTTTCCTGCTGATTTTACAGCAACTAATATTTCAAAATATTCATCAAATCATGAAGGGCAATCAAAAGTATATGTAAAACTATATGATTACGTGTATTCGTCTACGTTCTCATTGAAATTAAATTTGTCAATGGGCGAAGATGTTAAAGAAGTCTCCTTATCTGCTGGGACAAGAACTAAATCTTTGAGTGATGGGTATATTCCAGGAATATTTGATGTATTGGATAAAAATTCTACATGGTATAGTTCTTGGTTGATCCCTCAAGGTAAGATGTCTAAAGAGGATTGGGAAGAAAGTTTTGAATATAGAGACGGATATAATTCTGTTGTATATAGATATCAAGTAAAGGCGCAAGCAGATGATCCTAATACAGATATAAATGAAGACATTGGTGGATATTATGTGGAAGGAGTTGCAGACGTCGATCAATTAACACTTGTAACAATAGAGATAAGAAAGGTATATATTGGAGAAGAAGATTATTACGAAATAAAATTCATTGATGCGGTATGTAAAGTTGATTTTTCTGTAATTGAAATAAATTGGGTATTAACTGAGAACATTTATATGACTAACAATCACCAATATGTAGTAGAAGGTGAGAATTATGATCCAGAAGATTATAGTTTGGAAAGTTTGTCTAAATATATGGCATATTTGAGAGGGGAATCCACTACACCTGCAACATTTATTCCAGATCCATGGTATATCATAAAAGACTATTATCAACTAAGAGATATATTGCGATACAACATGTTACATGCTAAAAAGATAGAGTATGTATTAGTGGCAGTTTCACAAGAAAAGTATTGGGTGTATAGTGTAATAAATAACAAACTCAATATAGAAGAGTTTGAGGAATATAGATTAAGGCTTGAAAGGAATGATAAGCTAGATGATTTATATTTGTGTGAGGATGTGCTATCAGATGGTGTGCCAGTATGGCAAGCAGCATTGCAGTTAATAGGCGGTCGTGTGCCGGAAGATAAAGAAGTAACTATTAAATTTTCATTGGAAAATGCCAATATAGTTGATTTAACAGTAGGGGCTGGTGATGTTGTTAAACCATTATCTTATCTAGACAACTGGCTTAAAAGAGAATTTGAAATATTTATAGCAACGGGAGCCCCTTTGCCTTACAAGGGGTCTAACAATGAAAACGAGTATAGATATACTGAGCTTGGAACTGACAAAATAGAAGAGAAATTATTTTATAAAAATGTTAAAAATATAGAAGATTGGACGTTATCTTATCAATCATTTTTGGCAAGGACTTGTTTGCCTGGCGGATGGTTACATAAAGATCAATTTAGGCATAGTGATAATTATAAATATACTACCATGACCTTTCCTACAATATTTGGCAGTTCTGAAACCTATGCCTATAATGAAGATGATGAAAATGTTGTAAAGACATACAATAAAGATGGTGCGATTGTAACATATTTATCTGTTAATGATAATAACAAACCATACATGACTGGCGCTATTTCTGGAAAGAATGCTGATGTTATAAATAATTCTATTTGGTTGGGTAGAAATGAGCTAAAAGATAAAAATGGTGGCAAAGTATATAATTTAGTTGATCAATTTGCTGTAAAGAATGATGGACAAGTAACTCAAGTGGGAACTTTGTCTTATAAGTTAGCAAAAGGATCAAATACTGTATTTAATGCTGAATATAGTGCAACATTTACTAATCCTGATAGTCTAAATAGACCATATAGGACATTAGTTTATAGTCTTGCTAATACTATGGCACTACTTACTGATAAAGATGGTAATCCAGTGTATGATGAAAATACTGGTGAAAGACTTCCTGCAGAAGCATTGATGTCTACAATGAACAATATTACATTGGGTGTGAAACCACAAGTTGGATCAGCTGATGGTATATCAATAGAGTTTGCTGATGCTAATTCATCTATTTATAAAGCTCTTTATGGTGAAAATCTAAATAAATATAATATAGATAGCATCTACAATAAGGATACAGAAGACGATGATTCGTATATAACTGGTAGAGGTATAGTTAAGGAATATAAATATACAGGCTTCTTAAATAATAACAATTTGGAAGAGTATAATGAATGGATAAAAGATGGTGGCATAGGGTATAATGATTGGATATCTGTTAAAAAAGCAGAAAATAGTATAGTAAGTAACTACTATGGCAAGCCTAATGACATAAGTAATAATATCAAAAATTATTCTGTTATGTTCCAAGAGGTAACGGAAAATAAATATCAACCCGATAAATCAAGTCGCTTGACTAATTACTACTCTAATCCTTCAATTCAACAAACATATACTATAAGGTTGGATAAAGATGGCAAAGTTGCCAACTTTATCAATGTTGAGAGCGAAACTTTGGGTAGTACGTTTACTGAACGATGGGCAAATGCGCAAACATTTAGAAATTATTATGTTTCAAGAGATCTGGTCCAAATATTCTCACAAAGCGGTGTTATGATATTTAATTACAAATTTACAGGCAAGTATCAAGGGCTTCAAGATTACTTAGATGATCAAAGTATCCCTATTGAGGCTAGAGTAAATATGTATGCGTCTATATTCACAATGCGATTGACAGAGAGGTATAGTTATGGCTTGAGAATTTTGACAGTTCAGACGGGTGTTTTGGAAGATGGAACACCAAAATACGAAATGTTTTTGATGGTTCAATCTGGAGATATACCTAAAGCAGAAAAATATTCTCATTTGCTAGGAGAAACTTATTTTTCCAGTGGTGGTGATACGCTTTTGCGGTTGAATTATAAAGGCTCTCTGTATCCATATCCTGCACGATCAGATGGTATGAATTATTACGCTAATAAATATAGTGTTACTTTTGAAAATGCCAATAATGTAAATAAAGAAGATGGGCAGAAAGATTACTATGGACAGTTATCTATAAATAACGATGTTTGTTACTATAATTATAACGATTTAAAATCTACGTTTGCATATAGCCTAAGTGGATTGAAAGGTGTATTAAATAATAACGAGCAAGATATAGATAAATATAATTATAGTCAAGAATGGAAGGTCTCTGGGTTTGTGGAAGATGATACTTCTAGTAATGGTAAGATTACTTTAGAAATTCACAAAGATTATTCTAATTCTGTACCAAAGCTATATGTATATAATGACGAAGTAAGTGGTATATATTTGGATATGCCAACTACACAGAGTGGTGGGTATAAATATTATCTATTAAAAGTGGACGGCATGTTAACAAATGGTGGCAGTGAAGATAATTATGATATGATATTAACCATAACTAAGAAATCTGCATTAAAGTATGAGATAATATTTTCTGGATTAAAAGATAATTATAAGGTAAGTGTTCATGATATTGTGCTAGATAGTATGCCGTATGAGATCATATCGTATTTAGATGACGAAGCTAAAGATTCTCAAACAGATATAATCAATGAAATATTAAAGAATAATATAATAGATATATACAGAGACAATGTATATTTGTTGTCTTTATATCAATTTAAATTCTTCTATTTAGAAAAAGTGGATAATGGATATAAAGTGTATCTACAAAAATATTCATACGATTCGTCTTCTTTTGAACCTAAAGTGGAAGATATAGATTTAAATATTCTATTAGAAACACTTTCTACTGATTATAAAGATATAATTTCACTATTGCAGAGAAATAAATACTTCTTAACCAATGAGCATGTGAAAGATTCGCTTGGCTTTATAGTTTGTATTCCAAATGGTGATAGGTATAATACTTATTCTACAAGTGGATGGTTAGAATATGGATTTAGGGTAAATGTAGATATTATTGATCCAGTAGAAAACGCATTTGCTAATTTAAGAACTAACGAGGCTGTTTTTCATATAAAGAATATTGAAACACCTACTAAGGACTATTTTACTACAGAGATTAGGATTAGATGGATTTATGGCCCTTCTCCTATAGAGGAAAGAGGTTTTACTATTAAGCCATATTCTGCGCCTATGCATACAATTGTAGACGGAGAAGAAAAAACAGGCTCAGAGGCAACATATTTCAATAATGTTGAAAGCGCTAAAATATATGTAATTAGTTCTAGAGAATTGGCAGAGTGGGATTCTACAAAAGTAGAAATTAAAAACTTTGGTGCAGAAGAGGTGTATAACGCATTAAATGATGGAAAAGTATCGGCAGATTATACATGGACTAGCGATAACAAAATCGATATGTATTATGCTCAAAACAAGGCAATACTAATTGAAATAGAAAAGGAAGATGGCTGTAGTCAAGGTACTATGTATTATGGATACTCAGACAACGTGAGCGAGTTAAGGTTTGATTTTGATGCAAAAGATGTATCAGTTTTGTCTGGGCATCGATGGTATTTTACTGATGATAATAATAAATTAATTATATTATTAATTAATTCAAATAGGAAAGCAGAACCACAAAAAGTCAAATTGAGTGTGAATTGTGAAATCAATAAGTATTCGTTAAAAGCAGATGATATAATCGATGGATTAACTTATAGCTTTGAATACGCAGAAGATGGTAACAGTTTTGTTACTGGCAAACCAAGTGAACTTGTTCATGGTAGTGCTCTAAAAGTAACTTATACAATATCAAAAGAATATTGTCATAGTGCTTTCGATTTTGCGATAAGTGAAACTGTAGTGGGTGTACAGGCTTATCAGATTGTAAGAGAGGCTAAATCGGACAAAATTATTATAAAAGCTACTAAGGACAATAATTCTCTTACTGTGAACGGAAGCTTGCTTGGCACTACTGATCAATCTATAGAAATAGAACTAGCAGGTTATGATGATAGCAAATCTGCGGAATTGTCGTTTATAATTGTTATTAGTACTATTAAGACAGATGTAGGGTTGACAGCAACCGCAACCGCCCTTGAAAAAAATAGCTACAAAGTTGCTGTAGAAGATGAAGCTAATGTAGATGAAACAACCGTTCCTGCAGAGCAAATTACTCATGGGGATAAAGCTACTATTGGCATAACTATTCCTAAATCGTATGAAAAGAGTGAAATAAAAGTATATTTGTCAAATGAGCCTGATGTGACAGATTATACAAGCTTAGAGTACATAACTATATCCGGTTATGATTTTAATGAAAAGAAAAGAACACTTACTGATAATTTGGCCAATTATGAGGTTGGTGGGCTAGAAATTGATGGGGAATGCAAAGTTTCATTTGATATAACAATTACAGACAATACATATGTTTATATAAAAGATCTTACAAAGAATACTTGGTCTATTACTCCAGCAGATTCGAGTGTAGGTGTAAATAGTAATTATAGACTATATGGTGCTGATTATGACACCGAATGGACAACTATCGATTCTCACAAGGTTGACGAAGGACAGGGATTCGTATATTACATAGTCTTAAATGAAGGTTGCGATTTTGGCCCTTCTGGTATTACGTTTACTCAAACTGCATCTGGAAGAAATAATATACAAGACGGAGCGGATGATTCGACTAGTACAAGTAGATATACCAAGGCTATTGATTTTACGAAAACTGACTATGAGGATTTGGTCCTATCATTTAACTTTTATGTTGACGGGAATGAAACAGGTATGTCCATCTGTAAAGCAGATGGTGAGGCTTTTGCAAATTTGGTAGACGGTGATACTAATAGAATTGTATTCAAGGTAAGTATTGATGCAGTATATACAGATTTTAAATTGGAAATTAGTAATATTGCTGCATTACAATATCCAGTAACTTTTGAAAACTGGAAAGAAGCGGGTAATCAAAAATTAGCAAGTGTTGGCCGTGCGTTAGCTACTGATTTGGAGACTTTAAAGATAAAGAGTGAGTCATTAGAAAATGTCTCATTAACAGAGGGAACTATAAATATAAATGTACCATATAACTATCATGCAATAATAACATTAAAGTTACAAGATGGATATATGCTGGATGTGCAGAGCTTTAAATCATTATTTGGCGATAATGTAAAGAAGAGCACTGATATATTTAGCGAAGACGCAAATTGGAGTAATATTTTTGCAAATCAGGGTGTGTATTTGGTAGTTCCTGATACAGGAATTAACTGGCAGACAAGTGAGGAATTTTCAATAATAATCTCTACTGCTAATAGCGGAAAGCAATTTGATTTAGAAGATGTTATTAAGTCTATAAATACCGCAGGCCTATATAGGTATAGTATTACCAATAGTTGGAATAGTGGATTTATAGCGGAAAACGACTTAAATACAAAAACTATAAATATTCCTTATGATACAAAGTATCAAGAAAGTGAATTTACTTTTACAAGTACTATTACAGATATCAATAAAGCTAATGAAACTGATTTAGAAGTATTATATACAACTGATAGTGCAACATCTCCTGATGATGCAAATCCTGTTGTTGTGTATAATGACAAAGCAAATAATAAGCTAGTTGTAAAAATTGCAGACACTTTCTTCGCTAACTTGACTATGCGTATTGTGGTTGGTGAAGTAAAATATTATAATCTTACGTTTGATCACAGCAGTTTAGTTGGTGGATTAAGTTTAGGATCAAGCAGTAATAGTTATAATTGGACTCAAGCCTTTACTCTGTTACAGGATGGAAAGACCTTGGATAATATAGTTAGTTTTTATGTAACGAATGGCGAAGTGTCTACACTTTATAATGCTTTTGTGTTAAAAATACAATCAGATTGTGAGTTTATACAAGTTGGTGACGTTTATAGTCTTCCTTGTGGTAGTAATATAAATATAAGCATAAATCAAGAAGATGTTATCAGTGGTGATGTAGTATTTACTATTAACGAAGACTCATTTGCTGGAACATCAATAAATGTATTTACATCTACTAATACAGATCATGATATAGACCTAAGTAGTGGAGTATTGGCATTAAAAACAACAGCTGCTATTATTACCAACCAGTTAACAATCGAAGGTGTAACCGATGATAACGATTACAAATTGTTGATAAATGGTGAATCGTTTGATCGTAACAAAACATATACATATGTTTATGGTGAAGTAATAGATGTGAAATATATTATTCCAGAAAAAGGACTATACTCTAATGCGAAGTATGAGGAAACGTCTTGGAAATTATTAGATAATACCATCTTATATAATGATTATACTAGTATTGCGGATAAGTTTGCGACGTCATACAATAGTGACGATAAGTGCTTGAAATGTGGATATTCATTTAGTGCAACAAAAGCAGGAAAAATAACTTTCACAGAATATGGTGCAGTAGATCAATATACTTTTAACGTAACAGAATTATATCCTAATGGAACAGAAGTTATATTCTCTGACTTTAGTGCAACAGGTGAGTCGCAAACAAATGAAGAATTAAAAGGTTTTACAGCAAACCTATATATTGGGGGAATACAGATTGGTGTGCTTAGTGTCACCGGTCATGAGAATTTATGTAATATTAATGAAACTAACACAACTTGCGATGTTCCTTATGGAACGGAGTTGACAATAGATATATCGTTAAATAGTGCGGCAGATCAAAATGTGTACAATACAGAAGATCCTCAAACATATATAGATGCCATCGGATGTACTATTAAAACTTTGAAAAATAATGAAGATGGTACTGCAGATATTGTGTTGACTAATGTGGTTGATAGGTCTGATTTAGTGAATGATGGGATTAGGCTTCCGAAACTAAATTTGTATCTAAATAGATATATGGTTGATTCGAATATTTTTGCGATTAATATGGAGTATTGTCTTCAAAGTGAAAGTCTTGACAATTTCGATCCTTGGGATGAATCTAGTCAATATTACTATGTTCAGTATGGTACTTATCAAGTAGTGCTACAAGAAAGTTATTATACTCCTAGCAATGTTGATGTGTCGTATATGGAAGAAGAGTTCAAATATACATTAGTAAATGATGTTCTTAAGATTAATGGTAAGTCAAGTGGGAATAAGTTTAGTAGATGGGCTGATGAACTTAACTTTTATGCTGAGTTAGATGTTAATACGAATTTAACAGAGAATAGTATAAAATTGAGTTCTAAACCTAATAGATATGCGATAGAATTTGTCCTTGAGCCAGAGATGAGTGATTTGCCAGATGATATTGATTTAAAATTTTATATTAGATACTTGTCTGTAGGAGCGTTGGTATATACTGATATGGAATGGGCGACAAATGGTAAGAGTGATGAAGTAAGTGGTGGTAACCTCGAAATTCAATATAACAATGTTTTAAATAAATTCATCGTGTATTATTCACATGATCATGTGTGTGATGCTGATTGTGAAGAAGATTGTGTTAATAAAAAATTCTCATTTGATTTTATAATTGAATATAATACTCAATATTATAAACTGGATATTGATTTTAAAGATCTTGAAGATAGAGATATTAGCTCTCCATTAGATGCGGAAGTAAATAATAATTATCTATTTAAGATCGTTACAAATTTGGTTACTTATAGTATTAACCTAGCTAAGGACGATAGGATCGATACTTTAAGTGATAGTATTATGATATCTAATGGCAAGACTGAACAAGAGATAACTATAACTCCAGAAGATGGTTATAAACTAGATGGAACTACTGTATCCAAGTACAAAGATGTTAAATTGCTTTTAAGTACAAATATGGACATTACAGATGACGGAGTAGATAATGCTGAGCTGATTAATGATTATATAATCTTTAGAGTGTATAAAGATAATAAAGTTGAGTATTCTACTGATGGTAGTAGCTTTGATGATGATTTACCTCAAGAAGGTTTTGGTATTGTGGGATTAGACAATAAAAGGTACTATTTTGACTTTGACTTAGCAGGTAAAAAAGTAAAATTCTACTTTACGAATTTGCCATATTTGAGTGCAGATGGAGAGATCTGCTTTAAAATGGGTGCTATATACAACTTTGATGCGGAGTTGTTATTAACATTCTGTGAAATCAATCCGAATAAATATAAATTTTTAATGGTTGAGAAGTCTGGTTGTGATATATTTGAAGACTCACTTCCATATATGTGGTGTGATTATGGTGATGTGTGGCAACAGACCTATACTATAAGAGATGCTTATACAGAACTAACAAACTTAATATTCACTAAAGGCTCAGAAACCTTTGCGTATAGCGGCGTTGAAAACGATTTCTTTGGAAGCGAGTTGCTGAATTATAAAATAGAAAATAACAAGTTGACGATTAAACTTAAAATATTAGGAGATTTAAGCGCAATAACAATCAGTGCGGACAAGAATGAGTATACTACCGATCTTTATTATAGAGATGGTGAAGAAGTAGTTGCTTGGGATTCTAACGATCATAAAGACTTGTTGCAACCAAGTGTGGATGTGCTTAATGCAAAACATGGGGAAGATGTAACTCTTGTAATTGATGAGGTGGTAGGGAATGTATTTACTTCGTTTGAGGTAGGAACATATGATTCTGAAAATAGTGCTTTTACATCAAGCAAAAGTTATACAATCTCTGAGTTGGAATTTGTTGATAATGTGGTTACAACTGATGGGTTTACTATCACTAAAGCCTTGCTAAGGGATATAGAAGGTTCAGAATGTACTAATGGTAAACAACTTAGATATACGATTACATATACGCAAACAAGTAATATGGATTTTGTATTAAATGTTGAGGCAAGGAAGATAAAAGTAACGTTTAACTATATTTCAGGCTATAATCCTGTCAGTTACACAGATGAAAATATTGCATATAATACTTCTTGGAGTGAGTACGAGACTTATTTATTAGAAAACTATGATATCCAATTTAGTGGTTTTGCAGGCTTAGCATTCGCAGGGTTTATCAAACTAGAGGCTAGTGCAATAGATGGATATACGTATCAATGGACTGATTCAGACGATAATACAATATCTATTAAAGAAGGCATACAGACATTAGATAGCACTGATAAGAAGAGCTTCTTTGTGAAAGATGAGTTTGAGACAAGTAAATTAGTACAGAACTTTACAGATATTGATGGTGAATATTATGCGGTGTATACTAGAGAACCAGTAAATACTGTTGTATATTTTATAGGCCCTGAGGAACCGGCAATTAAGGTTAGCTGGAAAGTGGGTATGAAATTTGATGATGCAAAGGTTACAGATGTAAGGCAGGATGGTTGTTGGGGCACTTATAATGAATCATTTGGTTCTTATATGAATCAATTAAAAACGCGTAATAATATGCATTATTTGTCCAATACTACTTATTCTTGTTTAGCGACAGAGTATGAAGAAATAGGGTTTGAGGTCTCTACACTTGATAGTGATTGGGAAGAAGTAGCAAATAAATTAGAAGAAATACGATATTATTTTGCGGATAAAACGTTAACAATTCAATTAAACAGTAGTCATCAGATTAAAACTAAGGTTGATATAGCTGGCACTACGTATGATAATATTCCAGATATTAGACCATTCGTAAAATATACTCAAGAGCTTGTTGTGAAAGATACAGAAGGAAATGTTGTTATTATAGTAAACAATGATAATAGGGACTATTTCTACGCTCTTCAATTATCTGATGAGGATGCAAATACTTACAATATTGTTAGGTACAAAAAAAGTGGAGATGAAGGATCGTATGAATATAAGCTAGTATCTTACACAATGACAGATATAAATGATGAGTTGTTGTTCATGGTAGGAAAATCTGCTAATAACAACGCGTTAAAGCTAGATAAGATATCTAGTGGTAGTTTGGAATATAGCACAGATAATATTTTAGGATACAACGTATTTGGTGATGATTATAATATCTTAAATAAGGATATCAATGACACAACGGCTACATTTAAGTATGAGGTTGATTTTAAGGATAATATCCTAGTAGAGTATGTAATAGAATTAGATAATGGCACGGATACAGCTACACAATATATTGCTAGAGTGTATGGAAGTGAGCTAGCTAGTGTTGAGGAGATTGTTGGAGAATTTACAACAGAGACTAGTGTTAACTATAATGACGCATTTAGCAAAGATGTACTTATTGCAACATATTTGGTGGATCCATCAGCTGAGAGCTGGTATAGTGCATTTACTGACAAAACGGGTGTTGATATAAAATCTGGCGATTTTTCTAAATGGGGCAATGCGGAGTCATATAAGTCAGATAATACTACGATAGGTGCAACTATATCGGATAATAAATTAAGTGATGATTTGCCAGAAGGATTCTCTCACTATAGAGTAAGCTTAACTGGTAAAAGAGGAAGTAGTGAATATCCATTATTGGTATCGAATAATACTACTTGGAATAATGTAGTGAACGTGTATAGTACATCTGATAAATATTTAAGTAATAGTAGTGTGTTATATAACTTCTTGCAAGTGGCAGATTTGGATTTGGGTACAAATCCAACTGGGGCTACGATGGATGCAGGTGAGTATAATTTCTATGGGAATTATAATGTACGAAACGGTGTTGTAAAAATCACTGGTGATTTGTTAAGACCAATGTTTGGCAATATTGCAAATGGTACTATTAATGGAATTAATATAATAGGTGTAGCCGAAGCTGAATATTATGTAGATGATACTAATATTCCTGAAGAGTGGAACTTGGATGCAAGTACGATTCACTTTGGAATCCTTGCTCTGTCTGCTGCTAAAACAGAAGTTGTAGACGGAAAAACGATTGGTGCTATAATATCTAATATTACTGTAGGAAGTAATACTGTAAGAAGCACTATCAATGGCAGTGGAGAAACTGTATATTTGTCTATAAGTGCCGTGCTAGGTAATGCGCCTGGTGTGACAGTATCTAATATCACAAATTATTTCAATGTTATAGACAATCTAAGTGCTCAAGGTGTAGCTTATGAAGTTGGGGAAATTAGTGATTGTAAAAATTTGGGTAATATATCAGTTAGTGCTACTAGTACTTATCTGCCATCTCTTGTCGTAGGAGCTGGTATATGTAATAAAGCAGATATTGTATCCAATTGTATTAATGAGGGAGGTGTATCTGTTAACGAGAATCTAAAAGATGAGACCGAACTAGAAAAGGTATGTGGTGCAGACGCGGTAGGAATAGTATCTGTTGTGGGCACCAAAGTAACAGGTTGTATTAATAAAGGTGATGTAAAATTATATAATGCTAAATTTGTTAGTCAAAGTGTTAGTGCAATTGGAATATGTGTTAGATTGGAATTAAATGGAATAATAGAAAATTGCATAAACCATGGTTCTGTGACTATTGACAAATATTTAGCGGCTAAATATGTACCAGGTGCAGATACAAATAGGAGTTATCCTACTGCGGCAGGGATAATAAGAAAAGCTAGTAAAGTTAATTCTTGTACTAATACAGGGGATATAACTAATTTGTTTGGTACTGCTTGTGGTGTTGTTGGTGCGACGAATATCAGGGATAATATACATATACAAGGGTGTAATAACGTAGGAACTATTACTGGTGTGTATGTGTCGGGAATTGTATTCAATGATAAAGAACTTGATTTTAAAACGGGAGAGAAGAAATTCTCTATAAAAGTGGATAGTTCTACTAATATTGGCAAACTTATTGGTTCAATTTCAGATGATGCACTTCATTTTCTAAGTGGTAATATTTTGGTTGCAGGTGTCGCTTGTGGAAGATATATTAATGTGACAAATTGTGCAAATATTGGTGATATAACTCTAGATGTAAATGAAGTAGATTATGATAACAATCTTGAAAGTTGGAATATGGTAATTGGTGGTATTGCTGTTAATGTAGGCAAGGTACAAGGTTCATATAATATCGGAAATATAAATGGATATGTAGAAAATGTATCATTAGAAGCCAAAGTTATAGCTGGTGGTATTTGGGCTGGTAAGTATACATACGAGGTAAGTGTATCTGACTGTGTGAATGGCGCGGTTATTAGTTATACAGTAGGTGAAGATGGTAAAATTACTGGAATAAATACCTTAGAAGATGGCTCAATAGTCGTATATGATGCGGCGTATTGTAGTGTAAAGATAGGAGAGGATAATCAAATAGATTGGATAGATGATTATTATGGAGAAAATCAACCATATGATATTGCGACATTTGGTAGTAAATTAACTATTAAAAGATCAGAAACGGATAATAAGCTAAAAGTGTATGATGATAGCGGAGAATATGCTTATGATTTTAGCCCAACAACTAATATATATGGATATAGTTGTGCAGGTATAGGTATTTGTAGTGGTGAAGAAATTAGTACTTCAAACAAAATATCTAATTGCTATAACTATGGCAATGTTGGGTCGTATTCAGAAGAAAGCATTAGTGCCAGATTTGCATCTGGAATTGGACAAGGATTTTCGGTTGAGAATAGTGAAAATTATGGCAATGTAACAGGTTATTTAGCATCGGCAGGCGTGTCTGCAATGCTTATGAATAACCATTCGATACAAATTTGCAAAAATTATGGAGAAATAAGTCTAGTTACCGCTGATGATAGAGTAAATGACTTGACAGTTGATGGCGGTTGTGTCGGTGGAATAGTCGGAAATACTGTCGCTATGCTACAAGGTTGTAGAAATAGTGGAGAGATTGTTGTAAATAAGACTAAAGATACTGTTGATGGCGGTATACATGTCGGTGGCATTGCTGGAAGAGTATATCTAGATGATAGTCAGGAAATATTAAAAAATTCTTACAATACAGGAAAGATAACAGTGAAACAAGCCGGCTGTTCTGTATATGCAGGAGGTGTGCTTGGCTGGATTCAGAAGGGAATGGTGGTGAATTGTTATTCGGGAAGCACTTCTTCAGAAAATGATATTCTAGTTGAAAGTGCCAATGCTGATCTGTATATAGGTGGAGTTGCTGGATATATAATTCAATCAGAAATTAAAGAGTGCTATGCAACTAGTAATGTAAAAACTACATATGGCCTTAATGTATTTATAGGTGGATTTGCTGGACTAATTGATGGGAATTGTGATTTGACTAAATGTTATGCTGTCGGAGATATTGATGTAACAAATTGCGATAATTCGTGTTATATCGGAAAATTCTTAGGTAAAAAGGGTACTATTAGTGGTAGTCTGAATTTAGATAATTGCTACGTCAATTCTAACTCTAGTGTGGTATATGAAGGGTGTGAGAATATAAGTACTAATACTGATGGTGAAGAGAAAACGTTGGATAATATTTGGAATTATGTGATGCTTAATTGGGATGCATCTATATGGGTATTCCCAACTGATATGCATCCAGTATTTCATGATGATCCAAATGCGTATGTAGGATATACTCAGATAACAAATATTAATGATTTGAAAAATATAGCAAGTGGCGATATTAATAACATCAAAAAATATGTACTTGTGGATGATATAGACATGTCTGGAGTAGAGTGGGATCCTATAGACGCTAGCTATATACTAATAAATGGTAATGGTTGTATGTTGAAAAATTTAACTGTTACATCTTATTCTAAATCAAGTGTGTTTGGGAAATTGGAAAATTGTAATATAGTTGGAGTCGGTATAAAGCAATTTAGCTATACTTTTAAAAGTACCTCTTTATATACATATGTTGGTGGGCTTGCTAATCAATTAGTAAATTGTAAGATGGTTAATTGTTTTGCGGAAGGTAACATTAAAATCGAATCAAGTAAGTCTTATATAACACTAGGAGGTTTAGTTGGATCCATTGATACCTCAATTATTGAAAAGTGTTATGCAAATTGTGAGCTCAGTGCGATATCAAGTGAATATCAAGTTTACATAGGAGGTTTGATAGGGGAAGTTAGTAAAGAATGTGTTATAAAAAATTCTTATTCTAATGGTAATATTAGTGCTAATGCGGTAAATCCATCATATTGTGGAGGTTTAGTCGCATGTATGGAACCTTATGCTGCTAGTTATAAGTTGATAATTAGTAATTGCTATTCACGGGCAGATATATTAAAGAATTACTCACATACTTCTTATTCAGGTGGAATATTAGGAGGCAATTATGAAACAACTGATATTTATAATTGTTTCACGACGGGTTCTGTTATTTGTGCCGCTAGAGTTAATTCTTATTATGGGTTCTTTATCGCACGTTTGGCAGATGATGATGCATCAGGTATATATAATTGTTATCATCCTCAAAGTCAAATATATACAACAGACGGTATAGCTAATGAAGATAAAAATTATAATACTACTGATACTATGGAGGAAATTTATAAGGCTCTTAAAGACTCTAGTCGTCTTAACTGGGATCCGGATATTTGGAATCTATATGACGATAGCTATCCTACGCTAAAGTGGCAGAACGACTAAATTTTAAATGTGATGGTTTAGAAAAAAGATTAAAGTACAAAAATATATTGCTTTAATCTTTTTTTATGGTTTAAGGTAGGTTTAATAATGGTATATAGTATATAATTATATTTTTAGCAGATTTAAAATACTGGTTAATACATTTGTTAAAATGGGGGATTTTTGATAAAATATACACAAGTATGATTGCCATATGTTTTTTTTGGTAAATATTGAATAATTTAAAGGATATTTTATATGATTACTTTAAAAGATTTATCTAAAATTGTAATAAAAGATGGACAAGAAAAATATGCATTAAATGAAGTTAATTTGCAATTAGGTGATAGTGGCCTTGTTGCAATTAGTGGAAATGAAGGTGCTGGTAAATCTTGTCTTTTAAGAATGTTATCACAAATGGACGATGTGTCTAGTGGTAGTATTTTTGCTGATGGTGTAGATTTAAGTAAACTTGGTGAGAAAGAGTTGGAAAACTATAGGACTCACTACGTAGGACTTGTCAATGATCCCAATGAGTTGTTTCCTGATCTAACCATTAAAGAAAATATTAAATTGGGTTCTTCGTTCGGTAGGATTAAGCCTGCTAAAGAGACTTTGCAATTACTTTATGAGGCTTTGGATTTGACTGATTCTCTAAACAAAAAACCAAAGGATTGTTCAGATGAGGAGAGGGTTATAGCACAAATCGCAAGGCTTATGATAAAAAATCCTAGAGTGCTACTAATAGATAATTTTGATGAAGTGTTTGAGCAAGATACCATGCTTACGGTATGGAGATATCTAAAGAGTATTAGTGAAAAGCATCTTGTGGTAATTGTATCTAATTCAAAGCCGTATGTTGATAAGTTTGCAGATAGGCATATTGTGTTAGTTGAGGGCAAAATTGCATCAATTACAGGCGCTGATCAAGTAAACAAAAAGAATACTGTAGAAAATGGTCTTCTAACAAAGTCTTTGTATTTGAGAAAACACAAATTTGATTTTGGTACATCGTTTAAGTTGTTTAAGCAGTTCTTCTTAAAAAGTTGGAGAGCATTTATTACCACGTCGGTTATTTCTTTATTTCTTGTTATCGGTTTTGTAATGTTAAGTACACTATGTACTTTTGATAGTGCAAAAACAATCGCTAGTTCTTCTCTAGATAGAGGAGATGATTATATTGAATTTTATAAAGTGTCTGAGACTGGAGCAAGAGAAGAGTTAAATTACGATACAACATCTTTAAAGAATACCATAGTAGAAGATTTGTATGATAAAGGATTAACTTTCTTTAAAGTAAAACACGAAGTTAACTGGTTAACTAATATTAAGAATAAAGAGTTTAAAGTTACTTCATTTATAACCAATAGCCAAGATCTGGAAGCCGGTAATAAGAAAAATAAAAACACATTTGGTCAAGAGATAATAGCTGGTTATTATACTGGGGAAGCTACTGTATCAAATGATACAAGACACATAACCGATGTTGTAATTTCTGATTATATAGCAGAACTTATAATTAGGAATGGCTTAACTAATGGTTTTAGTAGTGGTACAAACTTAGATGGTGGGTTTAGAAACGCGATTATTTATTCAAACCTTGTCAATCCAATGTTACAAGATAAGGTGAATTTTACATTGAACGGACAACATTTTAATATTGTTGGTATATACAAAACAGATTTTGATCAGTTTGTAAATTCGGATTTGAGTGTAAAAGAGGGTATGGAAAGTTATTTTGAATATAACTTGAAAAATGTATATTCTGTAATACATGTCAATACTAACTTTTATAAACTACTTGGTACTCAAGTAGAAACAATGACTATTAATGGTGCTAAAGTCATGAGCCAAAAAGCTGGCAAGTTTGATGATATTGGGCAAATAACTATAATGAGCGATGTCACATTTGCGGATAGATCTCTTTATGAGATCAAGTCTAGTATATATGGCAAAATATATGAAAATACTGATGAAATAATTGCAGATAGTAATAAGAAATTAAACGATTTGTGCGGTTTAGTTACAATAGACAATGCAAATAATAATACGTATAAGCTTGCTAGACAAAGTAATGTAAGCAAGGTTATGATCTCCTATGATTTAGCGATGCGTATGGTTGTTGCTCATTATGAAAGTCAATTGGGTAGTGTGTCAGAAGAACGTTTGAAAGATATTGAAGCTGCGTTGTTAGGCCAACCAGGTAATTTGCAATATGCAGATATTGCTAGTTATTTAAAAATTTTAACTATAGATGGTTTAACTGACGATAAGTGGGCTGGTGTTAATGCTATAGATGTTGTTGGTGTTATAAAAGATAAAGACATAACAAATACAATAATTATGCACAATAGGCAAGTTAGTGGATTGGAAAAGGTGACTTCAGATTTTGAAGTGTTGCATAGAAATGCAAATTTAACTACTAACGCAATTATAATGCCGGTAGAAATATTCTCAGAGGGTTCTATTGCAGAAACTATTAAAACTATGGACGAGATGGGTTATACAGTTAGTTCTATGGCTGCTGAAGATATTAACGGAATTGGAAATACTCTGGGTAAATTAATGTTTATATTTATAATTATTGCAGTAGCATTATTGGCTTTGATGGGATTATTCTGGTATAGATTTAGTGCGAGAGTGTATAAAGAAAATAAATTCAGCCTATCAATCTTAAAAGCTTTGGGTAGTACTAATAGCATTAGTATATTAGCTGTGACTATTATGTTAATAATAATTATGATTGGCACATTCGCTATAGGCGCTGGAATAACTCAAATCATTGCAATTATAGCGAACTTGATAGTATATAAAAATCTTACTTTCCAAATTAATATGTTTATTATTAATCCTTGGATTGTATTAATTGCTGCAGGAGTCATGTTATTAACTACATTTATTTTGGCTGCTCAAGCTATTAAGAAATATAATGGCATAACAGTTGTGGATCTAAGAAGAGATATTTAAAAAAATAAAAATACAAAGGAGAGACTTACCTTTGTATTTTTTTATTAAATATAAAATATTTTACAAATAAGTGTTGACAAGTGGGGATAGTTGTGTTAAAATTACACTCGTAAAATGAAGTTTTGGTCTTTGCCAAAGACAGCAAGGGAAATGTGTAATTTCGTAATTCTTGCCGAGGGAAAGCGTTATAGGTTGGTTTTTTCTTCCTCTAATGCTATTTGGCATTGGAGGATTTTATTTTACAAAGGGTGTAAAATAAACTAATAAAGGAGAAACTATGAGCGCAAATTTAGAAGCAAAGAAGAAACTTGTTGCTGACATTCAAGACCAATTAAAAGATGCTAAAAGTATTCTTTTTGTTGACTATCGTGGTATAACTGTTGCGGAAGATACTGAACTTAGAAAATCTTTCAGAGAAGCAGGCGTTACTTATAAAGTTTTCAAAAATAGATTACTTATGAAAGCTTTAGAGAATATTGGTGTTACTGGATATGATGCTAAAGAGTTTGAAGGAACTACTGCAGTTGCTTTCTCAGCTGATGAAGTGGCTCCAGCTAGAATTTTCTGTGAAACTGCTGAAAAGTTAAAGAAGATGAGTGTTAAATTCTCTATCGTTAACGGCGAGATCATGGACAAATCTCAAACAGAAGCAATGGCTAAAATACCAAGCAAACCAGTACTTATCTCTATGTTGCTTAATGTATTACAAGGTCCTATGTCATCAATGGCTAGAGCATTAAACGAAATTGCTAAAAAACAAGCGTAAGTTTTAAAAATACGCGAAAAAAATTAAAAAAATAATTAAATTTTAAGGAGAAATTAAAATGGCAGATTTAAATAAAATTGTTGAACAAATCGAAGCTCTAACTGTATTAGAAGTTAGTGAATTAGTAAAAATGTTAGAAGAAAAATTCGGAGTAAGCGCAGCTGCAGCTGTTGTTGCTGCTGGTCCTGCTGCTGGTCCTGCTGCTGCAGAAGAAAAGAGCGAATTTAACGTTATCTTAAAGGAAGCTGGTGCAAATAAGATTGCTGTTATCAAAGTTGTTAAAGATATCACAGGTCTTGGCCTAGGCGAAGCAAAAGCTATGGTTGATGGCGCTCCTGCAACTATTAAAGAAAACGTTGCTGCTGAAGAAGCTAAAGCAATGGAAGCTAAACTTAAAGAAGCTGGCGCTGTTGTTGAATTAAAGTAGTTTTGAAATTATTTTACAATCCAAAAAAAAAGTTTATACGATACATGTATAAACTTTTTTTGTTTTTTATTGAGTTGTTCACAATTTAAACAAATTTGTGGATAAATTCGTTTGATTATTCTGGAATTACCTCTATTTGTAAGTTAACTATAACTGTTGGGTGAAGTTTAACTTTTGCTGTATAAATACCAGTTGCTTTAATAGTTGTGATATCAATTTTTTTCTTATCGACGTCCAATCCCATGGCTGATAAACTTTCGCTGACTTCTTTATTGGTTACAGAACCGAAAGTTTTTCCGCCGTTGCCGCATTTGATTTTGCAAACAGCTTTTGTATCCTTTAATTTTTTGCCTAAATCAACTGCTGCGAGACGTTCTTGTTCTGCTTTGTATGCATTGCTAGCTTGCGCTTGTTTTGCTTCGTTTAAATTGGTTGCAGTTCCTGCCTTTGCATAACCGTTTGGAATAAGAAAGTTGTTAGCATAGCCATTGTTAACTTCTATTATGTCACCTTTTTTGCCTTTACCTTTTAAATCTTTTAATAAAACAATTTTCATGGATAAAACCTCCTAATTACAAATAAGTTTAAATAAAAATTGTTTAATAGTCAAATTATTTAATGCTTTTGTGTGTTTAGTGGATAAAAATTGATAAATAACCAATAATATTATTAGATTAATAGTGAGGTGTTTGTTAAGTGGATTTGAAATGTAAAAAATTAAATTGTGTATACAATGATAAATACTCTTGTATGAAGAAGGAAATAAAAGTTAGTAGAACGTGTGAGTGTGATAGCTTTGAGGCGGCTAAAGAATTAAAAAAAGGTCAAAGGCAAGATGCTAGTAAGACTATGTTTGAAGCGGCACCAGATTTTCATCCTTATAGACATAGCAAAAATATTAATATAGAGTGTGATGCTGATTGTTTGTACAATCAGGATAAAAAGTGTCATGCTAATGGAATTAGTGTGTGTAGTTGTACTAATTGTGCACTTTGTACTACTTTTATAAAAGATTGAAATGATGGGGAGAAAATGCTTTATTTTTTACTCCCTAGATAACAGGTTAGATGTAATTTGATTATTGATTACATCTTTTTTATTTCAAATTGCTATGGGTATAAATCTTATTATCAACATTAAATTCAAATTTTCAAATTTAAATCATTGTTAAAAATATTAGTAAAAAGCATAGGCTTGTGGTATACTAAATTTGACAAATGTGAGGCGCTTGTCTTTTTTGCCTATTCACATGTCAAGGAGAATGGAAAATGTTTTGGAAATTTTTAGCAGCAGATAGTATTGTTAAAGATGATAATACTATTTATGGAAAGTTTAAAGATTTTTTATGGAATATTGCTAAGGGTATAGATGAAACTTATTTTATATTTATTGCCTTAGGTCTTTTTGTCGTAATAACTCTTACTATATTAATTGTAAGGTCACGTACTTATGAGAAAAAATTAAAGAGAAGTGTAAAAGGAATAAATGATTATTTAAAGAAAAATCCTTATATTAATGATGATAGTTTAATTTCTTTAAATGCTAAAATGAAAGCAGCTCCTAAAGCCTTGAGACATAGTTGGCAAGAATATGTATTAAATAGAGACAAATTGCCTAGCGAATACATGAATACAGAGACAGTTATAGACCACCCAAGCAAAGCGAGTGGTTTTAAAACCTGTATAAGAATTTGCAGAAATTTATTTGTATTAGCAGCATTGGTAATGGCTATATTATTATTTTCCAGAGTGCTAGCAAGATGGGGATTTGAAGAACTTTCTCAAATAGATACTACAACATTTATTATTACATCATTATATGACGTCTTCTTAGTACCTGCACTTTTATTAATATTGGGCTTTATTATGATCGCCATCTTTGAATCTTCATATTCGTCATTTATGAAAGATCTTTATTATGAATATAGGGAATTCCAAGGTTATTTAAATAAGGCTTGTACTACAATGCCACCATATATTGATTATGAAATATTATTTACTCAAAAAGAAATCAAAGATGGAATTAGTGTACTACAAGAATATTTAGATAAGAAAGCTATACAAGATCAAAAAGAAAAAGAAGAACAAGAGTTAAATAAGCAAAATTACGAAAAATTCGATTTTGATGCTCTAGGGGTAGAGGGATCTATCTTGCTTGAAAGAGCCATGACTGAAAGTGAAAAATACTTTAATATCAAAAGAAATTTGGTAGAAAGGCGTACTAGTAAAGAACAAGAGATTGCGAATTATTCAAAGAATTTTGATGATGTAACTAAGGATTTCGAAAGAAAGGCTCAAACTATAAGAGAGAGTATGAATCAAATAACTGAGCAGTTAAATAATACTTCTGTTAAGATTGAGGCGAACTATTTGAAGAAAAGATATGATGAAGAACAACAAAAGTTACAACAATTGGAAAAAGACCACCAATTATCTGAAGCTAGATTTAAGAAACAACAGGCGGAGTTGCAAGAAGAATTAAATGCAATAGATGAAGAAGTTAATTCTAGAAAGAATAAGCTAGAAGCAATAATGCTTTCTGAAGGAAAATCTTATTCTAATAAAATTTATGGAATTTTGAATGATATTGTAAATAAACAAAATGAACCAAAGATGAAGGAAATGGAAGAGCAAAAGAATGTTATGCAAAGCAATATTGATAACATGAAAGAGAAATTAGCTTCATACGAGGTTGCTATAAATTCTAAAGAAGAACATATTAAGGAACTTGAAAAAGAATTGGGCTTAAAGCTTGCTCAGATAGAAACTATTGATAGTGTCAAAGAATATTTCTCATCTAATGAATTTAGAAGAAGAGTGTCAATGGGCGCTTCAGCGGAAGAGTATAAAGAATACAATGATGTTGAAGAGTTGAAAGCTAAACTTCTTCATGCGGAAGAACAATTAATGATCGCAAATGAAAGGCAAGTTGCCCTAGAAAAACAAACTTCTTCAATTCAAAAAGAGTATGAAAATTTGAAATCTAAAGAAAAACAATTGATAAAAGAATCAAAGGCAATTGAAAAGACTGAAAAAGTTGTAAAAGAAGCTCCTGTTCAAAAAGAAGAGCCTAAAAAGAAGGTTGAGGCTCCAATTCCTGAGCCAATTATTGAAGATATTGACTTTGACCAAGTTGCATTAGAAATGATGAAAGATGCCAATGAAAAGAGCAATCAAGAGCTTGTAGACAAAATGCAAGGCAATGTGAAGAAACTTGATGATTTAAACGATAAACTTAAAAGTCAGATTAAAAATTTAAATAATCAAAAGAAAAATTTGCTATCGTCAATCGAAAAATTAAATAGTAGCAAAAATAAAAAGTAAAATTATTGCAAAATGCTAAAAGTAACGACAAATATGTTGTTACTTTTTTTGACTTAATCAAAAATACTTTGTATACTACTATATATAAATTTATATAAGGAATAAAGTATGAAAAAGTTTAATAAAGATTCGTTTTCTATTGCGGGTGCAGAATTTAAAACAAAATCCACATTGATTGTACTAGCTATTGCTTTTGCATGTTTAGCTCTATTTATTATACTTATGATGTGTGGAGTAAATGTAAGCTGGTATGGTATACTTATGGCAGTAGGATTTTTGTTAGCTATTGCATTTTCTTCGCAATTTGCTAAGTATAGGGAGTTGAGTAAAGATTTGCCGTATGATCTTGTGTGGTGGGTATTTCCATTAAGTTTGCTTGGTGCTAGATTGTATTATTGTATTTTTGAAGGTCAAATGTCACAATTTTTTGATTTTATGAGTGGTGGACTTGCTGTCTATGGTGGAATAATAGGAGGAGCAATTGGCTTAATTATTTGTTGCATTATCAAAAAAGTAAACATTTTAAAAGCAATGGATATTGTTGCACCTACATTAATTTTAGGTCAAGCAATTGGCAGAATTGGTTGTTATACAGCAGGTTGTTGCTATGGAATAGAGGTTACAAATCCAGCATTACAGTGGTTTCCAATTAGTTATAAGCTTATGGGTGAGTGGCATTTAGCTACATTCTTTTATGAATGTGTGTTATGTCTAATAGGATTTTTTGTACTTGCAAAAGTTTTAAGGAAATTTAGATTCACTGGAATTGTTACTTTTGGATACATGTTTTATTATGGCATTGTAAGATATTTTACAGAAAGTTTTAGAGATTCTACAGCTCAATTAACATCAGGTGGACTTGCTGTTTCTCAAATACTTAGTTTAATACTTGTTGTTTTGGGCACAATAGGAATAGTAAGTATTATAATCAGAGAAAGAAAGAAGAATAATATTTGAGAAAACCATATATACAAGTTTTAGTAAATTCTGGCTTAATAATCATTTTTTTGGCTTTTTTATTGATAAATAAGGAGCTGCCTTATTATCCCTGTAAAGATGTAGTATGGGTGCCAGTGTCATTAATTTGTATAGTTATTATGTTGGTTTTTAAATATATTTTTTTTAGAAGACAAAATATTTTTTTGCTACTAGTTGCTACAATATTATTTATGATTTTAGTCGTTTTAAATTTATCAAATTTAAACGGCTTATTTACTGATAATATTGGTGTGATTGTTTGCGTCCCTGGTCTGAGTTTGATACTAACTTATTTGAAATATAAAGAAAAGTTTCAGCTTAAAACCGGTTTGTTAATTTTTGCAATAGGTATACTTTTAATTTTGATTAAATAAGAGGAGGAATATGGCTAGATTTAACATAGAAAGAAATGGCTACAAGGCTAGTCAAGTTGATGAATTTATTGATGCTTTAATATTAAAATATGAAAATAAATTGTCGGAGCAGAATAATAGATTATTGGCGCTTAGGAATGAAAATAACGTTTTGGAATCAAATCTTAATGATTTAAAATTAAAAGAAGACGAAATATCAAGGGCATTATTATTTGCAGTTGAAAAAGCTGAACAAGTAGAAAAAAGTGCTCAGAAGATATATGAATTAGAGGTTAGAAGAATTAGGCTAATATATACTAGATGGAATGAGATTATTGGCATGCTTGATCAAAATATGTTAAGTGGAATAGTTAATGGGAAATTTGGCTTTGCAATGCAGGAGTTTCAAAATGATCTGGAGAGGATTATTGAGCAAAATGATAATTACGAGTCTAGAAAAAGAGAAGAGTTGCCTATAAAAGAAGATTTGAAGCAAAATAGTGGAAACTACATAAAAAACTTACTTAATAGGATGGATTATTTGGTAACTACGCCTGTAAAAGATGAGAAATCGACGAAGGTTAAAATGCCTCAAAAAGTTCAGCAAGAACTAAGTGAGCAGCATAAAAAAGAAAATGCTAGATTATTAAGCATTAATCGTAGATTTAACGATATAACTGGAAAACTAGGTATTCCATCGGGTGTTGCGATATTAGATGATGAGATATCTAAGGATAACGCTTATTATAAAAATATTACGAATGAAAATGGTCCAGATGAAGATGCGTTTGATTTAGATGCTGTATTAACGCCAAAAGAAGATTTAGATGAAATAATGAAAGCATTTGAGGATCTATAAATTAATCTATAATATTTATCAATAAATTTTCAAGAAAATACTTTACAAATTGTAAATATTATGATATGATATGTGTACATTTAAGATTAAAAAGGTGGTTAGCGCCTTTTTTTGTTGTTAATAATATTGACAATCTTAAGTTAATATGTTAAAATTTCAAACGGTAAATTAGAATTACAAGGAGAGATAGTAATGAGAGAAACTATTACACTAGAATGCACAGAATGCAAAAGAAGAAATTACACTTCTCAAAAAAACAAGAAGAATGATCCAGACAGAATTTCTGTTAGCAAATACTGTAGTTTTTGCAAGAAACATACTGCTCATAAAGAAACTAAATAATAATCTTTTAAGGAGTCTATAATGGCTAAGAAAAATAAAGAAGAAGTTGTAGTAGAAGTAAATGCATCTACTAAACAAAAAAATAAGAAAGACACCAAAGATGTAAAAAAGCAAAGTAAGAAAAAAGATAAAAAATCTGTTGGACAGAAATCAAAAGAACTTTATAGTGAACTAAAGAAGGTTTCTTGGCCATCTTTTGGTAAAGTTGTAAAAAGTACAGGTGTTGTATTGCTAGTAGTAATTATTTGTACTTTAGTTTTGTTTGGTGCTGATAGATTATTTTCTTGGCTTTTTACATTGTTGCTTGGTTAATATTCTAAAAATCTTTAAAAGGAAAAAGAGAAATCTTATAGTTTGATGATGATAGAAGAGAAAAATAATGATATTGAAATGATTTCAGATAATCAACAAACGCAAAATCAAGAAGTCGCAATGGAAGAGCCTGTACTAGATGAGATGGCTTTGAAAATTGAAGAAGCTAAGAAAGATGCTAAATGGTATGTACTTCACACTTTCTCTGGATATGAAAATGTTGCAAAAGAGAACTTGGAGATTGTAATTGACAAGTATAATTTGCAATTAAGAATCTTCGACATTGTTATACCTATGGAAGATGTCGTGGAAGAAAAAGATGGAAAGAGAAAAGTTGTTACAAGAAAATTAATGCCAGGTTATATTTTAGTAAAAATGAATTATGGCGATGATATTTGGCATGCTGTTACTCGTACTAGGGGTATTACAGGTTTCGTTGGTCCAAAAGGTAGACCGCTTCATCTAGGTGAGGAAGAGATTAGGAAGATGCACCTAGAAAAAGTTTCAGTTGTAAATATTGATTTGCAACTTGGGGCAAAGGTGGAAATACTTGATGGAGCACTTAGTGGTTTTGTTGGTACTGTAAATGCAATTGACGAAAGTAATAACAAAGTAAGAGTTGTCGTGGAAATGTTCGGAAGAGAAACTCCAGTTGACGTTTCTTTGGATCAAGTAAAAGAAGTGAAATAATTTCTTGCTCAATATGTTTAGGATTGCTCCAGTTTGGTATTGGGCGAATAGTATAAACTTATATAGTTTAATTATGGTTGTTATCGACGATATCGTCGTTACAATATGCTTAGATATTTAAGCAATGTGGGAGAAATGTAAATCTATTTATGCATTTTGTTTATACCACAAGTGCCAAAAAATGGCAGGAGGAAAAACGCTATGGCAGAGAAAAAGGTTAATGCAGTAGTAAAATTACAATTACCAGCAGGTAAGGCAACAGCAGGCCCTCCAGTTGGTTCAACTTTGGGACCTCACGGAATTAATATTCCAGCATTCACAAAGGAATTTAATGAAAAGACAGCTAATCAAGCTGGTTTGATTATCCCAGTTGTAATTACTATTTATACTGATAGAAGTTTTACTTTTGTGCTTAAGACTCCTCCAGCAGCTGTTCTTATTAAGAAAGCTCTAGGAATTGAAAGTGGTTCTGCAAACCCAAGAAAAAATAAGGTTGCTACTATCACTAAAGCGCAAATCAGAGAAATTGCTGAAACTAAAATGCCAGACTTGAATGCAAGTTCAATTGAAAGTGCTATGAGCATGATTGAAGGTTCTTGTAAGAGTATGGGTATAACTGTAACTGAATAAGATTACAAAGTATTAGTGGGAGAATAAAAAATCTATTCAATTTTATTCGATGTACCACAAAAGGAAAGAGAAATATGAAAAGAGGTAAGAAATATTTAGAAAGTGCTGCTATTGTTGATAAAACAATGTTATATGATGTTAACGAAGCACTAGATTTAGTAGAAAAAACTGCTAAAGCAAAATTCGATGAGACTGTAGAATTACACATCAGATTAGGTGTTGATGGTAGAAATGCTGATCAACAAGTTAGAGGTGTTGTTGTATTGCCTCACGGAACAGGAAAATCTATTAAAGTTTTAGCTATTGTAAAAGGCGACAACGAAGCTATTGCTAAAGAAGCAGGAGCTGACTATGTTGGTGCTGAAGAAATGATAGCAAAAATTCAAGGCGGTTGGTTGGATTTTGATGCCTGTGTAACAACTCCAGATATGATGCCTGCTATGGGTAGAGTTGCTAAAGTTCTTGGTCCAAAAGGTTTAATGCCAAATCCAAAGAGCGGAACAGTTACTACAGACGTTAAAAAAGCAATCAATGATATTAAGGCTGGTAAAGTAGAATACAGACTTGATAAGTCAAATATCGTACACGTAAGAATTGGTAAAGTTTCTTTCGGTAAAGAAAAATTGATGGAAAACTTTAATACTTTGATGGATGCTATTGTTAAAGCAAAACCAGCTGCTGCAAAAGGTACTTATATTAAGAGTGTAGTAGCAAGCAGTACAATGGGCCCTGGTATCAGAGTAGATTACAAATAATAAAAAAGACTAAATGTTTATTTAGTCTTTTTTTTGTTTTTATTTCATATTATTTGTAGATTTTTCAAATAATATAAATAATTATGACAATGAGTAAAAATTTGATATAATTATTAGAAGTAGGATTAGGCTTTTAATATTAATAAGTAAATTTTGGAAAAATGGAATAAGATTATGAAAATATTAAAGAAATTATCTATTAGTTTAATATTTATTTTGATATTTATTTTCGGGGTAGAACCTATCACAGTAAATGCTTCTACAAATAATGCAGAAGAGGATTTTTGTGTAATTGGGGAAGTAGTTCCTATCGATGATGGAACAAAAGTAAACAATTTGGTTGGTGCGTCATATACTCTGTCTAATGCAGACGTTGATCTTGAATATTATAATATGAAAGATGAAATTATGATATTGACGGAAAACCAAAATAGATACGGCCTTTGCTGGGCCTTTGCCACTTGTAAGGTATTGGAAACAACTATTGCTAAATCCACCGGTGAATATTATAATTTTGTCGATTGGTGGACGACTATTGTATATAGGCTACATAACGAAAATGTAATAGGAGCAGGAGGTACTTTTGGAAATGTATTTGATGGTCATAAGCCTGGTGTGATGTTAGAGTGTGATTTTCCAATAGAAGAGTTTTTTGCGGTTGACAACATAAATAGTCAAACTTATTATGATTTATATAAGGAAAATGCTTTTTTGTTAGATAATTATGCAGTATTTTATTCTAGTACATTTTCTAAATATGATACTTTAGATGAAATTGGGAAAAAGAATATCAGAAATCAGATAAAGAATTATTTATTAGATAATGGTGCAATGTGGTTATATTGTAAATATTTTGGCCCAAAACCGGATGAGTTTGGTAATAGTATTATGTTGCCAATTGAGGGTGCCAGTGGTGGTGCACATGCTGTAACCTTATTAGGTTGGGATGATAATATAGATTGTGGAGAAGCCGGACGGGGCGCATGGATTTGTTTAAATAGTTATGGTGAAAAGTATAATTCCAATAATGGTTCTTTGAGCAGAGAAGGAATATTTTATATTCCATATTCTAATCGAATAACATATAATGATAGATCGTTATCTGGTTATGTAAGAATAAAAGAAAGTGATGATAAGTTTGTAGAAGAGATAATTTTTAACTCGGAAGAATCTAATGGTAATTATGTGATATTTGACACAATTGATTCAGAAAAGTATCCAGAAGGAAAACCTGTTTTACAAAAAAATGTGTTTAAATATGGTTCAATGGGAGAGTTGTTAGTATATAATATACCAAATGGATATGATATTGGAGATAACGTTAAGGTATATTATAATGATAAAATTTTGACAGATAAATTTGATATTACTATTGAAGATGACAGATTGAAAATACTTCATTCAACTAGTGATTTGTTAGCGGCAGGTACTTATAAAATAGTTATAACTGGATTAAATCAAAACAATGAAAGTGTGTCATGGACAAGGTCATTTACCATTATGGCTGATGTGGGCATATGTGATGGCCTATATCCAAATGATTTTTATCCTAATATTTATAATACACAAATTTCTAATAAAGCAATAGCAGACTTTGTTATTGATATAAATAAAAGTACTACGATAACGTTAAATTTATCTACATATACGAGAATAGCAAAAGATGAGTCTGATAAATATGATATAGAAATTACTAATCTTTCTAATAATGGTGTAGAAGCGACCTGTACTACTACCAACTTAAATCCTTCTAAAAAAGGAGGATATGTAGATGGTACCTTAATAATTAATTTTAATGGTTTTTCAACGGATCATGATTTAACAAAATTTGAATTAAGTATCAAGGGTGCTGATGGATACTTGTATAATTATATCATTAATTTGGAACATACAAAAGGCGGACTTGGGCAATCTTCAAGAATCCCTAGACTTTATGTAAACCTTTTAGACAAGGAGTATTTTGATTTAAGTGAATATAATCAAAGGGTGTATATTGATTATAATGATAATTCTCAGCAGGTAGTGAAAATACCTCAACTATCTGAAGAGTATATTTTTGATTATAAAATTATTAAGTGGGATATGTATTATTATGATAGTACGGAAGAAATAAGTGCAGAAACTTCATATATTAATATTGCTAAATATATTGGTATTGGCGATAATGATTATGTATTAGAAAATTATGCTAATAATCCTAAAAATACAACTTTTTCTAAGTTCTACTCTATTATATTGGTTCCGACTATAGAATTAAATACAAGGCAGGTGGGTAATAAAGTATATTATGATATAATTGATAGATGTGATTTTGAAACATCTGTAGAACCACAGAATTTAGATAATATATCTGGAGATGTGCAATTTATTAATAATTCTACTATTGCATTTACTTATGGTACTAAATATAAGGAAAGAGATACTCTTGGCATTGATTTAAAAATAAACATGTTGGATATAGATGCTGCTGCTGAAAAATGGTTGATGGGTAAAAAAAATATTGTAGTCTTGTATTCATATAATTGGAATAATTTTAGATCTGCTGCAAATTATATAACTGTTAATTCAACGGGAGTATATACTGTCAATGTGAAAGTTGAAGTTTATTTAGACGAAAATAATAATAATCTAAAAGATATAAACGAGAATGAGTTACTTGACTATCGCGAATATGAGCTTGTTCAGACTGTGTATGTTAAACCTAAAGAGATATATATAGACGTTACTGATTACAACCTTGTTCGTGAGTATGTATCAGGTTCTGTATTGGTACCAGAAGCTAATAACGGATTAAAATCGCTAAATGAATTATTGAATTCGGAATATGAGACTGGTGTTGAAACTCAAAGCGGATTGATGGATAAAATAAGAATAACGTCAGTAGAATATGAAAATAGCCTTCCAGGAGACATTGTTAATATTAACTTTGGCATAGAGGGTGATAATGCAGAAAATTACAAAATTGTTGCAGTAGATTCAAATAAAACTCCAGTAGCTGGTCAAATAAGCAAATTGCAGTTTGATGTGGAAAATAATTTTAATGAAATTGGTTTTGTAAAAGATGAAAATGTATTCACAAGTCAGTATTCTATAAATAAAGACAATTTACTAGAGGGGTTAAAGTTTAATATAAAAGATAGTGATAAAGAGTTAGAGTATACTATATCTAAAAAACAACCTGATGGTACTTATGTTGGTTTTAATGGAGCTATCTGTGAGGTGGGAGAGTATAAAATACAGATAAATACAGATGGTTATTCTGAAGAAATATATGATCTTTCTAATTCGATTGTAAATGTAGCAATTACTCCTCTAAAAGATGTTGTTGAGTGGGGTGTTCCAGAAAATTTGACGGTTGAAGATGGCAAATATGTTGTTGAATATGATAAAAACAAAGATTATACTAATGCTTTTGCTGCCACAGGTAAAGATACATCTATAAGAGCAGAACTTACAATAGTCAAAGTTAATGGAGAAGTATTTGAGGCTGTTGAGAGTATTAAAGATGCTGGTGAATATTTGATTACAGCGAATTCCACTAATTCTAATATTGAGTTTGATAATAAAACCTTAACCCTTGTGATTAAACAAAAGATTTTGGAAAATAATTGGCAGGTTCCGGAAGGTTTTGCTTTAGATGGTTTAGTTGCCACTGGTGAGTATACAGGAGATGTTTTAAAGCAATTGTTTGTTACTAAAATAACAGATACTGAATATAGTGATTTGGATATAATATATGAGTCGTCTGGAGATGTAAAAAATGTTGGTGAGTATTCTATAAAAGCAAGTATTGATGGCGGGAATATAATATTAAGAAATGAAAAACTTACAGTTATTGTACAGCATAAAATAATTAAAAATGCTATCAAGTGGACTTTTGGTGGTAGAGCTTATCAAATAAATGATGTAGATGGTGCTTATGAATTTGTATATTTTGCTAATGAATTAAATATTGAGGCAAATTATGAGTTTATAGAGAATTTATCTATAAGTAAATTGGAAAATCAAGAATATGTTAACGTTACGCAAGTGAAAGAAATAGGAGCTTATAAAGTAATTGCTAATATAAATAGTAATTATAAATTTGCTGATGAGTTGGGGGAAGATGCTGACACAATAATTGTTAGAATTTTGCCTAGACCACTATCTATTGTATTGAATGATATAAGTGCTCATAGATATGAAGAAGTGCAAAATATAACTAGGTGGGAGTCTTTGAGTGAAGATCAGACGCAAGCGAAATATACATATCTTGTAGAGGGCGGTGACGAATTAAAAGATAGTGAACTAAATTTTACAATTTTATATTATTTAGATAAAGATTGTACTATTCTTATAACAATTGATGATATTAATAAAATTAGGAATGAGTGGTATTATACTGATGATAAGCCAGAAAATCTTGTAAAAACATTCTATGTAAAAATCGAAGAAAAAAATATTGATAATTATGAAATAGATTATAAATACGACAATGAAAAATCCTATGCGGAAATTAAAATTGAATTAAAACAATACAAGGTTATATTTAGAAAAGATGAGATGTTGGGTGCTAACAACCAAAAAGAAAGGCTATTTTATCAATCTCAGAAAATCGAATTGCAACCAGATGAGTTATTTAACAAAACGGAAAATCGTAATTTTTCTACTTGGTATATAGAAAATAGCAATGGAAGTTTTGAACCTATAAATTTGGGGAATATTCAATTAGTATCAAGTTTAACTTTACACACTTATTCTATTTATAAAGTGTATTATTACGATAAAGACAATGCGACAATAATAGGATCTTCAGAGTTTCATAAACGTAATTCTATTAAATATCCTTCTGATGTAATAAGTAAACCTCAAAAAGAATATTATGAAAATCTTGGTTGGAATACAAGCGCAACAGCAAAGGATAAAATATCAGTGACTGATACGCCAAATAAAAATTTGCAAGATATTAAATTGTATCCAGTGTTTAAAGCTATTGAATATTGTATACCGATGTATCAAAGTGTTCCCAAAGAGGCTGGTAGCGATGGCCGTAGAGAATATGAAGAAAGTACGATTGATCTTCAGTTAGTTATATTTACAATAGAAGATTATTTAGCAAATAAAACTTTTAATTTGGATGATAAATATCCTAAATATGAAGGCTTTATATGCAAAGGTTGGTATTTTAAATCTACAACTATTAAAAATCCATCAGAAAAAACTGAGTTTGTGGTTGAAGATGGATCATTTGAAATAAAAACTTTAATTCCTAAAGAAGAACAATTAGTTAAATTCCTTAAACAAGGTGAGCACTATGGCAAAGTATATGGCGATGAGTCTCACGGCAAAGAAGTAAGAATAGTTGCAAAATATGAAGTATTAGAATGTCAAATTATGGTTGTAGTAGGAGATACTATTATATACGAGATGACCACTGGCATTGGCGAAAAAATAAATAAAGACTATTTCTTGAATTTGGTGGATAGAAAGTTTGGATATATGTATGTATTAGAAGAGGTTCCGGACTATGCTAATGCAACAGCTTTGACAATTAAGATTAAAGAAATTCCATTCCTATATATTACTTTAGGTGTAATAGTAGTTTTGGGAGGTGTTGTTGTTTTAACAATTGTCACCATAAGAAAAAAGAGAAACAATAAAGATCAGAAAAAATTGAACTATTTATTGAACAATTTAGATGAATAGTATAAAAATAAAAAACAGATTACAATAAGCAATCTGTTTTTTATTTTAATTAGTCTTGATTTATTAATTTCTTAATTTCTTTTAAATTTTCTAAAGTAAAATCGTCTGAACAAATTTCCGCATATGCGTCAGCGAAAGCTTTTTTTACTGTGTCGCTATAATCTTTGCTTGCGGCAACATCTTTCATGATTTCAGCAAGTCTAACAACTTCTTCTTTGGTTGTGAAATCTAAATCACCTATTATTCTTTCAATTATGTCAAATTTGAAAACACTAGCATTTTTAGTCATTTTATATTCCTCCATACGCTAATTTTACTACTTTTTCTGTGTTTAGATAATTGTCTTCAATGAATTCGTCAAGTGATTCATAAATTTTCTTAACTTTCAGGTTGAAATAATCATCTATTATTAAATATGGACTTTTTGTTTTTTTGAGATAACCAAACTTGACTTCTTGTAATATGTTGTAAATTAATTTGATTACTGACTTGTTGATATTATCAAGAATGTCGATTACAATAGTTAAATTTCTTTTAGTCTTGTAGGTCATAAAGTCATCTTTCATTAGCGTTCGTTGTTCAAGAATGTACTGTTGAAGATTTTGAACCTTTTTATCATTTAAACAATTTTTTGTTTTTCGCAAAATTGATGTAAAGTTTTCATAAAAGGTGGTAGCCTTCATTGAACTTGCAATTGCAAAATTGTCCATAGCTTCTTCGTACTTTACTGTGAAGTAATAACCTAGTTCATATTTTAGTATTTGGAAGATGTTCTGGGGTAAATCGTGCATGTCTTCGAACTTACTTTCAGAAGTAAACTTAAATTGAGTATTGTCCATATTTAAATGTCCTTTTTATTATAAATCATTTTTAATTAAATTTCAATACCAATTTGAAAAAATTTTTTGTTATTTATACATTATTTCAAATAGTCGATAGTCTAGGCTAGAAATTTTACTATTTTTGCCCTTTAATGCCTTTCTAATAAGTATTGCAGGATGTCGCAATTTTTCCTTGTATATTTCTGGAAGAGGAGTTTTTATTATATATTTTAAAGATAAGATTTGTTTTTGTTTTGTGTGTGAAATGGAAGATTTTTGAACTATGCTAAGATTGTTGGTCATGTTGATATCATCTATTTCATCGTCGGTAAGAATAATGGAGCCTGTTCTAACTCTTAGTTTTATGCCAACTTCTAGTCTTTTAATATCCTTTTTATCGGCCTTGTATTTTGCAATTAAACTCTCGACATATTCTTTTGCCGTAAGCAGACTTAAATTTGCCTTTTTAAGCATATTGTTTAAATTCTCGATAGATATTTCGGTCAATGCCAACATTTGCGAATTTGCGCGTTTTTGAAGCCTTAAAAGCATGTTTTTTTGTTTGTTTTCATCTTTCTCTTCTAAAATTAAAGATATATATTGTTGAGCTTGTTTAAAAGAAGTAAGTTCTCTTGCTTCTTTCGTTTCTGGTGTTTCTTTATCTTCCTTTATGTCGGGTAATTCTTCGTTAGTGGTTATGGAAGTATTCGCGTCAGAAGGAGTGTGTTCTTCAGTCAAGATCTCATTATCTTCAATTAAATCCTCACCAGTTGCCTCCTCCAATTCTTGGGTCTTGTCAATATCTTCTAAATCTTGATCTAAATCATTATCTTCAATAGGTTTAGCAGTTGTTGTTTGTGTTTTAATGGTTTTATCCAATAACTCTTTTGCAGGAGAAGAATCTTCTGGAATTTCTATCATGTCTGAGATAGAGTCTTTTAAAGTGTCATTAAGACCATTTAAAATATACTTTGCAGCTTCTACTTCGTTTGCGAATTTAGGGAGTTGCGATAGTGATTTGATATAATTTTCGAAATAGATAATTTCAGTAGTTAACGTTAAATTTCTAATAGATGTTTTTGTATAGTTTTTGAAAGCTCTTCTTTTATTTGGCTTAAATAAGTCTCCACTAGTACTAAAAAAGCAATTGTCTAAATTGTTAAGTATTGTGACATAAAAACTATTTTTTGCTAGTTCTATCTGTGCGTCTTTGGATAGATTGATGATATTTTTTTGGATTTCTTGAGGAATTACAGGCTTTAGCTCTTTTGTAACGAGTACACCATGGAACAATTTACTGTCTTCAATTAATTCTTTAAAACTAATCATGTTAAAAGATAAATAATAGTTGAATGTTGTAAGTATTTTGAAATACATATCCATGTTGTTTTTTGATACATAAGTTCGCGGATCTTTATATATCCCAATTCTTATATCATTTAATACATCTTCAAATTCTTCATCTGATTCTATATCAGCCAACTCATACAAGATTACTGATTCAATAAAATCTCTGATAAAGAAAAATTCGCTCTCAGTAATTTCATTTTTATAATTTTGAAGAGTCTCTTTTACATCGTTGTATAGGTAGATAAAATTCGATGATTTTATTTCAGCGAATTCTTTTTCTATTTTTTCTACAAAAAGACGTTCTCTTGAAATTGCATAATTTTTTATTGAGTCTTTTGCATAAATGATTTTGAAGTAATTGTTGATTTCAGGCATATCCATGCAATATTCTAATTCTTGGCACATTTGGGATTTGGCGAAATTGATTTTTGCTTTTAGGATTAATTCGTTTAAAGAAATCTCTGTATTTAGATCGGAAAAAATTTCGCTATCTTTAAATGTTGAATAATTAAATCCTTTTAGTAAACTTTTTTGGATTTCATCTAATTTTGTGGTAGTTACGTTAGGGTATTTGGATCTGTATAATTCTAAATATTTTTTTACAATTGTTGATATGCTAGAATTGTTATTTTTTGCTTGGAAGGCAATAAAGTCTTTACTTAATGCACCTTTGTTTTTATATAGAAAATTGTACGTATAAGTTTCTATATTGCTGATAGAAGAATCGAATAGTGGATCGTTAATTAAAATATCCATTAATTGATCTATTGTTACATTCTCTTTGAAAATTTTATCTTCTGTCTGTCTATCATATATTAGAGAAAATATAAATTTCTTTTGTAACTTTTTTAACTCATCAGGTTGGTTGAATTTTTTTCGTATTAATTTTTCTTGTCTCTCTGCCTCTTTTTCATATTTTTTTATTTTGTCGCCCAATGTGCTTAAGTCATATATTTTTGCTAATAATAGGTTCTGATAATCATCAAATTTTCTTAATTTTGCATATTTTCTTTCTATTATCTTTTTTATAAAATAATTATTTTCTTTGGGAGATCTTTGTTTTGTAACATTATAAGCTTTGACATCGGATTCTAGTATTTTTATTTTGATTCTCACTAGGTTTAACTTTTCAAAAATTTGAGTAAGCTGATCTTTTTGAGAGGTCCCTCTGTTTAAGAAGTTTTTGATGTTAAGTAATTTGTCTTTATGTTTGTTAAGTAGATATTTGTTGTATTTTTGCTTAACAGGTTTTGATACGAAGGGCATTTCTCCTAATAGGTTTTTCGCCAAAATAGCTATACTATTAGTTCTAAAAACTTTTTTAACTTTTTTTAAACGTTTGTTTTTATTAAGATGTTTATTATTCTTTAAACAAGTTTTCATTATTACTCCTAAAACAAATGAGACAATTCTGCATTTTACATTCAATTAATGATATCATATTTGTTTTAAAAAACAAACTTTATGTAAAGTGATAAAAAAAAAGAAAAACTAAAGTTTTTCCTTTTATTCTTTTTGATCTAATATGTTATTTAGATGAGACATAAATTCTTCTTCGCTTATTTTTCCTTGTGATTTTAAATCCCTTAATTTGTCAATCTTAAAATTCATTTCTAATAGTAATGGATCAAGTGTCTCTGTTTGAGGATCTGCGATTATTTGATTTTTCTTCTTTTGGTAAAAATGTAGAAGTAGCATTGAAATAATATTTAGACATAAAGGTATGCATGCAAATAGGCCTAATATGATAAAATTAGCAGCAAGTTGTATTGTTGAAGTTGCTATAATTATCCAAAGACCCGAAATTTCTTTAAATCTATCAAAATGGTACAAAGTTATATACATCTTGTAAAAATATTTATTTATCCCGAAAGCGCAAATTGTTCCAATAATGGTTAGATATATACTATGCTGTGAATTAATCAATCCAAAAGTTGAAAATTCTTGTAAAGTGTGGATTAGATTCATAAAGGGTGTGATGTTAAATAAAAATCCAACAAAAATAATTACTGATATCAATGAAAGCAGTAAAGATAAAAACAAGTTGAATTTGTAATATTTTTTTAAAAAAATGTACATATTTAATCCTTTGATTTGCTAGTACTTTATTAATTTATAATATTGTACTATACTTTTTGAATTTGTCAAGGTTATTTTTTTAAATGGTTATACCATTTAGTGTCATTGTTACTATAAAAATAATATATGCAATATATATAGAAAGTAGTGTTATGCCTTGCCATCTATAAGTTCGTTGTTTTAGTGTCATAGGTATTATGAATAAACTGGTGGTAATTAAAGCGACTGGGACGCTAACAACTAATGTCCAAAAGTTTATTGGTAAAAGGTTGGTTCCGGCGATACAAGCGCTTGTTCCGATAATTAGAGTAATATTTAAAATATTTGCGCCTATTACATTGCCGTAGCCTAGAGTGTTATTTTTCTTTCTGATGGCTGTGATTGTTGTTACTAATTCTGGAAGGCTAGTGCCTATTGCTACGATTGTTAATCCTACAACGGTTTCACTTATTTTCAATGTTGCTGCAATTGCTTTTGCACTTTCTACAAGTCCTGTAGAGCCAATGGCAACTAGACCTGCGCCCAATAAGAAAAACAATATTAATTTCTTCATTTTGTCTGTTACAGGTTCTTCTGTTTCGTGGTGGGTGTGAGAATCGTACATTTTTTCGTAGTTAAGTCTGTCTTTAATTTCTTTTTTTGCATCGGCTAAGTTGACATACATAAAGGTCATAAATAGTATAAGTAACAATATTCCTTCAAAAATATTTAAAGCTCCGTTGACAGAACCATTTTCTATACCAACGCAAAATACACCCAAAAGTATTAATACAAAAATTAACAAATAATTTTTGAAACTAGAAGTTTTATTTTTTATAAATGTTGGAGTGAATATAAGCGATATTGCACATATTAGAGATGTATTACAAATAACACTGCCTAGTGCATTACCTAATGCTAAGTTGTAAGAGCCTTGTATTGATGCTATTATGCTAACGATAAGCTCAGGTAATGTTGTTGCAATACTTACAATAGTTGCTCCAATTATAATTGTGGGTATGCGAGTTTTTTTAGCAATCTTAATTGAAGCATCAACAAATATGTCGCCACCTTTGATTACTAAAATCAGAGATATTATGAATAATGGGATAGATATGTATAAAGCCATTATATTCTCCTTTTAATTATCAGAAATTTTTTCGTCTAAATATGTTGCCTGCATGTCAGAAATGTGAAATAAAAGTGCTGCCGGATAATTATAGAATGCAGGTGCTAAAGAATAGCTACCACCTTTGACTCTATCGTCCATTCCGCCCATGTGCCAATTAATAGCCATAGCTTCTTCTCTAGTTAGTTTCATGAAACCGCTTAAAATATATACAGATTTTTCGCCATGTCCATAAGGCAGTGAGTCTTCTACTGAATAATATGGCTTTTGCACCCAATTGCCATCGACTTTTATATTTCTGTAATCTACTTTGTAGAAATTAGTTTTGCAGATGTCGTGCAACAATGCTATTATTGCTACACTTTCTTTAGATATTTTTTCTTCCCAGTTTTTACCATATTCCATTTCTAAATTTTTAACAAATCTATAGTAGGCGTTTATAGAATGGTGACACAATCCACCATTGAAATTTGAGTGAAATCTACTACTTGCTGGTGCGTCAAAAAAATCAGAGGTTTCAAGATAGTTAAGTAACGTATCTGAACCTTGTCTGCTGATATTTGTTTTAAAAATTTCTATAAATTTTTCTTTATCTGTCATAATAAATCCTTATAAAATTTTGTCCTATATATAGTATCATAAATAATTTATAAATAAAAACATAACGGACTATTATTTTTAATAAATTTAAATTTTGCACATTTTGTAATATTGTAGCGAAAAAGTTAATATACATTACTATGAGTTCGGTTTTGTTGTATTCCACCCTAGCTGGTGTAATTGGTACTGGCTTTGGTGGCATTATAGGTGTATTTGTTGGCAAAAAGAGTGAAAAAATAATAAGTTGCATATTAAGTGCGGCTGGTGGAATAATGCTTTCAGTTGTGTTTTTTGATTTAATTCCTGAAGCTATAAATGTGTACAATAACTATTTTGTTGTCTTTCTTGGCTTGATTTGGGGAGTGGTCTTGTTAGGTCTTCTAAATAAATTTGTAGACAAAATTAATCAGAAAATCGTAGTTAAAGTTAATGCTTTGGGTGTATATCGTTTTAATACGGGAGGAGTCTCAAAAATTGAGGCTCGCAAATTGTTAAAGTCGGGAATGTTTTTAATGTTTGCAATGGCGCTGCATAATATTCCAGAAGGTATGGCTATTGGTGCTATCAACACTATTGAATCAGGTTCGGGTTTTGCGATAGCTGCTGTTATTTGTATTCATGATATACCTGAAGGTATGGCGATATCTTTGCCGCTAAGTGTTGGTAAAGTAGGTAAGTTAAAATCAATATTGTTGTCCATGCTTGCTGGAGCTACTACAGTCTTAGGAGGTGTCTTAGGTGCTTGGGTGGGTGGTGTTAATCCAGTGTTGTCTGCATTCTTTTTGGCGTTTGCTGCTGGTGCAATGCTTCAAGTCACTATGTGTGAAATATTGCCAGATGCCTTAGATTTAGACTTAAGTAAACGACCATTTGTTCTTGCATTAATAGGTATTATTGTAGGGTTTGCTTTTAATTTTTTTATGTAAAAAAGCTAGAGGATTGGCTCTAGCTTTTTATAATTTTCCTTCAAAGTATCTGATAAGTTTTCTTTGGGCGTTTTCTGTTTTTGCATACATTATCCATCTTAATTGGGAAATGTTGATGCAGTTATCGTTTTCATCTTTTTCTAAAACTAGGTGAATTTTGTCTCCGTCGGATAGTTTTGTGTATATTGGTGATTTTACGGGACTATCGTTTAGATATGCGTATTTTACAGAGAAGCCAAAATCTTTATGTATTTTAAAGGCGAAGTCTAACACTGTGCAAGGATCTTGCAGTGTAATGATTTGGTTTGAACGAGTTTTGACTTTTATAAAGTTTGAAGATACTTCTTCAGTATTTTCTTCCATAAACGTAAAATCTATACCTTCGCTTGTTCCATTTCTGTAAACCAAATAATCTTTTAGATTAAAGATAAATACTTGGTATTTATTTCTGTATTGGTCGGATACAATTATGTGGTTTTGATTGCTAAAAGGTTCTATATTGTATCCACATATTTTCAATCCTAGATTCATTTTGTCAGTTGTGAGTATTTTAAATAAAATATCGTTAAGTTCTTTTTGCGGCAAGTTTGAATTAAGCATTATGTATAATTTGGATATTGGGAATTTGTTTAAATAACTCTGTTTTACGTCTGATATTTTTTTTACGTCCATTATTTCTGATATGAGCGAAAATGTTTCATATTGTGTACATGGTTTAATTGATATTTTGTGCACATCGTAATTCTGTTTAGATTTTTGGAAATAACTTGTTAAGCATTTGGTGAGGTTGTTGGTCAATTCTTCAAAATTTTTTTTGTTGTACAGGAAATATTTTTCATAAATTTTGTCAAATCTTTCGATGTGGTCTTGGTGTCTTATTTTGAAAATTTCGTTACTTATTTCTCGGTAAAACCAATTTGCTTTTAATATGTGTAGAAGTGGGAGTAGCCACTTTTCTGTTTCTTTTATTTTGTCAAGTTGTTTATATCTTGGGAAACAAGATATTGTTTGTAAATTGTTTAATCTATCTGCAAATTTTATATAGAAAGCGAAAAGGTTTTCTTTTCCAATTGATAATAGTTTATTATATGTTTGAGATTCTTCTATAAATTTCGGGAAGTCATCATCGCTGTATTTATCAAAGTCTAATTCTATTGCAGTTACGGCGTCTACAATTTGTGCGATGGATTTGTTAAAGTCTGCTTTAAGTTGGTCTATTGTGTATTCACAATCTTCAACTGTGTCGTGTAAAAGACCTGCGCATAACACACTAACGTCAAAGTCTAATTTGTTAAGTATTTCTGCTACTTTGACAGGGTGTAATATGTAAGGTTCTCCGCTCTTTCTGTATTGCCCTTTATGAAATTTTTTTGCAAATTCATATGCTTTAGAAAACAAACCTATGTCCAAAGCATGTTTTTTCTTAAGATCATTTACGATATTTTCGTAGATTACTTCATATTCTTCCATATACTTACTCATCTTTTATTATTCTATAATAATCATCATCTTCCATATTAGAAACTTTTGCAAATCTGAACATGTTTGCATCTATCAAGTCTACTAATATGCTATTAAGTGCATTTTCAATAATTTTACGTTTTTGAATTGGATTTAAATCTTCTTTAAGGTTGTCGTTTTTAATATATAAATTTTTAAAAAGGTTTAATAATTGTTCAGCTTCTATTTCTACATTTATATCACTTACGCCAAGGGATAAAAGGTTATATATTTCTCCATCAGGTGCCTGTAGAATGTTTTTAGCTAAGATAATATATTGAATGCACGGCATGTGTTCTCTGCCACGGCTTACTGAGTTTGCTGTTCCTAGTCCACCTAAGTAGTTTTTGTTGCTAGGAGGATTGTTAAAAATCATTAAGCATTGATCATTTAAAAGATCGCTTTTTAAATAAATAAATATCTGAGTTGCGCTTAATTCGAGTGTTCCAGTGTAAAATTCTTTTTCGTTAGAATGAATATTGTATTTATTTTGGGGATTTTTTTCTTGATCAAGTAGTCTTTTGAATTCTTCTGCATCGTCTCTATTTTTAATAAAATTTGCATAAGATATTAATTTTGAATTTGTCTCGTCTTTAACAATTGTTACAACGCCGTATTTTAGAGTGTTTTTTGAGAAACTACTAACTTTTCCTTTATATTCGCCTGAGTTGTAGAAATACATTATATAGGTGCCAACAAATCTGTCCAGATTGGCATTATTTGCTTGTATGACTGGGGTGTATGAAGTTAAATCCTTTGTTAAAAACTCGTCAATATTTATTCCAAATTTTTCTTTTAAACTGATTAAAAATTTAATACTAGGTTCTGCGTTTTTGTTTATATAATTGTTGATTGTCGCACAGCTAGTGTTTGTTAACTCGCTTAAATCTTTCTGGGTAAGAAAATTTTTTTTAAGTAAAAATTTCAAATTGCTGTTAAATGTATTTGTGTAAGAATTCATAATTGTTCTCCTTTGTTTGTTTTATATTATCATATATTAAATATTTCCGCAAATGATTTAAAATATTAAATTGCAATTCAAAATACTAAATCTTTATACAGTGTTAAGATGTTTTGACTCGAATTGTGTATTTGTGGTACAATCATCAATGATGGAGGTTTTATGAAAAAAGTTGCAATTATATATGATTTTGACCATACTTTAATAAAAGGAGATATGCAAGAAGGTGGATTTATAAATTCTTTTGATTTAAGTGTGAGTGAGTATTGGAAAAATGTAGATAAATTAATGATCAATTCTAATATGGATTCTATATTGGCGGCTATGTATTATCCTGTATTAAAAGCGAAAGAGTTGGATTTGCAGTATGATAAGGCGTTTTTGGAAAAATATGGTCGTGAGATTTCCACATTTTATCCTGGTGTTGGTGAGTGGTTTGATGAAATTAATTCATATGGCAAAAATCTTGGTTTAGATATAGAGCATTATGTGATTAGTTCTGGATTTAAAGAGATGATAGATAATTGTAAAATTGCTAAACATTTCAAAGGAGTATTTGCATGTTCGTATCATTATGGAAAAGATGGTGGAGTTTTGTGGCCAAGTTATGTTGTTAATTATACACAAAAAACTCAATATTTATCTCGTATACAAAAGGGTTGTTTTGATGTTCTTTATGAGAGTGTTGAAATAAATAGATTAGTAGAAGAAAATGATCAATACATACCTTTTGATAGAATGATTTATATTGGAGATGGGGTTACTGACGTTCCTTGTATGAGGATTGTAAAACAAAATGGTGGGTTAAGTGTATGTGTGTATGATTTAAAAGGAAAGTCCAAGGCGGATAGTTTATTAAAAGATGGGAGGGTGAGTGTTGCTGTTGAGGCGGATTACAGATTGGGAAGTAGTTTAGATAATAGTATTAAAGAATTTTTGGAAAAAATATAGAAAAAATAAAAATAATCGCGATTATTGATGAAGTTAATAATTTGCGATTTTTTTATGTTTGTATTTTTGAATATTGTGGTTAAAAGTGTCAATTAATCTAGGTGAGGTGGGTTATGAAAAATAGATTAATGATAATTGTTTTGTTGATAGTGTCTTGTTGTTTATGTTTTGCATGTGGTGATTTTAGTACAACAGAAGAATATTTGAGAATACATATTAGAGCTAATTCAAATGAGTCTTGTGATCAAGAAATAAAGTATAAGATTAAAGACATTGTTGTGGATTATTTGACGCCGTATATTGTAGAGTGTGATAGCGTTGAAGATGTAAAAAATATGATTAACTCTCATGATGAAAATATAGAAAGTATAATTGATAACTATTTGATGCAATGTGGATATTATTATAAAAGTGAAGTCTTATTAAATAAAGAATTTTTTCCTACAAGAGCTTACGAAAATCTGACATTAGAGGCGAATTATTATGATGCAATTATAATAAATTTGGGTAGTGGAGATGGAGATAATTGGTGGTGCGTTGTGTACCCGCCGTTGTGCTTTAAAGAATCAAATAATGTGGTATATAAAAGTAAGATTTTGGAAATAATTAAAAAAATATTGTAAAGGATTGATATATTGATGAGGAGTACTTTTTGTAAATATATAGCATATATTACGACAATTATTATATTGATTGTGACAATAAGTCTTGCAATCTTGTTTTTTAATACAAAACCTAAAATGGTGTGGGCGTATAGTGAAACGGAAGTTGTTCAGATACAACAAAGTTTAAAAGAATTGGGTTATTTTAATGAAGAGGTGACGGGGTATTATGGTAATATTACGAGACAAGCTGTCAAAGATTTTCAGTTTGATTATGGTTTGCCTGTAACTGGTGAGGTTGATGGTTCTACGGCATCTATGCTAGGTATTCATTTGGGTGGACAACAAAGCAATGATTTATATATTTTAGCAAAGTGTATATATGCAGAAGCGCGTGGAGAAATATATGTTGGGCAGGTTGCTGTGGGGGCTGTGATTTTAAACAGAGTTGCTAGTCCAGATTTTCCAAATACAATATATGGTGTGGTTTATCAACCTTGGGCTTTCACAGCTGTTAGTGATGGACAAATAAGTCTTGAGCCAGATGATACTGCATATGAGGCAGCTCAAGATGCATTGAATGGATGGGATCCTACGTATGGTTGTTTGTATTACTATAATCCTGAGGTTGCTACGAGTAGTTGGATTTTTAATAGAGAGGTTGTTGTCGAAATAGGAAGTCATGTTTTTGCGATTTAATTTAGAGACAAAAAGGTGTATGTTGTATGACAAAAAAAGAAAAATCTATAATTGGTGCTGCGTTAAGTTTTTTAATAGCGGTTGTTTTGTTGCTTACCAGTTTGGTGGTTTGGTGTTGGATAGCTAAAGATGGTTATCAGTCAAAGTTGGAAAATCAATATCAAAAAAATTATTTACAACTTAAGGATAATTTTGATGATTTGGAAGTTGATTTAAGTAAATTAATAGCTACAACTTCTTATAATTCGCAAAAAAGTATTTTACAAAGCTTGTATACTAACTGTGTTCTTGCATGTGATAATTTGTCAGGTGTTCCTTTGAGTTCAGATTCTTTGTATAAAGTAAATGAGATTGTAAATAGATTAGGTGGTTATGCTTATACGTTGTTAAATAATGGTGCTGCTTTGACATCAGGACAAATGAAAGAAGTTGAGCAGCTGCATAAAAGTGTTTCAGTGGTTAAATATGATTTGAATAGTGGCTATGCCAACTTTGTAAACAATGGCGATGTGTTGTCAGATGCTTCATTAGATGTTGAAGGCAGTTCTTTTACGGCTGGTTTGGTGTCGGGTGAAGCTGCTTATTCTGATGTGCCGTCGTTGATTTATGATGGCCCATTTTCTGAGAGTGTTGTAAATAAAGTACCCAAAAGTCTAGAACCTGAAATTAGCGAAACAGAGGCGAGGGGTTTGGTTTATGATTTGTTGGTTTTTTGGGAAGGGTATACAGTCTCTTATAGTGGACAAACTAATGGGAGGTTAAAAACGTATAACTTCGACCTTGTTAAAGACGATGTTGTTGTTTATGTGCAGATTTTAGCTAATGGTGGCAAGTTGTTAAGTGTTAATTCAAAAGGCTTGTCTAATGAAGAAATGATTGATGTTGAAGAGGGTATTTCTATAGCCGAAAGTGTTGCATACCAATTTGGTTTTGACGATATGTATGTGGTTTGGCATCAGAGGGTTGGTGATCTATTGTATGTTAATTTGGCTCCAATAGTAGATGGAGTGATTTATTACCCTGATTTGGTTAAGGCAAAGTTGGATTTGAGGGGCGGTGTTTTGCTTGGTTGGGAGGCAACGAGTTATGTTTACAATCATGAAGATAGGGATTATCAGTGCTCTTATTCAATAGTTGAGGGGCAGACAAAACTGAGTCCGTTGTTAAAGGTTGAAGAAAGGAATTATTGTATTGTACCGAATGAGTTTGTGGGAGAGTCTTACTCGTATGAGTATGTCTGTACATGGGAAGGGTATAAATATTATATTTATTTAGATGCAAACACGGGTGAAGAAATTAATATTATGAGGGTTGTTCATACTGATAATGGAGACCTGTTGATGTAGTTGTGGATAGTGTGTGGATTGCAATTTTAATCATGGTAAAAATTTACCATGATTAATTTTTTTATTTTTAAAAATTTTGTGTAATAATTTGACTGATTATGTCGATAATTTATATAATATTATTGTTAAAATATTTTGTGGTAATTTAAATAATAAATTGCAATTCACAAAAACTAAAATTACAAAAGGAAGAAAAATATGGAAAAATTTTTATTAGGATTAAAGAAGATTTTTTTGGTGGTGGCAATCTTGTGTTCTGGGTTGCTTGCTTCTTGTTCGTGTAATGATGATCCGTACGCGAATATGAAAATTTCGAAAATTAGTTTAAGTGCTGCGATAGAAGGTCAAGCGAACTTAGACTTAGAAGATAATTTGATAAGGATTGTAGAAACGAATACAAATACTGAATCTAATCTCTTTTATATTGAGGTTCAGGTCACGGGGTATAATGGAGATAGGGAGGATATAGTAAATATTTCTCCGTCGGTTGATGGATATGTTTCGTTTATCTCTTATGATTATGAAATGAGAGGTGATGCTAGGATAGTAAAAGCGTTATTTCAAGCAGATAATGGTATTGAAAAAATAAAGTTTGATATAATTTCTGTTGAGGGAATGATAATTACAAGTTTTGAAATGAGCATTGTTAAACCTATCAAAGATTTTAATTTTTCTTCAGATGTTGTTCCGGTTATAAAAGGTACAAAAAATATTATATTGGAAGAAGGTAAACCTTCTAAATATATAGAATTTGAACCTGCTTCAACAACAGAGCGAAAAGTTAAGTTGTCATTTGCTAATAATGGCCTTGACGAAACTAAATATAGTGTCGAAGAAACAAAGATAAATTATATTGGTGCTGGTGTAAATGTTGTTAATCCTATAGTTTCCATATCTGATGGCGTATTGATTGTATCCGATTCTGAGTATGTGCCTCAGACGTTTGGATTGAAGGGTGTTGCGGTAAGTAATAGTAATATTGAGAAAATTGTACAAGTAGATGTATTAGAAAAGTTAAATAAAGATGAAGTGGTTGTTGCGAATTATGTAACAGATATTGATGAAGAGATTTCTTATTATGATGAGTTGGTTCTAGTTGATAAAACAGAAACCATGGTTAATTATAAAATAACTTTGCCAAACAATTACGCTTCAAAAATTCCGGCGGAATTTAGACAATTAAGTTTGTTATTTGGTTATGGAAGAGTGTCTGATCCGTTAGCGGCTAATGTGTATGAATTGAAAAATGGTACAAAAGTATACAATGCATTTACAAATCCTAAAGGAATATTTACAGTTGTAAAAAAGACCGGAGAGTTGGATTCTGTTAGATGTTATTTTGATGATGAAAAGTATGAATATGGTATTTCACATACTACAAGTATAAGTAAAAATTACACTATAGATTTTAGGCTTTGTTATAAAGGTTATGAAAATTATTTTGATGGTATTAATATAAGATTGACTGTTGAAGTTTGTGCATATCCAGACAGTATCGAAGTTTATAATAATCAAAATGGTGTATTGTCGGTTATAGAAGATGATAAGCTTGTTATTTATAAAGATTATAAAGGTAATCTTCAAGGTAAAGGTACCGAGATGGTGGCAAAAATATTTGCCGATAATAAAGAGTTGACTACAAGGTCATATAAGTTACATATCTATGATGAGAATAGTAATGACAGAGATGAAAATCAAGTATTTACATCAGAAGAATTGTCTGAATTGATTAATATTAGAAAACAGGGATCAAGTAAAGTTGAGTTGAATAAAACAAATATATTCAGTGGTGAAAGTGTTTTAGTCTCATTATCTAATAATAATAGTGAATTGTATAACAGATTTGTTAATTTGGCTAAAGGTGAAAAGAAGCCTGATATAAGAATGTCGTTGATTGCGGGTATGGATGCGACTGGATATAGAGTTGTAAAGACTATAAATTTAACTTTTGTTATAGGTGCTGCGGAATTTGGTGCTTCGTCAAATCAAACGCCTATAAGAGTTCCTTTTAGTACTGATTATTTGGTTGGTAGCTCAAGATATTATCAGATAGATATATCGAATTATGCAAGTTGGGCTGGTCAACAATCTGGCTTGTTTGAAGGTTTTTTAGCAAGCAATACAAATCTAGATGATAAAATAATAGGCGTGAGTAATATAACTATGACTTCTAGTGTAGTTGGCGGCGTTGTTGTGGCGAACACTCCTGGTCAACAAGATAATATTTTCATGTCAGATGTTGGTTCGAAAAGTGGAGCTTTATGTTCTCCGAAGTTAAATATTTTGTTTACTGGTAATTTGGGTGAATGTACGATTAATGTTGAGTTAGCAAGTGGTTCCAGTTTTAATTTTAGGATAGTGATTTTTTATAATTTGCCTGGGAATCCAGATGATACTTATTTGACATTGGGCTCTGTGGCAGATGGGTTGGAATATCGGATTGCTACAGATAGCGTAACTACTAGAATAACAAAAATAGATGCTTCTGGTTCGAAAGTTATTAGTGGATTGAGTGCTATTGTTGGAGATAAACAATCATTTGAGCTTAATCTGGATAATGGCGGTGCTGCGCCTGTTAAATTTAATAAGTTGAATTTGCCTTCGGATATGTCAATGGATGTTAAAGTTAGTAATAAAAATGTGGCAAGTGTAGATGAGAATGGTATTGTTAGTATTTTGGCATATACACCGGATTCTTTTGAGATAACTGTGGTGATTACAGGTTGGCAAGCTTATTCGGGTGGGGCTAAAGAAGTTGATTTGACATATTCAATTCAAGTAAAGATGATTTCTCCGATTAGGGATATTCGATTAAATTCTTCTACATTTGGTGTGTATACTAGAAATACACTTAATATATATGGAGAAGAGTCGGAGTTTAGTAAAAAAGGTTTGGCTTATTATGAAATAAATGATATGACTAATAAGTTGCCAATAGATGCTAATAAGGTGAATTGGAGTGTGTATTTGCTTGGATCGGATACTCCGATTGATATAGATTGGACTACTAAAGTTGCATCAAACGTTAAATTGCCAAGTATTTATACAGAAGTATTTAGAGGTAAGATTGAGAGTGCGTTGTATTTGTATGTAGCGCGTAGTAGTGATAGATCAAAAATAGCCGTTTGGGTAAATGATGAGAATCCACCAGCGAGTGTGAAAGAAGCAAATGAAAAATGGGGTGAGTGGTCATTAAATGTCCAAGTTGAAGTTAAAGATAATTATACAACTATAACTGGTTACTATGGGCTTATTAATAATGTAAAAAGATCTGCATTGAATGTAAGAGATAATTTAAGAATAGAAGATATTGTTCCGATATTAGTGAATAATAGTATTTCTTTTGACTTAAGGTCGTTAGAAAAGGATATTGACTATGTTCAGAGTGGAAACTATTATATAATGAATGAAGATAGTGATAAGATATACATAGAAGTACCTTATTATAATGTAATTCCTGACACTATATCGTTGGGGCATTTTGATGTGAATACAGATGTGGTTAGTTTCAGTAATTCAGAAATGATAGATGTAAGTGTTGATACTATTAATCAAATTGTTACAATAAAGTTAAAAAGGTTAAGCGTTCCTAATTTGCATTTAGTTGATTATATAGAGCCTGATTTTGTGGTAACTTTAAGTCCTAAATCTAGTCAGACTGGTCCAAACTCTTATTCAATAAAAACTGTGATCAATGTCCAAGTGGAAGATGGTGTAAAAAATCCATTTACTATAAAGACACAACAACAATTACAGGCAATAGAAGAAAACTTAGCTTCTAATTATGTACTTGCTAACGATATTGTCTTAAACGATTCTTTTAGACCAATTGGTACTAATGAAAAACCATTTACTGGTTCTTTAGTCGGTTATAAAGAAGCAATTAATGGTGGAAAACATTATTATACAATATATAATATGAAGTTAAATTACAATCTAAAAGATGGCGGATATTTGTATATTCCAGAAACTGGTTTAGATCCAATTGCAGCATTTGGTTTGTTTGGATTTGCAAAAAATGCGTTATTTGATGGTGTAAATATTAATGGAGTGGATATTACCATTGATACTACTACTCCTGTGGTTAATAATGAAGTTGTTACTGAAATTCCTATTAGTATATACATAGGTTCTTTGGCTGGTGTTATTGAGTCGTGTGTAATAAAGAATTGTGTAGTAGACTCTGCTGATAATGTAAGAGCTGTGACTGGAGAAATTGTTGAAAAGTTGGCTAATAGCTACTCAGGTATTTATACGTATTCAAGTTCTGATGTGGAAAATAAAGTTTATTTAGGTGGTGTTGTAGGATATGCAAAAGAATCGTCCTCATTGATTGATAATTCTAGTTATGTGGTGTTATCGGATAGACGTAATAATAATTTAACTGCAATTGGTGGCGTTGTTGGTCAAATAGAAGGTGGGGCAATTTCATATACAAAGCATAATTCTGCTGGTGCGAAATATCAGAATGCTCATGTAGTCACTGTTATTAATCCACATATGTATAATTTGTATAAAACCGTGGATTCTGTATATTCTGGTAAAAATTTTGGTGGAATTGCGGGTTCCGTGGAAGATGTTGCTATATCAGGAGCTGTTGTAAAACCTGTAATCTTTGGATACCAGAACGTAGGTGGTGTCGTTGGAGACGCGGTATTGAGCGGTGATAATGCATACATAAAGGATTGTAAAATAATGCCAACACTTTTAGGTGTATTAAATGTTGGTGGTGTTGTCGGAAGTGTTAAGATTACAGGTAATGCTGTGTTGTCTCAAAATATGGTGCAATTCTTGAATAATAAAGATGAATATGCATTCTTTAACTCAGGAATATTGGGTGCATTAAATGTTGGTGGAATTGCAGGATTTGTTAATGAGGAGTCTAGAGACGAATTTGGTACTTATAATTCTGTATATAGTTATGTAACTACAGACTTTATAGTTGATAAATATACATATGAAGATTTGTTTAAGAGAAATACTTCTAGAAATTATTATGGTGATATTGTATATTTGAATTTGCATAATAAAGTTGAAGTAGATAAATATTCTTTATACGCATCTTATGGTAGTGTGAGTGATGAACAAAAAGAAACTTATTTCTATGCAGAGGCTAATTTGCATACTTACATAAGAGATGGTTATAAGTATGATGGTATAAAATCTGATAATACTGCGGTGGAGAAAGAACACGTTGCAGCACCTTGTAGTATGTATATAAATGCTAATATGTATAATGAGGACGAGGGTAAATATGTTGTAAAAGATTTCTATGTTAAGCCTAATAATCCTGATAAGATATACAAAGTTGATAATATGAATGATAATGGATTGATAGGAAGCGATAGTATAGATAGCAATGGTTATATTGAAGGCGACGATAAATTAAGATATTATCAATATAAGATAGGTGATTCTGATTCTAAAATATATCTTTTGAATACACCAAAGATGAAGGGAAAGGATTATATAGTATTGACAGTAGATCTTCCGCCATCATCTTTGACAGTGAAAGAGCCAAGCAGTAAACCTGATTATTCATATAGTGTGGAGGGGGTTGAAGAGTATTCTATAGCTATAACATTATTTGAATTGGCTACTACAGATTTGAATGGCGATGGTATAACAAATAAAACTGAAGAATTGTTTGTAGAATCTATTAATCAATATCTTAACGATTTTAGTACTTATCAGTTGGATAAGTTGTATGATTTGGAGATCTTGCCTAAGTTTATTAAAGAATCAAGTGTGTACTATTCTTTGAGAGAAGGGGATAATATGTATGTATACCTTTATACTCAAGGCAAAGATACATTTATCAAGGCATTAAGACCAGGTAATGTTCAGTTAACTATTACAAGTACATACGACGATACAAAGAAAGTAGTTGTAAATATTGAGATAGTTAGAAGAATTAGCGATATATCATTGTATTTGTCTTTGAATGCTGATAGACAAAATACTGATATTACGTTAGTAAAAAATTCTTCTAATAAAGTATATGTTGATTTGTATTCCTATTACTATGATGCGGCGAATAATTTCTGCAAGTTATATGGTAATATCGATTTGGTTGGCAGTGCTTTAAAAAATACAGGTTTGAGATTATTCTTCTTAACAAATGAAGGAGAAGTTGCCCACAAAATAACAGGAGATGTGGATAACTACATAAATACTCTTACAAACAATTTTGAGTTTGATAATTGTGAATTGAAGTATATGAATGTATTGGACGTTGATAATACTCCAACAGAATATTACTTGATATATGCTGATTGTGATAACATCTCAAATTGTTATATTACAGCAAAGATTATTACTGAAAATGCTGTAAACTTATTTGCTGTGCCTTATACATATTCTAGTAATGTAGAGACGCGTGAAAAAGTTGTGTTTCAAGAGTTTTATGACATGCTAGCTGATGGGGTTAAGCTAAATTCAAATGTAGTGGATTATAAGATAAAATATGACGAAGTTATAGGAAAAACATTCTCTGTTAATGTAGTGAATGGTACAAGTGGAATTTCTACTACTAATACTTCTGTAACAGCGACTCCTAAAGAGGCTGGAAAATTCTCTATTACAATAAATACAGATAATGAAAACACAGAACTATATATGTTTATATCTAGTGGAACTAAGCAAATAGAAGCAAACAATATTGCTAGAATTAGTTCGATTGATAAACAATTAAATGGTGGACAATATGTGTCTTTAACTAAAGGAAATATAAATTATTTCTTCCAAAATATTTATCTTTATAAGATAGCCAAGTCACCAAATGATGTATTGATAACATTTGGTAAATATCAATTAAAATTATTAAGCTTAAATGAGTTTAGGCAAGCGGGTAATTTGAAATATATCACATATAATTTCCAAGTAGAAGTTATGACAGATTGTTTCTTTGAATGTACTGAAATTGAAAATTATAACTTTACATTTATTACTAATCTGATTATTGACAATGATGGTGCGCAAGAAAAATTGGATTATATTGAGTTGCCATATACAATGATTCCTCAAGAATTAGAGAACTCTGATGTTAAGCATTTTGATGGCGTAACAATGAAATCTTATGACGTTGAGGCTGGTGAAGAAAAGACTGGTTATGAAGTAGATCAAAATCTACCTAGCAATACATTGGTTGTTGGATATTATGGATTATTACAAATCAATCTTAACCCAGGATATTCTAATGTGGATTATGTAGAAGTAACAAGTAGTGGTTATCAAGGAACATATATCCAATTTGAACAATTAGTGGCTGAAACAAAGCTAAATGATAGAGTTGATACAAGTGATAAGTATATTTTTGGTGGCTATTATAGTTCATACAATGCTATTCAGGCCATAACTAATGGAATAAGATTGTCAAATGTGTCGAATGTGTACTCAAAATATGAAGATTATTATTATGATTTCGATGGAACATATTATGTTAGAACATATCTTGGTTATTTAGAGAATGAAAATGTTAAGTTTGATGTTACAATCAAGTATTTCAAAGATGGTAAAGAAATTGAAAATAAGAGACAAGTATTTACAATTGATCCTGTTCTTCATCCAAGAGTTGATGCAAAGTATAATGGAGCAAGTAATGGGCCAGCAGCGATTGGAACTGATGTAACCATTGTTCTTAGAACTGAAAACACGTGGGATAATATTAAAGTACAATTAAATAGCAATGGTACAACATTGTTAAATGGATATGCATTACATAAATTGTTGGGAGTTTCTGGAGAATATGGTAATGACCCAGTGGGTTTAATATCACAACTACAAGAAAATTCGTTATTTAGATATAACAATACTTTGGGCGCGTATGAATTGATATTGCCTATAGAATATGACGAAGATTTGATAGGTGGATCCTTAAAATTAGAGTTCACAGTAAAGAAAATAATTAATAATCATGTATATTATCATACATCTGAAATAAATATTCAACTTGCGTTGTATGTTATCAATGATATAAGTATTGAAGGCGTGCAAGAGGGCGTATTCAATGGTGTATTTAATCAATCGTATGATTTGAGAGTACGTGTAGATGCTACTTATTTCGATAACAATATCTACAAGAGGAGTAGTGTTAATGAGGCAGGTCAAGTTGTAGAGTATATTAGATCTCAAATAAGCTTAATCGAGGCAAGAATATCTTCAAGTGGATTAGATAAGAATGGTGAAGATAAGATACACAAAACCAAAACATGGTTTGTATTAAATGCTAAGAAGCAATATGAGATATTGAGCGAAGAGACAACTCTTGGTTATGGATTTGCTGTCACAGATACGAGATATAACGTATCCTATCAACCAAGCAAAAATGCAAGTTATGAAGAGCTGTTATTTGGTGGTTTGAAATTTAGAAACAATATTTTAGGCACCAATGATATGATTTTAGCTCAAACGGTTATTTGCTATTCTCCATCAAATGTCTATGAGGAATTCGGAAGAAATAGTTCTTCTACAGGTGTTTATGTATTGACAGATAAGGAAGAGGTAGGAACTAATTCAAGTACAGGTATCTATCAAGATAAAGTCAATGAATTTAAGTATTGCTTTACTGATTCGTTTAGTTTTGCGATGAAAAATTTGTCTGATGATGAAAACCCTACGCCTGTTTATTCGGAAGAAGATTTGAAAGGTATGTCGCCGGGTGTTGCGTATATCTTGATGTCAGATATTGAAGTGAATAATTGGAATCCACTTAATACTGAAATTAAGTCATTAGATGGCAATGGTTATGTTATTAGAATAAATAGTTTTGGAGCAGTGGATACAACAAGTACTGATTCGGAAAAAGCTAATTTTGGATTCATTGGAACTGTTTCTAAAGATACATTACTTAAGAATATCATTCTTGAAATCCCTGCTAATCCAGATGTGTTTAGAGAAGATTTAGATTCTATTGATGATTCTAATTCAGTTAATGGTGATATAATTATTGATATTAAGCAAATGACTAAGTTTAATTATGGTACAGTTGCAGGTATTAATGAAGGTACTATAACTAATGCGTTGGTAATTAATAATGCAGATGAGTATAGATATGAAAGGGATTATGTATTATATAGAGAAGGGGAGATTAGTAAAGAATCCTTAGAAAAAAGACTAGATAATTACTACTTTAAATTAGTAGAAAGAAATATCCATGAAAATGTTAACTATGATACAAGAATTCATTCGATAATAAGAGTCCAATCAGGTTTAGAAGACAAGGCAGAGACTAGTATTTATGTGGGTGGCTTGGTAGGTGTAAATAAAGGCTATATCACAAATAGTGCTGTACAAAATATAACCATATCTGCACCATTCTATGTAGGTGGATTTGTTTGCAATAATGGAGAATCTGGAGAAGGTGGAGAAGTCGGGGAAGCTGCAAAAATTTCTTCTAGTTATTTTAGAGGCGGCAATGTCGTAAACTACAAAGGTAACGAGGCTGCATTTAGTGGTACAGGTGGCTTTGTAATGTCAAACAATGGAGAAATTCATTATTCATATATTGAAGGCAATCAAGTAGGCGATAAGTTTAATAGAATTGATTATGTTGCATTGGTGGCTAATTCATTAGTAGTTTATTATACAGAAAGCATTAGCTTTAAATCTACTGGGTTGTCTAAAGAAACTTTGAAAGACTATATTGGATACAAGTATTCTTACAATGATACAGAAAGTGAAGAAACTATCTTTAATGTAAGAAACTTTGGTAATGTAGTTATTACAAGTAAAGAGGCTGGTGGATTTGTATACTCTAATAATGGAAATATTACTAATAGTTATTCTAATATAGTTGTGTCAGGTGCGGGCACTGCTGGATTCGTGTATTCTAACGAGTCTAGTGGGTATATTAATGCTATTTATACGTTAAGTAGCGTTAAGGCTAATGATATTAAATATTCGTTGCTTTGTGGAAAAGATATAAGTAAAGGTAATAGTGAAAGTGAAAATCCGTCTAGAAATGAGGGAATTATTGAAAATGCTTATTATTTGTACATTACAGAAGAAGACTATATCAACTACTTAGATCAAAATGCTGCAGATAAAGAAAAAATTGCTAAAGTGCAATATGTGATATTACCTGCTGTTAAGGGTATATGGAATGCCGCCAATGAATGGGAAGCAAGTTCAGACGGTGAGTATCAACCATGTGTGTGGGATGTGGTTGACAAAAAATATAAGCATGTAAGTAAAGTAAACGGGCTTGATCCTGATGCCTATACAGCAATTTATCAAACAGATAATGATCAAAAGATTATCAAATATTTTGACAGTGCATATGTTGATAGTATTGATCTAGTTCATACAGAGGGATTAGCACTTAGTTATGCAGACTTCTCTTCTTATGATTCTCTAAATGGATTTGCATTTAATAGTGATAGAGAAATCAATGGTGAAGATATTGTTAAATCTGTATGGTTTATTCCAACCGATAATATAGATAACAAAGGTGTTAGAGAGGGGAAAATTGTTGACGAGTATTTCAAAAATAACGTCTATAAAAAATATACACCACAATTGGTAGCTGCTAACTTAAGAACAATGAGTATTAAGTACGGAACATTTATTACTCCGCTTATGAAAGATGCAAGTATATATGATATTCTAAATACACTTAATGACGAGATGGCAATTACAATTGCTGGTAATATCAGAAGTAATTTAGCTGTTCGTACAAACTATACTGATGCTCAAAAAGTGGCGTATGCTTATGCATATTTGTATTACGCATATAATAATTTTACAGAAAATGAAGATGATTACTTGTATGATGAGTTGAGTTTGTTAAAAGACAAAAAAGTAAGCATTCCAAAACTTTGGGACGGCGTTGTTTCTTCTGAAAGTTTAATAGTTAAGCCTGAAGATCCTTTGTATCAAGATATATTTAAGAAAAATTTAGAGACAAATATGGATATGTTTGTAAACATCAACATTGGAGTGTTTGATGATGCAGATATGTCAATAATGCTAGAGACGTTGATAGAGCAAATTAACTTGGTAAATCAAGTGTCGGAAGATGCTACGTCTGCATATAGTTATGCAAATACAGAAAAAAATAAAAATGGTATCAGTATTATATATGGAGATACGGTATTAAATCCATATTTGATTGATTCTGTAGAGGATTTTAATGATTATGGCAAGAAACTAGCAACTAATGTAAACAAGACTGAATATCAATTGAATAAATCAATGAGATTAATCAAAGATATTGAATTTGGAGATTTGGATAAGGCTGTTCAAACATATGATGTTACATTCTTTGGTGATTTAGATGGTAATAATATGAACATGACCAACATTAGAATTGTGGCAGAGACAAATGTAAATACTCCTGCAGCTACTAATATAGGATTATTCGAAGTATTAGGTTCTAAAGGGAAAAATGCCAATGAAATATACTTTGCAAGTATTAGAAATCTAAACCTTTATATAGATTATGTTCGAGCAAATGCTGTACAAAACTCTGGCGGTCTTGCGGGAACTATTGAATATGCAAAACTATATAATATCTCAATCAATGGACAGAATAATAACTCTAATATTAGTGGCCTGAATGCCGTTGGTGGACTTGCTGGATTGATTAAAGAACAAGTTGTGTTAAATAATATAACATCAAATATTGGCGTTACTGCATGTTTTGTTCTTAACGTTGATGGATGTGGAACAAATATATTTAGACCATCACATTCTAATTTAGAAAATAGAATTACTAGTGTTGGTCAAGAAATATATAAACTAGATGATGGTAATCTTGTACTTGCAATAGGTAATAAGACTTTGACAACGGCTCATCAATTCAATTTGTATATTTCTCCATACACTGCAGATTCCGGAAAACAAGGAGAGGAGAATACTGCAAAGATATCTTATGCTGGTGGAATTGCTGGTGTAATCGATACATCTGATGTGTTTGTTCAAGATGTAACAGGTGCTAGATATGTTGGAAGCAACACAATCTCTGGTGAGGTTGTAGGTGGATTATTTGGATATTTGGGTGCTAACGTTAAGATGGTAAATAGTGAGGTGTTAGTAGAAAAAGATATGCACTTAAATTCTTTCGCTATATCTGGTGGCTTAGTTGGTCATAGCTTGGGTACTGTAGAGAGAAGTTATGTAGAGAATGAAAATCAAGCAGGTCTAGATAGGGATCTTTACAAGAGAGTGAATGATGCTACAGATGTAACTCATTTCTATAGTTATTATACTGGTACAGAAGGGGGAGGTGGCGAAGCTGAAGAATTCTACCAAGGTAATCCTCACTACATGGGAGGCCTTGTTGGATTGTCTTTTGGTTCAAAGATATTGAACTCATACAATAGGGTAGATGTGGCAAATATAGATGCTAAATATGCTGGTGGTATCATTGGTATTGCTATAGGTGCACAAATTGATGACGTGTATACTACTGCTAGTGTGTTCTCATTTAGAGGGTTTGGTGGTACAATTGGTATCCAGACTAAAATTCAAAAAGGTTATGAGAAGATTCCTGGTGCAAATGCTGTTGATATATTAATGAATGCGGATAATAATGATCCTAGTCCTACTAATCAGGTATATCATATGTATAATCAACTAGCTTATTTAAAGAAAGGCCTAAAAGTTGCAAGTTTATTCAACGACGAGTTGCATGTAGATAGCTTGAACTCTTTTAACTTCTGGAAAATAGAACACAAGAATCTAGATAGAGATAGCTATAGTGGTATAAATAGTCCTAGAGCTTACATGGGTACCTTTATTGGATACTCAGTAAGTTATGGTCTAGGAAAAGAGATTAAGGACTGGTATTCTGGTACAGAATTAGAAGATAGAGTACAGAACGAAAGAATATATTTTGCTCAAACTTTCAAAATCAATGACTCAAGTAAGAAAGATACAGATGATCGACTTGTAGAAGAGTTGGGTAACTATAGAAAAGGTTATGTTGCGGAAGAACTTGGAGAAGAGAAGTATCTTCAAGAAGGTTCTGTATACGAAGATGAGGCAAAGAAAGAAAATTTATTGTATACAGTTAGTAATTTGGTTACTTATTATACATCTGATAGTGAACCACAAGTTCAATGTTATTCTGCAGACTATCAATTAGGTGGAGCTGGTAATGTATATAGATATAGTAGATTACAAGTATTCGGTAGTTTGAGAAATGTAAGAGAGATGATTGAAGGTAAGTATATAATTACAGAGACCTCAAAATTATCGAAAGTTCCTACAGTGTCTCAAAACGAAACTGCAGGAGATAGTGATTATGCAAAAGATGTAACTTATGTATTGCCTAGTGTGTATGGAACATGGAGAAATGACGTATGGTATGGCGTAACCATGACAGGTGTTGTAGGCTTAAATAACTCAAGACAAGATAAAGAAAAATATGTACTTCCACAAAGAAGATTTATCAATTCCAAAAAGGTTATTTATGTATATGTTGTTAGTGATTTAACAGATAATACAGAATTGTATCCAGATGCAACATATATCATCATGGACAATATCAATATGGTGATAGATGGTGGTTGGAAAGCATTAAACTCAGCAGATAATCCATTCACTGGTATTATTAAGAGTGATGTGGATTATTCTAGTGGTGAGGAAGTGTCTAAGAACTTTACATTATATGGACTTGCTGCAAATGATACAGAATATTTAAAAGATAGCTTTGGATTGTTCTCATATGTAGATGGTGCAATATTCAAAGGTTTTGATATAGCTGTGGATTATGTAAAAATCGAAGCTAGTTCATCAGAGACTAGTGTTGGTGTGCTATATGGCAAGCAATCAGATGGTGGACGATATGTAGATATTATTGATGTCGGCATTGTTGGAAGTTATAAAAAAGAAGACAAAGAGACTTGTCGTGGCATATTAGAGGTGAGTGGCGCTGACTACGTCGGTGGCGTATTTGGATATGGTCAAAATGTCAAGATGTATTACAGCAAAGATTATACAGTAAAACAATTAGCGATTAACGTATATAATTCACCAAATCCTCCTAGTGTAGGTGGTGTTGGTGGTAGGTTACACAATGAAGGCAAGTATTCAATCAACAATGTGGTAGTGATGCAAACAGAAATAAATGTTGCTGTTAATTCTGCTGCAGTAAAAAAGGAAACTACTAGTAAAGAGTTTGCTATAGGTGGATTGTTTGGTCATGCGATTAGCGAAACAGCCGAGATTGCAAATGCTAAATTTATTGGCGGAGATTCTATTGCTCAAGATATTACAATTAATACTGAAGATGAAGATAAGACTTGTACAGTGACCAAGACTCCGGGTATTAATATCTATGCATATACTTATAATCCAACTGAAAAACCTGAAATTTCTTCTAATATTTTGGTTGGTGGTATTGTAGGTAAGGCAGAGATTAAATTCGCTGGTGTAGCTGTGGACGAAACTACTAATATAACTATCTACAATGGTGCCAACAAATACAAGACTATTAATAGTGAGTATGTGTACACAACTCAAGGTGGAGATTCAACTGGTGCTACAACTAGTAACATTATAGCTGGTGGAGCAATTGGTACAATCGCACACAACTCTGATAGTCCAATATCGAGTATCACTACACAAGGAACTATTCATTATATCCAAAGTGAAGCAAGTGGCGACGAGAGTGGCTCTGTATATATTGGTGGAAGTATTGGTGCAACAGGTTTATTGGAAATAGAAAAAGATAATGTTACAGGCCAAATTACTTATACTCCATTTGTATTAGAGTTAGACTCTGTAAAGAGTATCAAAGAGGTGACATCTGATACCACGTTGAATATTGACATAAATGCCGATACTAATAACTTGTATATAGGTGGCGGTATTGGATATCTAAACAAAATTACCGATAACGATACTAATACGGCAGATATTAATAATACAAATACTACAAGCAAGCTTAATGTAAACCTTATTGCAAAGAGTACAGGGGTATATGTAGGTGGATTTGTAGGTAAATTTGAAAGTGCAGACACATCTTTGGGTGGAAGCAATGCTGTAAATTCTAAAATAAATATTGTTGGACAAAGCAAGATTGAAGAAGGTGTAAAAGTTTCTGCATCTGGAATATATGCGGGTGGTTTTGCGGGTGATATAAGTGTAGAAAATGGTACTGCAAAGCTTAATAATATTGCAATTAATCCAAGTATTAATATTTCTGGAGATATATCAGATAGTTACTTTGGTGGATTCGCTGGATATGTAAAGAATGCAGAGTTAACTAAGATTGCAACTGGCGGTGAAATAAAAGTTATTGAACAGTATCACGTAAATGAGCATACACTACAAGACACAAGTATTACTAAGAGCTATTTTGGTGGACTAATAGGCAAGGGTGAATTGTTTACTTTGGATCAAAGCTTTAGTACTGCTACCATTACTATTCCAACAAAGAGTGGTTATAAGATAAATACTATAAATAACTATGTCGGTGGTCTAGTAGGTCAAGTGATTGTGGCTGAAGATACTAATCCTGATAATGTTGATGTAAATATCGCAAACACATATTATGCAGGACACATCAATTATGATTTGGCTAATAATTATCCAGCGAATGCAACATACGAAATGGCGGAAACTGGTGTGGTAAATGGTGATGCAAGTTACATTGGTGGATTGATAGGTAACTTACATAATAATGGTGGTATATTTGCAATATCAGCTAGTTATTCTTTGGCTACGATTCCTGCAGTTAAGAATTATGAGTATATAGAAATATACGACGAGTATAATACCATTGGTGGAATACTAGGTAAGAGTACTGCTGGTGAGGGGGATAAGAAATTTACTTCTTCTACATTTGCAACAACATACTATAACGCAGAATTGTTCCCATATAGTAACAACTTTGGGCAAGCATCTGGTAGTAAAGAGATGTTGTTTGAATATTTTATAGACAATTTGATAAAATGTAGTTTAGATGGACATACACATGGAATTAGTGATACTTATTGTAATGATATTTGGCTGCAAAATGTTGGTGATAGCTATCCGTTGTTAAAGTGGAGTGGTGATTCTACAAATGTAAATGTAAATACCGATCCTAAATATGTACAAGCGGTAGATGAAGAAACTGGTGAGCCGATATTTGTCGATGGTAATCCTGTATATGAAATAGAGAGAGATGAGTCTGGGAATAAAGTATACAACTATATCGATCTTCAAGGCGACGGCACTAGACAAAATCCGGAAGCTGGTATTGATTTTAAAGAAAATAAATCTTATATTATAAATGCAGCTGTAAATGAAGCCAATTTAAAATCTAATATTGTGTATTTTAATAACTACAATACTTATAACTCACATAGCAAATTGTTTAATACAATCGATGTTAATTCTATAGTCATAGGTGTTACAAATCCTAGTGTGCCAGTAACAATTGCGACAACAAATAACGGCATTATCATGTCTACAATAGATGATAATAACACGATAAAAGTCGCTGGAGAAAACAATGGTATAATCTTTGGATATAAGAATACAGTAGCAAAAGAGTTTATAGTAGACATAAATAACGGTATTATATCTAATAGTGTGATTTATGCTACTAATTCAGAGTTGGTAGATAATCCAGAACCAGAAGAAGATGTTTATTGTTTGAAAAACATAAACACAAGTAAAGTAGTTGTTACGGCTACTACTTTGCCAACTATTGAAACTGGTGCTAATGTATATGACGTGTACTTAGAGGGTGCTGTTGGAGCTGGTGGTCCTACCTGCAATATCACTTACGTTGATTCCGAAGGAGATAGTAAACATTTTGATTATATTGGCTATCAATCAGGCAAGGTTTATGCTACCGATGTGTCGAATTTTATCAAGACTATAAATGCGGACAATTTTGCATTAGATTTTGATAATGTATGGGTAATGTTTACTGTAGATGATTTGGATACGGATGCTAAAAAGGCTAGAAATAATGGCGCTCCAATGCTAAGGTTAGAACTAAAATTAGCAAGCGAAAGCGGTAAATGGTACCATAGAGATATGGATATGTATGATTATGGGTACAACTATGACTATAGTAATACAGAAGATCTATATGGCACAGATATAGCATATACAGATAAATCTGTGTATAACCAAAACAAAACAAATTATGAAAAATATATGTGGATATATAATTTGCCGAATCCGGAAGAGGTGGTTTACAAAACTTATTCTTATAAATATGAAGATGGCAAAATAGAGATATATGACTATGTAATTGCTGACTGGGATTCTATAGATGTTCCAAGCTCTATTGAAATAACTTCTAAAGTATTTAAGATTAAGACTGCTCAAGACCTAGCGTGGGTAGCATATATTGTTAATACAGGACAGTTTGACTTTGCAGATTGCAAAGTACAGATTGGGGCAAGTATAGACCTTAGTGGCAAACTTTGGACTCCAATAGGAACTAAAGCAAATCCATTCAAAGGTGTATTCAATGGTGGCGGTTATGATCAAAATAGTGGTAGTATGCTAGTACAACACACTATTACAAATTTAACGGTTATCAATTCTGATGTTGCAGGACTATTTGGTTATGTATCCGGAGACGGATCTACTGGAACTACTGCAAATCTATATAACGTATCCTTTAACAAAGGATTGGTTATAGCAACCAATACCAGTGTAACTAATATAAGCGCTGGAGAAGTTGTTGGCGAAACTACTAGAACAGGTGGTGCTGCTGGTGTATTAGCAGGTAGTGTATTGGCAGATTATAAATATAAGATAGACTATGTGATTATTAATAAGAATGACTTTGTTTTGACTGATTCTAATTTGGCAGAGGTATATACTAGCGGTGAATATGCGATATATGTAAATGGTGCGTATATAGTAACAAGCAAGATTGGGACTAACACTACAGACAGCGATGAGAATGGAATTCCAGATTATTTGGAGTCAGTTTCTGGCTATTATTACGCTGAAGATACAGGTAGTGGATATACAATATGTACGCCTAGCGATCAAAGTAAGTATACAAATAAAAAATATTTGTTAGTTGATCAAAGAGGTGATGATTATACAAATAGATTCGTAATAGGATCAGATGTCAACTTGTATGCTAAGCAAGATGAATTGGATAGTAGAGAGAATACTCTACAAGTAGTAGGTGCCAATGCAGGTGGTATTGTAGGAAGAGTATACAAGACTACGAGTGAGGGTGGTACTAATGTAACTATAGATATTAGCAAAGTAGAGAATAATGGATATATATACTCTTACACAGGTGTAAAGAGTGTAGCTGCCAATAACTTTGCAGGTGGTATTGTAGGTGCTAGTGAAGTAGAGATGACTATTTCTCTTGCTGCTAACCAAAGCACTGTCAATGGTAACTTTGCAGGTGGTATTGTAGGTGGAGTATTTGGCAAAATTGCGTTAGAGAATATTTACAACTCTAATGGCGATGATACTAATAATAAAAACGATGCAAATATTACATCATATGGTGTACCTAAAGCAGTTGGATCAGAAGAGTCTGTTGGATCAGCTGGTGCGTTTGTAGGATATTACTCTGGTACTGAGAATATGTCTATTACTCAAGGATATACTTCGACAATTGTAGATAAGGTTGTAGGACAATATACTGAAGAGAATTTAGATAGTAGCAATATTCAGGCTAGAGAAGTGTATAGCAAAATAGCTATTTCTACAGTGTATGTTATTGAAGGTTCAACAGCAATTGATAGTTTAACATCAAAGTATACTTCAATAGAAGAAAATAAGTTGGCAACGGTTCAATTCCCTGGCTTCTCTTGGGGTAGTATCTGGAGTAGAGATAATAGTAATAACAAATATCCAGTGCTTATGTTCGCTGCTGGATATTGGATAGACTTTGCTACTTTACCTGCTATTGATCAAGTTGGTGGTGGTAGGGCAGCTAAAGATAATAATGTTAAGAATTCTGGAATTGTTGATGGCAATGAAACTGCGACTTATACTAGTAATACATTCTATATCAACAGACCATCACAGCTTGCATGGATAGCTAGAATGACCGCAAAGGGATATGATTTCTTTGGCAAAACAATAATAATTTGTAACAACTTAGATTTGTCTGGTAAGATCTGGGTAAGTATAGGTTATGCGAATTATGATTTGGGAGAAGAGAATGTGTCAATAGAAGATACAACCGATGATGATGGCAATGTAACATTCGATGCACAAACAATGCCATTTAAGGGTATTATTAAGTCTCAGGGTGCTACTCCAGTAGACATATACAATATACGTAACGTATCATATATGGCATATAACAGAGCAGTAAGTCAGGCACAAGCAGAAAGCGAAGGCGAGGTGGTAGAATTTACTGCTTATCAAATGAAACAAGATAGTAGATACGCGGGACTTATTGGTTACGCAGATGGTGCTACTATTACTAACTTTAATGTAGGCTATGGTACTGCGGCAGATACAATTGATGGAACTATGTATGTAGGTACAGTTGTGGGATACGCGGCAAATTCAGTAATTTCTAATATTAGCGGAAATGCAATTGTACAATACGCAGTAGATAGCACAGATTCGTATATCAAAGGTGGATATATAGGCGGTGTGATTGGTTATGCACTTGATTCATCGCTATATAATATCAAGGCTAATGCGTCTGACCAGAGTATTATTAAAGCAGATGCAGGAAAATATATTGGTGGTGCTATAGGTAAGATCAGATACACTGACGACACTGGTGCGCTAACTAATAATATCTTGGTAAAAGATATTACAAGCACTTATTCAATCAATATTAGTAATGTGCATGATTATGTTAAAACCGGTCAGACACCGGAATTAAATAGAGTACACTATATTGGTGGTGTAATAGGTGCTGTAGAAAATAATACAGTTAAAGACTTACTTCTATATGGAATTAAGTTGAATAAGAATACTGCTGATGGCCCTAATCAAAAAATTACACTAAGCAGTACTGCTGATGGAAACACTGGAAAAATTAGTAGTTATATCGGTGGTGTGATAGGTGATATTAAGAATACAAGTAATACAAACTATACATATCTAGCAGATGTTTATTCTTATGTAGATATAAGCTTAGGCCAAAAGGTGGATTACGTTGGTGGTCTAGTGGGTAGTGCTCAGAATGTAGTGATATCAAGTATATATGATAATGCGTTATATGGACTAGGTGCTGTAGAATACAATTATGATAGTAGTAAGGCGGAATTGTTTGCTAGTGGCAGAGTTGATTATGTTACAGATATGAGTATTATTGGTCTAACAGGCTTGTATAGAGAAACTCTTGCTGAAGGTGCTACAGACTATAATGAGGCAAGAAAAGATGAAAGACAAAGTGTAATCGCTAATGATTATCTACTATCCTATGCTAATGGTAGCATTAGTTATCAAAGTGGTGATCACTATGGTGGTTTTGTAGGCGATGGCGTCAATGTAAGGATATATGGTCTAGTAGATGGGCAAGTAACAGGTGGAAACTATCAGACATACAATATTTGGTTACAGAATAATATGAGTATTACTGGCGAAGGATATAACGAAGAAGAAGGTTATATTGGTGGTATTATTGGTGAATTGAAATATGAGCAGATTGGTCCTGAGCCGTATGAATATACCCATGATTATAGGACTAACTACGTAAGACTTGTAAGAAATGATGCAAAAATAGATGTAAATGATAGTAACCAATGTATCGGTGGTATAGTAGGTAAAGGTACTGGTATTCTTATCCAAGGTGTAAGGAACTTAGCTTCTGTGACGAAATCTTATAATGGAAGCTTGTCTGGAGGTATTGTAGGAGGAATCTCTGGTGGATATATTATGGAAGCAAGTGACGAGTCAGGACATGTAAGATTTGCTGAATATACAGATGTTGCTAATGTACCAGAACTATATAATATTTATAGTTCAAATAATGTGGATGTTGAGAATATAGGTAATGTCATAGATTCTTCCGCTTGGAGTGAAGATGGAAAAATTCTTCTATACGCAATACCAGAGTATAGATTGTCATTGACAGATGATGATACTGCATTCGTAGTAAGAAATGAATTTGAATACATCACTGTTCAGAAATTACATTCGTTTAGATATGGCGGTATAAAAGTTAATGAAGCAGGTGTAGATAAATCTTATCAAGCGATAAGTGGTATATGGAAGTATGCTACAGGAGAGGATATCCAGACTAATACAGATAAGTTTAATATCCAACTAGATGAAGCAGAGGTAACTATAACTAAAGAAGATGGTTCTACAGAAACTGTTACAAGAAGTGTATTTACCTCAGTAACTAATATCAATCCATTAGGCTCTGAGAACTTTAAGTACGTAGGTAAGTTCAATGGAAATGGAAAAATTATTACAATCAATAGCAGTCTATACTCGCTAGATACAAAGCATATTGGACTATTTGGGTTGGTAGATGGTGCTAATATTCATGAATTTAATATCAACTATACAAAGGAAGAGATATTTGCAGACAGCTTAGAAGATGATGATTTTGAAACATTTGCATCAACATTAGTTGCAAAAGCAACAGGTGCGGGTGTGACGATAGATAAGGTGTCTATTAATGATGAAGTAGTGGCTGAGCCTGATCCAGGAATAGCTGCTCTTGCTGCTACTGAACCAAGTGCTGCAACCGCTACCGCTACAGCAGACTATATGGGTGGTATACTAGGTAGTCAGAATGTAGAGAGTACTGGTGCAAACAAAGTAAGTATTAGTAATTCTATTGTTAATAATATTAACTTGACTAATAATAGTACAACTGGTGCAACTGGCGGTCTATTTGGTCAGGATAATACTGGAAAGATCGATGCCGGAGTTATAGTTTACACCAATATGAGCGGTATAACATTTACGGATAATACGTTAAACAATATGACTGTAGCAGGTGGCTTGAATGTAGGTGGCTTGGTGGGTTGTTCTGTGATTAATGGTACTACAACTAATAATGGAACAGGGCATAAGCCAAACACTTTAACTGCCGTAACTGTATCTTTTGTTAATACCGAGGAAGATGCATATTATTCATTTGGTGTTATTGTTGGTAATATTAGCGGTGGAGATATTAGAAAGACAAGTGCGACAGATGTGAAGATAAATGTCGGGGATGGATCTTCATTCGGTGGTGCCAATCTTAGAGTGGGTGCTATTGCTGGTTATGTGGAATATAGTAGTTCTGGTACACAAACTACTCATGTTATTGAAAACGATATTACATTTGCTAATGAATCAGCATATTTGTTAAACCTAACAAGTGTTGGAGAAGCGCATATAGGTGGCATGTTTGGATATCTAGTAAATGCAGATGCTGAAGCGGATAATAACACTGTTAGTATAAATGCTATCCAACCTATAATATCAGCATCCGAACTTTATGTCGGTGGTATTGTTGGATATACTAATAGTGACAATGTAACAGTACTAGACACAACTAATAAAGTAACTATATCTAGTATTAATGTACAGAATAATAATTCAGCTGCTGCATCTTACGTTGGCGGAGTAGTAGGCTATACAGCCAATGGTAATATAGAAAGTTTTGCGGGAATTGGAAGTTCTAACGCTGGTGAAATTAATAATATCAGGATTAATACGGAAACTAATGCATCATCTTATACAGGTGGAGTAGTTGGTTATGTAGAAAATGCCTATATAGGAAATCCAAGCAAAGCTGAAATACAAGTAAATGGCTCTACTATTACATCTAATAAAGTAGTAGGTGGAATAGTAGGTGGCGGAAAAGGTGTTATTACAATAAATAACTTCTCAATAAATAAAATAGGTTCAGACAATACAATTATAAATTCCGAAACTATTGCCGGTGGTGTAATAGGTGAAGTAGCTAACGGTGTAACTGTAACTGTAACTATTGATACTAACGTGAACAACTTAGTTGCGGTATTGAATAATACTGACGATGAGTTGGTTGATGATGACGATACTTATGGTATTCTAGAAAATGTAGACGATGCATCATACATCGGCGGATACGCTGGTTTTGTGGCTGGTAAATTAACAATTCAATCAGTTCCTGACTCTGCAAATATCACAATTGGTGTAGGTGCAAATGTAGGTGGCTTGGTGGGATTAATCGCTGGTGATGTAGTTGCAGCGATATCTGAGATAAAGAGCACATTTACTCTAACAGGTGCCAATGCTGGTGTAATAGCTGGTGAGATTAGTGGTAATATTAATTTTGAAAGTAATAATGTAACCATTGCTGGAACAAAGACTATTAACGCGACAACTAACGGCGGCCTTGCGATAGGTCTAGTAAATAGTAGTGCAAAAGTAAATTGCGGTGAAGGTGAAACTGGAATAAAAAACATAACAATCACAGGCGGTAGCGTGAGTGGAACTGCTCATGATAGTAATGCAGGTGTGATTGGTAAAGTTGATAAAAATAACGTAGCTTATATCACAGTATCTGGTGCTACAATAAAAGCGGTTACAAACGCAGGTGGTATTGTAGGGTATTTGGATAACACTCCAGATGGTGGAGAAGATGTGACATACACAATAACAGATAGTGTTATAGCTAAAAATGGTGTGACTAGCACAACTATTAGTTCAACGGCTGCAGCTGGTGGTGTATTGGGTAGCGGAAGTGGAAAGATAGAAATAGAAGATGTTAGTGTTACAGCAAATATTAATGCTACTAATAATGCCGGTGGTGTAATAGCTGTAGTAGGTAGCACTGTGAGCGTGTTAGATATAGATACGTTATCAGTGAATATCAATAATACTGGTGCAGTGGTAAATGAAGAGACTTTAGATTATTCTGGTTCTAACGCTGGTGGTATTGCGGGTAGTAATACGGCAGAACTTACTATAGATACAACCCCTGATTCTGTAACAATTTATGCAGGCTTGAATGCAGGTGGTTTAATTGGATTAATCGCTGGTGATGTAGTTGCAACAGCGATATCTGAAATAGATAGTGAATTTAATCTAACAGGTGATAATGCCGGTGTAATAGCTGGTGAGATTAGTGGTAATATTAATTTCGAAGAGATAAGTGGTAAAAAACAAGTTTTAATTTCTAACGAAGACAATGAAATTAACGCGACAGATAATGGTGGCCTTGCAATTGGTGTAGTTAATACTGGAGCAATTGTAAACGGCACTACTGGAATAAATAACATAACAATCACAGACGGTAGCGTGAGCGGTAGCAATGCAGGTGTGATTGGTAAAGTTACAGGTAATAACGTAACTGGTATCTCAGTATCTGGTGCTACAATAGAAGCTAGTGCTAGTGCTGGTGGTATTGTAGGGTATTTGGATTCGGATAACAATAAAATTGAATCTTCTGAAATATCCAATACAACAATTAGCTCAACCGCAGCAGCTGGTGGTGTATTGGGTAGCGGAATTGGAACTATAAGTATAAGTGAACTTAAGGTTGCTGCAAATATCAATGCTACTGTTAATGCCGGTGGTGTAATAGGTGTAGTAAATAGTACTATGAGTGTGTCAAGTATAACTACTCTAGCTGTGACTATTAACAATGGAGAGTATACTAGTTCTAATGCTGGTGGTGTTGTGGGTAGTAGTTCTGCTCAAGTAGATATAGGTAATATTCCAGAAAATGCTAGTATTGAAATTAAATCTTCTGCAAATGCAGGTGGATTAGTGGGAGTGAATACTGCAAAAGTTACAATTCCTACTATTGCTGCTAATGTAGATATTGAACTTACAGCAGCTAATAATGCAGGTGGTTTAATAGGATTAATCGCTGGTGATGTAGTTGCAGCGATATCTACGATAAGCAGTACATTTGATTTGACAGGTGCCAATGCTGGTGTGATAGCTGGTACAATAGGTAGTGACGACGATGCTGGAAGTATAAAGTTTGATAGTGGTGAAGTAACAATTGATGGAACCAAGACTATTAACGCGACAGCCAATGGTGGTCTTGCAATTGGTGTAGTATCCAAAGGATGGGTAAATGAGGATAGTAAAATAAGTAATATTACGATTGAGAACGGAAGTGTGACTGGTGTAACAGATGGCGGTACCACAACATATCCTGCAACTGCTGGTGGTATAGTAGGATGTGTATCAACAGATATTACAATCGAAGGTAATAGTGTAACTTGTGGTGATATTATATCTAAGACAACTGCTGAAGGGGATTCTGGAGCAACTGGTGGTATAGCAGGTAAGGTGTCCGGAGATGTAAGCTTTGTAGGTAATAAAACAACTCAGGCAACCCTTAGCGGTTATTATGTCGGCGGTATGGTAGGCTATAACGATAGTGGTAAGATTACTATGAGTGGAGAATCTAATACCGTTACAGATAGTATAACTATACATACAGCAACAGCATATCTAGGTGGATTTATAGGTAGATCAGATGTTGTAGATATACAAATAGGTCATACAAATAATATAAACCTTACTATCGGTGCTGAATGTGTAGGTGGTATAGTAGGATATATGCAACACGGCACAATCAAATATTGTACTAATAAAGGTGCTATCGGTGCTGCTGCTACTAAATATGCCGGTGGTATCGTAGGAATGGCAGAGATCGTTGAAGATGAAGTTACAGACTTAAATGTTATAAAAGTAGTGTTAGATGGCTGTACAAATACTGATTCTGGTAAGACCATTACTGCTACAAAAAATAGTGGTGGTAAGGCAGGTGGATTGATTGGTTATGCAAAGATAGGTGCGTTGCCAGGTGGAATAATATACAATGAGTATGGTAATAATTCTAATGATGCTATAGTCTACATAACTAATGGCACAGATGCCACTGTTAGTAATGCTGTTACAGGGCATAGTGCCGGTGGTGTAATAGGACATGTAGAAGGCGATACAGCAGGAATTGAAGAGACACAAAAGGAAAACTGTCTATACGCATATATTGCTAACTATACAAATAGTGGTAAAATAGACGGTTCGTATATAGGTGGAATAGCTGGAAGGTTGGAGTACTCGTATGTGACGGATTGTAAAAATAGTGTAGCGTTAACCGCAAGTGGAACAAGTTACACTCCAGAAGGTGGATCATTAATATATACCAAGAATGAAACTATTGGTGGTATAGTAGGTGAGATGATTGGTAGAGCAATTAATGGGTGTACAAATAGTTGCGTTATCACATTTAAAGATTCTGATAGTCCAGCGGATTCTCAAAACTTTGCAGGAGGAATAGTCGGTAAAAGTAGTGATTGTGCGATAACTGACTGTCATAACACTGCAGAAATTAAAGGCTGGCAAGCAGGTGGCATTGCAGGATTGAATAGTAATAATAAAAAAGATGCTAGTGGTGATATATATAGTTGGGATGATGCTGGTGTATATGATTGTACCAATAGCGGCACAATTACGAATGCAGGAAACGCTAATGGTAGAGCGGGCGGAATAATAGGATTGCTAAATTATGGTAAAGTAACTAAGTGTAAAAATAGTGGAACTATTACTGGCTCGTCGAATATTGGTGGAATTATAGGTAATATTTCTAATCCAGAAGATCTTTCATATATACAAGATGTAATAATCGGTGACACTAGCGATGATAATAAAAATAAAAATACAGGTACTATATCTAAAGGATGTCAGGTTGGTGGTATTATTGGTTATATCAATGATACTGATGGAGTATCTCAAAGTTGGTTAAAGATACAAATTGAAAACAATACTAATGCAGCAGCTGTATCTATTGATTCAGACTATGGCAGGTTTAATGACCTAGGTGCAGCTATAGCAGGTGGAATTGTGGGATTGATAAGAGGATATAATAATACTACAAAGACTATTAAAGGTTGTGAAAATACTGGTGTAGTGACAGGTAGTAACTCTGCTGGTGGAATATTGGGACAAGTGGATATTAAAGATTATTCTTCAACTGAAGAGATTGTAAGTATTACAGGATGTAAGTCGCAAGGTAATATAGCCGCTGGAGCTTCATATAATGGTGGTTCGCTAAATAATGCGGGACAGCAGAACGGAGCTGGAGGAATCGTTGGTAAAGTAGGGCTGTATGGAACAGGGGCGTATAAATTTACTATGTCTGATTGCGAGGTAGGTGTTGATGTACCATCTATGTATATAGGTAGCGCAGCACCTGATGACACAGGAACTAACTTTACTGGTGGACTTGTAGGTAAGTTAGAAGTAACAGGCATTATACAAGGTAATAACATAGGTAACGTTACATTATACTCCAGAAATACTACAGAAAAGTCTATAGCGAGCTATCGTGCTTATATAGTTGGTAATGTATCGGCAAGTGCTATGGCAACAACGTATCTGAGTGGCAATAAAAAGAATGATGCTGATATTTCAGAGTCAGATTATCCAGAAGGTACAGGTAGAGTATCCAATCCATATTATAACCCAAGAGTACATGTGAAATTTGAAGTAAAAAATAATCAGAATAATGAAGGTGGCGAAGTTACGAAGAATGCTGAAAGCAATTATCTACTACAATTTACCGCTGACCATAGGGATTTGATATGTGATAATCCGAATGTAAGTTCAGGAACACAATATGTTGCTGAGGGACAGGCTGGTTATAAAACAATCTGCTTACCGCAAAATGGTAGTATTTATTTTAAGATTATAAATAAAGATTCTGATACATACTCCGACTGGGTACAGACTAAGATAAATGGTAATGCTAATGAGGAAACGCTTAATGTTATTCAGTGTAGCGAGAGTGAAAATTATATTTATCCTGATAATTATAACAAAGATTTAAGTGTAAATATATTATATCAGGATAATTGGACATTCTCTGTCCTAGGATCGTATAATTATTGGAAAAAGACGGCGGATATAAATACCTCAGGTTGGAATAATGGTTGTGGAGGATTAACATGTACAATAGAGCTACATACTCATGATGCTGGCTGTTATAATTCTTGCAGTGGAGGACATGGAGAAGATCCTTGTGATTGTGATACAACCACGCCTGTTTGTGGCAAAACTCCACATACTCATGATAATGATTGTTATTGTAATTCAACAATAAAAAATCCTAGTAATAAAGAAGATGGATATTATAGCGAAAAACCAGAAGGTGAAGCACTTTGCGAGGGTGGGGGTAGTGAAGGATGTCTGAATAAATCAAGCGAAGAAGAATGGGAAAAAATAGACAGTGAAGAGAAAGCTAAAGATGCTTTGTGGGATCCTCCCTCAGGATCTTAATAAAATTGCTTTAGTAATAAAAAGATATGAGTAATAAAAACAAAGGTTTTGATACAAAACCTTTGTTTTTTGTTTGGTGGTGTAGGGGATATTGTCAAAATGTTGGGGGTGTGGGTGTGATAAATAAATGAGAGGAATATAGTGATGTGGTTAGGGGTGTGTCTAAGGTATTGACTAATATGCTATGGTGTGATATAATATACAATAGAAATATTTTGGTAAAACTAAAGAAGGGAAATATGGAAAATAAGAAGATAAGATTGACCAACGAAAGTGCGCTAAGGCAGATACTATCTTTTGAGTTTGATGATAGAAGCTATGATTTGGGAGATAGTAAAGATATTAAGGAGCGACAAATGGTCGTAATGACTACTTATGCTCTTAACAAGTTGGCAGAAAAGTATAGAGTGGAAAATAGAGCCGTAAATGTAGTATTTGATTATGCCAATATTTTTAGAAATGTAGGCGCATTCTATTCCAAAGACAACAAGATGGAGGTAAGTTTTACTACGCTATTGGATAGCGAGGAGTATGCTGACGATTTGCTTACTTTCTTTCATGAATGTTATCATTTTGCACATCATGCAGGAAAAATCTCTGACGGGACAAAGTATGCAACCAATAAATCAATTGCTAGGAATGGAACACTAAATGAGTTCTTTCAAAGATTGAATGCAAAGAAGGGTATATATGCGGATATAGATATACAAACGCAAGATGAGGCAAAGCTTGATAAAATGGTGGGAGACTATATTTTTGCTAGATATATACTAGATCCAAGAGAGACCGAGGCAAGGCAGTTTAGCTACGATATGCTAGAGAGTGTGATTATAGATGGTGCGGCTTTAGAAGGCCTAACACCTAAAGAAAAGCATAGGTTAATTGACTTAAATGAAAAATTGTCTCATGCCAAGAACCAAGAATTAGTAACACGAAAAGCGTGTGACAGGTATATGAAAAAAGAAGATTACTTACTAGACATGGTACATCAGGCTAGGGCTGCAGTATTAGAGCAGGGAGAAGATGGAAAGTGTGCATTAGACGAATATGTGGAATATTCGGAGAAAAATCATGCGATACTGGATATAGTGAATGGGGACATTGTAGAAGATATGATGTATACTTTGTTTTTAGATTATGATGAGGCTTTGGCTAACAAATTATTTGATGTAATGGTAAATGTCAAAGATAGAAATAGGCAATACAAGTGTCTAAAGAATGTGAAAGTATTATGTGAGAGGACTAATTTTAGTCCTACTAATGAGCAAGTGGATCTAGTCAATAGTCTAATAGAAAAACAAAATGCTAGGTTCCAAACTATAAAAGAAAAAGAGAATAGAATTCCGCTATTAGAAAAATCTGAGACGGAATATATAATGGAGTAAAAAATTTTGACTGCGGTGAAAAACTAGCAGTCAAATTTTTTATATTGTAGGTTGATTGGATAATAAACATATTTTGTCGGTTTGTGAAATACAATAGTTTGAATATTTGTAGTATAAGGGAGAGATATGTTTAAGGTCTTTAAATTAAAAAAAATACTTGCGGTAGTGTTGATATTAGTAATAAGTGGAGTGCTAAGTTTTGTAATAATTAATCCACCAAAATTTGTAAATGGGGATAATTTTCTAAAATATACAATAGTTCTTGATGCTGGACATGGTGGAAGAGATGATGGGTGTAGTGGTGTATCAACTGGAGTGACGGAAAGTGAATTAAATCTAAAAGTGGTAAAGAAGTTAAAAAAAATGTTAGAAGATTTTGGCTTTAAAGTGGTATTAACTAGAGAAAATCAAGATGGATTGTATGAGGACAATGTAGATAATTATAAGGTAAGTGATATGGAGAAAAGAAAAGAGATTATTGAGAATGCAAAGCCAAACTTTGTGATAAGTATCCATCATAATTCTTTTAGTAATAGTCATCAAAGAGGAGCACAGGCTTTTTGGCAACAGGGAGATGATGAGAGTATGGAGTTGGCTAAAGGAGTGCAGGCTGAGCTGGTAAAACAACTAGTTGATGCTAGGCAGGAAGCGAATTTTGGGGATTATTATATTCTAAAATGCGTAAATGTGCCGACAATACTTATAGAGTGTGGATATTTAACAAATGCTGAAGAAGAAGCATTGCTGATACAAGACGAGTATCAGAATAAAATAGCATACGCGGTAGTGTGTGGGCTGATAAGGTATTTTAATGAATACTAAGATATGTTTACTTTTGAAGCAAAAGTAACAAAACTCTGGGGTTGCGATTTCCCCAGACCCCACAAACGCTTTTTCTTGACGTGTGGTAGCCAAAGTTTTTGGTTTAAAAAATTTGCAAAACAAATAGTTGATACTGATATAAGACTAGTATCAGAACAAAGTTGTGTACTCAGTAGTGTGACCACACAAATGCTTTTTAAAATAATTTTAAATCTGCAATATTTAAATAATATAAAAAATACATTTTTGTTGATTTGTAAATTATTAGTAATTGATAAAGAAAAACAAAAGTAACAAAACTAGGAGAAGAAGGTTTTTTGTAATTAGAAAATATATTTGATAAATATTTAGTAAAAGCAAAAATCGGGCTTAGTTATCCAGTCAAAATGAAATAGCAAAGTAATTTTAGAAATATTTTTATTTACAAAGGTGTTTTTTTGTGTTAACATATACATGTTAATTATAAAAGAGGAAAAAATATGAAAGTAGAACCTAGAATTTTGCCTGGATTTATGGAATTATTGCCTAATGAGCAGGTGCTATTTAATAATGTAAAGGATATAATAAAGAATAATTTTGAGAAGTTTGGATTTCTTCCTGTGGACTCTCCAGCAATTGAGAGTTCTCAAGTGTTGCTTGCAAAAGCAGGGGGAGAGACGGAAAAACAAATATACAGATTTAACAAGGGTGAAAATGATCTTTGCCTAAGGTATGATCTAACAGTGCCTTTGGCGAGGTTTGTAGCTGCGCATTATAATGAGCTTAATTTTCCTTTTAGAAGATATCAAATAAACAAGGTGTATCGTGGAGAACGTCCTCAAAAAGGTAGATTTAGAGAGTTTTATCAATGCGATATTGACGTGGTAGGCAAAGATAATCTTTCTATAATGCATGATGCAGAAGTGCCTGCTGTGATGTATAATATTTTTAGAGATATTAATATTGGTGATTTTAGAATAAAGATATCTAATCGAAAATTATTGTTTGGGTTAATGGAGTATCTAAACCTAACTAATATGACAGCTGATGTGCTTAGAATAATTGATAAATTCTATAAAATTGGACAAGACAAAGTAAGACTAAGTTTAATAGAAGATTACAAACTATCTGATGCTACAGCAGATAAAATAATAGAGTTTATTTTGACACCTGGCGATAACTACGAAAAATTAGCAAGACTTAGTAACATGGGTATTGAGAATGCTACATTTGAAGAGGGTGTGTCAGAACTATGTGATGTGTTGCACACTGCAATTAAGTTTGGAATACCTGAAGATGTACTAGAGATAGATTTGACTATTGCTAGAGGGTTAGATTATTATACTGGTACTGTGTACGAAACTATGTTAGTCGGCTATGAGAGTTTGGGTAGTATCTGTTCGGGTGGTAGATATGAAAATCTTGCAGGTTTCTATACAGACAAGAAATTGCCTGGTGTGGGAATGAGTATTGGTTTAACTAGGTTGTTCTACCAATTAAGAGAAAATAATCTACTAAAAGACATGAATCAATCTATTGCTCAAGCACTAATAATTAATATGGAAGAAAATTATGATTATGCTATAAAAGTTGCTAAAGAGTTGAGAGAGCTTGGTGTAAGAGTGGAAATGTATTTAGAGAATGGCAAAATGAAAAACAAGATATCTTATGCTGATAAAAACAATATACCTTATGCAATTGTTATAGGTGAAGATGAGATAAAAGCCAACAAAGTAATGTTAAAGGATATGAAGGCATTTAATCAGTCGCTACTTAGTGTAGAAGAGGCTGCAAAAGTAATACTTGGATAAATAAAAAAATACAACTTCTTATATTTAGAAGTTGTATTTTTTTGTTTAATTAGAAGATAATTTTTTTATTCTTGATTTTCTAATAATCTTGACACTAATTAAAATGATCACCAAAAGAAGTATGCTTGAACCTATTAATATTAGTGCTATAATTTGGTCTTTAGACAAATCGTCTAGGCTTAGTTGAGAAGTACTAACATATCCAGTGATTAAATTTTGGTCACTGTCATAGTATCTAACTAGAGCGAATTTCTTGTCTTCGCTGTAGTCAACGATAAGCACTCTGGTATTATTGGCAGTTTCTGCTACGACATTTGAAGAAGTAGAGGCGGATTCATAAATTTTGATAATATCGGAATTGTCATAGCATTTTAGAGTAGCATCTGGAAGTATTACTTCGTAATTAACATTTTCACTCAAATATGTTAGGTCGTTTTTGTTAATATAACCAAAAGAGTTGTTGTTTAGACGAATAATATAGTATTCGATATTGCCATAAGATATACTTGTCTTTGAATAAATATCCACTCTTTCATTTATGTTTAAATGTTTGATAATAGAAGGGGTATCTATTCCATTTAAGAAATATGGCCTAGAATATACACTAACTGATTTGTTATTTACTTGGAAAAGCCCACTATCTTCTTTGAAATTGAAGTTTGGGTTGATAAGTCTATCAATTTTGCAATTGACATTATCAAACAAATACAAAACTCCAGAATTAGGATTGACTGATATGCTAGAGAAATTTGAAATATCACCATTTACTAAAAAGTTGTTATTGTTTGCTATATTTGTATCAGTGATTATATATTTCGTAATCTTGCTGTTAGATGAGTCTAGTACATATATATTGTTGTTGTCTAGTGTGATATCTTTTACATTATCAATGATATCTAGTGATGTAATATTGGCGCCATCATTTAAATTGTATAACTTTAAAGTGTTAGCAGTAAATACTACTATATGATTACTATTAGCAGCAATTTTACCATCATAGAAGTTGTATAAAGATAATTGTCTGAAAGTGTTTGTAGTTGTGTTAAATTTGTATAATCCGCCACTGCTTACAAATACTAAATCTTTACCAATTGCACACATATCAAATATTCTAGAGTCATGAGTAAGCGTATTAATTGAACCACTAGTTAAGTTGTATGAATATATGTATTGAACACTAGTAATTTCGTTATATGCAGTAAAATAAATTGAGTTGGCTATCTTTGTTGCAAATTCTAGGTTGTTAAGATTAGCAATTTCAATATTGCTAAAAGAATTAGAATTGAGATTTATTACCTCATCATCAATAAGCACTTGCACACGTTTATTATTGTTATCTGCTACGATTATTTGATCATCTGCAAAATCAATATTGGCATTACTATTAAATCTTCCTACCTCTCCACATTCACTTGCAATAACAATGTCCGTTCCTATAATAGTACCTTTGTTTTCTACTATTTCGAATTTGAATTTTTGTATACATTTGGTACCGCTGTCTGAGATATAGATATCCTTGTTATGAACGGAAATTTGTTCTGGTGCTGAGATGTCTTTTATAAGAAATCCCGTGTCAGAAGAGTTGCCGCTAAGAGTTTGGTCAGCATCGAAATCTGAGTTGTTTGTAGAGTACTCTAGATCGGTTCTTAATACATATACAATATTTTTGTTATCAACAGCTAGTAAATAATCAGTATCATTTTGCTTATATATTGCTAATGAAATAATGTTTGGTTTTGGGAAAAGTTTGGCTGGATTTTCAATCGTTGAATTGTTATAATTAACACTCCATAGACTGCTACTATAACTATTAGAAGCATTGTTTACAATATAAGCTTCTGTAGTAGTTGTTGCTATGTTTAGCATTTCAAGTGTGTTGTTTTGTGTGAATTTGCTTGCGATGGCGGAATTGGTGTATGTTCTAATAAACTCCAATGTAATAGGGTTGTAGAAATATGCGGCAAATTCCTTATCGTTAATACCTGCTATAACCAGAGTATCTAAGTCTTCACTTATACTATAATCTTTGTATATAGGAAGAGAGGTTGTTTTGCTTGCATTAATAAAAATATTTGTTAGTGATAGGGTATTTAAGTTAAGTGCTTTAAGACCGCTATCATCTCCAATAAATAAGTGGTTTTTAGTTAAGTGCAGTTCACTAATGTTATTAAATGTTAGAGAAAATATTGCGGAGTTGATTTTATTTTTTGTCGTTCTGTTGATTAAATAAAACCCGCTTCCATCCAGGGTATATGTAATATATTTATCACTAACATCAAAGCAAGTTATACCTTCTAGATTGTCATAAAAACTGGCATATTTGTTGTATTGGGTGTATATTAAGGTGTTGTCTGAAAAAGTATCTGCTTTAACTATATTAGTTCCTGCAGTAAGTAAACAACAAATAAATATTATAATTGGGATTAAAAATTTTGTTTTCATTTTTCACCTTTCAATATATACATTCTAAAATAAGTATATCAAATATATAAAAATAAGTAAAAAGAATTATTTTTAATTTAAGATTAATAAAAAAAATTCTTTAATTTCCTATAATTTTAGGTTTTCGAACATTTACAATCAATTATCAAAAAATTTTATCAAATTATTTAGCAAAAATTATAAAAAAATAATAATGCGACAAAATTCGCAAAAATAATTTCCAAAAAATGTCAGTAAACACTTGCAATTTACAGTTTTATGGTTTAAAATAGAACAAATGTTCGATAATTTTCGAAAACTAAAAAAATTATTCGACCATATTTAACCTAAAGAAAAATATATTTGAGAGAAATTAAAAAAAAGGAGATTGAATAATGGAAAACTGGGGCAAGGCGTTATTAGAAAGTTATAGGTATTTGGAGACTGTAGTGAATACAATTGATGACATGGTGAAAAAAATAAGCATAAACTCCGTTTATTACAACAAAAAAGCTCATTGTGATACGCTTTCTGTGTTTGATAGAGTAATTATGCTTAATGATAGAAAACTGAATTTAACAAATCTAAAAGTTCTAGTGGATATGGCCTTAGACAAATTAAAATCAAAAGATAGACAATTTCTTATGCTTTATTATATTGATTGTCTAAATTGTACAGAAATTGCTGAGGTATTAGAGGTGAGTGAAAGAACGGTTTTTAGACGTAAACTAAGAGCAACGAAGGAGTTTGCCAATGCTTTATCTTTAATTACAACAAAGAGCTATATTGAGACTAATTACAAAGAAGAACACTGGCTTTTTGATATTTATGCTTATTATTCTAGAGATGAGAAAGATGTAATAACAATTGGCGATGAAAAGTCGGGAAAAGATATTTATAAAACATTAAAACAATTAAGGAAATTAGCTATTTAAAGTAATTCATCATAATCAATTTTTTTGATTTTTCTTGGATTTTTAATTTTCTTAGTGGTTTTGGCTGTTTTTGATAGTTTAGGTTTTTTGTACATAACGATAATGATAATAATAACAGGTATTGATAATATAGCTATTACGATTGCACAATCGGTATTGCTAAGCGGTGATGGTGTAGATGTGATTTGTGAAAATTCGTCTAGTACTTCTAGGTTGATACTTATAGGTTCTATAGAGGCTACATATTGATTATATATGTAGCCTTTTACGCCATAGAAATCTACCAAGTACCAGAGATTTCCGCGATAGTCTATTGCTTCTTCACCATATATTTTCCCAATGTATTTTAAGTCGGTATTGTTTTCTGGAACTACTGCTACAATATTATTCGCATTGGAGTCGGGTGAAGATCGAAGATAGCACTTGTTTGAAATAGTTGTCAAATTTGTCGTCGGGTAAGGTTTTGTGGGAGTACCGAGTACTTTCTTAATATTTTTCTTTAGAACAAATCCGTTAATCCCATTGTAGTTAGCTTGATAGAAGTCGGAGTTGTAATCAAGTACAATTTCTACAAAATAACTTTCTTCTAAATAGCAGATAACATTATCATTGATCTTTTGGTTTGGGCTTTGATATAAATAGGCGTAGCTACTTGTTACTCTTCCGTATGGTGTGCTGGCAAGGCCTATAGCGTGCGATTGTGTCGATAAAAAAATTATTAAAATCAGTAAAATATATTTCATACATTTCCTTTAATTATCAGTAATGATTATATATTAAACTATTGACCTAAATTTGATTTAATATAAATTTGTTGAATTAGTGCTAAAAAAAATATAAATTAGCAAAAAGGAGAAACATGACTCAGAATGAAATAAAAAGCAGATTAAATAAAATTCAAAAAGAAGTATATAGACGGTTTGGAAATAAAAATTTGCTAAAATACAATACCGGAGAGAAGATACATAAAAAACAACTATTATTTCATAAAGACAATCACAAAAATCGTTGGGTATTTGGTGGTAATAGAAGTGGTAAAACAGAATGTGGTGCAGTAGAAGCTATATGGATAGCTCGTGGTATACATCCTTATAGGAAGATTACGGGAGACACGGAAGGCTGGGTGGTTTCTTTAAGTACGCAGGTGCAAAGAGATGTGGCTCAGAAAAAAATTTTGCACTATCTTAACAAAGATTGGATAGAAGATATTATTATGTCTACTGGTAAAAAAACTGCTTGTGAATATGGTGTAATTGATACGATAATTATTAGAAATGTTTTTGGTGGATTATCTAAAATAGGTTTTAAAAGTTGTGATCAGGGCAGAGAGAAATTTCAAGGAACAAGCCTTGATTATGTCTGGTTTGATGAGGAGCCTCCGTTCGACATTTATATGGAGTGTAAAATGAGGGTTGTTGATAAATGTGGAATTTTGTTTGGGACTATGACACCCCTTAAAGGTTTGACTTGGGTGTATGAACATATATACTTGAACAACTTTAATGATCCAGATGTGTGGTATGTACAAATGGAATGGGAAGATAATCCGTTTTTGGATAAAAGAGAGATAGAAAGCTTGACGAAAGCGATGTCAAAAGAAGAATTGGAAACTAGGAGATTTGGAAATTTTGGAGGATTTGGAGGTAGGGTTTATGGAGAATTTGATGAGAGTGTGCATGTTATTGATCCTTTTGATGTGCCTATTAGTTGGTATGACAATATTAGTATAGATCCGGGGTTGAATAATCCTTTAAGCTGTCATTGGTATGCAGTAGATTTTGATGGAAATGTGTATGTGATAGCAGAACATTTTGAAGCAGAGAAGGATATAGTTTATCATGCTAATAAAATAAAAGATGTTTGTAAGAAGTTGAATTGGCCTACTTCGTATAGTGGTAAGATAGAGGCTTTGATAGATAGTGCTGCTAATCAAAAGACTCTTGCCTCTATTAAAAGTGTCACTGAACTTTTTTATGAACAAGACATATTAGTCAATACAAATGTCAACAAAGACTTGTTTTCTGGCATAAATAAGGTAAAACAATATCTAAAAAGTGCAGATGGTAAAATTAGACTCTATATATTTAGAACTTGTACTAATTTAATAAGGGAGTTGAAGTCCTATTATTGGGGAAATAATGATGTGCCAATAAAAAGTGATGATCATGCGTTAGATGAATTACGGTATTATATTATGAGTAAACCTGATACACCTCAAATAACTATTAAGAAGACTGACATACAAAAAGATAAAGAGAGGCTTCTTAGAAGATTAAGACGAAGATGTTAGCAAAAAAACTTGCTATCATCTTTTTTAAAAAAATTTATTTGTTTTTGTCAGTAAAATTTGAAATTTGAAAATTTCGGTGTTTTAATATTTATAAATGAGGCTGGTATGGGAAAGGAAATTTTAAGGGTAAAGCAGAAAAAAATTAAAAGTAGTGATGGATCAAAAGAAAATGTTAAAGAAGCATTAATAAGGAAGGCGTTAGGGTATGAAGTAGAAGAAATTGTAGAAGAGTATGCTCAAGTGGAAGGTAAATTAGAATTAATTAAAAAAAAGGTTAATTCGAAATATTATCCACCAGATTTAAGCGCAATAGAATTTGCTTTGAGTACTTTTGGAAATATTCAAGACGAATATTCTAATTATACAGATGAAGAATTATTACAAGAAAAGGAAGATTTGATAAAACTGTTTAAAAAATATAAAGGAGGAGACGATGATATATAAGATAAAAAGTAGGTATTTAATAAAGTGTGAAATACCGGGTTGTGCTAATATTGCATTGAATATGTTTTCAACAAACAAGATAGATGAAAATGGTTTTGCAATATGTGAGAAATGTATTAAAGGAATAATTGAAAAATATAAAAAAAGTGTGGAGAGAAAGAATGAAAAAGAAAATTAAAAATAAAGAATTTAACTTGGAAGAAGAGTTTGAAAAAGAATACGTCTCAAAAGTTTTAGATGATTTTAAAAACAGACAAAGAGATAGAAAGGCATTTGATACAAAGTGGCAAATGAATATCAATTATTATATAGGCAACCAACATTGCGCAATTGATGGTAAAGGTGATGTTGTTGACAATCCAAAACAATATTATTGGGAAGAGAGAGAAGTCTATAATCATATAGCTCCAATAATAGAATTAAGATTAAGTAAATTAAGCAAAGTCAGACCTACATTGAATGTAATTCCATTTAGTGATAATGTCGAAGATGTGTCAAGTGCGAAAGTAAGTAAAAAGATATTGAGTGCGATTTCATATGATGGAAATTTAAGTAAAACTTTGGCAGAGGGCACAACGTGGAGTGAAATTTGTGGTACAAGTTTTTATAAAATAGGTTGGAATAATAAAGCTGGCAAAGTTGTAGGAAAAGATAGTTTGGGAGTGGATATTTACGAGGGAGACATTGAGATTGATGTAGTTAATCCATTTGAAATATATCCTGATAGTAACGCTTATCAAAATATCGACGATTGTGCTTCCATTATTCATGCTAGAGCTATTCACAAAGACGTTGTAAAAAATATGTGGGGAGTAGAGGTTGATGGCAAGGATATTGATATATTTACTTTAGATATTTCTCCTCGTTCAAACTATGCAACTAATGGTTATTCTTCTAATTTAGCGAAGAAAGTAAAAAAAGATCATGTATTAGTTCTTGAAAAATATGAATTACCGACTACAAATCTTCCAGAAGGAAGGTTAAGTATTATTGCTGGTGATAGATTGGTTTATATGGGAGAATTGCCATATGTTAATTATCAAAACAAAAAAAGAGGATATCCGTTTGTTAAGCAAATTTCAAACTCTATGCCAAATTGTTTTTGGGGAATGAGTATAGTAGAGAGATTAATTCCTATTCAAAAATCTTATAATGCCATTAAAAATAGAAAGCATGAGTTTTTAAATAGGATATCTATGGGTATTTTGGCAGTAGAAGATGGATCATGCGATATAGAGAATTTAGAAGAAGAGGGATTGACTCCAGGGAAAGTGCTGGTATATAGAAATGGTTCTAATATGCCAAGAATGTTATCCACAGGTAATGTTCCGTTAGATTTTCAGTATGAAGAAAAGCAACTTCTTAATGAATTTATAGAGATATCAGGGGTTAGTGATCTTATTTCTACAAAAAGTATTTCAGGAAATTTGAGTGGTACAGCATTGCAATTACTTATAGAACAAGACGAAGTAAGACTAATAAATAGTGCAGAGAATTTAAAAGATTGTGTTATCCAGATAGCAAAGATGGTTTTAAGATTATACAAGCAATTTGCAACATTCCCACATACTACTAGATTGATAGGCAAGAATGGAACGGTTGAATTAATGTATTGGCAAGGGTCTAATTTAGCAACTGAAGATGTAGTATTTGAGACAGAATATGAATTAACGCAGTCATTGGCTCAGAAGAGGAGTTCTATAATGGAAGCATTGCACGCAGGTCTTTTACATGATGAAAATGGCAAGCTAAGTAATGGCATGAGACATAAAATTCTATCAGAGTTGGGCTTTGATATTTGGGAAAATACGATGGACGAAAAAACTTTGCAGGGTTATCAAGCAGAAAAAGAAAATGTATCTTTAGTTATTGATGGTGTAATTAATGAACCGACTGAGATAGATGATCATGCAACCCATATTAATGAACATATCTGCTTTATATTATCAAATGATTTTAAAATACAGCAAAAAGAAAAACCTGAGCTAGAGACTAAACTATTAGAGCATATAAGAAAGCATAAAATGTTTAATCAAATATCTAAACAAATAGAAAATATAGAAAAGGAGTAGTTTATGAGTGAAGAATTAACAAACAAGGAACAACTAGAAAGCAACTGTTCGGTTAATGTCGCAGCGGCGAGTGAGGATAATAGTAATGACGAAGTTGCAACTGGCTCCTTGTATGGTAAATTTAAAGATGCCAGCAGTTTATATAATGGTTATAAAGAGTTGGAGAAGGAGTTTACTAAGAAAAGTCAACTATTAAGTGAACTGCAGAAGTCTATTGAGGTCGATAATACTGAGAAAGTACCGATTTATAAGACGGATAAGTGGCAAAGCGAAATTGATAATTATATAAATACAAAAAAATATGCATCAAATTTCGCCAAAGATATTGCTAAAAAGATTATGCAAGATGACGATCTTGCGTGTATGCCTAACTGTCTAGACTTAGCGTACAAAGATGTTTTAGCAAATAAGTATAAGCCGGAAGAAGAAATAATTAAAGATGAAAAATTTTTGACTGATTATGTATATAACAATTCAGATATAAAATCTAAGATTGTTTCTGATTATTTAAGGGAATTAAAAAATAATGATATCCCACCGATTATCCTCAATATTAAAGGGGATAGTGTGGGAGCAACTTCTCCAACTAAACCAAAAAGTTTGAGTGAAGCTAGAGAGATAGTTTCACGATTGTTTAAATAGAAAGGAGAGATAAAAATAATGGTTACTTTACAAACAGCAGAAGACGCATTAAAGTCAGTATATCTTGGAGTGGTTTCTGATCAGTTAAATATTAATGCAAACCCATTACTAAATAAAATCAAACAATCTACTTCAGATGTTTGGGGTAAAGAAATAATTAAATTAGCACCATTTGGAATAAATGGGGGTATTGGAGCAGGAAGCGAGACGGATTCTCTTCCACAGGCTCAAGAAAACAAATATGTTAAGTTTATTACTACACTAAAAAATCTTTATGGAACTATTGAAATTTCTGATAAAGCAATGAGGGCAAGTGCAAATAATAGTGGTGCATTTGTAAATCTATTGAATGCAGAAATGGAAGGTTTGGTAAAGGCAAGCACATTTAACTTTGGAAGAATGTTGTATGGAGATGGTAGTGGCGTTCTTGCTACAATAGCCTCTCATACTGCAGGTAGCAATGTTGCAAAGTTAGACAGTGTAAAGAATGTTATTGAGGGAATGTTTGTAGATTTTATTAATACTACAACTGGTGAAAAATTAGCAAATTCTGCTAGAAGAATTGCTTATGTAGATAGAGCAAATAAGACAGTTACTTTTGAAGGCGCGGTTGCTGATACTTTGACTTCTGATTATGTACTTGTAGTTCAAGGTTCTTATAATAATGAAATTACAGGTCTAGGTAAAATATTTGATGCAAATGCTACAACTCTATATGGATTAACTAAGGCTAATTATCCATGGTTACAACCATATACAAAGGAAGGTGTTGGTGAAATTTCTGATGCGGTTATTCAAACAGCAATTGATGAAATGGAAGAATATGCTGGTAGCACTGTTGATTTCATTACTTGTTCTAGTGCAGTTAAGAGAGCATATCAAACTTATTTAACTACATATAGAAGAAATATTGATGTAATGGATTTGGCTGGTGGTTATAAGGCTATTTCTTATGCTGGTATTCCAGTAGTATCTGATAGATTTATTAAAGATGACGAAATGTATTTATTAAACACAAAAGAGTTTACGCTTCATCAACTATGTGATTGGCAATGGTTGGAAGGCGAAGATGGTAGAATTATCAAACAAAAACAAGGTTTCCCTGTTTATACAGCAACTCTTGTTAAGTATGCTGACCTTATTTGTGATAAACCAAATGGTCAAGCTAAACTATCAGGTATAGCTATTTAATATATAAGGCTACGATATTAGTCGTAGCCTTTAATTTTAAAAAATGGAGAAAGTTATGAGTAAGTTTTTAATAACACACGATATGTTTAGGATTTCGGAAAGAGTAAAGAAAATAGACAAAGATTATTTTATACTTTTCAATAATAAAAATAACAAGTTTGAAGTTCATCATAAAAATCAACGTGGAGGAACTTATTGTTTGACTTGTCCATATGATAGATTGGATTCTAGATTGCTGGATTATGTCTTAAGAACATCAAGCAACAATTCAGTATTATTAATGAAAGAGATAGAAAAACACAATTATGAATTAGAAAAGAATAGTGAACAAAATAGAAATGATTATGTAAACAATAGCTTAAAACAAATATATGATTATGCGAGTGTGAGTTCTAAAACAATTAATTATAAAGATATTATGAACACGAAATGGATATGAGGAGAGATGATGTATGGAAGTAAAGAGAATATTAAAATTGAGTGCTAGTATGCTGCAATTGCATGATATAGAAGATATAGTGGATAGAGTGGAAATATTAGAAGATGTAGATAATGTTGATTTAAAATTGTTATTAAATTGTGTAAATTTAATAAATGATACAATTGCTACAGATTATATAAATTTAAAAGAAACTTTAAATATAACAAACATTAGTGGTAGATTAAAGTATAAAGATTTGACAGATAAGCACATATATAAAATTATAAGTGTGAAAGATGCTTTTGATAATGGTTTAGCTTTTAAAGCAGATATGAATGGTATAACTTGTCCAACTGGTGATATTAAAATTACTTATTCATATTTTCCAAAAACTGTTGGTTTTAACGATGAAATTAACTGCTATGGTTGTTCTTTAACAGAAAGAGTATTTGCTTTTGGTGTTGTCAGTGAGTATTTATTTATTAAATTTAACTATGACGATGCGGCTATTTGGGATGATAGATTTAAAAATGCAATGAAAAATATTGTTAGACATAGAAAAGAAATTATCATGCCTAAGAGAAGGTGGTGGTAACATGTTTTACCCAAATAAATTTAAAAGTAAGAATATTAGTTATAAAAAATATAATTATGCTTCATTTGCAAACGGGCTTAATACTGATTACGACGAGAAGTTGTTGCCTATAAAATATGCAACCAGTACCTATAATTATTGCTATCAAAATGGTGCACTAAAAACTGGTCTTGGGATACAAGAATTACAGTTAGCATACACCAAAGAAAATAGGGAGTTAAAAAACCATGTTAATTTGCCAGATGGATTAGAGGCTAGAAGTGTTTTTATTTATACCAACTACAATAAAAACATTAATTTGCAATATGATTTTCTAGTGGTTTATGCTTCCGATAATGATATCTATGCTACATTTCTTTATGGTGATAGAGTAAATTATATTAAACTTGGTCTTAATTTTAGTACCTGTCCTATGTTTTTTAACTATCATATAAATGGTCAAGATTGCTTAATTATGATCACAGAACAAGAGGGAATGTATGTGTGGGATAGTGAACTTCCGCCAGTAAAAATAGAAGATGCTCCAAATATGACAAGTGTATGTGTTCATTATGAAAGATTATATGCAACGGTAGGTGGCGACAAAAGAAGTATTGTTTTTAGTGACGATTTGGATCCAACTAATTGGGCGCAAAGTATACACGAAGGTGGATTTATTAATTTAATGGACGAAAGGGGAACGTCTAACAAAATAGTAAGTTTTAATGATTGTCTATATGTGTTTAGAGAGTTTGGTATAGACAAAATAATTGCGTATGCAGACCAATCAGAATTTCAAGTTGTTCCGTTGTTTACTTCTAGTACTCGTATTTATACAGACACAATAAAGGTTTGTGGGGATCGGATTATATTTTTAGCTAATGATGGCATTTATTATTTTACTGGTTTGAGTACTATTAAATACAATTTAAATATTAACACTTTGTTTAATAAAAACTATAATGATGATGCAAAAGCTGCCTATTATAATGGTAAATATTGTTTGGCTTGTAAGTTAGAATTCGATGATAATGAAAAAGTTGGCTGTGAAAATACGGATTATCAAAACAATGTTTTGCTAGAGCTTGATATTAAGACTGGAGAGTTAAATATATTAAGAGGGTATGATATTAGAAGTGTTCAAGCATTTAATAGCAAGATAGAAAGTTTGTTAATAGTTGGTGTATTAATTGATGGTGATATCAAGTTAGGACAACTTTGTAAAAATGGAAAAGTGTTTGATGTTTCTACAAAGAAGGTTTGGAAATCACCAAAGTCTGTGTTTGGTATTTCTCAAGATTTAAAATTGTTGAAAAGTATAAGTGTTGGGAGTGACACGGATATAAGAATTGTAGTCAGGGCGGATAGCTACAAAAGGGAGTATTTTATAAATGGCTCTGACAAGATTTCTATTATAAATCCAAATATCAAAGCTAGAGAATTTGCAATTGATTTTGTGTGTGAAAAACCTGAGTGTAATATTTCTAATCCTCAAATAGTGGTAGGGTTTTTATGAGATACAATATAAAGGAGAATTACGGGCAGCGAGCATATATAGGCCTTGAAGAATTTAAGAAAAATGGACTTAATAAAAAAGAAACAGATGCAACCATTTCAAAAAAATTAAAATTTAGAGTTATAGATGCTAGCAATTTAATTAATAAAAAAATTATAATAAATAGCAATAACACGCTGGCAAATGCCAAGATATATAGCAAAGGTGACAATAAGTTTGGTATTACAATTATTAATAATGATATTGTAGTTTATAAAACAAACATGCCTGTTAACATGATATCAACTTCTATATTTATGGTAGAAATTAACAAACTGGAATTTGTGTTTGAAAACGAGTCTGATAGTAATTTTGATATAGTTGTTGAATTGGAAGGTGAATTTTTAAATATTTTTACAAATTTGCGCATAGACAGAATAGGAACTAAATATTACAAAGCCGAGTCGGGTTTTGGTGAAAGTGTAATTACTGAATTTGATACAGTTGAAGACTTAGAAAATAATAATTATTCTTCTTCTTATAACATTCCGATAACGTTGTTGGATATGAAAAGAGTTACAGATTCTGAAATTGGTGGTGAGAGTATTGTAATTCTTGGAATAGATGATGAGAAAAAGCTTTGTTATAAGAATTTAACGACCAATAGTGAATTTATAGTTGTTTCAAGTAAAAAAACAAAAGATGCTTGCTTAATTAACTATTTAGATTTTTATATGGTGATAGTTTATATATTGGAAAATAAAATTTACATAACGTTAAAAGTTAACGAGGAAAATATAGTTAAAGAAATCAAACTGCCGATTTTTACTTTGCCATGTAGGTTGGTTTCAGCTATTAGAGATTCTCAATCAATCAAAGAAGATATTGTCTTTGCTGTTTTGTTAAAATCGGGAAGTTTCTATGCTTGTGTTGAATCATATTTTAATACGCAAAATTTTAAATATAGATTAATTGGATTAGGTAAACATTTAAATATTTCAAGATTGGATAGTAAATTTAATGCATATATCTTAGACGAGATAAGCACTTCAAAAAAGGAAATATCTTTTAATAAGGACAAGCAGATAGTTTCTGTGGTTAACGAGGGCATTATTTATCCGCTAGATGAGATATTTGAATTCAGTGATATTAGTATTTACTTATATAACAATTGTTTAACGGTGGTGAAAAAATGACGGCTGAGGAAATCTATGATATTGTAAGAAAATATAATTTGCGAAAGTTTTTTTCCAAAGAAGGAGGTGCTTTAAAATGTACAAATACCGGATTGATGATGAAACAACAAAAAAAGTAGTTGAGCTTGCTAACAAACCTAAAAAAATAGAAGATAATAAAGTTGAAACAGATTTAATTAACAAAATTAATGATTACAATGCGAATTTCGAACAAGCAAAATTAGAGATTGAAGCTCCAGTATATGAAAGAATGGAAGATGTTAAAATCGACAATGATAAAATTAAAGAGCAAGCTGAAAACGAACTATATGAGTATAAAAAAACCTCAACAGATAAAATTAACAATGATACTGTTGAGAATATAAACAATTTGGAAAATTCTAAAATCAAACTAAAAGATAATTTTGAAACTGAAAAAGCAAATATGGATAGTTATTATACTAGAGTTAAACAAGTAGTTAGTGATGATGCATTAAAAAGAGGGCTTAGTAGGAGTAGTATTGTAATAAACCAATTAGATGCATTTAATAAGGATCAAATTGAGAATTATAACAAACTAAATAAAGAACTTACTAGTAGTATTAATTCTATTGATATGGAGATTAATAACGCTAAGACAGCCCAAGAAAATGCATTGAATGAGTTCGATATTACATATGCTGTAAAACTGCAAGAAAAAATAAATTCATTAACTCAAGACTTGTTGGATAAGCAAGAAAAAGTAATAAAGTATAATAACGAAATCACAGAAAAAGAAAAGGAATACGAGCAAGATTATAAAAAGTTAGAAGAAGAATTAAGACAAAGCAATTGGGATAAAGAATTGGACTTAATGGCCTATGCAGGCAAGTATGGTACAAATATGCTTGAAAAATACAAAACTACGCAGGTATATAATATTGCAAAAGATTATTTAAAAACATTGGATTCGGCTGTTGCTATTAGCACATTACAAAATAGTCAAGAGTTAAAGAAATTGTTAGGTGAAGAAAATATCACAAAATTACTTACTGAATTAAATAAATAATGTGGCAAGAAATTTTTAATCTGGCGATAAATAATGGCTTGTGGGCAGTGCTATTCTTAGTATTACTTTTTTATGTGTTAAAAGATAGTAGGGCAAGAGAGAAAAAATATCAAGAGACTATTGCAAAACTTGGTGATTGCGTAGCTACTGTTGAAGATATAAAGGAAGATGTGAAACAAATTAAACAAACAATTGAGACTAAAAAAATCTTTCAACGAAAGAAAAGAGAGGTTGAAAAAAATGAAGAGGTTTAAAAATTACGCTTTTTGGGTTGCTTTGGCAGGTGCTATTGTTATATTCTTGGACGATTTAAAGATATTGTTAGGATTGGATTTTGATACAGCAATTGTGCAAAGCATTATTTTGTCATTCTGTGGTGTATTGGTAGTTTTAGGTATTGTATCTAAAAAAAATGACGATGAAGGTCCTTCCGATTTAAACGATTTAGATATTTCAACGGATGGTGACAATGAAGATGAAGTTATTGATAATGCAGATAATCAAAAAACAGATAGTGACAAAGATATCAAATAAAAAAGGTTGAGAATTTTCTCAACCTTTTTTTTTGCTTAGTTGTAAAAAAATAGGGTATTTACAATTATTTAACTCTATGTTATAATATATACATTGCAATTTTCGGGGGAATATATGTTAACTAAATTAAAGGATATGTTAGTTGCAAAAGAAAAGTTATATAAAATTCCTGAATTTAAAAATAAAAGTTATAAACTTAGAGATTTTGTGACTATTCCAAGTTCTACGGATACGTATAATATTACCGCAAATGCTACAGATTATGCTTTATTAAATGGAGTTGTACAATACAAAGATAAAAAATCTGCTAAAGGTGTATATGGAACTGGTACATATTTAACAGATACTATTTCGGGCGATAAGCTCAACGTTGTGGATGGGATTGGACGTATTGAAACCACTTTTTTCACATCTTTCACTGCAGGAGTTTGTCCCAAGATCGAAGTAGATGTTGATTGCTTTGTAGCTGCTTTGTTTAAAAAAAATAATTTTAATATCCAAGAAGCGTTTAACGAGAAGTCTGAGTTAATTTATCGAACATTAGATTTTGGTGAATTTCCTAAGAATATGGTAGATGAAGAGACAAGAGAAAAATTAGAAGATTATTATAGAAATGAAAAGTTAAAATCTACTGGTAAAGTTTATCAAGGGCATAGGATAGGACGATACGACGGTTTTATCTTTTGGGGAGAATATGAATTGGATGGAAAGAGATACGTTCCAGTTCTTGTTTATGATTTTGGAGTGGATAGTGTTTTAAGTAATGGATATTCAGTGGCAAAACGTGGAGAAAGAATATGGTTAAGTGTTGAGCCTATTACTTGGATAATAGAGAATTGGGAGGATTTATCAAAAGAAATCAATCCTTTTGGAAGAGGAAAGGCGGATACTATTGCATTGAGGGCAGAAGATGTAATTATAGGTGGAATTCCTTCTAATTGTAATTTTGAAGAAGGCGAAAAGGCTCTACTTTGGTTAAATAGTGATGTCAGGGGCTATCTTAATGGCATAAGATTGGGTGAAGATAAAGGCTTAGAAGAGTTTATTATACATAATGCAGAGGATTTCTCTTTTAATAATCAAGGTTTTCTAAATGAGGCATTGGATCAAGAAATAGAAATAGATTTTGCTAAGGTTGTTGAGAACAAAAGTGAGTCTAAGAGATTGTCAAGATTAACACGTCTTAATCCAGATGATACAGAAGAAAAAGACAGACGTCAAATGACAGACAAAGAACTAATCCAATCATGGGTAGACGCAGGACGTTCAGTCTTGTTGCGTGGCCCAAGTGGAATAGGTAAGACAGAGAAGTTAAAAGAACTTTATCCTGATCTAATATACCTAAAGTTAACTAATAACATGTTCCCAGAGAAAGTTGTAGGTAGTATGAACTTACAAACAGGTCAATCTATTCCACCAGACTTTGCTAAACAAGCAATCCTTGCTTGCGCTACTGACGAAGAAAGAGCATTGGTAGAAAAGAATATCCAGAACCTATACAAAATTGCAGATGATGTATACGAGAGAAGTAAGACTGCAGATGGGAAAATAGTTATCATGTTAGACGAATTACTTAACGTAAAACCAGCAGTACAGTCTTTGGTATATACACTAGTTCTAAATAAAATCGTAGAGAACGGCAACGGAATGAAGCTACCAGCAAATACAGTAATTGTAGCAACTGGTAACCAAAAGAAATACTCCTCTGTCGCAGAAGATCTAGCAGAACCGCTAGAAAAGAGATTTGACCATATATATGACATGCAACCAAAAGTGGGAGAATGGATATATGAATATGCTATTCCAAATAATATCCACCCAAGTGTTGTAAGCTATGTATTAAACAAATATATGTGCCAAGACAAGTCAGAAGAAATATCTGACATGGGATACTTTTATGAAGAACCAGAGATAGGAGAAGAGAAATTAGATGTCTATGGCTGCAAAGGAAGAACGAACGATCCACGTGGTTGGACAAGTATATCTAATATGCTTTATTCATTCGAAGATAACTTAACCAAAGGCAAGTACAAAGGTAAAGATGTAGAGCATATATTGGATACATCTTTGAAATCCAAACTAAGAGAAGAGTGGGCGGCAGACTTTATGGACTTTTACAACAATCCAACAATCTCAGTTGAAGATGTCGTGGCTGGTAACTATACAGAAGAAGATTTACCACAAGATATTAATGAGAGATTTGCGTATGTGTCTGGACTAATTAGTGCAGACGAAAAACAATTACCAAAGGTAAGAGACTTTATTAGAAAATACTGCGATCCAGAGTATGTAGAACTATATGACATCACTTGGGTAGGTAAGAGTGAGGAGCGTGCTGAGCAACTAGCAGAAGTTAAATCTTGGCAAGATGCGGAGTGGAAAATAGAGAGGGAAGATGAGTTGAAAGGGGGAAGTATGCAGAAAATTATGCATACTAATAAAAGAATATTAATGCGTAAAAAAGCAAGAGAAGATATGATAAAAAAAAAACTACGAAAAGAAGAGATTGATAACGATAGTGAAACTGAAAAAGAATTACCTATTAAATAAACAAAAAACTTGAGAAATATAATCTCAAGTTTTTTTGTTTATTTGTTTTCGAAAACATTTAATAGTGATGAAACAGCGTCATTGATATCTGTTACCAGGTTGGCAATTGCTGCGATTTTTGTCTGTTCTCCAGCTATTATAAGAACGTCTCCCTCTTCTAGAATAGTATCTGGCTCTGGAGAAATAATCTGCTTATCTCTTTTAATAAATACAATGGATATTTTATACTTTTTTCTTATATTTAATTCTTCTATTTTTTTATTATGCCATGAATCTGGTGTTGTTATTTCAAAAATTTTAAAATCATCTGTTAGTTCAACCAATTCATTTATACCAGGTTTTGAAAGAAGAGATGCTAGTTTTTTTCCTACAAATTCTTCTGGATGTATTATTAAATCTACGCCTAAAGCCTGCATTATCTTTGCATGTTGTTCGTTCTGTGCCTTTGCAATAACGAATTTTACACCTAGTTCTTTACATATTTGAGCTGTGAGTAAAGATGCTTCTAGGTCATCTCCGATGCAAATAATAGCGCAGTCAAAGTTTTGTACACCTAAAGAAAAAAGTATATCTTTAGAGCTTGCATTCGCGGTGACTGCTGTTGACACTTTGCCGTCCAAAGATTGAACGTTTTCTGGTTTAGAGTCAATAGCTAGCACTTCCTTTCCCATAGAATATAATGTTGTTGCAACACTGCGACCAAATCTTCCAAGGCCGATAACGAGGAAGTCATTCATTTTAGTTGTTATTTTTTTATCCATATTATTTCCTTTCTATCCTACTATAATATCTGTATTAGGATATTCTATATTTGTGTTTTTTGCTTGTTTTGATGTAATAGTTAATGCAATTGTAGCAAGTCCTATTCTTCCTACAAACATTAGTATTGTTAAAATAAGTTTACTGCCGATTGCAAGATGGGGAGTTATTCCCATTGTTAATCCAACTGTGGATATTGCAGAGACGCATTCGAATATAATACTATTTAATGGAATTAATGGTTCAAATAAACTAATTAAACAAATACTTAACGTTAGAGAAAATAAAGTGTATAAGGTTACTTTTACTGCTTTAATTAATAATTTGTTACTAATTTTTTTGCCTTTAAATTCGATATCATTGTTTTCATTTGCTGATCTAAACATAAATAATAATAATATGAAAAGCGTAGTAGTTTTGAGCCCTCCAGCAGTTGAATTCGGTGAGCCTCCAATAAACATGAGTAAAATTGTTAGAATTCTACTACCTGTTGTAAGATTTGCTTGGTTAATACTTGCAAAACCTGCAGTTCTGGTTGTTACACTTTGAAACAATGCATTAATAATTTTTTCTCCTAAACTCATGTTTCCAAGTGTGTTTGGGTTGTTCCATTCAAATATAAGGAAGAGTATTGTTCCGCCGAATATTAAAATACCAGAAATCCATAACACTAATTTAATATGCTGTTTTGTTTTAAAATCATTTTTATTAGACAATAAAACAATAAATCCGATACCGCCTAATATTATTAAAAAAATAATAGGCAATAGCATTAATATATTGCTAGAAAAATTGTTTAGACTTAAAAATTCTTGCCCACTCTTTCCTAGAATATCAAATCCAGCATTGCAAAATGCAGATATTGCTAAAAAGATGGCGGAAAATATTCCTAAACCTATATTGTCGAAATGTGATATTGTGCTAGGAAGTAATAATATTGCACCTATACTTTCAATTATAAAAGTTATGATTATAGATTTTTTTATAAATTTTACTACACCTTGTAATGAGTCTTTGTTAATACTTTCTTTAATTGCGATTCTGCTAGATAAGTTGATTTTTTTACCTAGAATTAAAAATATTAATGATGTAATTGCTATAATCCCAAGACCGCCTAATTGGATAAGTGATAAAATAATTATCTTCCCAAACAAGGTGAATTTAGTTGATATATCTATTACAGTTAATCCAGTTACGCATACCGCAGAAGTACTGGTAAATATTGAATCAATGTAGTTTAACCATTTTCCATCTGTGTTGGATATTGGCATGCATAGCAAAAAACTTCCTAATATTATCAAAGAGATAAATCCGATAATAATTTTTGCGCTAGACGATAATTTAAATCTTTTAAATATGTTTCTCATAGTGTTTAGTTTATCATATAAATTATAATAAGGCAAATAATTTGCTTATACGTATTGGTTTGATGGCGGAAGAAAAATTAATAATAATAGAATTGACAATCTAGTAAAATTTTATTACACTAATTAAAACAAAGGGAGGAGTTGATTTATGATGTACAAAAACACCATTAAATTGATATTTTCTAATTTTAGTTTAGTGTTTAAATTTTTAATTTATTTTGTCTTTATAACTTGTATTGTCGGTGGTATTGGTTATTTTTGTTGTAGTTTTATCGCTAAAGAGTTAGCAATAAATGAATTATTGGCAGAACTGCCTCAAATTTTTAAAAGTTATAAAGTTTCTTCAGATAGAGCATTATTTTTGATGGAAATACGAAGTGTTGTTTTTGAAATTTTAAACATATTGTTGATAGCGTTTCAAAGTAAATGGTATTTAGTTATATTATTGGGCTTGCTGGTTGCTATAATTCCTTCAGTTTTATACAACTTATATATTATGCCAATGTCAAATGTTTTACATTATTATATGGGTAGTTCTGTTAATTTTAGTTTTACAGCAAGCTTGTTTGTAAATTTTAGGAAAAATTTAAGATATCAATTATTAAATATTTTTACAGTTTTGCCGATAAAATACTTTACTTATTTATTGGTTATAGATTCATTTATATTGCTTAAATTTGACGGAATAATGGGTGTTTTGGCACCATTTATAATTGTATTGATATATGTATTGTTGACAGCGCTTAGAATGTCTTTATTTGCAGGTTGGGTTCCATATATGGTGGTTAAAAATTCAAATGTTTTTGCTGGAATAATAAATGGATATAAATATATTAGAAAAAGATTTGCTAGAATTTTTGCATGTAGTTTTGCTATAGTTCTTACTAATATTTTGTTGAGTATTTTAGGCTTATTTACTTTTGGGGTTTCTTTAATTATTACAATACCATTAGCATTTGTGTTTATTGCTGTATTTAATATGGTAGCTTATTACTCGTCTTCAGGTTTAAGATTTTATGTGGATACAAATAATATTTTTGCCCCAAAAAAGAGTGAAATGGTTGAAAACTACAGAATTTATAAGTATGTTATATAATATTTTTTAAAAAATTTTTATTTATAATATGCCTAAATATAGCGAATTAATTGAATAATAACAAAAAAAATAACAACTTTTTTTAAAAAGGGTATTGACAAGTAGGTTTTTTGGTATTATAATAAAGTTGCATTTTAATTGATTTAAAATGTTTTTCCATTTTTCATTCTACCTATATAATTAGGTAAGCAAAAGGAGAGCAAATGCTTTCCTTTTGCTTTTTTTTATACTAATCAAAATTTTTGACAAAATTTTTATATAAATGTTGAAAGTAGTTATATTTTGTGATATACTCATATTGCTATTATATTAAAAAAAAAGGAGTACTTATGAAAAAGTTTTTTCAAGATTTCAAAAAGTTCATAACTAAAGGTAATGTTTTTGATATGGCTGTAGGTTTAATCATTGCTACTGCTTTTAATAAGATTGTATCTAGTATGGTTAATGACTTATTAATGCCATTAGTTACATGGGCTACAGGCGCAGCTAGTTTAGCAGACTTATCTATTCCTCTTAGAACGACAGAAAATGCATTGGGTGAGACTGTTGTTACACTTGCGTGGAATTATGGTAATTTTATTCAAACAGTAATTGACTTTTTAATTATTGCATTATCAATATTTATTATGGTAAAAATTGTTACATCTTCTAGACAAAAATTCCAAGAATTAGAAGATAAAATCAAAGAACAAAATACTAAAGAAATGAAAGATGCTAGAAAGATTATTAAAGCTCAAGCTAAAGCTACAGGACAAGATTTTTCTGAATTATGGGCTAAATATGAAGCTGAAAAGAAGGCGGAAATGGAAGCTGAGGCAAAAGCAGCAGCAGAAGCTAAAGCTAAAGAAGAGGAAGCATATAAAATTGCTCATCCATCTCAAGAACAATTACTTACAGAAATTAGAGATTTGTTAAAAGAAAAAAATGAGAAGTAAAAAAACATTTTGAACTTATTTAAGTTCAAAATGTTTTTTTTTAAACGTTGAAAGTCTTAGTAGTTTGTGATATAATTGTCGTTGAGGTGAAAAATATGATTGGAGCAATAATTGGAGATATAGCTGGATCAATATTTGAAATAAGAGAAAGCAAAAATACTTTTTTAGAAAAGAGGGTTACTCCGAGAGAAGAAAAATTGAAAGTAATGGATATAGATTATCCGCTTTTTACAAATGAATGTATATATACAGATGACACCGTTTTAACTATTGCAATTGCTGATGCTATACTATCTGAAAAACCATATGAGGACAAGTTACAAGAATATGGAAAAAAAGAAGTGGCTTTAGGAAAAGATGTGTTTGGTAGAGATAGATTTGGATCTGGATTTATGAGATGGCTTGAAGGGAAAAGTGATTGCAAGTCTCAGGGTAATGGCGCTGGAATGAGGGTGTCTGCTATTGGAGAATATTTTGATTCGTTGGATAAAGTAATGTACGAGGCTGAATTGGCTACTATTCCTACTCATAATACAAAAGAGTCTATTGAGTGTGCTCAAGTTGTAGCGGGTTCTGTGTTTTTAGCAAGGACAGGTTATACAAAGAAGGATATTAAAGATTTTGTGCAACAGGTAATGGGTAGAAGTTTAGATTTTGATTATGATGATCTGATAGATAATTATACATTTAAAATGAAAGGTGTTAATTCTATTCCGCAAGCAATATATATTTTTTTGATAAGTGATAATTTTGAAGATGCGTTAAGAAAAAGCTTATCTATAGGTGGTGATAGTGATACAATTGCAAGTATTACTTGCGCTATAGCTGAAAGTTTTTATGGTGTGTCGGAAAACTTGCGGAATCATGCTTTGAATTATTTACCTAAAGAGTATGTAAAAGTGTTAAATAATTTTGAGAACAAACTAGAAATAAATCAAGCGAGAGATATGTAATATGTTTAGTAATGCAAAGTGGACAAATGATGATTTTGAAAAACTAGATAATTATTTAAAAAAACTTTCTAAAGGTGAAGAAAAATCTAATTGGGAGAAAAGGATAGTTAATACTAATATGCCGTGTATAGCGGTACCAAGTTGTGAGATAGATAAGTTATCGAGAAGTATTATTAAGAGTGATTATTTGCAGTTTTTGAACAATTTTAAACCTGCTACTCATTCTCATATTTTATTAATAGGTAAAGTATTAAGTAGAATAAAGGATGTTGATTGTTATTTAATGTTTTTGGAAAAATATCTGAGACTTTGTGACAATTGGTCGTCAACAGATGTCTTAAAGTATCCAATTAACAAAAATAATGAAGAGGTTTTTTATAGCAAGGCAAAAGAGCTTCTTAACAGAAAAGAACCATTTGCAAGGCGTGTTGGATTATTAATACTTATGAAAGGATTTTTGAACGATGAGTATATAGATAAGGTATTATTATTAGCCAATTCGATGAGCGAGGAGCAACATTATTATGTTAACATGATGAATGCGTGGTTAATAGCAGAGGCATTTACAAAACAAAGAGAGAAAACCTTGGAATTTTTAGAAAAACATACATTGAATAATTTTACAATAAACAAAGCAATTTCAAAATGTAGAGATAGTTATAGGGTGTCTAAAGAAGATAAACAAATGCTTTTAAAATATAAAGTTAAATAGTTTTATTTTGTGTATGATACTTAAATGGTGTATAATATTAAAAGTAAAAAGAGCTTAGTAATGTGCTTTTTGCTTGAAAATATTTAATTACAAAAAGTATGAAATATACTAAGATGTTATTTACTAATTTAACTTAATATTTACTTTATAGATAGTATACTATAAGAAGTACAATAAGAAAAAGTAGGGATTGCGTATGAAAAAGGAAAGAGAAGTAAAAAAACAAAGAAAGTTTTGGTTTAGGTGTTTAAAGCAAATAATGAAAATTAGATATAAAAGACCTAATTTTGTATATTTGGGAGAAAAATTTAGTTATAGCGGTTTAATTTTGAGTAATCATGAGGGAACTGATGCCCCTATGAGTTTAGAGATATATAATGATGCACCTACTAGAATGTGGGGTGCAAGTGAGATGAATTCGGGTCTTATTAAGATGTATAAGTATCAAACCAGAGTATATTATCATGAGAAGAAACATTGGAATTTACATTTGGCTAGGCTTTTTTGCTTAATAGCCAGCCCGTTAACAAATTTGTTCTATAAAGGTTTAAATCTAATATCTACATATCGTGATGCTAGGTTAATGAAAACTCTAAAAGAAAGTATAGCAGCTATAAAAGAAGGGCAGAACATAGTTATATATCCGGAAATATCTGAAAAAGGTTATTTAGCTGAACTGGAAGGTTTTCATTATGGATTTTTAATACTATGTGAAACTTGTTACAAAAGAGGAATAGATCTTCCAATATTTGTAACATATTTTAGGAAAAGTGATAAAACATATATTATTGATAAGCCAGTAAAATATAGTGAACTTGTAAATCAAGGTCTAAGCAGAGACCAAATAGCAAATCAGTTACTTGAAAGATGTAATGAATTAGGTAAAATGCAATTCGATGAAAATAATAACATAATTGTAGAAGAAGAGGAAACTCAAACATTAGAAACTGTTTAAAAAAACTTAACGAAAAATCGTTAAGTTTTTTTATTTATTATTTTTTAATTGGTTTATTTCGTTTTCTAATTCTGTTATTCTATTTTTTAAGTTATTATATTCTTCTTTAGTAATTGTGATTGTATTTTTGTCAGATTTTGTATTGTCTGAAGCTGCTTTTTTTCCAAGTATTGCTGTTGCACAAAGAAGACCGAAAGTTACCAAACATAATGCAACGAATAAAGTTCCTAACCCATCTATTTCAAATAATTCTACACCTAATATAAGCATAGATAACATTATATCGATTATTATAATAGTAGTATAAGTTAGTATTTGTAATACTTTTTGTCTTTTACCTAGTTTTAAGTTTAATGATACAATAATTGAGAAAAATATAGTTGCTATAGCAAGAATATAAGTCATGTTAGAAAGAAGTTTTGGAAAGTTTTCTATCCATATAGTTAAGATAAATAGAAAAGTACTAACTCCAAGTAACGAAAGGTTTATTGTTGCGATAACTCTTCTTTTGCTAAGTATATTACATGCATTTATTGAGAATGCACTTGCTATAGATATTATGGCAAATGAAAGTAGGAAATTTAGTCCAACTCCACTAAATATAATTTTACTTAATCCAAATAATGCTAGTAGCAACATTAATACTGCTGCACTCATTGTCCCAAGTGATACACCTGTTAATATCCTTTTTGCTGTTTTCATAATAAACTCCTTTTTTTTAGTTTAGCATAAATATATTATATGTAAAAAACAAATTATAAAAGGAATTTAAAAAAAAATTTTTTTATAATAAGTATAATTGTAAATATTTTTACCAAAATATATTTTATATTAGGGGGTAAAAATGGAATTAAAAGATAGTAAAACATATTTAAATTTAGCTAAAGCATTTGCTGCGGAGTGTCAAGCAAGGACTAGGTATGAATTCGTAGAGTATGGTTTTAGATATAATGGGTACGAGGCAATTGCTCAATTAATTGATAAAATTGCTTATCAAGAGTTTAATCACGCAAGAATGTTGTATGCAAAACTCCAAGAAGGTAGTCCCGAGAAAATAGAAAATATTGAAATAACAGCAGGTTTTCCATTTAAAGAAAAATGGGATTTGGAAGAAAATTTAAAATTGTTAGCTGAAGATGAGGCTGATGAGGCGGATAATTACACGGATTTTATAACCATAGCCGAAGAAGAAGGATTTCCTGAAATTGCAAAATTGTTTAAGCAAATAAAGACTGTAGAGTTGAGACACAAAGAAGTATTCATGGAAGTGTATAATCAATTTAAAAAGAAAAAAGTATATAAGAAATCTGCAAAAACAGTATGGTATTGTCCTGCTTGTGGATATGTTGGAGAGGGTAAAGAAGCATGGGATGAATGTCCGCTATGTCAAGCAAAACAAGGTGTTTGCAATATGGTTTTGCCGGAGGGTTATATTATATAAAGAAGCTCGTATATAATTACGAGTTTTTTTCTATATATACGATAATTAAAGCATTTGCAAAAAATGTCGAAATTTGTTAAAATTTGTAGAATGAGAGTGATTAAGATTTCTATATTTTTCTTATTTTTAATTCTTTCTACGTGTATTGTCGGTTGTGGTTGTAATGACAATAAATTTTTTCCTGAGATAAAGGCGAACGTATCTGTTATTGAAATAGTTGAAGGAGATGAAATAAATATAGAAGATATTTATGAGACTAATATAGATGTAAATTTGCTAGATTTGAGAATAGATAATTTAGATATTGTACATATTGAGAACAATAAGTTATATGCTATAAAAGAAGGTGTAACAACATTATATTTTCAATATGTATATGATAATAATATATCAATTAATATTCAGATTAATGTAAGTAAAAAAATAGTATATGCAACTGAAATTTTAGTTAATGATAATTTGATATTGAATGTCGGAGATGTTCTTGAAATCAATGATATTTATATGATCAGTCCAAATACATATAATGGAACTGTATCATATAATTTGATTGGTGATGCTTGTATGGTTGTTGAAGGCACTGTAGTAGCTGTAAAAGAAGGTGATACTCAAATATTAATAGTTGCTCAAAAGTCTAAAGATGAGTTTATTCAAAAAGTTGTTAATATTGATGTTGTGAAGGGATTACAAACAATTAACATTTCTGCGCGCGTTGTGGATAAGTCAAATAATGATGTACAGCTAATTTTTGATAATACTTCAAATTATATAATTATTGAAACCATATCTGGTCTTAATTTAAAAGATTTTAAGTTTCCTGATTCGATAACTATATTAGAATGCAATAATGATGGCGGTAAATATGTTTTTGAAGTTGCTATTGATAAAGCTAATAAGTATGTAATTACTTATTTAGATGATAAATATTATGGTGAATACGAAATTGTTTGTAGTTTTGATTTTATATCGATTGAAGATTTTAATTTAGATTTACAAGTAGAAAAAACAAATAATATATACCAATTCCACCTTGGCAATGGTGAAAACAATGTATATACTACATGCAGTGAAATAAATTTTACTTTAAAAAATAATAAAATAGACGACTATGATATAGATCTAACTGAGTGTTGTGTGTTAAAATTGGTGAATAATATTTTACAGCCAGTTGATGAAGGTTCTGGAGTTATAGTGGTTGCATATATGGATTATAAATTTGAAATTTATGTAAATGTTACTAAAGTGTATGTAACTGTAGAAGATATAGAAATTGTTTATTCTAATTTAGTATACCTTAGTGAATCGACTGAGATAAATGTTGTTGTTAATAATCTAGATTGTGATAAATACTTGTATGAAGATATGTGTTTAAATGTTAGTGGATTAGAAGTGATTGTAGATGGTTTTAAAATATGTTTATTGGGTAATGAGTCCGGGATTTTAAGTTGTAGTCTTGTTATGGGGGATATTGAAAAGAAGTTTTCAATTAAAGTCTTGTCTGATAAAGTAGATGATGTGAAGTTGAAATACGAAAGTTGCTATCTAGAAAAGCTTGATTTAACTACATACGAATTTGTTGAATTGGAATATTACAGTGATGGGAACAAAATAAGTATAAATAAAAATTATGACGTAAATATTTTGTCAAGTGATGAAAATATATTTATAATAAGTAATAACAATATTAATAATATAATATACCTCTATCCCAAATCAAAGGGTGAGGCGGTGTTATATGTTTATGTAGAAGATGTTCTAATTAAAGAATTTATAATTGCAGTACAATAAGGATAAGAATATGGGAAAGAGTTTGTTAACATTGATTTCGGGTAGTAGTGGCGCAGGTAAAAATACTGTAATAGCAGAACTTATTAATAAGCATGAGGACTATACATTATTAAAATCTAGCACTACTAGACAAAAGAGAATTGACGATAAATTACAAAAAGATGGTGAGTATGCATATTATTTTTTGTCAAAGGAAGAATTTGAAGAAAAAATAAATCAAGGCGAAATGCTTGAATATGACATATTTAGTGATAATTATTATGGCGTAAGTAAAGGCAGTATTGAGAAAATGTTAAAAATATCGCCATTTGTATTAAAAGATATTACAGTCAAAGGTGCTATAAATTGTAAAAATATACTAAAAGATAAAATTAATATTACTACAATATTCCTTACATTAAAAAAATCTACTTTGATAGAAAGGCTAAAGAAAAGAGGCACGAAGGATATAAAAAATAGAATGAAACATTATAAATTTGAGCAGTTAAGTATTCCTTTGTATGATTATTGTATAGAAAATACTGATTTAAATGTTACTTTAAGGCAAATTGAAGCTATACAAATGCATGAGAGCGAAAATTTGTTTTTGTATCTTGGAAAAAACAAAAAAATTAATGAAAATAAAATTCAAAAAATTGAAAACAAACTTAAGGCAAATAAAAAAGTACGAAATATTGAAGTTGTAGAGTCTCAAGGTAAAATCTTTATTGTTAAAGGAATTAATGAGTATCTGGCTTCAATAAGGACAAAAATTGATATTACAAAAAGATTTGTTCTAAAACAAATTCAAAATTGTAACCAAGAACAATGGCTTGAAATATTAGATCAGTATAAATAAAAAAACTACTTAATTTAGTAAAGTTTGAAACCAATGTAAGTATAAAGAGAATTAGTAAAATAAACTAATTCTCTTTTTTATTAACTATATTATATTGTAAGATACTTGACAAGATAAGAAATGAAAACACCATATAAAAATGCAGAGAAATGCAAAATCAAAAAGGTAAGCATAAGTATAGTTCGTCTGCATTAACAAGCAAAAAGATAAAACATTTCAGTGGTCCTGGTCAAGTACACTATGTAATAAATTAGCTATCAAGCATATAGCAAAAAGCGAAAGTGTGTTATTCTATGCCAACACTTTCGCTTTTATCTTCTTTTATTTAGTTTATAGGCGTATACGTGACTGTTCGAGTGACGTGAGAATACGTGCATAAAGACAAGTTTACGCTTAAGTGCCATTTTATTCTACATCTAGATTTTCCAAGTTAAATAATTCATCTTCAAAAAACTCAACTATTGAAATATTTAAAGCATTACATACTTTTACAATTGTTGAAAATTTAACATCTATATTAACTTCGTTAAAGATATATCTTAATGCAGAATGAGTTAGCCCCGTTTCCTTCTCAAGTTTGTACTTTGACATTTTTTTTTCCAATAACAGATTACTTAATCTTAGTGCAAATGCTCTATTTAAATTCATAATATACCTACTTATATACTTCCCAATTACGAAAAGTTTATTTAAGTGAAATTTATTTCACTTATACTTGACATTTTAAATTAAATTGTTTAATATATAAGTGAAGTAAACTGCACTTACGTGAGTGTAACAAGGACTAATTATGGAAGAAATTAAGCTTAACTACGATTTGAATGAAGGTTCAAATAAAAATAATAGTAAAGGTAATTGGAGTGGTGTTTTTGGGTTTTTAGTTTTATTCATAATTGTAGTTGTTGTAGTTGTTGGCATTTCTGTAGGAGATGGTTCAATAAATTCTAATTATTTAACTTATAGCAACTATACTCAAATTCAAAATGGTATGTCATATTCACAAGTAGTAGATATATTAGATGGACACCAAGGTGTTCTTGATACATCTTCCAGTTATGGCGGATATACTTTATCTTACTATACTTGGAGCAATAACTCAGGAACAAAATGTATTGTAGTTGGGTTTGAAAATGGTAGTGTTTGTGCCAAATCTCAATATGGTTTAGGATAAGGAGCAAAATATGTATTTTTTTATTTATTGGTTAGTATTCTTAATTGCAATTATTGGAACTCTACTTATAATATTGGCAGTTCATCAATCTAGAGTTTCTAACACTCGAAAAAATCAAGAGAATATCAACTCAAAAGCCAACAATTCTCTAAGAAACTCAAACTTCAAGATAACTAAAAAATTTTACTTAAACGATTATGCCACATATGATCAATTAAATAATTGCAAAAAATTTATTGCCGTTGATAATGATAATAAACAGATTTGCTTAATTGACTATGAAAAAGGTAGTATGTTGATTGTGGAATTTAATGAAATCTTGAACTATGAAGTTTACGAAAATGGAAGTAATGCAACTACAGGTGGTGGTATTGGTGGGTTCTGGTCTGGTATTTTTGGAGCAGAAACAAACGGAATGTGTAAAGACTTAAAGCTTATAATCAGATTAAATAGATATGATACATCACAAGTTTCTTATGAGATAATTTCTAATACAAGTTTTAATATGGGAATAAATAAATCAACTAAACCATATAAACAATGTATTTCTACCATTCAAGAGGTTATATCATTTTTAGAAGTTGTAAAAAACGAAAATCAAACTCATACAGAAAAAGACACTAGTGTTTAATTTACTAGTGTCTTTTAATTAATTCTAATTATTTGCTAGTTTCGATTAAACTAGGTCTTCGGTGTTCTTTTATTTTTTATTTATATTTTGTTTTTTTAGTTCTATTAATTTTTCTATAGCTTTTTGTATTTCTACAAATGGTATGATTAATACACTACAAATAATTGCTATAAACCACTCAGTAAATCCTATAGCAGCAATACCAAAGAAATTTGCAATTACAGGTACTAAAGCTGGGATTAATACAAGTACTAAACCTACGATAAATGCAAGGTTTAAAACTTTATTATCTAAGAAATTTCTAGTAAATATAGAATGATTTGTCTTTGTGTTGTAAGAGTGGAATAGTTGAATAAGGGCTAATGTAATGAATGCCATTGTTACACCTATTTGATGATCACCAATTACATAATGACCAACACAATAAGATGTCATTGTAAGAATTGTTTGCATTAAACCTTGAATTATTATATCTTTTCCTGTATTGCCTGCAAATAGGCTGGAATTAGATTTTCTTGGAGGATAATCCATAATGTCTTTATCGGCTTTTTCACAACCCAATGCTAGAGCAGGGAAGGAGTCGGTAACTAGATTTATCCACAAAATCATAACCGCGCTTAAGAATTCTTGACCAGGGGCAAGTAGGAATATTGTTGCTATAAATAGACAAAGTACTTCTGCAATGTTTGCTGAAAGTAAATATTTTACTGCTTTTTGGATATTGGCATATACTTTTCTACCTTCTTCAACGGCAGCAATTATTGTTGCAAAGTTGTCGTCTGCAAGAACCATATCTGCAGCACCTTTTGAAACGTCTGTACCAGTAATACCCATACCTACACCAACGTCTGCGATTTTGATAGATGGGGCGTCATTAACACCATCACCAGTCATTGCAACTATCATATTAAATGATTTAAAAGCTTGAACAATTCTAACTTTGTTTTCTGGGCTTACTCTGGCAAATACAGCGTATTTGTGTAAGTTCTTGTGGAATTCCTTATCGCTTAATTTGTCAAGTTCGGCACCAGTGATTGCTAAGCTGTCTTTTTTGAAAATTCCAATTTCTTTTGCGATTGCAATTGCGGTATCTAAATGGTCGCCAGTTATCATAACTGCACGCATTCCTGCTTTATTACAAACAGACACGGCATTTTTCACTTCTTTTCTTGGTGGATCGATCATTCCAACTAAACCAACAAATGTTAATTCGGTTTCAAGATTTTGTTTATCACTTAAGTTATCTGTTTTGATTGCAAGTCCTAGTACTCTAAGCGCATCGTCTGCCATTTGCTTGTTAGCTTGCTTGATAACTAATTTATCTGCATCGGAGATTTTTCTAATTTTTACGCCGTCCATTATTTTAGTGCATTTATCAAGTATAACGTCTAACGCACCTTTAGTATAAGAAACTTCTTTATTTCTTACATTGTTGATAGTAGTCATAAGTTTTCTTTTACTATCGAAAGGTATTTCATATAATCTTGGAGTTTCTGCTTTTAATAATTTTACATTTGTTCCAATAAATTTAGCATACGCAACTAATGCAGTTTCTGTTGGGTCTCCAACAAGCTCTTCAGCATTCTCAATAGTATCGTTGCATAGGACTAAGCCTTCAATTAATGTTCTTTCGCTTTCATCATTATGTGTCGAGTCGGTTCTATAAAATAAACCTTGAGATGTTGTATATAGTTGTTTTACGGTCATTTTGTTTAATGTTAAAGTTCCAGTTTTGTCTGAGCAAATTACTTGGCAGCAACCTAGAGTTTCTACTGCTGGTAAGTTTTTTACTATTGCTTTTCTTTCACTCATTTTCTTAACACCCATTGCAAGAACTATTGTTACAACGGCTGGCAAACCTTCTGGAATTGCTGCAACTGCTATAGCAACTGCGGTCATAAAACTATGAGTGATACTATCTAAAGTTATACCATTTTTGATTAAAGAGGCGATAAATATTACTCCTGCTACTCCAAGTACTAATATAGAAAGCAATTTTGCAGTTTTGGCTAGTTGTCCTTGTAAAGGAGTTTGGGATTCTTCACTTTCGTTTAACATTGTTGCTATTTTTCCAACTTCAGTGTCCATTCCTGTAGCTACAACTATTCCTTTTCCACGACCATATGCAACTACGCCAGAACTATAAACCATATTTTTACGATCGCCTAGAGGTGTTTCTTCCTTAAGCGCTTTACAAGCTTGTTTTTCACTAGGAACACTTTCACCCGTTAAGGCAGATTCTTCAATCTTAAGAGAGGCACTCTCTATAAGTCTAATATCTGCAGGTACATAGTCTCCCGCTTCTAGAACTACTATATCGCCAACAACAATATCAGCTGATTGGATTTTTACAATTTCACCATTCCTTATAACTTTTGCGAAAGGTTTGTTCATATTTTTTAGAGCTTCCATTGCGTGGTTTGCTTTGCTTTCTTGAACAAGTCCGATTACTGCGTTTACAATTACTATAAGTAAGATAATCCCGCTATCTATCAAGTCGATATATTTTTTTTCGACTATTGCAAGGATAGCTGACACTACAGCTGCTGCTAGTAGTACTAGTATCATAACGTCTTTCATTTGATCAAAAAATCTTCGAATAATACCTTTTTTCTTTGCTTCAACTAATTCGTTTTTTCCTAATTTTTCTAAACGATTTTGAGCAACGGTGTCGGAAAGACCTTTTTCCGACGAGTTAAAATGTTTGTAGACTTCGTCTATGTTTTTTGCATGAAAATTTTTCATATTCCATTCCTTATATTTTATTTTACGATAAATATTATATCACTAAAAAATTAATTAGCAAAAGTTTTATCGAGTATTTTATAATTATATACTTATGTACTAAATACTATATGTAATAACAATCAAAAAAGATTTTTAGTTAGGAAAATATTCATAAAGTTAATGTCGTATTAATACAATCTTTATATAAAAACAAATAGGATTTGTTATGTATTTATTTTATGGAGTTTTGTTATTTATTATCGGATTAATAATAATTATTTTTTCTGGTAATTGGATGGTGAAAAATGCTGTTAAGATTAGTTCAATAACAGGTATATCTCAAGCATTAATAGGGGCTACAATTGTATCTTTAGCTACGACATTGCCAGAGCTTTCTGTGACTATATTTTCTTCTATAGGGAATCTGCAGAATCTGGCTATTGGAAATGCGGTAGGTAGCGTAATATTTAATTTAACTTTTATAGTAGGAATAGTTTTATTTTTTACAAGGGTTAAGATTCATCAGAGTATACTGGGTAGAAATTTTTACTTTATGGTTTTTACTGTAATATTTATTTTTATATTTAGTTTGTTTGGGCTGATTAATAGGGTAACGGGTAGTGTTTTGATAATAATATTTTTGATGTATTTTGTGTTAAACATCATAGAAGCGAATAAAAACCAACCTGTGCATGAATGTATTGTAAAAAAATTTACTAATGTGGATAAAAAGAATTTGCTGTATGTAATTATTTCATTTTTAGTAAGTTCATTTTTTGTCGCTTTTGGTGCAAAGTTGTTAGTTGAGAATGGAGAACTTATTGCTAAAACTTTAAATATTAGCGATCATATTATTGGAGTTACAATTATAGCAATTGGCACAAGCCTACCAGAAGTTGTCACAGCAATAAGTAGTATAAGGCAGAAAAGCAGTAGTATAGCTTTAGGCAATACGATTGGGGCAAATGTGTTAAGTTTGACTTTGTTGATTGGTATGAGTGCTATAATGGAGCCGTATTCTTTGATATTTCATAGTAATATTACATTTGTTGCAATACCTATTATTTTACTTAGTTGTTTGGTTTTATATTTGCCTATAAAATTAAAATTTTGTAAATATAAGCTACAAGGTGCAGTTTTACTGTTTTTGTTTTTGATATATTATTTGACTGTGATAATTTAGAATATTTTTTAACTTTTAATAATAAAATTTTGTATTGGAGGAAGTATGAAAAAAATATTATTGTTAATATGTTTAATATTTAGTTGCTGCTGTGTTTGTGCTTGCAATCATGGTTATACAAGTGTAAGTGAAGCTAGTAAGGGCTTGTCTACATATAAAATGAATATTGAATATTTAGAATCTAGTAAAACTTTAAATGTTTTGCAAAATTTAACTTATGTAAATAATGAAAATACTCAAATAAAAGAATTGTATTTCCATTTGTATCCAAAGTCATTTAATTTGGATTCTGAGTCGCAAGTCGTTGGTATTTTGAATAAAGCAAAAGCTTACTATAATGGTGAGAGCGAGGGTGATATTGAAATAAATAGCATACAATGTAGTGAAGAAACTTTAGCTATGACATATGTGCATAATGATCAAGATATTCTAAAAATAGAATTTAATGATCCCATAGAACCATTAGATTCAGTAGATTTAAGTTTTGAATATGTTGTAACATTGCCAAATTGTAATCATAGATTTGGATATGGTGAAAACACAATAAATGTTGGTAACTTTTATCCAATCTTGGCTGTGTATGACAATGGGGAATATATGATAGATTCATATCATAGTAATGGTGATCCTTTTTACAGTGATGTTGCTAATTATGAAGTTGAAATTAATGTTCCGGAAAAATATGTGATAGCAGCAACTGGTTATGAAGAGGAAGTACAGCAGAATGAAGGAGTTAAAATTGTAAGATATGCTGCAAAGGCGGTTAGAGATTTTGCATTTGTGCTAAGCGAAAAGTTTGAAGTAGTGTCTGCAAACATTGAAGGTGTTGATGTTAAGTATTATTATTATGATGATCCGAATTTTGAGTCTAATCTACAAACATCAATAGACTCTTTAGTTACATTTAATGAGTTGTTCGGAGAATATCCATATTCAACGCTATCTGTTGTTAAAGCAAATTTTGTTCATGGGGGTATGGAGTATCCTAATTTAGTGTATATTAGTGATGAAGTCAATAATTTAGAAGATTATGCTAATGTTATAATTCATGAGATAGCGCATCAGTGGTGGTATGGTTTGGTTGGGAATAATGAATATCAAAATTCGTGGCTGGATGAGGGATTGGCTGAGTTTTCAACAGTGTTATTTTATGAAAAAAATCCAAGTTATAATATTGATACAGGTGAGATTATAAAAAATATTACAAAAAGTTATACGACATTTGTAGATTTGTATTCAAGTGTTTTGGGTGAAGTGGATACAAGTATGAACAGAAAACTCAACGAATACAATACTGAACCGGAATATGTATATATTACTTATGTAAAAGGTAATTTGTTGTTTAATACATTGAGAACTACAATTGGTCAAGATAAATTAATTAAAGCTTTGAAATTGTATTTTAGAGATAATATGTTTAAGATAGCAACTCCAGAGGATTTAATTTTTGCGGTTGAAAAAGTGTGTGGCATGGATATGCAGGAGTTTTTTAATAGTTGGATATTAGGTAAAGTTAAAATTTTAGAAAACATATAATTCTACATAGATTATTAGTTTGACAAAATTCGTGGGAAGTTTACAAAATGTAAATTTCCTTTTTTCTTACATTTAGTCTAAACATGATATTCTAATAAAAAGGTGGAAAAATGGAAATAATGAAAAAGTGGAATTATATAAAGAAAAATAAACTATCTATTTTTACAAAGACTTGTGTTTTTGTAGCAACTTTTGTGATTGTATTTGCAATTAACAATGTTAGAATATTTGGAAATGTTAATATATTTGGTATACCCTATATATTTTCGATTATTTGGTGTCGTAAAAAGTTTTTTTCTATATCAATATTATATGGCATATCTCTTTATTTATCTTCTTTTAAAATAGTAGATGTGTATATCTCTTTATTTGTCTTTGGTGTATGTTGTTTATATTATTTAGTTAATAAAATATCAAACAGAATCTACAAAGAAATATTGCCTTATTTTGCGTGTATAATTGCATACTTGCCTTATGCATATTTTTATAGTGGTGATATAAAATCAAATATAATGTTAGTGCTTTCAATGATGTTTGGAATTATGTTTTTATATGTTTGCAAATATTTTTTTAAAAGTACTATATTGCGAGGATTTAACTCGAGACTTAATACTGATGAAAAAATATGTGGCGGAATTATACTTGCATTAATTGCTTTTGGGTTTAATAACATTAGTTTTTATAATATCGACTTTGCGGTTTTGGCAAGTATTATTTTGGTATTGTTTGCTACATATGTTCTTGGGAATGTTGAAACTATTTTGCTTGCATTTGTTTTTGGATTGGGTGTTAGTTTAAGCAATTTTAACCCGATAAGTATATCGTTCTATGTGTGTTTTGCTGTATTTTCGTATGTCTTTAAAAGCAAGACAAAAATATTTAGTTCCATTGCTATTATTTTAGTTTATCTGGTATTTACGTTATATTTTGACAATTATTTAATATTTAATGTCAATACATTGAGTGCAGTTCTTTGTATAAGTATATTATTTATATTCGTTCCAAATAAATTTTTAATGTATTTGAAAGATGTTTTTGCGGGATATAAAGATAAATTAGCTATAAGAAATTTAGTAAAGGAAAGTAAAAATAGGATAATAAAACGATTAACGGAAATAAGTAAAGTGTTTAAGGAGATGGAATTTACTTTTAAACGAACATTGCAAAGAACGTTACCGCTGCAAGAAAAGAAAGATATGATTAAACAAGATTTGGTTGATAGTGTTTGTAGAGATTGTCCTGAAAGAATAAAATGTTTAAGAATTAACGGAGAATATACAACCAGAGTTTTTGATGGGTTGATTGATGCTGGACTAGATAAGGGAAAGGTAAAAGAAATTGATTTGAATAATTATATATTGTCGCGATGTGGTAAAACGCATTATTTAATATCAGCAGCAAATGATATTTTAAAAAGTTATAGAGAATACAATATGCTTGTAAATAATATGGATTGTAGTAAGTTGCTGGTGGCAGAACAATTAGGTGGTGTGAGTGGTGTAATTACACAATTGACTGAGGAATTGGATAAAGATGTCGTTTTTGACTTGGGGTTAGAAACCAAAATTTCTGAAGATTTGTTGTACAAAAATGTATTTTGTGAAGAAGTAATTGTATATGAAAAGAGTATATATGAAAAAAATGTTGTTTTGATGGTAAAAGATAATAGATTAGATGTCAAAGTTATAGAAAAGACAGTATCAAAAAGTTGTAATTCTAGTTTAAAAATTATTTCTGTTGAGCCTAGTGAGATAGCAAATGTTTCAGTTGTTACAATGTCATCAAAGCCTAATTTTGATATAGTTTTTGGGAGTGCATCATGTAATAAGGCGGGTACTATAATTAGTGGTGATACACATAGTTTTATAAAAATTGACAATGGCAAATATATGTTAGCTTTAAGTGATGGAATGGGTAGCGGGTGTAAGGCCAGAGAAACAAGTGATTTAGCAATTAATTTAATTGAAAATTATTATAAAGCAGGTTTTAATAACGATATTATTTTATCATCTGTTAATAAATTATTATCATTAAATAATGAAGAAACTTTTTCTGCAATAGATTTGTGTGTATTAGATTTTTTTCAAAATTCAATGGATTTTATTAAATTAGGAACACCTAAAAGTTTTATTAAGAAAAAAAACACAATTGAGACAATTGATTCGTCTGGACTGCCGATAGGAATTTTAGAAGATATACGGCCTCATATTACAAAAAAATATATTAATAACTTTGATACAATAATTCTGGTTTCTGATGGAGTGTCTGATGCTTTTAAAAATGATAATATTGAGGTGTTTATAAATAATTTAAATGTAATTAATCCGCAGCAATTAGCTGATATGATTTTACAAAAGGCAAGATTATTAAATTACAATGTGTGTGAAGATGACATGACAGTATTGGTCGCAAGAATATATCCAACAAAATAAAGGTGTGTTATGGAATTATCAAAAATATTAGATGGTGTAAAGTGTAAGAATATAAAAAATTTTAAGAATGTAGAGATTGAGTGTATTACTCAAAGTTCCAAAGATGTAATAGCTAATTCATTATTTTTTTGTTTGAGTGGTGCTAATTTTGATGGTAAAAGTTTTGCAAAAGACGTAATACAAAAAGGTGCTATTGTGTTAGTGTCTGAAGAAAATGTAAACGAAAATTGTATTAATGTTGTTGTAGAAGATGTCAGATTGGCAATGTCGATAATGGCAAAAAATTATTATGAGAAAAGTGATGAAAAATTAAAGAAAGTTGCTGTTGTTGGAACTAATGGGAAAACAAGTACGTGTTTTATTTTGCAAAGTATCCTAAAAGAAAGTGGATATAAAGTAGGTGTAATAGGTACTAATGGAGTATATATTAATGGACAATATTTGCCTAGTAATCTTACAACGCCAGATCCAATTGAATTGCATTATATCTTTCATCAAATGCTTATGTTTGGTGTGGACATTGTTGTAATGGAAGTATCTGCTCATGCTATATATTACAAAAAATTATTTGATGTATATTTTGATGTGGGGATTTTTACAAACCTAACAAATGAACATTTGGATTTTTTTCGTGATATGGAAAATTACTCAGCGGTAAAAAAATCCTTTTTTACAAAAAAAATCATGCGAGAATGTGTTGTTAATGTAGACGATAAATATGGTGTGGATATAGCTAAAAATAGTGGAGTCCCATGTGTGAGTTATGGAATAAATAATCCATCAAATATTTTTGCAGTTGGTATAAAAATAACAATCAATGGTACAAAATTTTACGTAAATGTGAATGATGAAATTTTAAATATTAGCACCAATTTAGTGGGTGAATACAATGTGTATAACATACTTTCAGCTATTGGCGCTGCCAAATTATTAGGGATTGCAAATGATAATATTATAAGAGGGGTTAAAAAATTAAAAAACATAAACGGTAGGTTTATGGTATATCAGTTGCCAGAAAATAAAAAAATTGTTGTTGATTTTGCACATACGCCAGACGGATTTGAAAAAGTTTTGAGTTTGATTAAAAAGTTAAGGAAGGGAAAAATTATTTCGGTATTTGGTTGTGTGGGGTATAGTGATGCAGCAAAAAGAAAGGTTATGGGACAGGTGGCGGTACGTTATTGTGATGAAATAATAATTACTACAGACAATATTGGATTGTCGGATTTTAAAACAATTAATCAAGATATTAAAGAGGGTATTGCAAATGACGCCATAGTAACAGAAATATTTGATAGGGATAAGGCGATAGAGTATGCTTTTAAAAATTTGCAAAAAAATGAAACTTTGGTGATATTAGGAAAGGGTTGTGAGGACAAGCAAGTAATAGGCGATAAAAAGTTAGATTATTGTGATATTCAAGTGGTTGAAAATTTGTTAAAAGGGGAAGTAAATGAGTGATTTGTTTTATAGTTTTGTTACTTGCATTCTTGTATCATTTTTAATTACTCCAGTAATTTTTAAGTTATTGAAAAAATTGAAAGTTAATCAGAATATACTAGAATATGTGGACAATCATAAGAGTAAGTCTGGAACATTGTCTATGGGGGGATTGATTTTTATTATTGGAGCTTTGGGTGCGATCTTCTTTCTATATGAACAGAGATTGTTGGCGATTCTTTGTATAGTTATCATGTTTTGTTATGGTATATTAGGTTTTTTAGATGATTTTTTAAAGGTTAAGCATAAACATAATGAAGGATTAAAACCGTATCAAAAGATAATTGGACAAGTTGGTATTGCAACAATAATTGCGTTTTTTGTATATAAGTTTAGTTATCTTGGTGGCGAAATCAACATACCATTTTCAAATGTAACGATAGATATAGGCTGGGGGATAATTCCATTTGTTATATTATTTTATTTGGCTGTTACAAATAGTGTTAATTTAACAGATGGGTTAGATGGACTGGCGGGTTATGTATCGTTAGTAGTAATATTCAGTTTGGGGGTTATGAATATCGTAAAATATAATAATCTTGTTGAGTCTGGTGTGATTGAACTTGCGAAAGAATACAACAGTATGGCTGTTATTTGTTTTGGTGTTTGTGGTGCATTGTTAGTATTTTTATTATTTAATACTAATCCAGCTAGTATATTTATGGGGGATACTGGCTCGCTAGCATTGGGTGGGTTTATCGCAAGTGTTACAGCCTTTATGCAAGAGTATTTAATACTTGTCCTAATAGGGATAATGTTTGTTGTGTCAGCTGTAAGCGATATACTACAAGTATTTTATTATAAAGCTACTGAAAAAAGAATTTTTCTCATGGCGCCATTTCATCATCATTTAGAACGTAAAGGCTGGAGCGAGCCTAAAATAGTTTCATTATATGTGTTTATTACAATTATTATGAGTGCGGCTACAATAATCTTTAATTTGTAAATGTAATAAACGTTAAAACTAATCAATATATATATTACAAGGGTGTTTGTCCTTTGAAAAATATATATTGATTTTTTTGTGAGGTCGTATGGATTTTCAATATAAAAATGTGTTGATATGGGGATATGGTGTTAGTGGTAGATCGGTAGAAAAAGTACTAACTGACATAGGGTGTAAGTATTCTATTCTGGACGAGTCAATAAAGATTGATGGCGGTAATTATTTAAGTAAAATAACTAAAAAAAATATATTAAATTTTGATTTAATAGTATTATCTCCGGGTGTTGATGTAAATAGAAAAGAAATAGTTTATGCAGAGTCTTTTGGAATTGATGTTATTAGTGAAGTAGAGTTTGGTTATATGTTTTTGCCTAGTCAAACAAAGGTGATAGCGGTGACAGGAACTAATGGTAAAACAACAACTGTAGAACTTATATACAATCTTTTGAAACTGGCTGGTAAAAGTGTTGCTGCTCTTGGCAATATCGGAAATCCGTTAAGTCAAGTTTATGGTAAAAATTATGATTATATAGTTGTTGAATTAAGTTCTTTTCAGTTGCAGAAAATTAAGTATTTCAAAGCGGATATTGCTGTGTTATTGAATATAGCGCCCGATCATTTAGATAGACATGGTACCTTTGAAAATTATATAGATGCAAAGTTGAATATATTTAATAATCAATCAAAAAAAGACTATGCTATTTTGAATATGGATAATGAAATAATTAGAAATATTAAGATAGCAAATGTTAATAGAATTTATTATTCTATGTGTGGTAATAAAGCAAAGTATACAATGATTAATAATATAATAAAAAAATCAAATAAGAAGTGTGTAGAGATTGATAATGGTGTACCAAGGGTGTTTTTGGGGAATGTTTTAGTGTGCTATATTGTTGCAGATATTTTAGGTGTGTCTTGTGAAATATTTGATAATTTGTTAAAAGTGTTTGAATTTCTGCCACACAGATATGAGTTTGTGACAAGAATACATAATATAAGTTTTATCAATGATAGCAAGGCTACCAATGCTCATGCTACTAACTGGGCGTTAACTTGTACAGAATCGGATGATACTTTGTTGCTGCTTGGTGGAAGAAACAAAGACTTGGAATTTGATGAAATTTTTTTAAGAAATGGACATAAACTTAAGAGGATTGTAGCCTTTGGGGAGTGTAGAAAAAAGATATATGGATTAAGAAAAAAATATAAAAATGTTGAATTTTTTCTTGAGAAAAATCTTGAAACATTACTAGATAATATTGATTCATATTTATCTGAGATAGATACTGTATTGTTATCTCCAGCTTGTGCTAGTTTTGATGAGTTTGCTTCGTATATAGAGCGAGGAGATTATTTTAAAAAAAGAGTATTGGAAATGAGTCGTGAATATGAAAAATAAAATGAAAAATAAAGTAAATTTTAAACGATATTCTAGTGAGTTTTTTTTAATATTCTTTGTTGTATTATTGTGTTGCATTGGTTTTGTTTTTATCTATTCCGCTAGTAATTACTCTGCGGGTATTTTGTATGGAGATTCTTTAAATTTTGTTACTAAACAAATAATTGGTTTTGCGATAGGAATAGTATTAATGCTATTGATATCCAAGTTTAACTACAATAATTTTTCTAAGTTGCATATGGTTTTAGCTATTGTCGCCGTTGTTGTATTGTTAATGGTTTTTATCCCTGGGATAAGTATCGATGCTAATGGTGCTAGACGTTGGATAGGTTTTGGACCTTTATCCATTCAATCAAGTGAAATTGCAAAATTTGGTTTTGTAATATTTGCTGCAGTCTATTTATCTAAGAATTATAAAAAAGTGCATACACTAAAAGGAGTTTTACCAGTCCTTTTATTAGGTGCGGTGATATGTTTGCTTATACTTATGGAACCAAACTTAAGTGTAACAATTTGTGTAGGAATGGTTATGCTACTTATGCTTTGGGTGGGTGGTATGAACAAAAAGTATTTTGTTATACTCTTGTGTCTAGCGTTGCTTGTTGTTCCTATATTGATAATTATTGAACCATATAGGTTGTATAGATTGTTGGCATTTATTAATCCTTGGGCAAATCCTCAAGATGAGGGGTTTCAACTAATTCAATCTCTCTATTCTCTAGGTGCTGGTGGTATGTTTGGTGTGGGAATTGGAAATTCAATGCAAAAGTATATGTTCTTACCATTTGCTGAGAGTGATTTTATATTAGCAATCATAGGAGAGGAAGTGGGTTTTGTGGGAGTGCTGATACTATTTTCTATTTACATAATTGTGATAAGTATTGGTTACAAAATTGCAATTAATGCAAAAGATCGGTTGGGTACGCTATTAGCATTTGGTATAACGTCATTAATTGCTTGTCAGACACTGATAAATGTAGCGGTTGTAACAGGCTCTATTCCACCCACAGGAATACCTCTACCATTCATCTCAGCAGGGGGGAGTAGTCTAATAGTATTTTTAAGTGCGGTAGGGATACTTATTAACATTAGTAGGAATAGCAAAAGCGGAGAGTTTAGGGATTTTAAATTAAAAGTACAAAATTGATATAGTAACTAATTTTAAGTTGTAACGAAAAAAATAGGTGTTTTAAATATAAACACCTGTTTTTTTAATCTTCTAAACCTAATAGATAGTCTGTAGTTACGCAAAAAATTTTAGACAATTTAATTAATTGGTCGAGGTTGCATTCTCTCTGTCCTAATTCCCAATAGCAAATTGTTCTAGTATTTACAAGTATTAAATCCGCCAATTCTTGTCTGGATAAATTTTTTTCTTTTCTTAATTCTTTTAATATTTCTGGAAATTTTGTCATCATTTTTATTTTAGAACAAAATGTTCGAAATTATTTGACTTAGAACAAAATGTTCCATTATAATACAAATATTAATAAAAAAGGAGAAGTTTATGAAAAAAGGAAAACTAAAGAAGATTATTGCTGCTACTGCAATGGGATTTTGTGCTCTTGCAATGCCTTTTATGCTTACAGGATGTGATAAAGATGATGACATAAATGTAAGATTCAATGACAACTATTTTCAATGGCAAATAGATGGCGAAGATGACTGGAATAATTTGTTTACAATTGATGAAATTCGTGAATTATTAGGAGAGGGCTACAAAGGTAATGAAGGAGCACAAGGTAATCCTGGTAGCGATGGAAGAGAAGTAGAATTCCAAACAACCAACACGCATATTCAATGGAGATATGTGACTGAAGACAATAGCGATAGCTGGAAGAATCTGGTAGCACTGTCAGAGATTAAAGGAAATTCCGGAACAAATGGTACAAGTGGTGAAGATGGTTTGACTCCATACATTGGTGAGAATGGAAACTGGTGGATAGGAACCACTGATACAGGTGTAAAAGCGGAAGGTGCAGCTGGAACCAATGGAACGAACGGCATTAATGGCGTAGATGGTAGAGAGGTTGTATTTAGAACAACAGAAACTCATATCCAATGGAGATATGAGACTGAAGATAATAGCGACAGTTGGAAGAATCTTATTGAATTGTCTGAGTTGAAAGGGCAAGACGGAACTAATGGAAGTAATGGTGTGGATGGATTCACGCCATACATTGGCGAGAATGGCAACTGGTGGATAGGCTCTAAAGACTCAGGAGTGAAAGCTAAAGGTGAAGATGGAGATCAATATATAATTGGTGAAGATGGCTATTGGTATTTAAATGGTGTAAAGACAGAATTCAAAGCAATTGGTCAAGATGTATCATATGAAACATATACCATCACTTATGATTATGGGTATGCAATGATGACAGATTTTTTTGATAATTATAAAGAGTCAGAAACCATTAGGTCTAATCAGTGGTTGACAGATTTACCAAGTGCTAAAAATAATTTTCCTGGTGAATTTGATGGGTGGTATATAAAAGATACTAATAAAAAAATTGAAAATTATGATTTTATTGGTGGTGATCTAGTTTTAGAGGCTAGGTGGAATTCTTTAATTAGTGGTTTATATTTAGATGGCGTTTGTGTAAAATCTTGGGACCAAATAATAGCAGATTTTCCAGATGCATTTAATGAAAGTTGTACTTCTATTGTGTATTATAGAAACTCAGATAACCCGTATGAATATATTTGGTACATGAAAGGTGATTTGATTATTGATGATTCAATAACTACTATAGGGAATCGGGCGTTTGTAGGATGTTTTTCATTAACAAGTGTGATAATTCCATCAAGTGTAACAAGTATAGGAATAGATGCCTTTAAAGAATGTAATTCTTTAACTGCTATAAACATTCCAGAGAATGTATCAGAAATTGATGAAGATGTTGCAGGGTTATGGTCTTGTGATAATTTAAAAAATATTAGAGTAGACAATAATAATTCAGTATATGATAGTAGAGAATATTGCAATGGAATAATAGAGACAGCAACAAATACATTGATATTTGGTCGAGAAACAACAGTTATACCTAAAAGTGTGGAAAATATAGGCGATAAAGCTTTCTATATGTGTTTGGAGTTAACTAGTTTTGTTATCCCTAATAATATAAAATGTATAGGAAATAATACTTTTAATGCTTGTGAAAATCTAAAAAAAATAGATATACCAATAAGTGTAACAAGTATAGGTGCTGGTGCATTTGCAAATTGTGATAATTTAGAAAGTATAGAAATACCAGAAAGTGTAACATCTTTGGGTACGGGAGTTTTTTATGGTTGCTCAAGCTTAAAAGATGTTATTATACCACCTAACGTAAAAAATTTACCTAGTAGAATGTTTGAGATATGTTCAGAATTAAAGACTATCGTTATTTATAGTACTGTAACAAGTATAGGTGCTGATTTTATCGCTGGCTGCAATAAAATAGAGAAAGTGATTTTTAAGGGTACGAGAGATCAATGGGACAAAATAGAAATAAATGAAGATAATTATAATTTGTTACATATTACAAATCTTATCAAATTCGAACCAGAAACAATTGAATAAAAAAATAAAAATGGCTAAGGGAAAATCTTAGTCATTTTTTACAATGCAATAACTGATGTTAAGAGACTCAATTTCGCCAACACCATTTATTTCGGCAGGTGGGAGTAGCTTAATAGTTTTTTTAAGTGCGGTAGGGATACTTATTAACATTAGTAGGAATAGCAAAAGCGGAGAGTTTAGGGATTTTAGATTGAAAGGGATTATGTAGATGTCGAAGAATGTATATAATTTTATATACATTTTTTTATTTGTGTGTTACAATGTTGTGTAGGAGGAAAGATAATATGTTTGAAACCAAAAGATTGATTATTAGAAGATTTACATCAAATGATGCAAAAGATGTATATGATTGTTGTAATGATTTTGAAGTAGTAAAAACTACTCTTGGTATGCCTTGGCCTTATACGGAAGATATGGCTAAAGGTTGGATAGCTAAACAGCCACAAAGAGAAGACTTGGGTGTATCTTATGAATTTGCAATCTGTTTCAAAGATAATCCGAATAAAATTATAGGTTGTGTTTCGCTAATGGATATTAATGCCAATGCTAAGCGTGCGGAAATGGGGTATTGGGTTGGTAGAAAGTATTGGAAGCAAGGAATTGCAACAGAAGCAGCGAAAGCAATGCTTAAATTTGGTTTTGAAAATCTTGGATTACATAGTATTATTGCTAGATATTTTGATATAAATCCAGCAAGCGGTAGGGTTATGGAAAAGTGTGGTATGACTTATGTTGGAAATATCCGTGAACATGAATTTAGGTTTGATAAGTATTATAATGTTGGCTACTATGAAATGTTAGAAACAGATGAAAGAGAGCAATAAAATGCTCTTTTTTGTTGTCTAAATTTATAATACAATAACTGATGTTAAGGGGTAGTATCCCTCTAACAGGAATACCTCTACCATTCATCTCAGCAGGGGGGAGTAGTCTAATTGTATTTATGTGTGCAGTAGGTATCCTTATCAACATCGCAAAGAATTCAAAAAGTGAAAAGTTTAAAGATTTTAGGTTAAAAGGTCTTAGTTGAATGTTTAAGAATGTATACAATTTTGTATACATTTTTTTGTTTGTGTGTTATTATAAGTTTATAAGGAGATTTATAAAATATGAAAGAAATTAGATTATGTGATGATACAGAAATAGATAAGGTTTTAGGGTTGTGTTCAGCTTGTAATTTGGGTGTTGAATTGCAAGGTTTTTATAATCCAAATTTTATTATTGATAAAGAATCAAAAAGTTTGATAATTGATTACAAGACCAAATTAAAAGGATTTAAACAAGGAAAATCGTTTCATGCTCCGTTTTGGGAGTTGAATTTAGGTAGTAAAAATTTAATGGTAAAAAATGCAACAATGAAAATATATAATATTGCTTATTCGATTGCTAAAAAGTTAGGTTGTACAGAAATAGTTGTTCACAATGGTTTTGTGCCGAATACAAGTTTTTACCAAGGCTGGGTTAAAAATGCAACAGCTTTTTGGAAGGAGTTTTTTGCAGATAAAGATGATTCTATAACAATGATGTTAGAAAACCAATGCGAAGAAGATAGTGAAGTTCTAAAAATGGAAATTGATTCGGTAAATGACAAAAGATTGAAGGTGTGCATGGATATTGGGCATGCCAATGCAAATTCTAAAATGTCAGTAAAAGAATGGATAATTTCATTAAATGATAGAATAGGATATGTGCATTTACACAACAATCACGGAGAAATAAATGATAGGCCATCTTTTATGAATGATGAACATTTAGGATTAGGTCAAGGAATAATTGATATTAAGGAGACTCTTGGTTTATTAGAAAAATATAGTCCAGATGCTATTTGGGCTATTGAATGTAAACTTGAATATATAGAAGAATCTGTAAAGTTATTAAAAGATTTGGGATATATCAATAACAAAACAGATGTTTAATATATAAAAAATTAGGGTGAAAAGTAAATGTTGAAATGTATTAAGGGACAAGATGAACAAGCAAAATTTGCTCTACTTTATCAAATAGTAAATGCTGAGTGTAAAATAGAAACAGACAACATTAACTATTTTATGGCTCAAACAAAATTAGGATATCCTGTTTGGGTGTGGACTAAAAAAAATATATCAAAAAACAAAATTAAAGAAATTCAGGATAAAATGAATAGTTTTATTACTGATGGGTATAGGGTTAAATTCACTTGCAAAAAAGAAATTTATGATGCTTTGAGAAACGAAAAATTCAAATATTTAACAGATGAATATTTTGAAATGGGTTCTTATTATTGTAAAAAGACAATTAAACCTAAAGAAACAAAGGGGTATTTTTCTTTAGCGACAATGCAAGATCTAGAAGTGTTATCGAATTATCATATTTGGGATAACAAAGAAACTAGTAATATAGAAATATCAAAGGCTGATGCAATTGACCATGTAAAAGAATTGATTGAAAAGAAGTCTTTCTATATTTGGAAAGATGATAAAGGAAAGATTGTATGTATGGCTATGTTGAATATAAATTTGCAATTTGCGCGCATAAATCATGTTTATACACCTATAGGGGAGAGGTGTAAAGGGTATGCCCAAAATCTGATTTATGTTTTAACAAATAAAGCCTTGGATAAGGGATTTATCCCAGTATTGTATACCGACTATCATTATCCAGCTTCAAATAAAGCATATATGGCTGTTGGTTATGAAAATATTGGTGTTTTGATAAATTTCTCATGTCAAAATTCATAATACAATAACCAGTAGCAACAGGCTCTATTCCACCCACAGGAATATCTCTACCATTTATATCAGCTGAGGAGCGTAGCGCAATGTGTTCTTACGCGTGTAAAATTTTTGTATACAACTTGGAATTATATTTTAAGTTATAATTAGATAATAGTTTAAATATTTTATTTATCTTTATGTAGCAATAATTTTAACTTTTAATCTTCTAAGACTATAAATACGTCAATAATTTGAGTTTATGTTGTGTTTATTTAATTTGTTTGTTTATGTTGTAAGAATATGTTAAAATATTTTAAAAAAAATTTTTAAAGGGAAAAAAATAAATGGCAAACTTTTTTAAAACAATGAGTTTCTTAGCATCAATTATTATGTTGGTTTTTTATGGAATATATGTATCTGATTTTATTTTTGATTATATGCCCTTTGCTACATATATATCTGATTATTTAGGAAATATAATGTATTTCGGGCCGATGATGGTGTGCGCGTTATTCTCTTTATCAGAAATGTGGGAAAAGTCGCCGATTACTCGTTGGATACTTTTAGCTTTTTGGGTCGCACTTTTTGTTGCTTCTTTTCTACCAGGTAGTGTATTGGATTTGTTTAGTTAAGGAGTTTGATTATGGGAGTGTGGTTAAAAAAATTTATAGCGGCTACGCTAATAGTGTCTGTAATGCCTGTAGTATCGACTATATATGATGCTACCGCAATTGATGTGTCTAAGGTAGTTTATTATAACGATATTGCCCAAACAGTAAGAAATTTTGAATCTAGCGTATCAATTGATAACCTATGTTATTTAACAATAGAAGTGTCGCAAGACAATTTATTATTTAATCAAGGTGGTCTTATATATAAAGCGATAAGTCAATATATAGAGATAAAAGATGATACTGCACCTGGTTGGACACATTTAACAGAAGATACACATGTTTTGAGTGGCTTGACATGGGCATTATGGCAAAATCAATTTGATAAAGATGTATTTGCGTTAGTTTATTCTGGAACTGATGATTTTCTTGAAGATCCACAAAATTATTGGGGAATGATGTTTGGAGATGATAGGTGTGAGCAGATTAACTTGGCGATTGATGTTGCTAAAGATATACAAAATAAAATAAAGAGTAGTGAATATACAGATAAATCAGGTTCTTTAAAGAAATTATATATACTCGGACATTCATTAGGAGGATATATAAGTTCTCACGTAATGTCAGATTTGGTGGATTCTGAAGTTGCACCAAATACAACTAATAGTCAATTTAAAGTAAGTGATATAGATAAAAATTTAAAGATAGATGATATTCAATGTGTGACTTTTGGAGCTCCCGGCTGCTATACAGGTAATATGAAAGAGGTTACAGTCCCTATATTTAACAAAAAAGTACAAATGCCTAAATGGGGAGAAGAAAAGTTAGAAAATAATGTCAATGGGAAATATAATAAGTATATTACGAGTTTTACTAATAGATATGATCCATTCATACATTGGTTTTTATTTGAAGATTTCAATACTTTTGTACCATTAGGGAATTGGATAGATATTAAGCTTACTAAGTTATCTATTGCTCAATGGCAAAAAGAAAGAGATACTTTAAAATGGTTTAAAATTGTAAAGAAAGAGATAAATAGTATACTAGATATTTCAAATGTTTATTATCATTTGCCTCATGTGTATATAAATGCACTGGAAGGCAGTGTGCTTATTGGTGAGCAATATTTAGCGAAGTGATTTGATTAATTTAAGATAAAAGGGGACTATAATGCAGAATTAACAAATGGCTCTATTGTTATAAAATTCGAACCTGAGACAACTGAATAAAAATAAAAGATGGCTAAGTTGAAACTTAGTCATTTTTTATATAAAATATTTGAGGTGAGAAATGTTGTGGTCTGTAGTAATATGCAAAACTTAAAAAAATTGGAAAGATAGCTAAAATTTACATGATTCATGTGAGAAAGATGTTTTTGAATAGTGCAGTTAAAAAATGGTATTGCAATTTGTTTATATTTATGCTAATATAAGAGTATGGAATTAAATGAATATTATAAAGAAGCATATTTAACTTGTGGAAATATTAGAGATGATTATGTTTTTACAGGGTGTAGTTTAGATTTTGTTAATGAAGCAAAAAGATATTTAGCATTAGATGGAGAAAATGTAAAATCTTGTTGTGTTACTTTTTCTAGAGATGACGTAGATTTGGTGGAAAAAACATTGGGAGAATGTAGCGATGTTTTGCACAAAAAATTTTTAGCTAGGGATTATGTGACTGCTAAAATTATGAAAGAAATATTTTTAAAAAGTCCTAACTCATTATCTGAAGTACAGACAATTGATGAGCAGTTAGATGCTTTTTATAAAAATGATTTATCTAGGGCAAAAGACTATCATATCCATAGTTATATGCCGCACGATGTAGCTAAACAAATAAATAATATGGGCAAATTTGAGTTGAATTTATTTTTGATAGATGTTAATAGTATAGTTGTTCAGTCTAGTATAAACAACTTTATATCAAATAGAAATCCATATAAATTAAGAGTATTTACAACTAATGAGACGCTTAGTACATATTATGACCAAAGTGGAAATATCATTGAGTCGCCACATGATTATATGGAAATAAAAAGTAGTAAATTTTTAGAATCTGTAGAAGAAAGTGAAATGTAAATATGACTTTAAAAGACTTTGAATTATAGATAATATAATTTGGAGTCTTTTTTATTAAGAAGGGAAAGTAATGATTTAGTAGTTTTGTAGATTAGTAAAAATTTTTTAACGGAATAAATGTTTGTGCTTTTTATTGTTTTAGTGATATACTTATTTGAAATATTTGGGATAATTGGTTTGCAGATATGAAAAAAATAATAGCATTTTTTAGAACTAATTTTATTTTTACAGTCGCAGTAGTTGCGGCTATTATTTCGTGTTTTTTTGTGCCAATTGATAAAGAGTATTTAGGGTATTTTGATATAGATACACTAGCATGTATTACATTGTTGTTAGTGATAATAGCGGGGTTTTCTAATATTCAATTTTTCCATAAAGTGGCAAAGCTTTTAGTTAAGAAATTTAAAAATGCTAGAAGTATAATTTTGTGTTTGATATTTATAACGTATGTATCTGCATTGGTAAATGCTAATGATATGTCGCTATTAACATTTTTGCCACTAGCGTATATTGTATTGAAATACACTAACAATTTGAAATATATTGCTTTTACTTTTATAATGCAGAATATTGCGAGTAACTTGGGTGGAATGATTACACCTATTGGTAATCCACAGAATTTGTATATTTTCTCTTTTTATAATATAGGGCTTTTTGAATTCTTTAAAATAATGGCTATTCCTACATTAATAGCTTTAGTTTTGATTATCGTTGTGTGTATGTTTGTTAAGAAAGAGCCGCTAGAATTTAAAGACGAAGAAATAACAAAATTTAGCAAAACTAAAGCTATTATTTATGGAATTTTGTTTGTAATTACAATTTTGGTAGTACTTAGAGTAATACCTTGGTGGATAGCTAGTATCATTATACTTATTACTATGTTAATATGTGATGCAAAGACTTTTTTGACCGTGGATTATACTATTACATTTACATTTGTTGCTTTTTTTATTTTTTCGGGTAATTTGTCTAGAATTCCAGCGGTCGTTAATTTAATGGAGTCTTTTATAAACGAATACACATTTATTACAGCATATATTAGTTGTCAATTTATTTCTAATGTCCCAACGGCTGTGCTTTTGTCTAAGTTTACAAATAATTATGCACACTTGCTGGTGTCTGTGAATGTCGCAAGCCTAGGTATAATATTTTCTTCATTGTCTGGGGTTATTGCGCTAAAAGAATATATCAAGGTTGCCAAAAAAGAAAAGTTCAGAAAAGGTAGGAGTGTGTGGTACTATATTGGTATGGATACATTGTTTAATGTGGTAGGAGCAATCATATTAGTGCCTTTGAGTTATTTGAGTTTGTTGATATGGTAGTAAATTCTCATACAGTATTAGGTTAGTTCTAATGTTGTATGAGTTTTTTATTTATGTAGTTAATAAATGCGACAATATTTGTTCTAAAATAAATTGTAAAAGTTTAATTAGTTGTTTTTAACCTTTTTTAAATTTTAAAATAATAAGAGAGGATAATAATAAAATAAAGTCTGTAAATTTCATTAAAATTTTTCAGACTTTTTATAACTGTATTAATAATAGTTCATCAATTGTAATATTAAAGTATAATGCAATTGCTATTATGTTAGTAGCTGTCGGTTCATACTTTCCATTTTCCCAAAAAGATATCATGCCATTACTTACATTTAATGCTTTGGCAAGTTGGGGCTGTGTTAAATTGTTTTCTTTTCTTAGTGTATCTTATTTTTACTGTTTTAAGACACTAAAAATATAATTTTACCATATTATACAAGTAGAGAACTAAATCTCTACTTTTTTGTATTTTATGTATGAGTATACTATGTAACATATTGCTTAATAAGGAGATATTTAATGGAAACATTATTTATTAAAGGTGGGAGGAGGTTGGAAGGCTCAGTAGAGATTTCAACTGCTAAAAATGCAATATTGCCGATATTGGCAGCATCTATAATGTGTGATGGTTGTGTAAAAATAATAAAATGTACAAGATATCTAGATGTAGACAATATGTTAAAGATATTAGAAGATATAGGCTGTGAAATTGCTTTTGATAAAGATGATGTTTATATAAAAACGGGAAATTTACATAAAAGTTATATTAAAGATGAATTTTCAAAAAAAGTAAGATCTAGTATATTTATGTTAGGACCTATGCTGTCTAGGTTTAAATGTGCTAAAGTGGCATATCCTGGGGGCTGTAATATAGGTAGTCGACCTATTGATCTGCATTTAAAGGGCCTTAGAATGCTAAATGTAAAGATAGAAGAAAGACATGGGTATATTTATTGTGATGGACGTAATATGAAGCCTAATATCGTTCATTTAGATTTTCCATCAGTTGGAGCAACTGAAAATGTTATGATGGCAAGTATATTTTTAAAAGGCTTTACAACCATTTACAATGCTGCATGTGAGCCGGAAATTGAAGATTTGCAAAATTTTTTGAATGCAATGGGTGCAAAAATTTCTGGTGGTGGCACAAGTACTATAGTAGTTGAGGGAGTAGAAAGGTTGTATAGTGGAGAATACACACCTATATCTGATAGAATTATTGCAGGGACATATATGATTGCTTGCGCTATGGCTCAAGGTAATATCAGGCTTACAAATGTTATACCGGAACATAATCTTAGTCTTATCTCCAATCTTAAACAATCTGGCTGTAGGATAAAAATGTTAACGAATGAGGTGCAAATGTTTTGTAATAAAAGAATATCTGCCGTGCCCAAAATTGAGACACAAGTTTTTCCAGGGTTTCCAACGGATTTGCAAAATCAAATGTTGGTATTGCAAACAATTTCTAGAGGGACTAGTATTATTACGGAGAACTTGTTTGAGACGCGTTTTAAAATTGTTAATGAACTTTTAAAAATGGGGGCGGATATTACAATACATAATAAATCAGCTATTGTTAGAGGCGTGTCACAGCTATATGGCGCAAATGTTACAGCATCTGATTTGCGTGGTGGGGCTGGATTGATATTGGCGGGATTGGTTGCGCAAGGCTATACAACAATTAGTGAAGCGGAACATATTGATAGGGGATATAAGAATATTGAAAGTGACCTTTGTAAATTAAATGTCGATATAAAGAGATTGTAGTAATTTTTCATCAAAAAAATAAATGACTAAAATGAAATAGGCTAGAAAAAAATTTTTTGTCTTTAAAAATATGTGATATAATCAAGAATAATTGAATTGGTTGTTGAGGATAAATGAAAGCAAAAAAACTTACAATACTTATTTCAATATTTTTGATTGTGACTTTGATTATTGTCTTAGCCAGTACTATTTTTACACTAAAAACAGTTAGTTTTAATTTTCTCAATAAGAAGTATGTGTTAGAAACTAATGAATTGCAAGATTATGTAAAAAATGTAAATATCCCATATGGCGATAGTATTTTTTTGTTAGACAAAGATCAGCTTGCAACAGATTTAGAAAAGAATAATGCATATTTGAAAGTTGTTAAAATAGAAACAACTTTTCCTAGCAATATTGTAATACATGCTAGTGAGAGGGAAGAACTATTTGCAATTAAAGTGGAAGATAATAAGTATGCAGTTGTAGATAAGGGATTAAAAATATTAAGGTATTGTACAGATGAGTATTTGAGCCAAGATCAATTGCGTCCAATTGTTGTTGAAATAGGATATGCAGATGTTGATTTTGCGGATTATAACTATCAATTGTGCGATTTTGTAGAAATCTCGCATGTATCAGAAATATTGAAGTCTATATCTACAGCTTTTGAAAAGTCAGGGTATAATATTACTTCCTTAAAGGGCTTTGCTAATAAGATTACTCTCAATGAGTCTGCTAATTTTAAAAAGAGCAATACGTCTATTGAATACGATTTAGAATTTGTAAAAACGGTTGAGATTGATACAAAGTATGGTATTAAACTGAGTATAAACAATGCATATCAGTATTTCGATAAAAAAATAGCATTAGCATTAGGTGCTTATGAAATGGAACATGATAAGCATAATACCGATGGCGAAATTTTGGTTTTTGAAAAAGAAGATAAGATAGTAGGCGTTTATAGAAAAGATTAAACGAACTTTTTGTACTCAAATATTTATACAAGTTTGTGTATATTATAAAACATTATGTGCCTAAAATTCTTTGACTATATAAATTTTTTTGGTTATACTTAAACTAGTTCAACTAGTTTATGTCAATCAATTGGTATATTCTAGATGAATATATCAATTTTTTATGCGGAGGAGTGCTATTATAAAAGAAGTTGTAACAGTAATTAATTTTCAAGCAACAAAGATTGAGATGGTGATTGCGCAGAGAATTATTAATAACAATATTAAAATAATTGCTAGCTCTCTTTCCGATTATGCTGGGTATATAGATGGAGAATTCTTAGATGAAGAAGCTCTCTCTGATTCAATTGCAATAGCAAAGCAGAGAGTTGAAGAAATATATGGCAAAAAGATAAAGTCTGTTTATATTGGAGTTCCAGCGGAGTTCTGTAATTATGCATTAAAGAACTTAAAAGCAAGTTATCCTAATAAAATAGTTATCAAAGATAAGAATATACAGGAGCTTTTTGAATCAGTAGGAGATCACGAATTGTCTGATGATTATTTAGTGGTATCTAAGTCCCCAATATATTATGTGCTTGATTCTGTGCAAACAATGGAACCTCAGTATTCGTTATCAAAGAATATGGGGGTAAAGGCTAGTTTGATATTAGCCAAGAATTCATTTGTGGATTTGATGAATAATATATTAGGAAATCTTGGCGTAAATAGTATTGAATTTGTGCCGAATATACTTGCTGTAGGTATGAGCCTATTAGATGAATCGGTTAGAAGAATGGGATCAATAATAATAGATTTTGATTATGTCTCTACTAGTGTATATTCTATAATGGGTGAAGGTATTGTGGATTTAAAGACTTTTGCAATAGGAGAGGGCCATATAATATCTGATTTGTGTGAAGTATTAAAACTAAATTATTTTAATGTAGAGAAATTAAAAAATCAGATCATTCTAACCTTACAAAGCAATCCTATGGATAATTACGAGATAAAAGATGAGAACAATAATTTAATTAAGATTAATTCTAGTCTTGCAAATGAAGTTGTTAAGGCGAGAATTGATATGATTGGAGAAACAATAGATAAAATACTTTTGAATTTTCAATTCAAGCAAGAAGATGGACCTATATATATAACGGGATCTGGTTTAACGTATTTGAAAGGAATAAAAAATTATTTGAGTAGTGTTTTGCATAGAGAGTGTGAGATATTAGCTCCTAAACAAGTGGAGTATAATAATCCTAAATATGCAAGAATGGTAAGTTTGATAAATTTTATAATATCGCAAAATAAAAATTAGTGAGGTGAAAAATGGAAGAAATGTATTCACAAGAAGAGTATTATACACCAATTTGTAATATAAAAGTTATTGGAGTCGGTGGTGGCGGCAACAATGCTGTTAACAGAATGGTTAGAGCTGGAATAAGAAGTGCAGAGTTTGTTGCAATAAATACTGATAAGCAAGCGCTACTTATGAGTAAAGCTCAACACAGGATTCAAATTGGTGAAATATTAACTGGTGGAAAAGGCGCCGGATCGGATCCAGAAATAGGAAGAAAAGCAGCAGAAGAAAATAGAGATTTGCTTGCTCAGATTCTAGAAGGCACTGATTTGGTATTTATTACTGCCGGTATGGGTGGCGGAACTGGTACGGGTGCTGCTCCAGTAATTGCTCAGATAGCTAAAGAAATGGGTATTCTTACAATTGCTGTTGTGACAAAACCTTTTGCTTTTGAGGGGCGTACAAGACTTGCCAATGCTGATAAGGGGTTAAAAGAGCTTAAAAACAACGTAGATACTTTGGTTGTTATCCAAAACGAAAAGCTGTTAAAGATTGTCCCAAAAGGTACTACCATTGTAGAAGCTTTTAGAACTGCAGATGATGTGGTGAGGCAAGGTATACAAGGCATTAGTGATTTGATTGTTACTCCAAGCTTAATAAACTTAGACTTTGCTGACGTCAAGACTATTATGAAGAATAAAGGTTTAGCACACATGGGGCTAGGCAGAGGTAAGGGTGAAAATAGAACCATTGAAGCTGTAAGACAAGCAGTATCTAGTCCGCTTCTAGAAACTACTATTGAAGGTGCTACTGGAATAATACTTAATATCAAAGGCGGTTTAGACTTGACGCTAGAAGAGGTTTATGAAGCAGCAGAACTCGTTAGAGAGGTTGTGGATCCAAATTGTAATATTATCTTTGGTAGCGGAATAGACGATAGTATGGATGATGAAGTAGAAATTACAGTTATAGCAACTGGGTTTAATGGTACAAGCATGGCTGAGGAAGTAAAAAAAGAGGTTATGCATCCAGAAAACCACTCGCAACAAAACGAAGATGATTATGTAGATGAAGATAGTGAAGAAATGCGAAATACTAAAGTTGAGTTGGAAGACGCTGACATTCCACCAATTTATAGAAAATTAATGCAAAATAGGAAATAAATAAAAGCCTATCTATAAGATGGGCTTTTATAAGGTGAAGAGGTAAATAAGATGAGTACAAATGCAATAATAATACTTGATGGTTATGGATATACAGATTCAATTGTAGGCAATGCTGTTGCATCTGCTTTAACACCAGTTATGGACGAGTTGTTAGAGAATTATCCTAATACATTGATAAATGCTAGTGGTTTAAGTGTCGGTTTGCCAGATGGACAAATGGGAAATAGTGAAGTTGGACATTTAAATATTGGTGCTGGAAGAGTTGTGTATCAAGACATTACTAGAATAGACAATGACATAAAAACTGGCGAATTTGACAATAATGCTGGTTTTTTAAAGGCGATTAATAATTGTAAAGAATATGGTACAGCACTACATTTAATGGGTTTGTTGTCTGATGGTGGGGTGCATTCCAATATAAATCATTTATATGCAATATTAGAGCTTGCTAAAAAACAAGGATTAGAAAAAGTATATATTCATGCATTTTTAGATGGCAGAGACGTGCCGCCAAAGAGTGCTTGCGATTTTGTTGACAAATTGAATAAAAAGATACAAGAAATAGGTGTTGGTAGAGTAGTTACAGCTTGTGGCAGATATAACATAATGGACAGAGATAATCGTTGGGAAAGAGTTGAAAAAGGCTACAACATGCTAATGAATGGTATGGGTAAAATTACTGATAATATAATAGGCGTAATAAAAGAATCGTACGCAGAAAATATTGTTGACGAATTTGTGGAGCCAATAGTTCTTAACGGGTATACTGGAGTACAAGAAAATGACTCTATAATATTCTTTAATTTTAGATCTGATAGGGCTAGAGAAATAACTAGAGCAATAACTTTTGAAGATTTTGATAAATTTGATAGAATCGGTGGTTATAAGAAAACTTGTTATGTTTGTATGACTCAATATGACGAAACATTTACGCATGTGAATGTTGCATTTGGACCACAAAAACTAGATAATACGTTAGGTGAATATCTGGCAAAATTGGGTAAGACTCAAGCAAGGGTTGCTGAAACTGAAAAATATGCACATGTTACCTTTTTCTTTAATGGTGGTGTAGAAACACCAAATAAAAACGAAGATAGGGTGTTAGTTGCTTCTCCTAAAGTAGCAACATATGATTTAAAACCTGAAATGAGTGCATATGAAGTAACAGATAAAGTTTTAGAGGTGTTAGACAAAGGTGTAGATGTACTTATTCTTAATTTTGCAAATTGTGATATGGTAGGACATACTGGTGTATTTGATGCAGCTGTTAAGGCGGTAGAGGTTGTAGATGAGTGCTTAGGAAAAGTATTAGACAAATTAAAAGAAATCGGTGGTAATGCTATTATTACTGCAGATCATGGTAATGCTGAGCAAATGCAATTTGAAGATGGTGGAGTTTGTACTTCGCATACAACTAATTTAGTCCCATTTGTTGTATTTGGTGAGGATTTTAAGAAATGCGAATTAAAAGAGAATGGTAAATTGGCAGATATAGCACCAACTCTTCTTTATATGATGCATGAAGAAGTTGCTCCAGAAATGACAGGTGAAGTCTTGATAAAATAAATATTAAGAGGGTTTAGTCAATCAATTTTGAAACTAGTGTAATAATTAAGAGAATTATAATAAAAAATATAGTTCTCTTTTTTTACGGCTACTTTATGCCGTGAAAGATACTTGACAAGAGAAGAAATGAAAACACAATATAAGAACCTGCTTCGCAGAACCTTGGTGACGCTATGCTCTACTTCAAAAGGAAGAGAAACGCAAAAACAAAATGCGTAAGCACAAATATTTTTTCTCTGTCTTAACAGAGCAAAAAGAAAACTTATTTCAGAGACTCTTGTCAAGTACACCATGGAATAAATTAGCCATTAATACACAACAGCAAAAAGCGAAAGTGTGTTACGTTCACCAACACTTTCGCTTTTTGTCTTATTTAATTTAGTTTATAGAGTGTGCTTGTTTGTTCGAGCGAAGCGAGAACACTTGTATATGACAAGCACACGCCTAAGTACCAAAACGTGTAATTACATTTTCACAAAATCTATAATTGTTTTACTTAATTCAATTTCATTATTTCTAAAAGTATGTCCCGTATTTTCAATTACTTTGATAACATTATCTTTATTTTTGCTATATTGATTTATAGTTTCTAAATGTTTTTGTGTATTTTGTTTTGCAAATCCATCTTTTTGCCCCATAACAAACAATCCTTTGATGTTTATTGTTTGAAGTTGATTAAATCCGTTTTTGTTGTTATAAATTGGCAAGTTATGATGATTTTCGTTTTCGATAGCATCTATAAAACTTTTTGCTGTATAGAAATTATATTCATCATATAAAATTGGAATAATTTCATCTAGTTTGTTTTGTTTTTTGTATTCATTTGCTACTTCTTGAATTTTATCAGCAGAAATTCTTTCACCATCTGTTCTTTCTTCGGTGTCGGTTGGGGATATTAAAATGTATTTATTAATATCCTTGCTATTTGTTTTGTAAAGATAGTAGATGACTTTATTGCAACCATAACTATGACCACCAAGAATAATCTTTTTGTATCCTTGTGCTTTTGCAAAATCAACATAAGCTTGTAAATCTTCTTCGCAGTTATCAAACACTTCAAAAGTTAAGCCACTTCTATTATGATTTTCAGAAGGTAAATCTATAATTTGAAAAGCGCCAGAGTTGTGAGCACAAATATAAGAAATGTTTTCTTTTTCTAACTCATCGCCAAGCACTCTTAAAAATCTGTTTTCAAAAATATTTCCACCTGTGCCATTTGTAATAATAACACAAGTATCTCGATATTGTTCTCCATACCAACAACCAAGTAGAGTATCTTTTCTTTTTGTTATAACTTCAATTATTTTCATTGTTATTCTCCTATGAAAACATTATATCATAAAATTCCTTTATTTATATTATAATTTTAAAATTTAATAAAAAATAACACTTTACCAATTTAATGATAAAGTGTTGTTAGTTTATTTCGCTAGTTTCAATTTACCTAGACCTTTATCCCTCTTTTTTTTATACCCCTATTGACAAATTGTAAATCTATGATAGAATATTAATAATATTGGGGGATTGAAAAATGGGAATAAAAGAATTTTTGCAAAGTTGTGATTATCAAGTATTAAAAAAGATGTACTCAGAAAGTAAAGAAAAACAAGAAAAATTTTCAAATGGTGCTCTTATATGTTTAGGTGTTGCAGGTCTGGGTCTTGCGGGTGTGTTGGCATCAAATATTATGGGTAACTACGATGTGCTAGAAAATTGTGCTTATAAAATTAAAGAGTTTTGTAATCCATTGGCTTTGGGGGCATTTGTTGGTTGCTATTCATTTGCGAGATTTGCTAGTGATGAAGATAGAAAAATTAATAATGCGGTTGAGACATTGATAGACAAACATGAAATTTCTGATAATTGCAATGTGACTAGAAATGAAATTAAGATGAATTTGGAAAATGATACGGAAAATATTATGGAATAATAAGAGGGAGTGAATTATGTTGAATGAAAGTGAGAATATGAAAAAAGAAATAAATAATTATGTTAATATTAATAGAGAAAATCTAAGAGGTTTGGTTAATAACAAAGCAGCGCTTGATACTGAAAAGTTGTATTTAGGAGCAATGGCTTTAGGTTTTATTACTAGTATGGCATTTGGTGAGGCTGTTGGTAAAAATATGTTAGATACTACTCCAGTCGTAGATTTTGTTGTTAAGGCTGCTCAAGGAGGTCTTTTTGCCATGACTGGATCTATGCTTATAGACGTTATCTCTAAAGCTAAAAATTTAAGAAAAGAGTATAGAGAAATAGAAAATTCGCCAGTGGTTAAAGAGCTATCTATAGAAAATAGTGTAGATCAAAGGATTATTAGAGAGAGTATTTTAAATCAAGCAGAAGCAGATATGGAGAGTGAATTGTAATAATGTAATAAAGAAAGGTGTCGGTTTTTCGGCATTTTTTTTGTTTTTTAACTTTTTTGTTAGTAAAAAAATTTGAAATTGATAAAAGTTGTGTTATATTATGAGTATTAATAAAAAGAGGATATATACATGGCAGATAAAAATAAAAGCATTGTAGAAAAAACCAAAGATTGGTGTGGAAAGTTTGTTCATGATTGGTCGGAAGCCGGATTATATTTCGACTCTAAGAAGGGCAGAGAGGGTTTAGGCGGTTTGGCTGTTGCTAGGGGGTTACTTCGTACTGCAACTGTAGGTGCATTGACTCTTGCTGCAGTGAATATTTTGGAGCCTTCTGAAGCATATCAAGTTGCTATTTCTTGGATGCCTGCAATGGCTTTTGCGGGAGTAAATGTGCAAGAGATTTATGAGTATTGCAAGACTAAAAGCAAAGGTGTAGATGAGCATAAGTTTGAAGATAAGCCAAGAGTTCAAAATAGTGAATATATACACGCAATAGATCGTGTAATCGACAATAGTGTGGATACTATTAACAGAAATCGTGCTAAAACTATTATTAAAAATGATGTAGATACAATTAATTCAAATCGTGCTAATATAGCAGAAAGTCTTGGAAAAGAATTGTAGTTAGAATGATGTTAAATATTGTTTTGTTAAAATAAACAATGTTTAACATTTTTTTGTTATAATAAAAACTTTAGTGAAATATACATATTATATCTTATAATAAAAAAAGTAGGTGTAATATGAAAAAAATAAATTGGAAATTACTTCTTTTTTCACTAATTGTTCCTTTGGTAGTAGGTGGGCTTTCGACATTAATTATAAAAGATAATTTGGATATTTATTCTTCTATCAATCTTCCGGATTTTGCTCCACCATCATTTTTATTTGGAATTGTGTGGACTGTTTTGTATGTCTTGATGGGGGTTTCTTTTTATTTAATTTTAAATAAATCAACTAAAAAAAATGAAGCCGTATATTATTTTATTTTACAGCTTTTTGTGAACTTTTTGTGGCCTATAGTGTTTTTTAACTTTAGATTATTCTGGTTGGCATTCGCTTTGATTGTGTTATTGTTATATCTGATTATTATGATGATTATTAGTTTCTATAAAATTAGCAAACCGTCGGCTATTTTACAAATTCCGTACCTTATTTGGACTGCATTTGCAACAGTATTAAATTTGGCTATTGCAATATTAAATTAATTATTTAATGGCTTAAGATATTACTTAAGCCGTTTTTTATTAATTAAATGTGAATTGTTGAAATTTTGAAAAAACTTTATAAATATAGCCGTTTTTGCTTGACAAATGGGGGAAGATGAAAATATAGATACTAAGTATTTAGAAGAACATTATTATACAATAGGGGAAACAAATTCAAAATTTGAAGAAGTTGA
>JAFQDL010000013.1 GCA_017399265.1 Clostridia bacterium
ATTGTTTTAAATGATATATAATAAAAGTATGGAAGAAAAGAAAAAAGTAAGAAAAGTTAAAACTGAGCTAAAAAGTATTAACGAGATCAAAGATTTGAAAGAAAAACTTAATAATATAGAGGACGATAAGGCAAAAAATGAGCCAGTGGTAGATCCAAGTAAAGGTAAGGAGCCAAAGAAGGGTAAGGAGTCAAAAGTTGCTAAGCCAGAAGTGCCTTTGACAGAAGAAGAAAAGAAGAAGAAAAAGAAAAAGCTTATCTTTATCATTATTATCACACTACTTGCACTTTTGATAATAGGGGCTGCTTTGGCGTATTATTTTATACAATCTGCCAAATTAGAGAACTTGTTCCATTTAAGGAATGTAGATGCCACTGTTACTATCAAAAGTTATATACAGCGGGGTGGTAATAGTATTCCAATTACGATCAATGGTAAGGAAGAGACAGTGCTTGTATTTGATGCAGAGGATACATCTGAGGATAATAACTTAAACAAGAATGTAGAGTATGATGATCAATCTATCCGTTCAGGGGACAAGTTGGTATTCTTCTATACTATTACTAATACATCTGATGCGGCTGCTATGTATATAGACTTTATGAAAAGAGAGTCGGATGATACTAACTTTACATTAGCGGCATATTATGCAGTGAATTTGGGTACAACCATTACAAAACTATATTACTGCTTAGATGGCATGTATTATTCTACAAATGATTCTGCCGTACAAGGTGTGTCTTCGTTCGTAATAGGTAGTGAGATTAAGTTAAATCCGGGTGATACGTTTACTATGCGTATAGAGTTTGAGCCAACAGATATGAATCAGAATAGTTATAGCGAATGTAATTTCCGTTTTGATTTAATCAACGAGCAGTACTATAATCAAGTGTAATTTAGCTAACTTAAAATAAATATTAAATACTATACATTAGTGTATAGTATTTTTTTTAAAATGTTGGTTATTTACTTTTTAAAAAATATCTTTCATGGTACACTATATATGTATCAAATATTATGAGAAATATTGCAAATAATAGATTTAAATATTTTGCAATAGTTTTTGTTTCGTAAAATATAATAGGAAAAAAGGGTATTATGAACGTAATAGAAGTTGTAAGAAGGCCCAAAACGCCTTTGGAAAAATGTATTAGTCTAATAGTCAATATTCTTTGTATTGCTGTAGTTGTGCTATGTTCATTAGTATGTATAGCCACACTTAATTGCAGAACTAAAGGAGTAGTGACAAGTATTGGCGGGTATTCTGCTGTATCAATTGCTCCAACTGGATCAATGGTTGCTTCTGGTTTTAATACTGGAGATGTGGTATTGGTTAAGAAAGTTAATCCAAAATCATTAAAAGGTGATCAATTTGACAGATTTGGCAATATTACAGTCGCAGGGGATATAATAGCATTCTACAGAGCAGAGAATCACAATAGTCAAAATTGCTTGAATATGAAAGAATACACCAAAGAAATGGCTTTACAGCAAGAAGAGAGTGTGGATTTGACATTTTCTGAATTTATAGGTTCACAAAATCCTTTAATCGAGAGAGCTGGTCGAAAAAGAGCTAGTATGATTTTCCACCATATCAAGCAAATTAGACAAGATACCAATGGTAAATTGTATTTTCAAACATATGGTTCTAGTAATCCAAGTACTGATATACTTTGGATAAGTGAAGATGCTATTGTAGGAAAATATTATGAAGAAGCCAGTCCACTACTTCTTACTACATTTAAGACTTTAAACACTCCATATGGTATATTTGTACTTATTAGTATTCCTCTTGTTGTAGTTATACTTATGGTGTTCTTAGACATATTAAAATCATTAGAATTAGCCGGTATGGAATACAATGTGCTTAATGGTAAGTTGAGCTTAACAGATCCTGTATGTGTTGCGAATCATATAGGATATAAAATGTCTAACAAGTCTAAGTTTAAAGTATTAGCACAGCTTTCTCCGCAGGAGCGTATTGAGGCTGTTAGTTACTTATGGCAATCTCCAAAAGATGTGGAGAACATGAAGAAACACTATATTAAGCAAAAATTATTACTACACTATGACGAAGAGCGTGCTGCTTTGAAGGCTGAATATACAGAGATTTTTAAAGAAAATCCAGATTCCAAGAAGCATGTAAAAGATTATCAAAGAAAATTGGATATTATAGACAAGAAAGAAGAAGAGACTATTAAGAGAATTAAGCAAATTACAAAAAATGCAAATACTCTTCAGCAAAATGAAATTTATAACCAAATGGATAATAAAATCAATCTAAAGAATGCTAAAGTAAAGCTGAAGAAAGGTGAATCTTTGCATATAGGTCCTCATAAGAGTGTTGAAGCTAAGAAAATAGTACAATCTTTAGAGAAAGCTGCAGTAAAAGAAATAGTAAAAGAAGATATAAGTGCTAATGTTGATGTGAACGAAGCGGTGAGTGTGTTTAATAATACTCCCAAATCAACTAAAACAACAGCTAAAGTTTCTTCTAAAAATACTGAAAAATAAGAAAAAAGACTCTAATCAAAGAGTCTTTTTTTAAACAGCACCTATTATTTCTGTTTCGTCTATATCAAACATTACACTATCGTTAACTAGTTCGTCTTGTTTTTCGCTCATCATATCTAGATAATTATCTACTAGTTCGTCTGTTAGTCCACTATGATGTTTGTCTACTAATATTACTTTTTCATTATCAAACTCGTTAAGTAGTCTTTCATCACTATCTAAGATGACATAATCTTCGGTATTTCTTACTTGAGTTAGATATTTTCTTATCTCAAATGTTTTATCCTCATTAATTATTGGAGTTTTGTCAATGACGATATCTTTATATTGCAAGCCATTTTTTACCAATGCAGGAAGAGTTTTTAAATCAAAGTATTCTTTCCATTTGGTAGATGTAATGACTAAGTTTACATTGTAGTCGTATTGCAAATCCTCAATAAGTCTATTAAGTGACATCATATTATAAGGGCATATCTTTCTGACATTCTTTGGCCTATTGTATCCACCTTTGTCATAGAACTCTTTCCAGTCCGGGTGCTCCGCAAGAAGCCTATCCAGTTCTGCTTTGTACTGAATATCGTCACTAAGGCCTGAAGCTTGTATAAATTTAATCCAATCGGCTGTATATAATACGCCTTTAATATCTAAAAATATATAAAAAAATCTTTTGTTATCCATGCCTATATGATACTAATAATATATTTTTTAGTCAAACAAATATAGTTATTTTGCTCATATTTTTTCAAAATTACATCGCATGTTAGTATATAAATCTTGTATATAAATTTATTTTTGCTACGGGTATTTTATTTGTGAGTAGTCAAAGGAAAATAGAAATTTGAAAAAAAATAAATTTTTTTAAAAAACTTTCAAAAAACACTTGCATTATTGCATTTTATCTGTTATATTATTGAAGTACCTTGAATGAGGAAGTTTAGCTCAGTTGGTAGAGCATCTGCCTTACAAGCAGGCGGTCATAGGTTCGAGTCCTATAACTTCCACCATTAAATTTTAATTTATGCCTGTTCATTAGAGCAGGCTAAAATTATTAATTCATCGTACACCTATATACCATATATTTATGCGGGAGTGGCTCAGTGGTAGAGCGTCGCCTTGCCAAGGCGAATGTCGCGAGTTCGAATCTCGTCTTCCGCTCCATTTTTTTAAATAGCACAATTTTATATTGATTATCATATATAGTTATTGCAAATGGCACCATAGCCAAGTGGTAAGGCAAAGGTCTGCAAAACCTTCATTCTTCAGTTCAAATCTGAATGGTGCCTCCAATATAACTTGCCGAAGTGGCGGAATAGGCAGACGCACAGGACTTAAAATCCTGCGGTAGCAATATCGTACCGGTTCAAGTCCGGTCTTCGGCACCAAATAGCGAACTTAGGTTCGCTTTTTTTATGCCTAGACCAGTATGTTGTAGTCACAACATAGATTATTGCATAATCTTACTTGAACCGGTACGGACCGCTGATG
>JAFQDL010000014.1 GCA_017399265.1 Clostridia bacterium
TGTCATATATATGGTCAAATCTCTTTTCTAGCGGTTCTGCTAGATCTTCTGCAACAGAGGAATATTTCTTTTGGTTACCAGTGGCCACAATTACTGTATTAGCTGGTAATTTCATTCCGTTACCGTTCTCTACAATCTTGTTTAGTACTAGTGTATATACCAAAGATTGAACTGCAGGTTTTACGTTAAGCAGTTCGTCTAACATTATTACCACTTTACCTTCTGCTGTCTTACTACGTTCATATACATCATCTGCAATTTTGTATAGGTTCTGGATATTCTTTTCTACTAGTGCTTTTTCTTCGTCAGTAGCACAAGATAGGATTGCTTGTTTAGCAAAGTCTGGTGGAATGGATTGACCAGTTTGTAAGTTCATACTACCTACAACTTTTTCTGGGAACATATTGTTTGTTAGTTTTAGGTATATTAGATCTGGATAAAGTTCTTTTAACTTCTCAGTCTTACCTATTCCGCTAGGACCACGTAGCAAGACGGAACGTCCTGCATCTACCCATGACTGGATTAGTTCTTTGTCTGTCATTTGACGACGATCACTTTCCGTTGTATCGTCTGGATTTAGTTGAGCAAGACGGGATTTCTTATTTCCTATATATTCTTTTAAATTTTCTGTAGTATCTTCTGATTGATGAGATTTAATAAAGTCGCCAAAAGCCTCTTCAATAAAGCCGCCATCAGAGAAATCTCCACCATTAGGCGCAGTGAAGCCATTAAGACAAAAGAGACTATTGACGTTAGCGCCATTCAAATATCCTCTAATAGTACTATTTTGCCAAAGGCTACTATTTTCATCTTCGTAATTGGGATAAAATGGTAGCGTTGCAATGCCTTCTTCAGACACGACTTGCATTACTGTGGCTTCACCACTACCTTGAGGATTTAATTCCTTAGGTAATTTATCCCAGTTTCTTATTTTCCAAGTGATTGGCTCTACTTTTATCCATACATTTGCGCCATCTATTACTGCTTCACCATTTTCAAACCAAGCATTTTCATAATCAGCTGCCACTTCAACACGCACATACTTTTCCCCATTGTACTTATACTCTTTTGCATAAATCTTGTCCTCATTTTCATCAATTCGTGCCAAATAAGTTTTGCCTGTTGGGCCTAACTTGTGAGAGATGGTTTTTATAAACTCATCTTCCAATTCTTTGTTTAAATCTTCTCCCACATAGGTCTTAGGATATTGACCGAATTCAATCGTGTGATAAACGTTATTATACGGATCTTTTACACTGTCAATTTTAAATTCACCACTTTTTTTCTTTCTCTCAGCAATCACTGCGGATATATCTAACGTCATAGCAGGGCGAACTGTCCTATGTGTATTATATGTCTTATAAAAAGATACTCGATTTTGACTGTTTAAAATATTAACGCAGGTGCTGTTAAATGCATTACGAAGCCATGTGTTAGTAGTGCCATACTTGCCTGTCGAACTCACATTTTCTGCGTATTGTTCTGCCCAGTTGGCTAATGCCCAATCGGTTGCGGATGTTGCTTTCGTATTCTTATAGTTGCCATGCCCATCTAAATAAACACTATCATCTTCTATATAAATAAGGTCTGTAGTGCGAAAAGTCTTCGTATATTTCCCTGTACTATCAGTATTTTCTAATACTGTAGGTCTTATAAATTTCATTATTTCATTCATCATGAATTCCACTCCATCAAATGTATATCAGTAATATATATAATAACACGAGTGTATTGATTTGTAAATACCCAATTTTTAATAATATTGCGTGTTTAAGTCTGGTGAAGCAACAAAAAAAGAGCAACATGGCTCTTTTTTTAATCCCAAGACAGATTGTCGTTATAATAAATTACACCGATTGTGTTCTCTCCACAGTGAGATGTAACGGTTGCTCCTGCACAAGTAACCTCGAGATTATCAAATTGGAAATTTTTCTCAGTTTGAGTTTTTACAATATTCAATATTTCTGGAGTCGCTGATGCGTGAGTTACAATTCCTAAGAATTTATTTGGAGTGTTATATTCGGCAAATATGTCATCAACATATTTTACACATACTTTTTCCATTTTGCCCATGTATTTTTTGTCCATGCCCATTTTACCATCTTTTAGTATTATTGATGGACGAATCTTTAGTAAGTTTGCTCCAAGTAATTGTACGCTGCTACATCTTCCACCCTTGTGGAGGTAGTTTAGTTTGTATGTTTGGAAGCTTATTTGTACATTGTTTCTTCTTGCTTCTACTTTTTTAACAATTTCCTCTGCAGGCAATCCTTTACTTGCTAAGATACTAGCATAGATTGCTTGTATACCAAGACCAGTACTTAGAGATAGTGAATCTATAACATATACATTATCAAAGTTTTTCGCTGCAGCTACTGCGTTGTTATAAGTAACAGATACTTTGCTAGAAATTGTGAAGCAAATTATGCCGTCTTTACATTTTTCCCTTTCAAATATTTCGCTGTATTCGAATTCATTTATAGCAGCGGTTTTAGGCAACGTGTTTGTTTTTTCAACATGTTCAAATATCATATCTGGTGTTAAGTCAATACCATCTCTATATTCATTTTCGCCTAACATAACCTTAAATGGAATAACAGTTAAGTTGTATTTTTCGATTAATTCTTTTGATAAGTCACAAGAACTATCACAAATTATTTTTACCATATTTTCACCTTAAATTAAATTTGACACACATAGTATATCATTACTATTTTACTTTTTAAAGAATTTCAAGTCAAGCGAAAATATATTTGCAATAAATTTATTAAATAAACCTGCAAATAAAACAAGCGAAAATTGCCGAGAAAAAGTTCAAAAACAATGCTAATGGGATAAGATACTTGAATTTCTCAATCTTGGTTTTGGAAAAATATACAGCTGTTACGTAAAATACGGCTTCGCTGCTTGCCATTATTACGCTAGCGCATTTGCCAATATATGTGTCCACTCCATGGGTTTGGAAAATGTTTTCTAGAATTGCAATACTGCCGCCACCTGTAAAATTTTTTAATATAATAAGTTCGGTTAATTCAGGTGGAACGCCAAGGAAATTGAGTATAGGGGATAATGCTTGAGAAACATATATATTTAATCCGCTTGCGTTGTATACTGCTACGACTACTAATATGGTAACAATGTAAGGGAATGTAGTAAGTATGAGATCAAATGACTTTTTTGCACCAATCGCAAAACTGGAATAGGCATTTTTCTTTTTGTAAAGAGAGTAAAGAATTAGTGCGATGATTATCATTGGGAGAAAAAAATCACTCATGCTTTTTCTCCTTTAGAAAGATTTTTGCACAGATTTTTGAAAGAAAGATGCCAAGTGTTACAGAAGCAATAGATGTAAGTATTGTTGGAAATATAATAGAAGAACTATTAGCACTACCGTGTAGAATTCTTATACCGATAATTGTTGTAGGAATAAGTTGTATGTTGGCAGTGTTAAAAACTATAAGCATTGACATATTGCCAGTGATTGAATTTCCACCTTTGTACATGCCTCCAATTGCGTTTATTCCACTTGGTGTGCACGCATTACCCATTCCTAGCAGATTACTAGTTATGTTTATTGCAATTTGATTTTTTGTATATTCATCTACATCTTTGAAAAGTATTGAAATTATTGGATTTAGAAGCTTTTTAAAAACTTCATCTAGTTTTGTATCTTCAATTATTTGCAAAATTCCTAGCCAGAGTGCATATACTGCCCAAAGTTTAATACTTAAATTAATTGCTTGTTCGCTACCATTTAACATTTCTGAGAATGCATTGGCCGGATCAATTACAAGCATAACTATTAAACTAGCTATAAGGGTGATTGTCCAAACTATATTCATAATATATTTTATTTTTTATGTTGAACAAAAATGATAATTGTTTATTACTTTATTAGTAAATTGTTTTAGAATTAAATGTTTGGCTACAATTCAAGAAATTTCGCAACTTGGACTTTACAACTAAAATAACATTTGCTATAATACTTGTATTATTGATATAGAGGTTAATTATGAGCGAAAAAAGATATTATGTTACAACTCCTATATATTATGCAAGTGGTGATTTGCACGTAGGACATTGTTTTAGTACAGTATTTGCAGATGCGTGTGCTAGATTTAAAAGATTAGATGGATATGATGTATTGTTCTTGACTGGATCTGATGAACATGGAATGAAAATTGCTAAAAAAGCAGCAGAAGCTGGTCTTACTCCTCAAGCTTTTGTGGATAAGACCGTTGCTGGGTTTAAAAATATTTGGAAGATATTAGGCATATCTTATGACAAGTTTATAAGAACTACTGATGAAGAGCATATTGCATGCGTAAATAAGATTATGCAAAAGTTATATGATAATGGGGATATATATTTAGACAAGTACGAAGGGTTATATTGTGTTCCATGCGAGACATTCTTTACTGAAGGTCAGCTAGTTAATGGCAATTGTCCAGATTGCGGAAGATCAGTTGAAAAAGCTAGTGAGCCTTGCTATTTCTTTAGAATGAGCAAATATACAGATTATCTAAAACAATTATTTAAAGACAATCCAAATTTCTTGGTACCAGAAAGCAGAAAAAATGAGATATATACTAACTTTATTAAAGATGGCGTGCAGGATTTGTGCGTAACACGTACTTCTTTTGATTGGGGTATAAAGGCGCCTTTTGATCCTAAACATGTTGTGTATGTATGGTGTGATGCATTAGTAAACTATATTAGTGCTTTGGGATATGGTAGTAAAGATGAGTCCTTATTTGAAAAATTCTGGCCATGTGATGTGCATATTATTGGAAGAGATATTAGTAGGTTCCATGCTATTATTTGGCCAATTATCTTAAGAGCGGCAGGAATTGAACCACCAAAGCAAATACATTCTACAGGATTTATTACTCTTAAAGGCGATAAAATATCAAAGAGTAAGAGTAATGGATTTGATCCAGTAGCACTTTGCAACAAGTATGGTGCTGATGCATTAAGATACTATATGCTAAAAGAAGGTCCAATTTATAATGATATACCTTTTGCTTTTGATGTGTTCTTAAAGACAATTAATTCAGATCTTTGTAATGATTTGGGAAATTTAGTGAGTAGAACTATTGCAATGATTACTCAAAATTTTGGGGCGGTTGTACCACAACCAAATGAATTTAATGATGATGATAAAGTATTAATTGATATGATTAATAGCTTATACACAAATTGTGTAACTGCATTGAATGAGCAAAGAGTGGATATGGCTATGAAAGATATATTTGATTGTGTAAGATATGCTAATAAATATATTGATATAACTGAGCCATGGGTTTTGGCAAAGAAAGAAGAAACAAAAGGAAGACTTGCGACTGTGCTATATACCCTAGCAGAGACAATTAGAGTATGTACAGTACTACTTCAAGCATTCTTGGTAGAAATACCTAATAAGATATTTGATAAGTTTGAGACACCTGCAAATTTAAGAACTTTTGATAGCATAAAAGCGTTTAATGCTAATAATTATGGACACAGTGTCGAGAAAGGCGAGGCTATTTTCCCAAGACTGGATATAGAGAAAGAATTGGAGTATCTAAACCTTGAAAGTACAACTTCTAAAAAAGTAGAAAAGGTAGAAGAGAAAGTGGAAGAAGAATTGATTACTATTGACGAGTTTGATAAAGTAAAACTTGCTGTGGGTACTATTGTAAACAGTGAAAAGGTTGAAAAAGCAGATAAGCTACTTAAGAATACAGTTCTTATCAATGGTGTGGAAAGAACCATTGTTAGCGGAATTGCTAAACACTACAGTCCTGAAGATGTTATTGGTAAACAAGTAGTTGTTGTTACAAATTTGAAACCAGTAAAGCTAAGAGGGATATTAAGTGAGGGAATGATACTTTGCGCTGTAGATGGTGAAGAGTTGTCTTTAGTCTCTCCTATCAAAAATATGAAAGATGGAAGTCAAGTATGTTAAGTTTTATTGATACACATGCACACTTATTAGATGAAAAGATGCCTGATATCGATATTTTGCGAGAACATTGGAAGTGTAATAGCATTTCCAATGTTTTTGTAGTATCTTTTGACAAGAAATCAATATATGATTACAATAAGTTGGCGATTGATAACAAAGATATATATTGTATACTTGGTGTACATCCGGAAGAAGTTAAAGATTATACACCAAATTTAGAGCAAGAATTGTTGGAGATTTGTCAAGGTGAAAAGGTCCTTGCAATAGGAGAGATTGGACTGGATTATCATTATATAGACTCAAGCGACGAGGCATCAAAAGCAAAACAAAAAGAGGTATTTGTCTCACAAATCAAATTGGCAGACAAGCTGAATCTTCCAATAGTTATACACTTAAGAGATGCATGTCAAGACATGCTAAAAATACTTAAAGAAAATAAACAATACATCAATAATGGTGGAATTATTCATTGTTTTAGTGAAAGTGTTGAATCTTTTAGAGAGTTTAAAAAATTGGGTTTTGCGATCTCTGTTGGCGGAGTGATTACTTTCAAGAATGGAAAGAAATTGCAAGAAGTAATTAGAGAAGCGGAACTGACTGATATATTATTAGAAACCGATTGTCCTTATCTTACCCCAGAGCCATATAGAGGACAGGTCAATGAGCCTAAGAATGTTTATTATATTGCAGAGAAAATATGTGAACTAAAGAACATAAGCATGGAAGAACTAAGTGGTGCAACAAACAAAAATATAAAAAGAATTTTTAAAAAGTTCAGAGGATAATATGTCTACATTAAATGAATTGAAAGGATATAATTTTAATTTTAATAAGAAGTTTGGTCAAAATTTTATTTTTGATAAAAATCTGTTGTTAAGCATAGTAAATTCTGCGAACTTAACTAGTGATGATGAGATATTAGAAATAGGCACAGGAGCTGGTACATTAACAGAGGTGTTGGCAAGCACGACTAAGAAAGTTGTGTCTTATGAAATAGATAATAATCTTAGAGAATATTTGACGGATAAATTTGCAAACTTTGACAATGTGACATTACACTTTCAAGATGTAATGTCAGTAGAAACTAAAAAAATAGAGCAAGAATTTGACAAAAACTATCACATGGTTGCCAATTTGCCATATTATATCACCACGCCAATCATTTTTAAGTTTTTAGAAGAAGCTGAGAAAATTAGTTCTCTAACTATTATGGTACAAAAAGAAGTTGCAGATCGGTTAACAGCGAAAGAAGGCACTGCGGATTATGGTGCGATAACCGCAAGCATAGGAACTATTGCTGATGCGAAAACTATAAAAAAGATTAGTAGAAAGATGTTCACTCCTAGTCCAAATGTTGATAGTGCAATTGTGCAAATTAGTATTAATAGAAGTAAGTTTAACATTGCAGATATCGCTACTCTAAGAAAGGTAATAAAAGCAGCATTTGCAATGCGTAGAAAAACTCTTATGAATAATCTAAAGAGTAATTTTGCGATGTCGTCAGAAGAGATTAGCCAACTATTACAAAAGGTTGGTATATCTGCAACTGAGAGAGGTGAGAATTTATCTCCAGCAAAATTTGTAGAACTTGCTAATGAAATTTATATAAGTTCTAAGTAAATGTTTGTGTATGCAGCTTGAAGAAATTCAAAATATAAAAAGCCGGCTAATTGCTGGCTTTTTTGTATGCCTTTAGTAAAAATTAGGTATTTACAATTAATAATATTCGTGTTATTATATATTAATATATAATTTTAAGTTTTTACTTTCGGGAGAAAATTGATGAGAAGTGAATTGACAAAGTATATACATCCTACACTTTTAGAAAATATAGATAGTGATCGCAAGATGGGCAATAAAGCTCTTCCTACTGTGGATTTGCTTTATTTAGAGTCATCTGAGACATACTGCGATAGTGATGGTGAGACAATTGAAAAAACCACATCTGCAACTGATTGGGCTTTGGCAAATGGGGCTTATCATGACTGGGATAGTATGAGTTCGTCTGGCAAGTATGGAACAGTGTCTATATGGCTTCGTGATGCATTTAACAAAAAATCGGTTTCGACAATGAATAGTGATCACCAGTGGAGTTTTGAACATGTAGAGGATAGAGATGCTACAATACGTCCAGCAATGCGATTAGAAATTCCACTTGTGGTGAAAGAGAGAAAGGCGAACTCTGATGCATTTAAAATTGACTGTGTAAAAGACATGGAAAATAAAGTAATGTATCATACTATCGAATTCGGGCAATATCCTAAGACGTATGTAGGAGAAGATTTAAATTTCGAAATAGATTGGGCTTTTTGGCAAAGTGTCAAAGGCAGCTCAAATGCCAACTTACATGGGATGCGATCAACAGGCAATGAATATTTGGCTCGAATCGACAAAGATGGTAAACGGGTTTATGCTAAAGAATATCAATATAACGGGGATAAATATGTTCGGATTATCATAGATACCGATTATGAATCTGTGTGGTTTGAGAGTGGGGAATTGGTTCAAGATGGCTCTACAGTATGGATTAGGGTAGAACCAATTGTGTGGAGAATTAGAAATTGGGAAGATTTGCCAAAAGAACTTAATCCAACTGGTAATGGTACTGCTACATGTATAGAAGTCGTTTCTGAAGAAGGCATTGCAACGCTACCGTTTTATCCTAATTGCGAAGATAAAAATAGAACCCTTTGGGCAAATAGTACTATTAGAGGATATTTGAATGGAATAAGCGTAAATAATTTACCTAATATGGTGTTTACCCAATATACGGCTCCCAATGGTGGAGATTTCTCTGATGGAGGATTTTTAAAAGAAGCCTTTGGCGACTTTATTAGATCGCATGAATTGGAAGATACTGCAGAAGATATAAAAGAATATATCACGAATAAAAAATCCCGTCTTGATCAACTAAACCCAGACGACACAGCGGAAAGTGATCGTCGTCAAATGACAGACAAAGAATTGATCCAGTCATGGGTAGACGCAGGTAGATCAGTTCTACTTAGAGGCCCAAGTGGAATAGGTAAGACAGAGAAACTAAAAGAACTTTATCCCGATCTAATCTACCTAAAGTTAACAAACAACATGTTCCCAGAAAAAGTTGTGGGTAGTATGAACTTACAAACTGGTCAATCCATTCCGCCAGACTTTGCTAAGCAAGCAATTCTTGCTTGCGCTACAGACGAAGAAAGAGCATTGGTAGAAAAGAATATCCAGAACCTATACAAAATTGCAGATGATGTATATGAACGTAGTAAGACTGCAGATGGTAAAGTGGTAATAATGTTAGACGAACTACTTAACGTAAAACCTGCAGTTCAATCACTAGTATATACACTAGTACTAAACAAAATTGTAGAGAACGGTAACGGAATGAAATTACCAGCCAATACAGTAATTGTAGCCACTGGTAACCAAAAGAAATATTCTTCTGTTGCAGAAGATCTAGCAGAACCGCTAGAAAAGAGATTTGACCATATATATGACATGCAACCAAAGGTGGGAGAATGGATATATGAATATGCTATTCCAAACAATATCCACCCAAGTGTTGTAAGCTATATATTAAATAAATATATGTGTCAAGACAAGTCAGAAGAAATATCTGACATGGGATACTTCTACGAAGAGCCAGAGATAGGAGAAGAGAAATTAGATATCTATGGCTGCAAAGGAAGAACAAATGATCCACGTGGTTGGACAAGTATATCTAATATGCTTTACTCATTCGAAGATAACTTAACCAAAGGTAAGTACAAAGGTAAAGATGTAGAGCATATATTGGATACATCTTTGAAATCCAAACTAAGAGAAGAATGGGCGGCAGACTTTATGGACTTTTACAATAACCCAACTATCTCAGTTGAAGACGTCGTGGCTGGTAACTATACAGAAGAAGACTTGCCACAAGATATTAATGAGAGATTTGCGTATGTGTCAGGTCTAATTGGTGCAGACGAAAAACAATTACCAAAGGTAAGAGACTTTATTAGAAAGTACTGTGATCCAGAGTATGTAGAACTATATGACATTACTTGGGTAGGTAAGAGTGAAGAACGTGCAGAACAACTAGCAGAGGTTAAATCTTGGCAAGATGCAGAGTGGAAAGAAGAGCATGCCGCAGAAAAAGATGTTATAGAAGAAAAAACGGAAGAGCATGTTGGGGATAAAAAACCGTCTGAAGAATGGTATAAACTACAAAAGACTATAAAAGAATTAGGTGATTTTCTTGTAGATAATGATGAGTTGTATAAATATTAGTACAAAAAAACTTGAGATGATATGAAATCTCAAGTTCTTTGTTTTTTTATTCGTTATCTTGAACTGAATAATAGAAATCAACAGTCAATCCATGTGCTGTAACTGTAACTTTCTTGTTGGTTACAACTTCTGATGTGTTAATAGGTTCGGAAAAATTACTTTCAGAAATTTCAGTTAGTTGAGGTGCTACATCTTTACCGGCAATATACATTATAGTAATATCGGAGTAATCAACTGTTTCGCCTTTAGTGAATATCCAACAATTAGGTGAGTCTTTGTGGTATATTACTTGAAGTTTTGTATTTTCTTCTTGTTGATTTGCTTTGTCTTTATCAAACAAACCATGGATTATATCATTTATATCTTTGCCTGCTATTCTGTCATCTACGAATTGATCTACATATCCGTAAACAAATGAAGTTGCTTTATTTTTATCTATTTCTGCTTGCAGCTTGGTAGATACACCTGGCAAGCCTAAAGAAATAATAATAGAACATACTGATAATGCTAACACAACTACGATTGAACCTTTTAGTGCTCCGAATACTAGGCCAAGTAGTTTGTTAAGGCCTCCCAATGTTTTGGAATTCTCTGTTGCTGCTGAGAACATATTTTTTAATAGTCTGATAATAATTCTAATAAATATAAATAATAAAATACCTGCAAGTAACACTGTTAGGAATGCTGCGACCTTTTCTCTTGGATATGACTTTCCAAGGAATACTAAAGAATCGCCAACTCCAAGTTGATTTACGAGTAAGTTGTTAAACCAACCATCAATATCAACGACAGATCTCAATATACCAGCGAACCAATTAGCAGCTTTTACTGCTATGAATAATGATACGAATACAGAGCATAGTGCTAGTATGCTATCAAAAAGGCCTTTTGCCAATCCTTTTAATGCGGCAAACAGTATTATTACAACGATTACGATATCAATCCAAGGCATATTTACTCCAATAACATTTTTTTTATAATAACATATTTTTGCTAGATAAACCAAGGAAATTGATTTATGTTATGAAATTTAAAATGACATCTTGTTTAAATTATCACCATCTTGTGCAATATTGTACAAGGGGAAATAATATGGAATTTTATTTAGAAACAAAGGGTGGAAAGTTTGACTTCATTGCCTCATTAATAAAATTATTAAAAGTAGATGTGTTGCCAGTTTTTGTGTGTATAGGTTCAGATAGGGTTGTGTCAGATATGGTAGGGCCCTTAACTGCTGAATTTCTTGTAAATAAGTTTGAGGTAAGTGCTTATGTGTATGGACGGTTAAAAAATCCGATTGTTGCAAGCAATCTTAATAGTGCTATCCAATATATAAAGAGTAAGCACAAGAATAGCCAAGTTGTTATTATTGATGCAAGTTTAGGGGATTTTGACGAAGTGGGTAAAATAAAATTAAATAATTTTGGTTGTGTTCCTGCAGGTGTTTTTAATAGTAATAACATTGTGTATGGAGATGTGAGCATTTTACCGATCATTAGTACTTATGGAATAAATGAAAAGTTGTTTTTATCATGTGCTAAATTTAATAAGGTGTATGAAATCGCAAGTAATTTAGCTGCTTGTATATCCAAAGCTGTGAATCTGTCTTTAAAATTAGCTGATAATTAATAAAGTTTTATCAAAAATATTGTAAATAAATAAGATATATTATAAATGTTTAAATAAATATTGTGTTAATTTTTTGCATTTTAAAATATTTGTGTTATAATTACTCGTATATGTAATATAGGAGGCTTAGTTTTTTGGATAAAAATAATAAGAAAAGAAGTTACAAAGGCTTACTATGGGCTGTAGTTATAATATTCACCGTTATTACAATAAGCATGCTAATATTTGATGGCGGAAAGAATAAAAATATAAGCTACTTAGAAGCACAAAATATGTTGTTTAGTGGTATTGTTCAAGAAGTATATGTGGAAAATGGAACAGGAAAAATATTACTAAACAAAGATTTGCTAAATGAAGATAGTGAGTATACTACTGATTTAACAGATGCACAAAGGAAAAATTTCCCAGATGCATACGATTATTATTTTACTTACAATAGTATTTCAGATTTGCAATTTATAGAAGATTTTCAAAAAGTAGTATATTCTGTTCAAAATAGTAAAGAGGTGTCTGCGGACAATGTTTATTATGGCAGAGATAATACTCATCTAGCAAGTTTTGATTTAGAAAAGTTTAATTATGATAAAGGAAATCCTACAGAGAGTTTCTTCGAGACAATACTACCATATGTATATATTGTTTTGATGATTGTTCTTGGATTCTTGCTATTTAGAATGTTCACTGGTAGATCTGGTGGTGGAAATATGTTCTCTAAGAGCAAGGCAAGATTGGTTGAAAAATCTAAAATTAGATTTTCTGATATCGCTGGTGCTGAAGAGGAAAAATTGGAAACTGCAGAATTGGTTGATTTCTTAAAAGATCCAGCAAAATTTAAAGCTCTTGGCGCAAGAATTCCTAAAGGTGTACTATTAGTAGGTCCTCCAGGAACAGGTAAAACCTTGCTTGCTAAAGCTGTAGCGGGCGAAAGTAATGTGCCATTCTTTTCAATAAGTGGTTCAGATTTCGTTGAGTTGTATGTAGGTGTAGGTGCTAGCAGAGTTAGAGATTTGTTTGATAATGCAAAAAGACATTCACCTTGTATAGTATTTATAGACGAAATCGATGCTGTAGGTAGGCAAAGAGGCGCTGGACTTGGTGGCGGAAACGACGAGAGAGAGCAAACATTGAACCAATTGCTTGTAGAGATGGACGGTTTTGAAAGCAACGATCACATCATTGTGCTTGCAGCAACAAATAGAGCTGATGTATTAGACCCTGCTTTGCTTAGACCGGGCAGATTTGATAGACAAATATATGTAAATCCTCCTGATGTAAAAGGTAGAGAAGGTATTATTGCAATACATGCAAAGAATAAACCTATTGACGAAGAAGTAGATTTTAAGGCTTTGGCGAGACTTACAAGTGGATTTACAGGTGCAGATATCGAGAATTTCTTAAATGAGGCGGCTATTCTTGCAGCAAGAAATAACCATGTAACAATTAACATGTCTGATATAACTGAGGGCATAAATAAAGTTATTATGGGACCTCAGAAGAAAAGTAGACTTGTAACTGAGAAAGATAGAAAGTTAACAGCATATCATGAAGCAGGGCACGCTATCATAGCTAAATGTTTGAATGCCGGTGAAGATGTGCATGAAGTATCAATAATACCTAGAGGTATGGCTGGTGGATATACATCTACTAGACCAAGCGACGATGATGAGCATTATTCATTATCTAGATTAAATGCTAGAATATGTATGCTTATGGGTGGCCGTGTTGCGGAAGATATAGTATTTGAGGATATTACAGCAGGGGCTAGTAGTGATATAAAGAAGGCTACAGAAATAGCAAGAAAAATGGTTACCGAGTGGGGAATGAGTGAAAAACTTGGTTTTATCAACTTGGGTAATTCTGGCGAAGTCTTTATAGGTAGAGATTATCAGACGCAAAAAAGTTATAGTGAAGAGACTGCGGCATTAATTGATGCTGAAGTAAAAGCAATATTAGATAAAAATTATAAACAAACTATTAATATTTTAAATGAAAAAAGAACTATTCTAGATAATATGGCAAACTTGTTATTACAAGTGGAGACTATTTATCAAGACGAAGTAGAGGCGATATTTAGAGGTGAGGATTATCTAGAAATTGCTAAAAAACTTGATGAGAAAATAAAGGCTAGAAAAGAAGCTGATGATAGACATCAAAAAGAACAAGAAATAATGCAAAAAGCAAAAATTCAAGAAGATAAACTTAGAATGGCTGAAGCATTATTCAAAATGAAGAGTATATCAGAAAGTGAATACAATCTAATTAAGAGTGAAGCAGAGGCTGCTAGATTGGAAAATCAGAAGTTGATGGAAGCTTTAACCCAAAAAGAAGTGGAAAAGAATGAAAAAGAGGAAAAAGTTGTAGAAGAGGTTGTGGAAGAAAAAGCTTCTGAAGCAAAAGAAGAAAAACCAAAGCGTAAAACTTCAACAAGAAAAACAACTTCTACAAAAAAGACAGACAAAAAAGAAGATAAAAAGGAAGACAAATAATGACAAAAGGTAAAAAAATATTTATATGGGCAGTCGCTGTAGTATTGTTAGCAGTAATAGCTACAGCAATAATACTTTCAGTAGTTTCCACTGAATTTTACAATCCAGTAATCAAAGATGTAAGACATGTAATCATTTGGTCAAATGGCGAACAAGTAGGAGTAGGTACTCATACAAATCCAGATTATCAAACTGGTGCAAATGGAGAATTAACTCAAGGCAACAAAATATATAATAAGATAATGGAATTGCATAACAATTCTGTAAAAGAGAGTGTCTTAACTAATTTGTTAGGTGGCGGATATGGTTATGAGGCAACTGTTACAGAGACTGAAACAGCAATCTCTTCTATAACTAAATCCGATGCAGTTGTTATTGAGTTTGTATGTGCTAATTATGAAACACTTATGTTCAATGGTGAAGAATATACAGATACGGATGATGATGTAGTAAAATTCAACAAAATGTATTTAGCAGTATATAATACTGAAAATTTATCTGAAACAACACTTTATTTTGTTAATACTGACGCAGATAAAAATGATTCAAATGTGCAAATTAAATTTTTGGCAAAACAAAGCGAACTATATAATTATATATTAGGTTTATAATACAAAAAAACAGACAAAGTGGTTAACATTTTGTCTGTTTTTTATTCTCAAAAATATTTATAAATAAAAAGCCAAATATGCATGGCTTTTTATAAATTTTCTAATTTAATATTAAGATATCTAGCTTCTATAATAAGATTATTTTTTGTGTTTGCTAAATCTTCGTTCAGGCAAGAAAGTAGCAGTCTGGCTTTTATTTTTGAAGTTTTGTGTTTGTCAATCCTTGCAATATTGATTAATTCAAGGTTACTAATGTTTAATTCTTCAAAAGATAAAGGGATATTTTTAGCAAGTAGGAGCTTTATATCTAGCATAATTTTTGCATATTCTTTAGGTAAGAATGCCTCGATAAATTTTTTAATTTCACTATCTGCGTTGTAAAAATTGTGAAGAAAGTGCTTATATCTATTTTTCTTATTAAACAAAATTTCTTGAATTAAAGAATATGAAGCAAAAATTGTAGTTACATCTTTTGCACTATCCCTTAAACCACTATTGCCGAATATATAGTTGCATGCCCATTGCACTTGAGGAGTTGGCATGTGTTTAAATTTGAAATAATTGGCAAGAAACAACATGCAAAATCCTGCATATCTAAAATGCTTAGGTAGGTCGAAAAAGTTTTTTCTATAATTTGATTTTATTTTAAAATTATCAAAGTTAGGCCCCAGCACGTGTTTGAAAAGTTGTATATAATTAAAGTTATCTAAAAAATTTTCTTTAAAAGGTGTGGTGTCATACTTGAAGTCGCTAACAACAATTTTCTTTAATTCCTTTAATACTCTTTCTGGGGTTATATCTTTTAGTTGGTGAGAATAGGTTTTGGCACACTCTTTTGTGCGCTTTTCTATATCAAAGCCTAATTCGCTAGCAATTCTTATTAGTCTTAGAATTCTAAGTCCGTCTGATTCAAAAACTTCTTCAGGAGTTTTGATACATTTTAAAGATTTATTTGATAAATCGCCTAAGCCTTCATAAAAATCTAATATTTCTCCTGTGTTAATATTGTAATAAAGTGCATTTACAGAAAAGTCACGCCTACTAGCATCTAGTTTTATATCGGACACGAAAGATACATCTGTTGGGCTATGGGCGCCGCCAGTTGTGTAATTTTCCTTTCTAAATGTTGTGTATTCATATTCGTCAGTATCGGTTTTTATTAAAACTGTACCTAGCTTTTTATTGATTATGTGTGCATCAAAACCTAGAGAGAGTGCAATCTCTAATACTTTGTCATAGGTTAAATCTCCGCAGATGTCTAAATCAGTGTTTTTTAGATCCAAGAAATAATTTCTTATATATCCACCTACGATATACAAGTTGCCATTGTTTTTTGCAATTGCTTTGGCTAATTTGATTAAGTTGTTGTCTAAAGTTAAGTTGTTTAATTTGTTTTCCATATTTTTGATATTCTACTAAATTTTTATTAAAAAGCAAAATATATTTACTAGCCATTGCAAATTATCGATAAAAAAAGCGGAGTTTATGCCGCTTTTAATATTTTAATACATTAACTGCCCAGGCAGTTTTAGTATTTTCATCAATTCTTACTTTGTTGGATACTTCTACTCCAAATATTACTAATATTTCATTATCAACAGCAAGTACTGGTAGTACATTTCTAAGTCTAGTAGGAATTTTTCTATCAATTAAATAGTCGTTTAAAGATTTTGTCCCTCCGCCAAATTTTTCGAAAACATCGCCAGCTTTTCTAAATCTAATAATGGCTTGTTTTGGCACTTTTGCGTAATCAAACATGTGAGTATATTTGCTAAAATCAAATTTTCTAACTATGGAAGAGTCTATTATGCCATAGTCTTGAATATTTAATTTACCTTTTGATAGTTTCCATTGTTTGTCCGGTGTTTTTAGATTTTTATTAGTAAGTGTTATATAGTTATATTCTTTTATTGCGGACAATCCATTAGGGAGGTTTATTTTACTGCCGTTTTCTCCATTTAAAGCTAAATTTCTTATCATTTCAAGGTGCTTTTTTTCAATATCTTTTTGTGCTTTAAGGTCTTTTATTGCGTTTAATAACAATCTGTTAACAATCGGTGTCTCATAAACAAAATTATTTGTAGAGATTTTGATTATTCCATTGCCTTTTTCGATATTGCTATCTTTTGCTTGACTATTGATAAAATGATCGTCTTGTCGACAGATATCTGCGAATTTGCATATTGATTGATCAGCATTTGGCCATTTATTTCTAATAAGAGGCATAATCATATTGCGAAGATAATTTCTAGAATAATCATTTTGGCTATTAGTTTCATCTTCTACATAGGGTATGTTGTTCCTTTCAATATATGCTTGAATTTCAGTACTTGATGTAGATAATAGTGGACGTATAAAAGATTTGCCTTTACCATACTCCATGCCACTTGCACCGCCCAAACCAGAACCTCTGAATATATTAAGCAGAACTGTTTCGGCTTGGTCTTGCATGTGGTGTCCAAGAGCTATTTTGTTAACTACTCCATTGTTTATCAAAGATCTAAATATTTCATATCTTGCTTCTCTTGCTCCTTCTTCAAGAGTAAACCTTTTTTCTTTGCAGTATTTCAAAACGTCTAGAGAATATGATAGACACTTTATGTTATGTTGCTTGCAATACTCTTTTACAAACATGGAGTCGTTTTTGCTCTCTGGTCTAATATTGTGGTCAATGTTTACTGCTGCAATGTTGCAACCAAAAGCAGCCTTGTTTGTGTCAAGAAAGTGAAGCAATGCCATACTGTCCCTTCCGCCTGAACATGCAACACCAATTGTTTCGTTGTTAGATATTAAATTTTCTTGCTTGATTAATTCTTCTATGTTTTTCATAATTATCCTCTAAAAATACTTCGTTGAGTTGTATTAGTATATAATAAAATAAAAAAAAATTCAATACAAATCATAAAATTTAGTATATTTTTTTGCTTGATTAGTGTGTTTTTATTTGATAGAATTTAAATGAGTGAAAAATGTAGGTGTTAAATGGGAAAACAGTTAAAATTATTAAATTTTTATAAAATGATATCCAATATAACAAACAACCTAGTGGGGGCTTTTGTACCATTGATAATTTACAATGCTACAGGTTCTCTTTTTTATGGTGTGCTGTATCTTGTGTGTGTGCATGTGGTGCGGGGAGCGACTGTTTGTTTTTTGCATAAGCAAATAGAGAAGTCGCCTGAAAAATTTCTAATTTTGAGATTATTAACTATTATAGCTGGCGTTGTGAGTTTAGCTATTTTGGACAACTTATTTGTTGTTGGCTTTTTAGTTGCTAGTTGTGCTTTCGGTGTCGATAGTGCTTTTAGATATTATTCCAATGAGATTTTACTTAATTATTCTTCTGGTAATGCTGCCGACTCTAAAAATCTAGGTGTTACTAGAGTGTTTGAGCAAATGGGTATCTTTGCTGGTATAATACTTGGCGGAGTTTTGTTGGATATTAATCAAATAGTTGTTTATGTGGTAGCGGTAGTTGTCTATATTATAGCAGTTTTGCCATTAATAGTTTATGCTATAAAAAACCGTAAAAGTTCTACACATAATAAAGAGATGGTGTCAAATGCCACTATGGAATTGTCAAAAAAATCCAATAAGGTGCTAAAATATATAGTTGTATCGTTGTTGTTTTGTTATGCAATAGCTTATGTTTCTTATGCTAGTATAGATTTAACTATAAACACATTAAATTTGAATTTAGCTGTTGAGGGTGGTATAAGTTATAGCTTTGCAAGTGTTTTTGTGGCTGTGTATAATGGTGCGTATCTTATAGGAAATATTATTGTAGACAAAGTAGATCGTAAAATGGATTTGTTGGTTGTTGTTAGATTTGTGTGTCTGATTATGGCTGGTTGTGTTATTTTGCTGCATTTTGTTTCGATTCCAGCTGTTATAATTGCTATCGTGTGTGTGATTGGTTTGATTTATCCATTTGTTACTGTGTTTATCTTACAGAGGCTGTTGGCAAAAACTAGAATAATAGGTATTAGCAACAAGGGTATAATGATTAGGGAAGTTGCTAGCGATTTCACTTATGCTTTTAATGAATTAATAATGCTACTAATATGCGGCGTTGGATTATCATTAAGATGGTTCTATATAGTCATTGCTCTTTGGTTGATATTTGCTAGTTTTATAATTCCTAAAATAGAAGAGCGAACTAGAAAAAGTTTAGTTGATTTTATTGAAAACAATGAAATTGGTAATGCCGCACCTATAGACAAAGATTAAGATTTGTCATTTGTTAATAAGGTGTTGCAAAAATTAAATTAATGTGTTATAATAGTTTCATAATTTTGATTTTGTTTATGATAAATATCAAAAAATTTTATTTTTTAAAGGAGAATTTATGGACCCGTATACGGGGTTAATTGCTGCTAATACTATTAGCCCAATATTTTATATTATTATTATTTTATTATTAATTTTTTCAGCTTTTTTTTCTGCAAGTGAGACAGCATATTCTACTTCTAGTCTTATAAGAATTAGGAATCTTGCAGATGAAAACAAGAAAGGAGCCAGAAGAGCACTTGTAATTTGTGAAAATTTTGATAAGACATTGTCTACAATTTTAGTTGGAAACAACTTGGTTAATATTGCAAATACTACTATTTGTGCATATGTTTTTAGTGTGCTTATTTCTAATCCGACAGTAGCGAATTTGTTAAATACTGTTGTTATGACAATCATTATTTTGATATTTGGTGAAATTTTACCAAAGAGTCTTGCTAAACAAAAACCAGAGAAATTGGCATTACAATTTTCTGGTGTTATGCATATTTTATCTTTAATTTTATATCCTATAACTATTCCATTTATCTATTTGCAAAGAGTATTCTTAAAAAAGAAGGGTGGCAACGATGTTGAAGCCCCTACAGTTACAGAAGACGAGTTAGAGACTATTATTGATACCATGGAAGAGGAAGGTGTCATTAATAGTGAAGATGCTGTGCTTATACAAGGAGTTCTTGATCTAGGGGAAAAGACTGCATATGATATAATGACTCCGAGGGTAGATGTATCTGCAATTGAGATAAATGCTAATAACGAAGAAGTAAAGAAGGTGTTTGAGGAGACTAATTATTCTAGACTTCCAGTTTACGAAGGCGATATAGATCATATAGTTGGTTTTGTTAGTCAAAAAGACTTTTATCCGCAATATATTAAAGATTCTAATTTTGATATAAAAAATATCATTTGTGAAATTATCTATTTGAGTGAAAATATTAAAGTTGATGATATTATTAGAAGAATGCAAAGAGCTAAGAAGCATATTGCTGTTGTGTCTGATGAGTATGGTGGAACTAGTGGTATTGTGTCTATGGAAGATGCCTTGGAAGAGATGGTCGGTGAGATTTATGACGAGCATGACTATGATGAAAATCAGGACTTGTTTGCTAAGGTTGATGATAATACGTATATAGTAGATGCAGAATATGAATTGGAGCATTTATTTGATGCTTTAAAAATAAACAAGTTGCCAGAAACAGAATATAACACGATTGGTGGTTTCTTATATGAAATGACGGAAAGCATTCCTCAAAATGGTCAAGAATATGTTTATACAACAATCGAAGAAAAACCTGATAAGAATGGTAATTATATAGAACGTTCAATAAAGATAATTTTTAAGTACATAGAAGTAGAAGATAACAGAGCTAGAAAAATAAAGGTGACTGTTAATTATGCGACACCATCTAAGGCTAGTGAAATGAAATAAAATTATAAAAGAATGGGTGAAAAATAATGAGTACAAAGCAAAAAATAGCTGTTTCTATAATAGCAGCTGTAATGACACTTGCTATTGTTGGTTTGGCGATAGGATTGATATTGGTTGCCCAACAAGTACAAGTTACTAGTACAGTATCTGTTACTTATAAAGCCAATAATGTAGTTTGTGATATCAAGGCCTATGCAGTGCATTCTATTGTTGAATATGAAAATGGAGAAGATAATATACAAACATTAATCGCTAATGGATTAGCGTACAGTGATGAAGTTTTAGATACTGAGAAGTTTGAGGCAATTAAATTTGAAAGCGGAGAAGTTTTTATAACAGACAATATCCATGCATACGAGCAAAATACTGAGGATTTGAATTATCTAGAGAAGAAACATAGTTTTGAAAATGTTGTACTAAGACCAATTAAGGGACTTGATGATAAGGCTACATCGTCTATCGCTTGGTATTGCTTTGAAATTACTAACAATGCGGTTGCTGGTGGTATGATGATAGGTGTTAAATTAAAACAGCCTACCGATAGAGATAATATTACTATATCAAGATCTAGTTCATCTGTAGTAACAATAGCTCCAGGGGAGACAGAACTAGTATATTTTTCAGTAAAAGTAACAGATGTGTCAAAAGATGCAGAGTTTAACGATAATCTCGTTTTGGAAATAGAACAATATAAAGCCCCAACTCTTAACGGAGGGGGTAGTGATTAATATTCAAAAGTGATAGTTTATCCACTATCACTTTTTCTTTTGGTATGTTAAACGTTGCATACTATTTAAATAATGGGAGATAATTGTAAAAAATATTAGTGTCAAAAAATAACAATCTTTTGGGAGTAAAACAAATCAATTTGTTTGACAAAGGAACTTAATACTGATAATATATAATTTGTAATAAAATATGTTGCGAATTGAGTGTAATATTGTTTTCGCAATGATATATTAAATAATGCTTTAAGGGAGAATACAATTTTGAAAAAAATATTAACAACTGCTCTAGCTTTATTGTTCGTGTGCATTGTATTTGTTACTGCATGTGGACCAGCTGGGCTTAAGGATAATCCAGAAAGAAATGTAACTGTATATGGTAATGGCGGAATGGCTGCAGTTAAGGGAGATTATTTATATTTTGTAAATGGTTATCAAGACTATACTCTATATACAGATATTAATAAGGATAACAAATTTGGTTCTGTTACAAGATCTGGTATTTATAGAACAAAGCTTGTTGATGGAGAGGTCGTAAGAGACGAAAATGGTTTTGTTGTAAATGTGGAATGTGTGGTTCCTCAATGTGTTGGTTTTGATAATGGCAGTTTCTATATTGTTGGTGATTATATTTATTATGTTACTCCACATATGGAGAATAGCAACGTTGATGGAAATAAACAACTTATGAATTCATGGGTTGATGTGTGTAGAATTAAGATTGATGGTACTGATCAAGAAAGATTGTTCTATACAACAAATGATGCTAAAGATTTAAAATGGACTATTTACACTATTGATAATAATCCATATATTGTAATGTTAGATAAATCAGAGTTATTATGTTATGATGTTGAAAACGATGAAACTGTAAAGATGGCGGAAAATGTAAGTGTTGCTTTATTGCATCAAGAAAATTACACATTTAATTCTACAAATTTGACTGAGGCAGAACAATATATATACTATACAAGAGAATATAAAGATGACGAAAATCATGTTGCTGGCAACAAACTATGCAAGGTGAAGATTGGAACAAGTGAAGAAATTGTTGTTGCGGCTGATAATGAAAACAAGTTTACTATCAAGCAAATTGCAAACGGATATGTATATTATACAAAGGTTCAAGATGATGGCAATTCATGGGTTGAGTCATTGTATAGAAGACAAATGCAAGCAGGTAATGCTTCAGGCGAAGAGATAAAAGTTTGCAGTGGATATTCTAAATATTATGTAATCGAAAATGGAATTGGAGAATACGTAATTGCTTTAGATTCTAATAATTGGATGTATTTGGTTAATAATACTCAAAGAACAATTATTTATAAAGGCGGTTCTTCTATAAATATTTTAGGTCTTGATGATAATAAAGTATATTTTGTTGAAAGTAGCAAAATATATAGCGTAAGTTATGTAGATGGATTACAAGACGAGGCAACATTAATTACAAATAGTGACAAAACATACAAGTTAGATAATACAAATCTAATTGATTTTGATGGCAGAAGACTATATGTTCTTGCTAGTTATACTTCTGAATCTGGTGAGTCATATTATTATCTAAATCTTATAGATAGATATGATACAGATACTGAAAGTGAGTTTGTTGGCGATATGTCTGCTAATGAAAGACCTGCTGAGCCAGAAGAATATGAAAATGAAGATGGCGAGATGGTAAAAGATTTGTGGGTAAAATAAAAAAGTGCTGAAATTTCAGCACTTTTTTGCATTGTATATATAGTGTTAATTTATATATTTTACTAAAATTTATTTATTCTGTAAATTCTGTGTTGTTGCATATTTGGCACTTACTAAGTGGCGTTGGATAGATTGAATATATTTTATTTCCGCAATTTGTGCAAGTATAGACTCCACTATGGCATATTTCACCTGTCCTATATATATGTTCTAACATAAGAATCCTCTATGAAATATATATGGTAATAGTTGTGAGAATATTAATACAAACAATAAAAAAATAATTGGTGTTAATATTTTTTGTAAATATTAAAAAAAGATGTTAAAATCTTTATAGAATGAATAATATGCAGTTTTATGTATTTATAAAGTCGGAGGATATTATATGCAAGAAATTTATAGAATGCAGACATTAGATGGTTTTCTATCAGAAAGAATGAATGTGCACTCCAATGCTCTTTTTGGCTTTATAGATAGGTCGGGCAAATATTTTATTCCACAAAGGATAAAAATGGAGCTTATAAAGCTTAAAAAGGTAAAAAGGAATGTTTATGACAATTCTGTTTTTTGTGTTGCAAATTGTTTAGGTGTGGGGGAAGTTGCTTTTGAGATAAAATATCAAAAAGAAAGTGTTGATGGGATTGCACAATGTGAGCTTTATTTATTAGAGAATGTGTATAAAATAAACGGGTATTGTTGTGATACCATTAGGACTAAACTAGCCGTTTTCGAAGCGTCAGTTAAAGATTTCTTAGAGAAGTCTTATTCTGCATTCAATATATCATTAACCCAAGAAGATGATGACGATGATGTATTAGATGGAATGGTGGAAGATGGTGTGCTTGCTAGTTATATGTTGTCAAAAAAACAATATGAGCATGCCATATTGAGAGAAATGGAAGAGACTGTTGATAAAATTTACGGAAGCTTCTTTAATGCAAAAATGGATTTGCTAAAAAAACAACAAAGAAGTTTTACTTCTACAGTTTTGCAAGAGTATGAAAAAGAATTAAGTTTGGTTCGTGATAGATTTTTGACCATCAAAGGTAGTGACAATTTTTTTGCACAAAACCAGTTGTTGGACAAGGCGATTGAGGCAAATTTAGGCATTTCTTTGCAAAGTTTTGAAGAGGAGGAGGATTTCCTTGATAGATTAGAAAGAGAGACTTTAAAAGCAAATAAAGAGTTTGATAAATTAGAAAATGATGCGGATAGAATTGTAAGAAAAAACTTGCCAAATATAGACTCGGAAAGAATTGTTAAATTATCTAATGATTTGACAAGTAGAAATGAAAATATTGAAGTATCTGAAGTTTGGGGAAGAGGTGCTAAGGCGCATGATGCGGATTTGGCAACTGGAGATGATGATACAGTAGCATTTATCGATGAGACGTTGGTCATTGAAGAAGAAAATTTCAAAGAGTATGCAGATAAAAATAAACAACAAATAGAACTAAATAACTCATTGAAATTGTTGCAAGAAGAAGAGAAAGAAGTAGAAGACGAAGGAGAACAAAAGACAGAGCAAGATAATGACCAGTCGGTAGAAAATCATAAAGCTAAAAAATTAGAGGAATTAAAGAAAAATCGAGTTGTTCTTGAACAACAAAATCAGGTAGAAGATATTATTGGTATAGTTAAAGAAGATCATGCGTCTATAAAAGATGTTTCTGAGCAAGATGACGAAAAGTCGAAATTGAAAAAAGATGACAAAGAGACAGAAATGGGTAAAATTGAAAAAACTCCTGCAGTTAAAAAAGATGTAAGACATAAGTCAAAGGCTACAAAAGCTAAAGAGAATTTAATATCTGAAGGGAAAAAGGATACAACAATAACTAATAATATACCTACTGATAATAAGGATAAAGTTGTTTCATCAACAATAAATCAACGTTATTCCATAGAAGAAGCTTTGAAGAAAGCTGAGCTTAGAAGGCAAGAAGATTTAAGGAAGAAGGAAGAACAACATCAAAAGGAAGTTGCTGCTCTAAAAAGACAGTTAGAGGGAGATCAAATAGGAGATTTTTCTTTAAATAAAGATGAGTGGTATTTTGTAGAACCTAAAAATGAAGAAGCTATAGAGGAACCCCATGTGGAAGAAGAAAATGTTACGGGGCTTGATCAGCATAAAACCTCAACAAAATATGGGGCTAATAAAAAGCCAGATTATTTCACAATCGAGAATAAAAATGGTAAAATTGTTTTCAATATTAGCAAAAATGGCAAAAAAACAGAAGGTCAATTAGTAAAAGACGATTTTGAAAGAGAGCATTGATGTCAATCTATTTTGATTAGAATAATATTTCATATAATAAATATATATATAATATTAAAAATCATAGCTAATCTGAGTGAAGAATATAATAACTAAAATTAAAAATTTATTAAAATTTGTAAGCTTTATTAAATAGCAATCATAAAATTTTGATAAATTTTTTTCTTTTTTATATTAAAATTTTTTAAAAAATACCTGTCTATTCAAAAAAATTTTAAGAAAATTAGAAAAAATTAAGGGGGAAAATTTGGGTGATTTTTGCTAAAAAATGACTTTTTTGACTTCAA
>JAFQDL010000015.1 GCA_017399265.1 Clostridia bacterium
ATGAAGATAATAATACTGATAATGATATTATTCCAGTTGATTTCTCTGAACTAAAATTTACTGCATTTGGAGATAGTATTACTTATGGTGCAGATTTAATTATTGGTACAAGAGTTGAAAAACCATATCCAACTATTGTTAGTGAAATTTTAGGTTTAAAAGATTATAGAAATAAAGGTGTAAGTGGTGCTACATTATCTATAAATGATGATAATCTACCAACCATTATAGAACAAATTACTTCTTGGACTGGAACTGCTGATATTATTGGTGTACTTGGTGGAGTAAATGATTTTTCTATGGAGCAACCATTAGGAGATATAAATAGTAAAGATACAACTACTGTGTATGGTGCTTTACATTATATTATGAGTTATCTTAGAGAAAATCATAGCAATAGTTATATATTCTTTATGACACCATATAAATTAAATTCAAATAAATATCATTGGACTAATACTAATCTAGCAGGTTATAAATTAGTTGCTGTTTCAAATGCAATAAAAGAACTTGCACTTTTATATAATTATCCAGTTTTAGATTTATTTGAAAAAGGAAATTTTGAGAGTGTTATGTATGATGAAGATTGCGATGGAATACACCCTAATCAAAATTTTATAACTACAAAAATGGCTCCACAAATAGCACAATTTATAAAAGATAATTATAAGAAATAAAAATACTAATAAGATATAATTTAATAAATAAGACAAAACTACCAACAAAACAAAGGTCTTAAATTTGATTAAGATTTTTTGCTAGTTGGTAGTTTTTTTAAAACAAAAATAAAAGGTAGATATATGAAAAAACGAGCAAAATCTAATAGTAATATTTCTACATTATTAACAGCTTTTATTCTCATAATGTTAGTTGCATTATTTATTGGAGCAATTTATCGTTCTACTGATAGTTTTTCACAACCAATACAAACATTTTATGTAGAGTATGATGGAGATAATTTATCTAATAATGATGATTTTAATGTAGAAATTAACAAAGAATATAAAATAAAAGTTTATGATACTTCCTACTCTATAAGGGGAGAAAAAGTAAGTTTTAATGTAAAAGTTTATCCTATACATAATGAAGATACTTCTTTTGAGTATAAAGTCGATGGAAATATTTATTGCTTTAGTTATATAGAAGATATTTCTAAAGGTTTTGTAATTGTTAAAGATGATGGATATTTTACATTAAAAGCAACTATGGATATGCAGGAGATTTTATCTTTATACTACCCTAATCAAGAAGTTACTGATTGTCCTACAATTATAGATAGTGATATATCCTATATAAGATTAGAAATTGTGTCTGCCGATGGCAAAAACACAATGAATATAAATTTAAAATTAAAGAGTGAGTAAATATGAAAATAAAAACAAAAAAGATTTGCATATCTTTGATATGTATTCTAGCTATGTTTTTCTCTTTCTTGTACTCTATGACTTTACCAAAATATCAAGTATTTGCAAGTTCTACTAGCAATTTTGAAAATACTAATGTTTTAGATGATTTGTTAAGTGCTGATGAAGAATTTACTACTAAATATCCATACACTACTGAAGTTACAACTAAAATACAACTACTACAAATTGTTGAGTATGGATATTCTAATGCAGAAGATTTGAGAGATAATTTTGGTTTATATGTTTATATATATAACCCTACAAAAATGGAAATAGTAAAAAACTCTAAAAGTAATCAAATTGAAATTGGTGTCGCTTATGATACTACTCCAGTTACAAAAGAAAGCAAAGTTACTTCTTATGAAAAATTTGATTTGAAGTTTTGCTCGGTATCTTATGGAGATTATGAAGATTTATACTATAAGTTTAAAATTGTAGATAGAGTTGGTAAAGATGGCAAAACAATAGAACAAAGAGTAAATGCAGAATATAGAAGATATGATATAAGTGGTATTGAAATTTTTGAAAATGGTAAATCTAATGCTGAAGATTATGGAGTTGGTGGTACTTATACTTTTACTGGATATGCTAAAGGTTTAAATTCTAATGATAGAACTGCTGAAAGTACATTAAATGGCGAAATCAATATACTAGAAACAATAGATTTAGAAGTAAATCATACATATTATAGAACTGAAACAAGCTCTAAAGGTGTTGGTTGGCAAAATCAAATTGATACTGTCTATTTTAGTGTTCCAAATGAATTTTTTGATAAGTATGGTAAATTACAAAAAATAAAAGCTCAATGGTATGAATTTTTAACAAGTGATATAGTTGTTATTGAAGATGATAGAACTTGGCAATTATTAAACGGAGAAATTACAAATTATAACCCACCAGAGCCTTTTACTCCTAGTTCTAAAATATATCTATCAGATGAGGCTTGGTATCACTATTTTATTGACACTACACTCCAAATAGGTGGAAGTGGTGGTACGGTAGAACAATGGTATTTTGTTCAAGATTGGCTTTATCGTAGTGATGGTGGTATTGGTGGCTCAATGATACAACCATATCCTTTAAGTTCTACTTATTCTCAACCTAATGTTGATTTTTTCTTTAAAACTTCAAATATGGAAAGTTATGACCCACACTCTACAAGTGTAGATAATGGAGCAATTAAAGGTACTGATTTAGAATTGGCTATTTTTGAAAAATCTCAAGAAGAATATAATGAAGTTTTAGAAATGTTAGAGTGGGCTCAACAAAGAGAAGTTGATGATTGGTTTACTCAAGAAGAAAAAGAAGAAACTATTGCAAGGTATCAAAATCAATTAGATAATAATTTTGTACCTATTCAAAATGGTATTTATAAAGGTTTATTTCAAGAAGATATACAAGCAAATAGAAAAGTAAATAATGAGTATGGCACTATTCAATATGGTGGTAATGGTGCTAGTGTTTACGAGTTTGATTTAGATATTGATAAACAATCTTGGGAAACTTGGTCTGATATTGAACACTCTTTTTGGGAGAACTCTGCAAGTTGGGGTTTTTGGAATACTCTATTTGGCAATCTTCCTACTGATAGTGGTAAAGAAGTTGACCCTATTTATATCATACAAGATAGAGATTTAACTGGTACTTATGAAAATATTAGCGATAATTTAGTAGTAAATTATAACGATATAGATGAGATTAAAGAATTTTATAATACAGCAAAAGCAAATAATGAAAAAGTTGTTTTATTTAGATTTGCTGTAAGTGATTATTTTAGTACTTTTATAGATAGTTTAGAGCCGATTGGTTATAGTTACGATAATTGTAAAGATGATGTTGGATATAGAGCAAGAGAAACAATATTTATGGACTTTGATATTATTTCTTTAACATTTAATGATAATGGTGTTTATCACACTATACCAGTTGTAGCTGATCCATTAAATGTTATTGCTGATATTACTCCACCTTTTGAGTTGCCAGAGATTGATTTTTTAAAACTTATACTAGGTGTCTTGTTGTTGATATTGCTGATTATATTACTATACCCTTTCTTGCCAGTATTATTTAGTATTCTATGGTCGGTTATTAAGATTGTATTCAAGATTGTTCTTTGGATAATATCACTACCTTTTAAAATTTTGAAGTGGCTTTTTAAGAAACGAAACTACAAAAGGAAGTGAAGATTTGAAAATAAAAAATAAAAGAAAATCTAAAAATGAATTTAGATATAATTACACTCATAAACATATGAATTATGTTTTTGAAGAAGATGGCAAAAAATATCATAGTGTTGGAATAACCCACGATAGAACTACTTGGGATAGCAGAAAAAGAAAAAGGCATAAAAATATGCCTTTACAACAAAACCCACAAAAAAACAAAAACGAGCCATCTTATATAAGATATGGAATTATTACTGATAAAAAAGAAAACTACTCTAAACGAGTAGCAACAAACTTTAATTTTTCGAGTGATGATTTCAAAAATGTTAAAAGTAAAATTCGCAATTATAAAAATAAGCGAAGAAAAAACAAATAAAAAAAACAAGCATTTTTTAACTAGGACAAGTCCTACAAGGATATGTGTTTCAATATCGTAAATGCTTGTATATCTATTATATGCAATAAAAAACAAAAAGTCAATAGTTTTATTGAATAAAAACTAAATTAGGAGATTAAAATGGCTAAAATCAAAAAAAAGAAAAGAAGATACTACAAATCTTCCCTTTATGATAGAGCTCTCTACTATTTAGATAAATCAACTCGAAAAAACTCAACTAAATATGAGCAAGATTTCGCTGTTGGATATTTAGATGGTATGTATGGTAAAAAGATGGATAGCAAATTATCCAAAACTAATGGTTATGTTAAAGGTTATATTCGTAGTAGTAATGCACTCGAAGTCGCAAGAAATGTAAAATTTTAGAAAGGTTAAGGTAAGGAAATGAATAGGATAAAGTTATTTATAAAATTGGCTGTAATATTATTAGTTGCTTTCGTACTTGGTTATTTAATCTTTACGATAGGTCAAGTGAAAGTATGAATAAATTAAAGAGTTTAAATTATAGACATTATATAGCAATAGGTATAACTTTGTTTTTTATCTCCTTATCTTTTTTTGTATTCCCTATTGCTTGGACTAGGTTATTAGAGAGTTTAAAAGATTTATGGAATAGTATTGTTTTTTATTTTAACGAGTTATTTGATTTAGATAAAAATATATATCCATCAGTAATAGATAAATCTAGTGTAGATTTTGTAGTACCTTTTGGACTACCACAAACTTGGCAAGAGTTTGCTATTCAATGGAAAGAGTACTGGAGATTATTTTTTACTGGCGAAAATTTTATGAACTATTTATCTGCTTTTTCTAACTTCTTATATTATGCTAGTAGATATATACTTTTATTTGGTGTACCACTAATTTTAATTTTAGTACTTCTTTTTAAAAGATATATAAGTAAACAAAATAATGATTATGATAAAGATAGTAAACCACTTAAATTATGGAAAAAATATACCACTAAAATTTATGAGCCAGTAAGAGATTGGATATATAGTTTTATAGATTTTCTAAAAGAAAATAAAACATATTTTAAACTTTGGTTGTTTATTTGGTGTTGGAATTTTAACATAATTGTAATTATAATTGAGTTTTTTGCTTTCTACTTCTATTTTGTAGTAACTTTCGCAACTAGCGATATTTATATGCAATTTTTTAAACTACTTTGTGATTTATCTATTATGTTAGATTTTGTCCCCCTATGGTGTTGGTTATTAGTTGCATATTGGATAATCTGCACTATAAGAAAGAAGATTGGCTATGCTAGATTAAATCACTTTGAACATAAAAATTGTGGCTTTATAAATGAAAGACCTATTGTACTTATGGTATGTGGTACTATGGGTAAAAAGAAAACTACAATTATTACTGATATGGCTCTTTCTCAAGAAGTTATGCTACGAGATAAAGCTTTTGAGAAACTACTGGAAAATGATTTGAAATTCCCATACTTTTCTTGGATAAATTTGGAAAATGATATAAAAAAGCAAATGGATAAACACAAAGTATATAATCTTGCTACTATAAAAAAATATATTTTTAGTAAGTATCAAAAATGGTGTAAAAGAAAAACAAAGAAAAACTTATACAATTATGATTATGAAAAATATGGTTTATTCTATGATGATAAATTAAAAGTAACTGATATTTGGCAAGTTATTGAAACTTATGCTCAACTATATTTTATCTATATCATACAAAGTAGTTTAATTATATCTAACTACTCTATAAGAACGGATAATTTATTAGAAGATATAGGAAACTTCCCTATGTGGAATACTGATTTTTTTGAGAAAGATAGTAGATTGATAGATAGTTATTCTCGCCACTCTCATATTATTGATTTTGATAGTTTGAGATTAGGTAGAAAAGTTATAGAGAATAACCCTAAAAAAGATAGTTTTGAGTTTGGTGTAATAAATTTAACTGAAGTTGGTAAAGAAAGAAAAAATATGTTAGAGCTGAAAGAAACCAAACGAAAAGAAGAAACTACCAACCAAAAAAATGATGGCTTTAATGACTGGTTAAAAATGGTAAGACACTCTGCCACAGTTGATATGTTCCCTTTTGTAAAAGTTATAACTGATGAACAAAGACCAGAGAGTTGGGGTGCTGATGCAAGAGATTTGTGCGAGATTGTGCATATAAAAGATACAACTGATTTTAATTTGTGTATGCCTTTCTTTACTATAACTGAGTTGCTTTATCAGTTTATTTTTAGGAAGTTTGAAAATTTATACCACCAGTATAGATATATGAGAGCTGATAACACTTTATTTATGCACTTGGTAAAATCATTAACTGCTAAATTTAATCATTATGTGATTGGTATTCATAATACTTTTGGAGTTTGTAATTGTAATATACAAGTTGAAAGTGGTACTCAAGATGGAGAATTAAACGAAAAAAGATACTACTTAATGAGTAAAAAGATTTACTCTAAAAGATTTAGTACTGACTGCTTTAGTGATTTCTTTAATCAAAAAGCAAGTAAAAGTGATATAGGTATAGATGATTTAGAAGAATATACAACTGAAAAAGCAACATTTGAAGAATTGAAACAACAAAATAGTTATTTTATGAACGATTTAATGAATAAAAGCAACGATACCGATACCGATTAGAACTATCTTTTTAGATTGCATAGGCAAAAGAAAAGCTAGTCAAACACTAGAATAAGTGTAGTGATTTCATATAGTAAAATGTAGTAACGAAACAACTTCAAAAAGTATTTGAAAAACTATCTTTTTGAGTTGCTTTCGGCAACGAAGTGCCACTATATGAAAATTTGCAAAAGTCAAGGGTTTTTTGTGGTTTATGCCTTACGGGAGATAAAAAGCAAAAATACCCTTTACTTGCAAATAACGAAACGAGTTTGGAGTATTGAAATATGGAAAATAAAACATTAGTTAAAATCTACCACGATGGTCATCATTTTGTGGCTCACGAATTACAAAAAGGGAAAACTGGAAAAAGAACTAAAAAAGAAAAAACAGCTTTAGATAATCTTTTTGATTTACTTTATTTTCAAGGTGTGCAACAAAATTTAAGATATAAATCAATGGTAGATTTTATTATCAATGAATTTGTTGATAGCTATTGCTTTAAGAAAAGCGAAGAACTTTTGAACTATGTAGAAAACAAAGTCAAAAGAAAACTAAATAATCTGCATAAGAGAAAAGATAGATTTAGAAGAAAAGCAAATTTAAACAAATGGAACTATTTTGTAACCTTTACTTATGATGATAAATTACATACTGCAAGTAGTTTTAAGAAAAAACTTCGCAAGTGTTTAGCAAACTTGCATACTCGTAGGGGTTGGAAATATATGGGTGTTTTTGAATTATCTCCACAAAAAAAGAGATTGCATTTTCACGGACTATTTTATATCCCACAAGGAGAAATGGTTGGAGAAATTATAGAAAAGAAAGATTACTCATTATGCGATCATCAAATGCAAAAAGCAAACTGCAATACATTTTTTCTAAATGCTTTTGGTAGAAACGATATGACTGAAGTACAAGCAAATGAAATGACTATTGAATATATATTAAAGTATATTGAAAAAACTGGAGAAAAAATAGTTTATTCTCGTGGTATTGCTAGTGAAATAATAAAGCAAGTATGTAGAGAAGATATTGCTACTGAATTTGAAGATTATATACTAAAAATGGTGTTGTTTGATGATACCATTGATTTTGAACGAGATATTTACGATACTTCTCTTACTTTATATAAAGACAAGCCAAAGTTATATAGGCAATTAAAATTTGCCTAATTTTTACTATACAATTTAATACGATTATTGAAAATCTAATCAATTTAGATTTTCTTTTGCTGTCCTAAACAAAGTTTAGGTTGTAGATTTTCAAAGAAAATGAAAAGCAACAACAAAAAATAGGTGCAAAATCGCAAAGGGTTTACTGCGATTGCACCTTTTTTGTTGTCATTTTGACTACCCACCTAACTTGTGCAAGGCGACACCTTGTATGGCGAGTGCAAACTCGCCACTTGTTTTATACAAGGTGTCGCCTAATACTCTCAATAACAAAAATATCCATCTTCACAAATTTAAATAACTATGTTAAAATGTCGGTACAATCAATATTTTTGGAGTGTGTAATATGAAACATAAAGGAAATAAAAATTTATCTTTAACACAAAAATTGCAAATTGAAACTATGTTAAATGCGAAACATACTCGAAAAGAGATTTGCAATTTTCTTGGTATTCATAAATCAACATTAAGTAGAGAAATACAAAAAGGACTTTATCAGCATAAAAAAATTGTACCAAACTTTTGGAAAGGCGATAAAATTGTTTATGAAAACCGATACTCTGCTACAATATCTCACGAAAGATATGAGAGAGTTTGTCAAAACAAAGGTCGAGATATAAAACTTGGTAAAGATTTTGAACTGGTACACTATATTGAACAAAGAGTAAAGCAAGACAAAATCTCTGCTTGTGCTGTACTTGGCGAAATAAAACGAAAGAAACTACCTTTTACAAATATATCCAAAACAACTTTATATAGATATATAGAGTTGGGCTTTTTTGAAAATATAAAACTGGAAAAACGAAAGAAAACATACAAAAAGCAAGTTATGAAACGAGCACCAAAAGGGATAAGTATAGAAAAAAGACCTGTTGAAATATCTAAAAGAGATACTTTCGGTCATTGGGAGATGGATTGTGTTTGTGGAAGTACACGAGCTACACTATTGGTATTGAGTGAAAGATTAACAAGGCAAGAAATAATTTTTAAAATGGAAAATCAAAAATCAAACTCTGTTATACATTGTCTTAATGTACTGGAGAGAAAGTTTGGTAAAAACTTTAAGCAAGTATTCAAAAGCATTACGGTAGATAATGGTAGTGAGTTTGCTGATTATAAAGGTATGGAAAAATCAATCTATGGAAGAAACTCAAAAAGAACTACTTTTTATTATTGCCACCCATATAGTAGTTATGAAAGGGGTACAAACGAAAGATTAAATAGAGAGATACGAAGATTGATACCTAAAGGAAGTAATCTCGCTAACTACTCTAAAGAAGATATACAAAAAGTTGAAAATTGGGTAAACAACTATCCACGAGAGATATTTGGATATGCTACAAGTGGAGAACTCTTTAGAGAACAACTACAAGCATTAGCATAAAACTTTAATATAAACAAAAGAAAAAAGTGTATAAAACTATACACTCTTTTATCTATGTCATCAAACAAGTTTAACACTCCTTTAGAGAGTGAAATTTCACTCTCTAAAGGAATAATCAAGTACAATATACCATATTTTTAATATTTTTTTATTTTTTTTCTAAAAAGTTGTTAAATTTGTTTGACTTTATATAACTATCGTTGTATAAGAGTTGTCATTTTAACACCATTATCAGAGCAAAACGCCTATAGAATAATTATCGATTGCTCGAAAATGACGCTTTTTATCCCACCTATGCAAATTACAATAATTCTAATTATACATTACAAATCTCTCTCGTCAGACTCCAACTCTTCTTGAGTGTATAATATTTCCCTTTGTCTATTATCTGCCATATCATCTCCGTCTGCACTAAACAGATGATTTAATTCCCCTTTTTCATATAGATGATTAACAAACTTATCGAAAGAGTCTCCCTCTTTAGCAAGGACTGCTTTTGGTTTTTCGTAATCTTTCTTTTTCATAAATTTTACTTCTCCATTTTTTCAAATTATTTGTTTCTTACATACCTATTTCAAAGTTGTATCCATTTCTCTCTAAGAATGTAGCATCTTCTTCTTTTTTAATATCCTTAACCAATTTCTCACGATTTTCTACTACTTTGCTATTTTGAATATTAACATAAGTTGGGTGGTTTTTATTCTTTAGTATGTTTTCTCTAGACTCTTGATATTGATCCATTGATTTTTCTCCTTTTTTAGAACTTTGTGTTGTTAACGTCCTTTCTTCAGCAACTAACCTGTACATTAGGTCGTCAACTTCGTTTTCATTCCATTTTTCTTTCACCACTCTAGCTTTAGGTTTTTCGTAAATCTTGCCCACTTTGAACATCTCTTTGCCTGTATTGCCTCTAGTTACAACATCCCATACCAAGTTGTCTGAAACGTCTCCATCGATAGATGTTTCTATATGTTTTGCAACTGGTTTTTTGTAATATGGTTTTTTTCTCATGATTATTTACTCCTTACATTTCTGGATATGAGCCTGACTCACCTTCGATGTCCTTATCTATGCCTGGCAATCTATCTGGCTCACCTTTCACGTCTTGACCGAGACCTTTAGGACTTCTACGAGCACGTCTACCTGGTTTGTATTTGTCTTGGTGATTTTCCCTATACTCAGCCATTGCCGCTTCGTAACCTGGATTTATAAGTTTTGGAGCAGAACCACCTGAGGGGCCATCACCTTTGCCATGATCATCTCCATAATCTCGTTCCATGAACAAATCTGGTGTACTAGGATCTCCAGAACCATCGCCACCTGACTCTTTTAAATTATCTCCGTATTTTTCCAAATCTTCCTTAGACAGTTGACGATAGTATGGAGGAATGTCCATATTGTCTTTTATTTTAAAATCGTCATTATCTTGGCCTGTAAAACGATTTTCTCTCTGTGTTACTATTTTCTTAATTAAATCTATTGCATCTTTTCCCATTTATTCACCTCTTATTACCTTTCTGCTTCCTTTTGCATTCTTGTTTCTTTGATTTTTGTTAAATATGCTTCTTCTTTCTTCATACACTCAAACACTTCTGCTTGGTCTTGGCAGTTAGCATATTCGTGCATAAGCTCTGTATATGCCATAAATGTCATAGCATCTCCACCCATATTGGCTGTTAAGAAATCTTCATTTTTGTTAATAGAATGTTTAGCATACAACCTGCTAGCCTTATTTATTTCGTCTAAAGCATACTTAATACTAGGTCGAATTTCCACACCATTTTGCGTCAATCTCTCTCTTAAGAACCTAGACACCTTGCAGCCATTGAAATAAAGGCTTTTGTTAGGAATTGCCATAAATTCGTCATATAATGGCTTTATTTCAGCAGTATTATTTAACTTAGAGTCATAATATATAATGGCAAAAACCGATGGTCTACAATCCCTAATGTCTTGATATTCACCTACATGAATTTTAGGTTCTTCTGACGTGACCTCATCTGCTTGCACCTCATAAGATTTCTGTACCTTATCCATTAAATCTTTAAAGCTCACTAATTTTTCTCCTTTTGTCCACAATATATACATATTATAGCATACATGTAGAATTTTTTCAATACTAAAAAGATTAAAATTTGATATTTTTATTTCAAAGCGCATATGTACAAAATACTTTTTTGGAAAGTTAAATATTTTATTTGCAAATTAGGGCTTGTAAACTTAATGCAATTGTGCTAAAATACAGCAGAAAACAAACAATAAAAAAGGATAAAATATGTACGATAATTTTGATTTTGAACCTAGGTTAATAGAACTTGCTAAAGAAGCAGAACAAGACTGTAAGGAATACTTTGACAAATTTGATGAACTATGCCTTATCAACAGCGCCAAAGTATTAAAAGCTTTTAAAGACGCAAGAGTTGCAAGTAGTGACTTTGCAGAAGTAAACGGTTATGGATATTACGACGCAGGTAGAGACAGAATTGAAGAAATCTATGCAAGTATTTTTAAGGCAGAAGACGCACTAGTTAGACCACAAATAATGTCTGGCACACATGCATTATCCCTAACGTTCTTTGGATTACTAAACCACGGAGACACATTTATCTCAATAACAGGCACTCCTTACGACTCTCTTCTGTCCATTATTGGAACAGCAGGAAATAGTAGAAAGTCCCTTATTGCTAGTGGTGTGCAATATGAAGAAATCCCGCTAAAAGAAGACGATTTTGACATTCCTGCAATTGTTTCTAGACTAAAGCAAAGCAAAGTAAAATTAGTGGAAATACAAAGGTCTAGAGGATACTCTAGCAGAAAATCTTTGAGCATTGCAAAAATAGAAAAAGTATGCAAAGCAATAAGAGAAGTAGACAAAGATGTAATCATAATGGTGGATAACTGCTATGGTGATTTCGTAGAAGATAGAGAACCTATTGAGGTAGGAGCAGATATTATAGTAGGCTCTTTGATGAAAAACTTAGGCGGTGGCATTTGCAAAAGTGGTGGATATATTGTGGGCAAAAAAGACCTAATATTCGATATCGCAGAACGTTTTACCGCCCCTGGTGTAGGAAAAGAGTTAGGTGCTAATTTCAACGAGAATTTAAGCTATTTCAAAGGATTGTTCTTAAGCCCAAGAGCAGTTACATCTAGCCTTAAAACAATGGTTTTTGCTAGTAGATTGCTAGAAAAACTAGGATATGACGTAGATCCGCTATATAGCGAAGAACGTACAGACATAATACAAACAATTACTCTACACAATGAACAAAATATGATAAACTTTCATAAAGGTATCCAACAAGGCTCCCCTATCGACTCATTTGTAACACCAGTACCAGGACCAATGCCAGGATATCCTCACGAAGAAATTATGGCAAGCGGTACATTTACTCAAGGTGCAACTATTGAACTAAGTAGCGATGGGCCTATGGTAGAACCATATGTAGCGTACATGCAAGGTGGCCTTACTTATGAGTACGGCAAACTTGGGATTATGATTGCAGTAAACGAAATGTTAAAAAAATAAGTATTTCAACCTAGATAATCAAAAAACGAAGGAGTAACGAGATATGCCAAATAAACGGTTATTAAACAAATATTTTTTTAATGGAAATAAATTTTTTATACTTGCAACTTCTATACTCGTACTAGTATCCATTTTCTTTACAATATTTACATATACTCAACAAACATTGACTGCCTTTTATATTTTTACAAGCTTTTCAATACTTTTGGTCTTGCTTAACATATTCTTAATATTTAGGTTAATTAAAGTAAAGAAAGAAGTATACAATTTATTTACTTTTGGACAACATGTAAAAGCAAAAATTATTTATCGCAAAGAAAAAGTATGCGATACAACCAATGTGCTTTGGAAAACTATCAAGGCAGATACTGAATATAGATTTAAGGTTGAATACAACAATAAACAATATACTAGCTTTTGGGTAAAAGATGGTGCAGATAAAAACATTGGGGACTCTATGATGTTGTATATAAACGAAGGCAACAAGATTATTAAATATTATGTAGATACAGAAAATATCCAAAAAAACCCAGAAATATAACATTTGCATAACACAAAAAAAAGAGTGATAAGTACCACCTTATAGGATATCTTAACACTCTTTTTTTATAACTAATCCAACTTAGTTCCGCATTTTTCGCAAAATTTGCTATTGCTAGAATTGATATGATTACAATTGGAACACTCTTTCTTTATCTTTGTTCCGCAATTGGAGCAAAAGTCCATTTCTGAGTCTATAGTCTTTCCACAACTAGGACAAGAATTTCCTACAGTCTCATTAATTAGGTTTGTACTATATCCAGTAATAACTATTCTAAATCCATAGCCAGCAATCATTGCTCCAATACTCCCTACCACACCACAAGGTATAGTTAGAATAAATGGTATTAGAATTCCAGCAGGAAATCCACCACCACCAACTGATGAAAAACCTATTATCACAAACGCTGCAAAACATATGAATACACCTAAGAACCCAATAATAGCCATAGGCAAGCCTATTGACAACAATTTCTTCCTTAAGTTCTTAGCTTTCTCACAATTAGCAACATTATTGACATCACCATTAAGTGTTATAATAGTCTCTCGTAAATTCCTAAACATGTTTATATCTCCCTAAAATAAAGTAGTAGTAATTGTAAATTATTTTATATTTTAATATTATTTACCAAAAATCATTCTATCTTATAATCACAGACTCGAACCATTGTTCTTGAAATTCTGTCAATGCTCTAATTTGGTCATCAGTATAATTTCTACCTATCTCCATTACTACTAGCTTGTCGTCATTATCATTTGTTCTATGTATTATAGCTACGACTACACCCTTAAAACTATCTAATGGCTTGTGCACTCCCAACACATAAGCATCTAGTTCTTCACCATCACCAGAAACTGTATTTGGTACATATCCATAGTTTGTTTCGTACACAAAACCGTGTTTTGGGTGAATAGAACCAAGTGGTCTATCCATCTTAATATTGACTATCTTTCCAATGTATTCTGCATTTTGCATATTATTTTCCCTCTGGAATATCAAAATTTTCGATTGCATATACTTGCTTTGTTCTTGTACGATTGATTAGTCTGTATTTGCTACAAGCTGACTCAAATAGTATATAAGTCTTACCTTCTACCGTTACCAATTCTTCACTCATAGATGGTGCAGAGATTGTATTAATTAGTGTATCGTTATCTAGGATATAAAGAGTAACCTCTTTTCCAGCTAACTCTACCTTGTCTTCACTAGCTTCTAACAAAATATTATCATGAACGTATATCTTAGAAGATGGAATAGAGTATGATGTAGATAGTATAATTTCTCCATCTGCACTAACTGTCATTCCTTGTACTTGGTCTGGCATAGATATAGCTGCAACAATATTACCCTTGTCTATACCATTAGCATTTGTCAAATCTATATCATATACATAAGACAAAGCATTATTAACTGCATTATCTGCAACAATAATTGGCTCATGAGCCTCTGTCTCATATTTGCCCTCTTTGTAGAATTCTCCTACAATCAATTGGTCGTCAATGATATGAAGGAAATCACAGCCATTTCCTGTCTCAAAATAAGATTTAATTATTACCTTTCCTTCATTTTCCCCTGCTAAAATTTCTGACATAGAAAGAGTTACTACTTCTCTATCTCCCGCAACCCAAACCATATCTCCATACACTGCAATACCGCCAGCATGCTTAGTATAGTTCTCTACAGAATAGGAAATTGTAACATATTTCTCACACTCTCCTGTTTCTTTGTCTACTAAATATATTCTAGATGCACTTCCATCTGACATATATCCAGACACTAAGAACTTATCACTAGCCTCGTCATAAGTTAGTCCTTGTGGAACGAAAGTTGTATCTAACCCCGGAATATCAAAAGACGCTTTTGCTATTCTTTCAAATGCTGGATAACTCGCTCCACAGAAATAAACTAGCACAGCACTTGTCAAAATCAAAAGTATAACAAATACTATAGCTAATATTACTTTTGCTTTTTTACTCATATATTTTTCTCCTTTTATTTGATTACCTTTCCATTATATCATACATATTCCAAAATCTCAAAAAAAAGGCTACAATCTGTAAAATTTTTATTAGAGATTATATATCCCAACTAAACGTATTATACCAGTCAAAATAACGATAATAAAGTATAATTCTTGATAAGATTATGCAAAATAATTTTGATTATACAAATAAATATGCTATTATTAAATGGTAAAATGTACAGAATAAGTTATATTAAGGAGATAAATTATGGCACTACCAAGTCCAAAAGATATTTTCAAAGCATTTAAATCTAAGTTTAAATCAAATACTAAAAATAATAATGCACAACAATGGCAGAGTATCGAAGAATTTAATAATAAATACACAGAAATAGATAAGAAAATTGCTAGTGCTAATAGTAAATATAAAGATACTGTTGTTACAGAGGATGTTAAAAATGCATTCATATCTGATTCTAATCACCCAGCAGCTATGGAAGAAGAACAAAGAATACGTGATGCGCAACAAGCGGCTAATCCTTTCCAAGTTATAGAAGACTCTACTGAACAAAAAAAAGCAGCAAAAGCTGTAGAAGAATTAGTGGCGAGAGGAATACCAGACACATCATATAAGCACGTAGAAAAGCTAAGCCCAGGTAGTCAACAAACTAACAATCCGCCTCCGCCACAATTGCCAAAAGATATTCATCTTAGAAAAGATATTCCTCTTAATAATATTAAAGAGTATGAAATGGGAGATGATTAATAGAATAGGCTAAATAGATGTTGTCTAATAACAGGTAACACATCTAATCAGCCTATTTTTTTCTTTTTTCAAAATTTGCAAATATTTTTTTATTATTGTATTGACAAAATATATATATTCATGTACAATGGCAAAAGATTAAAAAAAACAAAAAAAGGAGTAATTGTTATGAGTAAAGATGTAGTTGCTCAAGCAGTAATTAGAACTGCTATGTTAAAGGCAAGAAATGATTTTAAAGCTGAAGGTATAGAAGAACCATCAGAGAAAGATTTAATCAGAAGAGCTAATGAAATTATAAAAGAAGCAAACGTAAGAAGAGCAGAAAAGAAAGCCCAGTCAGAAACTGAACAAGTTGCTCCAGAGTCTGCTGAAAACGTTGCAGATAATAAGGACAGCGCGTTTGGATACGAAGAGTTCGACGATGTTCAAGCTCCATAAAAAATTCTATATACGACAACAAAAAAAAGACTTAAAAAATACATTATAGTAGATTTTTTAAGTCTTTTTTTTACGCACGTGCTTTTCTTTTATAAATAATTAAAGCAATTAAATAATATCCAACAGTATGTAATAATAATATAAGTACATATTTCCATACAACTACCCCATTAAATAGCAGCCCATTAAGCAGGAATGTATATGGGTATAGAGGCGACATAAATAATAACACATTAAGGATTATAGGCACACCACTATTCATACTAGAAAGTATCGCTAGTAGCGGCAAAATAATCATAGACATATCTAAAAGTATTGCCGTTATCTGACTCTTTGCCATACCAAACATTAATCCCATAGATATACAAGCGGATACAAAGAAACTAGACAAAGCAATTACTGCTAACACATTTGTAGAAGATGTAACCGAAAAAAGTACCATACCAAGCGGTAAAAATGCACATATCTGAATTAGCCCCAGTACTAAGTAAGGAGTTAACTTGCTTAGCAAGCTTCTATTTGCTCCAACTGGAAGATATGCTAAGTTCTTGCTAATAGCGGTCTCGAAATTCCTTGATGTAGAATATGCTATACCAAACATTAACACAGAAGAGACACATATAGCTATACCTATACCAAATATACATTGTGCCCACTTAGGCGGATTTGCATTTGCAGGAACCATTTCTACCATTCTGAAATAACTATCGTCTATTGTTATGCCATGTTGCTGCAAAACCTCTCCTACTTTTTTATATGCTTGCTTATATTGGTCTGCCCAAAATCTATCTTTTATAGAGCTTGCCATGATATTGTTAGCATCATAGTAAAGAGTGGCTTTATCAACACTACTCTCATCACCTATCACTACCACAAATCCTACTTTGCCTTGATATATCAATTCTTTGCCCTCATCTAACGTGGATACATGGTAACTGTTTGCTATATTCATACTATTTTCCAAAACCTGATACACTTTAGTTTCTTCTAGATTGGCTCCAGAATAACAAAAAGCAATTTGAATATTATTTCCTACATTACTAAGAATTGAAAGTAGCAAAAGTATAATAATAGTCATACTCAAAAGTATAATCATTAAAGCTTTGTTTCTGACAAGCATCTTAGACTCTGCCAAAACCATTTTAGAAAAAGATTTTATATTCTTCATCTCTCCCCTCCAAATTTAGCAATAATCTGATCTACATCAATAAACCCTTTTTCTTTAAACAACTTTACTTTATCATCAAATACAATCTTGCCATTCGCAAGACATGCAAAAGTATCACACTCTAGCAACTCTTCTATATGATGAGTGATTAGCAAAATTGTCATACCTTCCTTATTGCACTTTTTTATAATCTTCCAAAAGTCTTTTCTAAATATAGGATCCATCGAAGATGTAGGCTCGTCTAAAATAAGTAATTTAGGAGAATGTACTAGCGCTCCAGCAAGATTAAGCAACTGCTTGTATCCACCAGACAAATTCCTAGACAATACTTTTCTTTTCTTTGTTAAATAACAAAGCTCTAGCAATTCTTCTACTCTTTGCTTTGTATCATCTATGTTATATATTGCACATAAGTATTTTAAGTTTTCTTCTACTGTCAAATCATGAAAAAGTCCAAAAGTTTGAGGCATATACCCCAATATTTTTTTAACTAAATAACGTGCTTTTTTGTCAAAAATATCTATATCGTTAACAAATATTTGCCCGCTGTCGGCAGATTTTACTCCACTAACAATTTCTAGCAATGTACTTTTTCCAGCACCATTTATACCTATTAATGCTTTTACTTCCCCTTTTTTAACACTTAGATTAACATCGGTTAGTACTTCATTTTTCTTATATTGTTTCTTTAAACCTAGTATTTTTAACATATATTTTTCCAATTAATATTATTTAATTAAAGCACAAATGCATATTTGACACTTGTGCTTTAATTAGGTTATACATATAATTCAACTTCTATAGTAAAGTCTCCATCTAACTTGAATAATTGAATATCAAAGTCCACTTTTACATCTAATGTAATAACTTCTTTGATCAAATTATCCCCTTCAATAATGTGCTGTGTATTCACATTTGTAATTTGGATTAAGTCCTTGTATGTATCAGCTGCTTTTAATTGAGCAATTAATACATTGTAGTCTACGCTAGCTATTCCGTCAGGCAACTCGATAAAGCTAAAGATCTCGTTATAGTCTGTATTCTCATCACCTTGAGTAATGATGTAGTATACTGCAAGTGCGTTAAACAATGTTCTTGTATCTTTATCTGCAGTCTGGTTAATAAATGTAGCGATATCGATATAGAACGCATTGATATCAAACTCTTCTTTGAAATATTTATCCAAGTTGTTCTCAATAAACTCGTATAGTTCGTCATATTTATCTTCTGGAATATAGATGTTTGCAATAACCATCTCTGTCAAATATTGAGCAATATCAGACTTGTAATCAGCAGCATAATCTAACAACTTACCCTCGAAGTCTCTATCCATATCAGTCAAGTGATAAAGCACATCAAACGCTTCTTTTTCACTGAAATAATGATCACTACCAATCAATTCGTTTACTCTAATCATTTCTTGTTCAATTAAGCCAAAGTAATTGTGCATTACATCAACCAAATCAGTTGCCTTAATTGCCGTTTGAGCAGTCTCTACTTTCTTGACCATATTCACAAGCATTTCTTTTATCAATTCATCTACTTGGTCTGACGATACTTCTACAAAATCATTTTCTTGGTATTCGAAATATTTTGCATTGCCATAGAATTCATATGGTTCTAATGATTTAGCCACCAAATCAGATACGATATGGCAGTAACCTTTTTGATTAAATTCTGACATTGTCTTTTCTGCATCTAGACCTAAGAATGTAGCGATATTACCCCATACTAGAGCCTTGTCTTGCAAGTTGTCGTAATCAGAAAGAAGCTCGATTGTCTCGTTTACAAGTTCTATCTGGTCTGCATCTAAGTTTTGATCTTCTCTAACTATTATTTGAAGAATATCCGATGCAACCTTATTTACAGTAATCTCGTTTGGATTATTGATAATAGCATATACATATTCTTTTAGTACAGCAGCACTATCTGCATTTGGCACAGCCTTGTCTAGTAATGGAGTCAATATATCCGCTAAGTTATTTAATAGTACATTTGCAGTGAATTTTTCTTCTTGTAATTTGAAGATATTTCTAATTAGTTCTACTTGATCCAATGCATATACACCTACAAAGTTCTCTTTGTAATCGGCTTCAATTGCTTTGGCTGCATCTATATATGCATCTACTTTGCTGTTATATAATTTAATAAATTCATTATAGTCAAAGCCATCTACTATAGCTTTTTCTAGATAACTTATCATTGTCGTGTTTAGATCTTTTCTAGCATCTAGATAATCATATACATCTTGAACATCAACTTCACTTTGCGCAAACAAATCCTTGAAAGTATCTTCTTCTGCCTCATACCAGTCAGAGATGATTGTAATATAGCCTGTTTCCTCATACTGAGTAAGGTAATGGTCCACCATATCTCCATAACCAAAGATTCCAGTTAAGTCTACAATCATTTGTCTTACATCAATATTTTCTGTATCATTGATTAAATCATAGATGTAATCTTTTAAGATTGCAGCATCTTCCTCTTCTAGATATCCATCTAGCATTGGAGTAAACATATCTGCTACGTTGTTAAGTAGGATGTTTAGACTATAAGTATCTTCTTTAAACATAAGTACTTGTTGTAGCATTGCTAAAGCCATCATTGGTTCAGTATATAGTGCAGTCTCATATTCCCAACCCAACTCATCATAATATGACATGTTTCTGTTTATGGCTTCAGAATAGGCATTATTCACCTCTTGCATAGCATCGTTTAATGCTGCAAGGTCTGCATTAAATACTCTTAGCATATCAAGTACATTATAGTTCGCTTGATTATCTTCTAGATATTTTAAAGCATTGTAGAAAGTGTTAACAATAGCTTGTTCTACACTGCTTTGGTCTACACTCTCAGTAACAAACAATTCATCTTCTTCCACCCACTCTTCGTATTCTACTATTGGCAAGAAGACATTAGCTTCTAATATAGACTTAGTTGTATCAGATACAATAGATGTGTATCCTTTGGTTAGATATTGCTCTTTGTAATGGTTTTTGATTTCCTCTTCTTCCATATCAAAGTAAATATGCAAACGGAATAGATATGCTACGTCACCCCAAAGAGTTGCTCTCTCTTCTTCGCTTAGTTCGTCATAATGATTGATTAGTTTATCAATAATACTTGCACCTAACTCTTGGTCTTCGTCGCTTAGGCTCCAATGACCGTTTTCTAGATCTGTAAGCATTGTTCCAAGTATATCTGCTACAAATTGTTTAGCATCAAGAGTCTTAGTATCAATAAGGTTAGACAAATAATCTTTTACCACATTTGCAACATTATCACCAGCTTGTGGAAGGAATTGGCTAAGCAAATTGTTAACATAGCTACTAGTCTTAATAAAGTCTGCTACTGCACCAGCTTCAGCAGATGTCAATCTTTCAATCAATTGTACTGATTGGTACATGATTTCGTCTACTCCGTCTAGTTTGTCATACTCTTCAAGCATTATATTTGCTTTTTCATTTACAAGAGTTCTTAATTCATTGATGTCAAATTTGTTTTCTGGATTTGCTAATTTTTCAATATATCTCACAGGAGATAAGATCAAATCTTTCATAGCATTTGATGCATTATATGATTTATCTTCTGGATCAACATTAGGTAGTTTTGCTTCTAATGCATCAGAAATAATGGTTGTATAGCCCATATCCTCGTATTGAGTAAGATAATAATCTACCATATCTTCCATTTCAAATATTGACGCTACTTCTACAATCAATCCATGATAATCTACACTCTCTGGATCTCTAACAATATCTGCCAAATAACCACGCAATGTATCTCTAGTCTCTGCAGGAATATTTATTCTTTTAATTAAGTTAGTCACAGCAAGAGAATTCTCTATAAATCCACCTATTCCGCCTTCTTGATAAGCTAATACTTCGTGATACATACTAAAGTAACTTCCTAGCATGCTGATTACTTGATGATCTTTGTCAAAAATTGGAATATATTTTGTTAAGAATTTATACTCTGCATCACTTTTATCAATGTTATAATAAGCTGAATTTATATTGTGAAGATATTCATTTATTAATAATGCATCGCTGCTAGTAATATTTCCGTTTCTTGCGCAAGTCTCTAATTGTTCAACAAACGCTACAAAATTATCTACAATAGTTTGTTTGAATTCTTCTACTTCACCTGGCATAAAGACAGCATGAATAAACTCAACTTCCTCTTTCTCCATCACTTCTCTAACATAAGTACTTAAGTTATTGCCTGCAGCTTCCGGATCAGCAAGTAGATCTAGGACATAATTCTTTAGATTTACGCCTTCTTCTGTTGCAATCATAGCATCTAGTATTAGCGAATATCTAGCAATAGCTTCTACATCACCTATTCTCAATAGTGACATATCGTGATAAATAGTAAGTGTTGAAGCAATACTTACAAACAAATCTCTTTCAAATATTTGTCCCTCACTTAAGTTGCCGCCTTGACCAAATAGACGTTTAATGAATGGATATTGCAAGCAAACATGCTCCATCTCATGAGTAGACATATTCTCCCTTGTAAAATCTATAGCAAGGGCTGTTTGAGCCTGTTCCATCTTGTGTAATTCTTTTACTATATACCTGATATCTTCTAAAGTAAATCCGCCCATTGCAATGCAATTTTCTACTCTGTAAACAGAATTATATAAAGCAGAGTTAATTTCATCTCTCAATGCTTTAACTTCTTGGTTATTTGATAACCAATAATCGCTATAACCTTCAGTATAAACAACTAAGCCATCTTTTAACTGCTCAGCTAAATACTCACTGAATTTATGCTCTAAAGCAGACTCTGGATTAGAAACTAAGTCTACCAAAATATTTTTGAAATTAACAGAAATTTCTTGTGCCCCTTGGAAAATTGATCCCATAATCATATCTACAAAGTAAGAATTCTTTAAGAAATCTGCAGTGCTACTAGTCAAATATTTCTTAGCGTCTCTAAATATTGGCTCCAAGTACTGAATAGTGTTATTCACGAATAGCACAGTACTGATTTCCCAATTTTTATTTCTCGCCTCTTCTTCTGCTTTTTGTGCTTTTCCCAAATCTGCGTGAATTGCAGTGATATCATCTACAGTGAAAGATTGTTTTACAATACAATCTTCTATCTTTTCAATAGCACTTGCCAATGCTTTTAGATTACTTTTGATAGCCATTGTTTGGTTAGCAGGAATTTCATTATAATAGCCATCATGCACAGTTGCATTATCTATACAGCTATATACAATATTACTAATTATGTGTTCGTCTTTAGCCAATGCAGAATCAATAGAATCTACTATTACATTCTTATCCTTTTGTGTTCCTCTATAATGATCGTCAATCAAGTCTCTAAAGTCTTTTAGTGCTGCTTCTAGATCAATCATTGCACCTTGTTTAAGTGGTGTAACATATTTAGCAGAGAAATTTAATGCAGCTTCATATGCTGGATCAATCATTCCGCCATCGTTACTATTGCATAGGAATGTATCATATATATAATCTGCTACCATTTGTACAGTTTCTTCTGTTGTGCCTGGAAGCAATTCATTCATAAGATGTTTGAAATAATTTATAGTCTTGATATTAGCAAGGATATTAGTTACTATCTTCTCCATATCTAACTTTGACTTAAATTCTTCAGAGTTTAATATATCCTCTACTTTTAGACCTGACATATTAGATTTGATTATACCATCTACAAGAGCTTTGTACATATCTTGTGTAATATCGTCTGGCAAGTTCTCTTTGGATAGATTTAGTAATATTTCGTCTAATGTATAACTTGCATTCTCGCCCATAGATGTACCATTAATAGTACCACTAAGTCTTACATTCAAGTCTGCAGTGCTATTTGATTTCAAATATTCGTTATAGAACTTTGTCAAACTCTCGATCATGTCCATTTGTTCGTTATTTACTACATTGATCTTTATTATAACATTCTTGCCATTTGCATAATTGATAACAATGTCTTTTTGACCTTTGGTTTCTGTGATATTAGTTAAATTAGTGATGATGTTATCATTAGTAAAATCATATTCAATAGAGTTAAGTACAGAGTTGTTTTCTGAATCAACAACTTGCTCTATAATTTTACCGCTAAGGCTTACTGTATCCCCTACTTTGTATGTCCTAGTAAACTCTTCTACATCTACCTCTTCACTACCAATCTTGATAATCACACGAGTGACACCAACATAGATATTATAAGTATATTCCTTGCCCTCATATAGAATAGTTACAGTCTTTACACCTGTTTCGTCTAGTGTTAGGTCTTGATTTGGTTTTAACATACCAGTAGTTACGTCCACCTCAATAGGTGTTTGGCTATTAGACATAGTAAGAACAAGCTTGGTACCCTCTACTATTTCAAAGGTATCACCTACATTAAACATAGTCCTTTGTCCTTCAAATTTACTACTTGTAACAACTGGGGCTGTTGATGGACTGGTTACATTTATTTTAAAAATGTATGTAGTGCCATTGTAACCAATTTTTACACTTTTTTCTCCTGGAGTATTCATATCTAATTCGTCCAAGTTCTGAATCATTTCCATAGTAACCGGAATCTCTAGAGTACTACCATCTGACATAGTAATCTTTAAAAGAAGGTTAGAAAGATTAAACTCCTCACCTACTACATATGACTTATCCCCATTTAAAAACTCATATTTTTTAACTGTTAACTCATTGCAGCCATCTGCACACCCAGTTAGCCCCATAGTAGCTGTAAGAGCGACACCCGCTGCAATCTTTTTCAACAAATCTTTTTTCATTTGCTTACTCCTTTTTTTAAAATATTTATATTTTAATACCGCTATTAAGTATATCATTATATGTATTTATCGTCAAACAATTTAATACTTAATACACACTTTTTTATTTTAATATACAATGCACTTTAGATAAAACTCATATACCATATGGAATATAAAAAAGGCTGCATAAGTGCAGCCTCTATATTTCAAAAAATATTATGCATTAATGTATTGCATTTCGCCCATTTTAGATGTAGGAACATAACCATTTGGCGCAGCAATAATATGTGGGATACGATTTACGATAGTAGCACATGTAAGTTCAACTGTTTGTGGTCTAGTAATAACCAATGTTGTATCTGGCTCACCGCATACAGTCCATTCATTTCTATCGCAATCTTCTGGAGCATAAACCTTACCAATACATTCACACTCTAGTACAATTCCTTCTTTAGTCTGAGCAGTAACTACAGCACTCATACCTGTAGCCATACCTGCTGGAACGTCCATTTGAAGAGTATCTGAATGAAGAGTAGATGTGTGAGTAGTTGGAACACATTTTTGAACTTGGTGAGTAATAGTTAAACCTAGTTTATCTGCTAACCAACCAGCAACATTCCACATATAGCTTGGCAAGAATTCGCCTTTTTCGATTAATTTTGCTCTCTCTGCTTCACTGATATTATCTGCAGCAGCAACCTCTTTTTCAAATTCTTCCATGCTTAAGCCTGCTCCATGAGCTTTTGCTAAGGCAATACCATAATCTTCTACATTGTATGAAGAAGAACCTTTGATCTTAGTAATCTTGTGAGTAGCACCTGCTAGAGTTGTAATCAAATTACCCCAGAAAGCATCTTGATATCCACTACCAGTGATAGTACAACCACTCTTCTTTGCCAAAGTATCTAATTTCTTAGTAATTCTTGGAGAAGAATTCATTGGGAAGAACGCTTCTTCGCATGTTGTAATTGCATTAATGCCAAGTTCTGCACAAAGTGTAAGTGCATCTTCTAAGTCTGTCATCAAACTCATAGTTGTAACAATACAAGCATCTGGCTTAACTTTTTTAAGCATTTCTCTTGCATTATCCACACTTGTTACAACCACACCTGTCTTTTTGCCACCGATAATCTCGCAAACATCTTTGCCAATCACTTCTGGATTGATATCAATAGCACCTACCAATTCCATTCCTTTTTCCAAAACATAACGCATTGTATATTTGGACATTTTTCCGCAGCCGTATTGAACTACTTTGATTTTTTTCATATTTATTTACTCCTTTTTTTTGCTTACATTAGTTATTTTAACTAATAATTCCCTTTTTCACAAACAAAATAACCGATATTTAAAATTTACAAAAAAACACAAATTTATTTATTTTGATAAATAATCATTTTTCAAAAAAATATTTTTGGGGTATAATTTATGGTAGAAAAAATTAAAGGAAGCAAATAATAAAGAATATCGTATGAAAAGAAAACTAACCAAAAAACCAATCAAGAAAGACGCTGAAGGCAGAAGCGTGATAAATCTAACAGTCTACGACGACTCTAATTTCTTGTCCCCTTACTCATCTAACGACGAAGAAATTATTTCTGACGAAGTGGCAAGATTCTTAGAAAACTCGTCTAGTGCATTTGATACAAACGACAAAATACACATTGTGATCGCTAGCGACGAAATATCTAAGGCAGAACAAAAGACTTTTGCTAATGCGATAAGCAATTATTATCATAATAACGCTTTAGATATCCAAAGCAAAATCCGCAACACCATTACTTTCTCTATAATCTTGCTTATTGTTGGAACAATAATCATTGCACTCAATCAACTACTAACTCAGTTCCCATTCTTTTATGAATTGGTAAATATTGCAGGTTGGGTGTTTATATGGGAAGCTGTATTTGAAGTATCTGTAGACTTAAGCAAATACCAAAAACAAAAACACAGATATGTCAACCTAATGAAAGCAAAAATAACATACAAAAACATAAACACTCAAGACAAGAAAAAAGGCTAAATATATGTATATATGCAACTCTTGCATACTTTACACAATTTAGTCTTTTTTTTTATTAAATATCGAACTTTACTATATCTCCTGTTACTACAACATCGGCACCCGTCCCTAATACATTTTTGATTATTACATCACCAGATTTGGCAGAGTTTAAAGTCAAATTTCCTATCTCTTCATTTACTTTGAATATCATATCTTTAGGTATCATGGTTGATGTCTTGACTGGCAACACTCCCTCTTTGGTCTTGACCAAAGCAGTCAACACCCTTTTGGGAGCAGTGACTTCTTCTTTGCCATAGACCTCCCCTCTCACGCAAGTGTTGCCTGTGACTTTGATATCATTGCCTTTTTTTGTCACATCTAATTCACAACCCATTGGGCACATTATACAAATTAATTTCATAACCCCTCCACTGCTAGAGTAACGTCTGATTTTATTACACCCGCTTTAACAGTAATAGTTTGCATTTCTCCAGGAAGAGATGCTAAAACATATTTCTTTGCTATTACATTGCCAAGATTATCCAATAAGACAAAATTAGTCTTTGTTACTTTTTGCCTGATCCTAAATCGGATTTCTATCTCACAAAGGTTATTTGTAATACTACTTGGCACCACATAGGATATACCCTTGCCTGCTTCTACCCTATATTCGCAGGATTTTTTCAATTTTCCCTTAGCATATTCACTCGCTTTAATTCCAGCAAGTTTAGACTCCAATGCTACATTGTCCACCAAATCATGCACGTGCAAGAAATTACCACAAGCAAACACACCCGATTCCGCAGTTTGTAGATTATTATCTACAAAAACACTTTTAGTTACTTTAGACAATGGCAAATCCACCAAATCCGTCTCTGGAACAAGCCCTACAGATAGTACTATCAAATCGCAGGACATAAATTTCTTGCTACTATCAATCCTATTGTACTTGTCGTCTACTTGACCATAATATATACCTTCTACCCTGCTAGAACCTACCACGTCGAATATAGAAGTCTGCATAAGTAGTGGAATATTAAAATCGTCTAAGCATTGTACAATATTTCTTCTCAAACCGCTAGTTGTAGGGTTAATTTCCATCACCGCTTTGACTTTAGCACCTTGCAAAGTCAATCTACGTGCCATAATCAGTCCTATATCACCACTACCTAATATTACCACTTCTTTGCCAGGCAATTTACCATGAATATTGACTAGCCTTTGCGCCTCACCAGCAGTCATAATCCCGCTAGGTCTAGAGCCTGTAAGCAGAATATTACCTGCAGTTCTCTCTCTACAACCCATTGCCAACACCAATGCTTTGCCATTTATCTCAAAAGCGCCTTTGTCATTACTAACCTCTACATTTGTACCATTTATTTTTGTTACAAATGTATTTGTCATAATTGTGATATTTTTTTCTTTTTCCACCAAGTCAATAAATCTTTTTGCAAATTCCGGTCCTGTTAACTCTTCTTTAAAATAATGCAATCCAAAACCATTGTGAATACACTGTTTTAATATCCCACCAAGAAAGGAATTTCGTTCTATTATTACTGTTTTTGAGCCATTTCTAGCACTTTCTAGTGCTGCACTCATTCCAGCAGGTCCACCACCTATTACTATTACATCAAATTTCATTTTGTTTCTCCTTTTGATGTGATATTGCCAACTATATAATTACTACCGACTTTTTCCTTACATACTTGGTCCAAGAATATATTATTTTCTTTTGCAAGAATTTTTGCTACTTTATCGTTACAAAAACCACCTTGACACCTACCCATTCCCGCTCTTACTCTACGTTTAATACCGTCCATTGTCATTGGTCTAATAGGTCTATTAATAGCATCTTTTATTTCACCTAAAGAGATACCCTCACACTTACACACAATCTTTCCATAATCGCTATTTTTTGCAATTAGTTTATTCTTTTCTGCTATAGACAATTGCCCTAATTTAGTATAAGGCGTAATACTTTGCAATTTAACATTTTTTGGCTTTAATCCTAGCAAATTGAACACATATTTTGCTATTGCAGGAGCAGAACTAAGACCGGGAGAACAAATACCCGCGATATTTATTACACCATCTTGCAATTTGCTTTTCTCTACTACAAAATCATGCCCTATTATACTCCTTACGCCAGAGAATATACGTATAGTTTTGCTTAAGTTAACATTGGTTAACATATTGCTCACCTTAGTTGCAATATCTTTCAAACCAGCACTGGTTGTAATGGTCTTGTCATCACTTACATAACTAGTAGGACCTACTAATATATTCCCACTAATTGTTGGAGTGACTAATACCCCTTTACCAGCTTTTGATGGCATTGGGAAAATAGTACTTGGCACTATATCTTTTTCACTATGATCTAGTACGTAATATTCTCCTCTTCTATATTCTATATCATATTTTTCTGCACCCAAGATATCTGCCACTTCGTTATATTTAGTACCAGTTGAGTTAATAATATTTCTTGCATACACTGTATCAATACCGTTAGATAGCGCAAATACACCACTAGACTTAGTTACACGATTTAACTCAAAGTTAAAATATATCTCCCCGCCATTTAGCACACCCTCTTCTGCAAGGCAAATTGTGTAAAAATACGGATCTATAATATATGCATTGTCTGCTTTTAAAGCATAGGTAATATTATCTGCTATGCTTGGAACTTCTTTTTTTAATTTATCCCTATTTAATTTATGTAATCCTGTTACTCCATTTTTCTTACCACGAGCAATGAGTTCGTCTATCACCTTCTCGTCGTCTCCAACCACATATGCTCCACATTTCTTTAAATCCACATGTAGTCTTTCACAAATACTTGGGAATAATTTATTACCCTCTACATTGAATTTTGCCTTCAAAGTATTCGGCTCTGCATCAAATCCCGCGTGAATAAGCCCAGAATTGGCTTTGGTTGTACCAACTGAGACATCTAACTCTTTTTCAATAATAGCACAAGTATATCCATTTGAGATTAACTCATTAAATACACTTACACCTACTACTCCACCACCTATTACAACTGCATCAAATACTCTATTTTCCATTACTATCTCCTTAAAGCTTTCCTAGATATTGTAGTATCTATTCATTTTTTAGTCAAATTTTATTATTATTTTTTACTTTTTATATTTTTATATTTGTGATATAATCAAAAAAAAATGGAGATAGAAAAATGGGAAAATATATAATTGCACTTGACGAAGGCACCACCAGTCTTCGTACCGTTCTTTATGACATTAACGAAAAAAAGATTGTCAAAGTAAGCCAAAAGCCTTTTAAGCAGTTTTATCCTAAATCTGGTTGGGTAGAACAAGATGCTAATGAGATATGGACAAAACAAAAAGAAACTTTGGACGATATCTTACACAATATTAATCAAAATGATGTAATAGGTCTGGGGCTGACTAACCAAAGAGAAACAGTTGTAGCATGGAACAAGACTACTGGAGAGCCAATATATAATGCGATTGTTTGGCAATGCAAAAGAACCAGCAAAGAGATTAATAAACTACCTACGAATATTAAGAGAAAGATTAAGAACAAAACCGGACTTATCGCAGACGCATATTTTAGTGCCAGCAAAATGAAATGGATACTTACTAATATCCCTGAAGCAAAAAAACTAGCTGCAGCAGATAATTTATGCTTAGGCACAATAGATAGCTTCTTAGCATACAAGCTAACTGGACAATTCGTCACCGACACAACAAATGCCAGCAGAACCATGTTATTCAACATCAATACTCTTTCATGGGACGACGAATTATTAAAAATATTTGGAGTACCAAAGAATACTTTACCTAAAGTTGTGTCTTGCAACGAAAATATTGGCAAATGCCTAGACTACACTTTTGACCTTTGCGGTATGATTGGTGACCAACAATCCAGTATGTTTGGTCAAGCATGTTTCAAAAAAGGCATGACAAAAGCAACTTATGGAACTGGCTGCTTTATACTTATGAATGTTGGCAACACCCCATCTAAAGCAAAGAATGTATTATCAACAATCGGTTATACTATTGATGGCAAAACTACTTATGCACTCGAAGGAAGCGTATTCTCTGCATGCAATGCAATAGATTGGTTAAAGAATAATTTATGCTTCTACGAAGATGTGGCACAAACAGCCGAAATATGCACAAGCATCCCATCTACTGATGGTGTGTATTTTGTACCAGCATTCTCTGGCCTTGGAGCTCCTTACTGGGACGGGTTTAGCAAAGGCACTATTACAGGTATGACACTTGCTACCAACAAAGCACACCTAATTAGAGCTTGCTTTGAATCAATTGCATACAACACCTATGCCATAATAAAAGATATGTCTCTTAACTCCTGCCCTATCAAAGAACTACACGTAGACGGAGGCGGAAGCAAGAACTCATTCCTATTACAATTTCAGTCAGACATAATACAACGAAACGTATTAAAGAGCAAAGAATCAGAAAGTACAGTACTAGGTGCTGTGTATATGGTTGCCGTATGCAAAAAAATATTTAACATTCAAGATATTGCCAAAATGTATACATCTAGTGTCACAGTCACACCAAAAATAACCATCAAGGAACGAAACACATTATACAAAGGCTGGGAAAACGCAATAAAGATTGTAAAATATGATTCTAAGAAAAGGAGAGAGAAATGAAAAACTTAAACATCACTTCTATCGACGGGCTAGAACTTAAAGGATACTTATTCGATGAGGTAAAAAATCCAAAAGGAATTATACAAATAATACATGGCATGCAAGAACATGGGCTAAGATATGAGGATACCTGCAAGCACTTTAACGAGGCTGGATATATTGCATTTGTATCAGATTTGCGTGGTCACGGACACACAGCAATAGACGAAAAACATTTAGGTCAAGACGATGGTGATATATTCTCACTAACCGTTCATGACCAAATCACTATTTCAGAAAAACTTATAGAATTATTTCCTAATCTTCCGCTATATATATTCGGTCACTCATATGGATCATTTATTACTCAGAAATATATCCAAGTATGCCCTCTTGCAAATAAGGCTATTATCTGTGGAACCACAAATGGTAGTAACTTAATAATGAAATTTGGTCGTATAATAGCATGGTTTACAAAACTAAAAAATGGCAAACACGGCAAAGCAGCATTGATTGAAAACATGAGTCTAAAATCTTATGGCAAAGGATTTGAAGATGGCAACTGGCTATCTCAAGATAACGAAGTTTGGGAAAAATACAAAGCAGACAAATACTGCGGAACACCTTTCCCTGTAAGTTTTTACGCTAGCTTGTTTAGAAATATGGGCAAACTTAACAAAGGCATAAAAGAGATACCTAAAGAAACTAAAATATTACTTATATATGGTGACAAAGACCCTGTAGGAAGCAATGGCAAAGAAATAATAAAACTAGAGAAACTGTACAAAAAAGCAAACTTAGATGTGACTCTAAAAGCTTATTCAAACTGCCGCCACGAACTACTTAATGAAATAATAAAAGATGATGTCAGAAAAGACATAATAGATTTTTATAATAAATAAAAAAAGAACACTGCAAGTAATTTTTTGCAGTGTTTTATTAATACCTACCTATCAGATAATCAACCGACACATCTAGATTACTAGCAATTATTATTAATAATTTAACACTCGGACATTTCCCATAATCTCTCCAATGCCTTAAAGAAGACTCACCAAATCCGCATTTTTGAGCAAACTTCCAATGTGATATTTTATTTTGCTTTAAAGCCTCTAGATATCTTGGAACAAACTTTGTCAAATCATATCCAACATATTCTTTGTAATAATTAATTTCTGATATCCCAAATAAATAATCTAAACTACATTTGAAATAATTAGATAATTTAACAGCAGTATCAATAGTAGGCAAAACACCTTTTAGATAATCACTATATTGTGTAGTTGAAATCTCACTATCTCTACTTATAGCCCTTAAAGACTTTTCCTTTTCTTCTATTAATTCTTTTATAATATCCTTAAATTCTTCCATTATTATTTATTTTTCCTATTTATCGACATTTTTATCAAAAACAAGTCATTATTAGACTTTCTTTTATATTTAATTTTATAAAAAAATAGTGTATAATATGCATATGTAAGGCATTTAACTAGTTAACAAACTTACAAACTATAAGGAGGAATATGGTAATGTCAAAAGAAGAATTTTTAGATACTTTTTTACTTGATTTGACAAATATGCTAAAAATCGAACTAGCCAATAAAGTATGTAGGAAAAACGATAGTATATTTGTAGTACTAGAAAATAATACAGCCAAAATCACAGCAAAACTTATAAATTAGGAGAAAATATGAAAGAATATATTAATAATCATAATTGGGGCTCTTTTGATAGCATAGACAAAATAAAAAAACTAACATTAAGAAATTTTAACGACTTAAAGAAGTATTTGGAGATGTTTTCACAAATAATCTTTGAAGCTAAGATATCAAAAAATCTTATTTTAGATTTTTTTAATGGAAAATATCTCATTCAATTAGAATTAAATCAAATATAGCAAAGAACACTGCAAATAATTTTTGCAGTGTTTTTTTATCTATTCACCAATTATTGTAAACACTCATACAATATAGAGGATTGTGGAACGCAATTCTACAATCTAAAAAAGCAATATTAACAACAAAATCAATCAGCAAATTACAGGTACGTTATTTTGTGAGTTTGGGCAGCTAATAACCTTAGTTGGTAAAGAGATATTGCAAAGGTATCTTATTTGTTGTTATATTTGCTTATAAGGAGATTTATCTATGGCTTGCAATTGCGGAAACAACAATAACGGATGTGGTTGCAACTTATGCGGTAACTCTTGTGGAAACCCTAACAGATGGTTCTGGATACAACGTGGAGTCACAGGCCCAACCGGCCCTACCGGCCCTGCTGGCCCTGGCGGTGGCGCAACTGGACCTACTGGTGCAACCGGACCTACTGGTGCAACCGGACCTACTGGTGCAACCGGACCTACTGGCGCAACTGGTCCTACTGGTCCTACTGGTCCTGCGGGTGAGATAGGTCCTACTGGTCCAACTGGTGAAATAGGTCCTACTGGCCCTGCGGGTGAAATAGGACCAACAGGACCTGCGGGAGAAATCGGACCAACAGGACCAACTGGCGCAACTGGTGAAACTGGACCAATCGGATTAACTGGAGATATAGGTCCAATCGGTCCTACCGGTCCTACTGGTGCAACTGGTGAAATCGGACCAACAGGACCAACTGGCGCAGACGGATTAACCCCTACCCTTACAATTGGTACAGTAACAACTGGAGCTCCAGGAAGCGAAGCTAGTGCTACAATAACAGGAACAGCACCAGACTATGTTCTAAACTTGGTTATTCCTCAAGGACCTACTGGGCCTACTGCATAAGTTAGAAACTTTATATTAGTCCAATGTAATATATCTCATTGGACTTTTTTATAAAATAGGAGATATATGAAAAGTATCAGTTTATGTATGATTGTAAAGAATGAGGAAAAGGTATTAGAAAGGGTTTTAAAAAACGCCAAAATATATGCTGATGAAATTATAATCGTAGATACCGGTTCTACAGACAACACAATAGAAATTGCAAAAAAATATACAGACAAAGTATATGATTTTGAATGGTGCGACGACTTTGCTGCTGCTAGAAATTATTCTTTTTCTCTTGCAAAAAGTGATTACATTATGTGGTTAGATGCTGACGATATAGTTCCAGAAGATACGGCATTATATATATCTAATCTAAAAAGTATTATGGATAAAGATGTATATATGCTAAAATACACCAATGGCTTTAGAGATAACGGAGAAGCAATATTTTCTTACTATAGAGAGAGAATTATTAGAAACTCACGATTAGCAATATGGAAAGGTGCTGTGCATGAATGCATCACCCCTTTTGGCGAAGTTGAAAGAGTGAATAAATCAATTGAACACCACTCAATCAAAACGACCAAGTCTAGACGAAACCTAGACATCTATATTAAGACTAAAAAAACAAGAAATTTAACACCTCGCGAACAATACTATATGGGAAGAGAATATTATGATAATCAAGAATACTCTGATTGTATTAACACCCTTCAAACTTTTTTAACAGAAGGCAAGGGGTGGGTGGAAAACAATATAGATGCCTGTGTGGTCATATCCAATGCATACAATATATTAAATCAAAAAGAAAAAGAGTTAGATTATCTACTAATGACATTTCGTTTCGACCAACCCAGAGCAAACGTATGTTATTATATAGGAAACTATTTTTTTGATAAGCGGGATTATTATTTGGCAATATATTGGTATAATATGTCAATAACCTGCAATGACGTATCAAGTAAAGGTGCATTTGTACACAAAGACTACTACGATTATTTACCTTACTTGCAACTATGTCTAGCATATTTCAAACTCAATAATATCGCAAAAGCATATAATTATAATGAATTAGCATATTCAATATATCAAAACGAAACTACTACTAACAATAGACAATTCTTTATAGACAACTATCCTCAGTTAATTAATGAAGTTTAAAAAAATTACATGTTATACTACATGTAATTTTTCTTACATTTACAACTTTTTCAAATACTCAATTACGCTTTCAGCTACCTTTAATCCGTCTTGAGCACTACTCATTATACCGCCTGCATACCCCGCTCCCTCGCCTATTGCAAAGAGTCCTAGAATATTGGTTTGGTTGTTTTCTTGACGCACAACCTTTACAGGACAACTACTTTTTGACTCAATGGCAGTAAGGACATTTGAAGTTTTTGCAAAATTCTTTATTTTCTTCTCAAACAATGGTAATGCTTCTTTGATAGAATTTGTAACGAAATCTGGTAAGCATTTACTTATATCCACCCACTTTACATTAGGTCTATATGTAGGATTTATTGTTTCGTGTTTTTTACCTGTCAAAAACTCTCCTACGCTAATTGCTGGGGCTACATAATTACCCCCACCTAATTCAAAAGCTTTCCTCTCATATTCCTTTTGCAATTCAAAACCTGCAAGAACGTCCTCTGATGGAAAATCTTCTGGTGTCACATTTACCAAAATTGCACTATTAGCATTTTCTTTATCTCTAGCAAAATAACTCATTCCATTGGTGACTATTGTATTTTCTTCACTACTACTAGCCACAACTACGCCACCTGGACACATACAGAAAGTAAATACACTTCTACCACTACTTAGATGCACTGCTAGCTTGTAATCAGCAGCAGGCAATTTGCTATCTAATTTGCCATATTGAGCCATATTGATATCTTCTTGCTTTTGCTCTATTCTTACACCCATCGCAAAAGGCTTTTGTTCCATATCTACGCCTTTGTTTTTGATAAGGCGGAATGTATCTTTGGCACTATGCCCTATAGCCAAAATCAACGCATCGGTTGTGATACTATACTCTCTACTTTCTTTTAAATCTCTAACAAGTACGCCTTTTATCTTATTAGCTTCTATCAATATATCTATTAGTTTGGTATTAAATATTACTTTGCCGCCCAATCGTATAATTTGTTGTCTAATACTTTTTACAATCTTTTGTAGATTGTCTGTACCAATATGCGGCTTTGATTTATAGAAGATTTCTTCATTTGCACCATTTAATATTAGTTCGTTAGTAACTAATTTACAATACTCGTTGGATATATTAGAATTTAGTTTTCCATCACTAAATGTACCTGCTCCGCCTTCTCCAAAATGCACATTGGAATAAATATCTAGTTTTCCAGTTTTCCAGAAAGTCTCCACTTTGCTAAGTCTATCTTCTACTGTATCACCCATTTCGATTACTATTGGTTTGTAACCGCTTTTAGCAAGTTTTAATGCCATAAACATTCCGCTTGGACCAAAACCCACTACCACAGGCGATACGCCATTGTAAATATGCTTTGTTTCTTTTATCCCAGCATGACTAACCTCTATATCCTTTAGCTTAGCCCACTCTTTATTTTTTTTACTGCAATCAAATGCTACATTGACTATATTGTATATATTTGGTTTTCTTCTAGCATCAATACTTTCTTTTATTATTTCAATATTGGTTATGTCTTGACAATTTATTTTTAATGATTTAGCAAGAGCTTTTTTTAAATCCTCTTTTGTATAGCCTATATCTAGTTTAATTCCTTCGTACAGTTTCATAACGCTTCACCTACTATATGTCCACTAGTCCATGCCCATTGCAAATTATATCCGCCGCATACGCCATCAACATTTACCAATTCACCTATTACATATAGATTAGCCACATCTTTGCTTTGTAGATTGTTATCTAAGTCTTTTAAATCCACACCTCCACTATGTACTTGGTTATTATCAGAATATCCAACAAAATTTACCGGATATTGCTTTATTAAGTTTGCAACGTTATTTAAATCAAAGTCTTTCAAATTCTTTATACCCAAAGTATCCAAAATATTCTTTGCCAGACTCTTGTGTAATAACCCCTCTAATATTTCGATAGGTGAATAATTGGAATTGCCCTCAATACTGGCCTTAAGAGCAGATTTTAAGGTATTTAACGGCATATTAGGCAAGAAATCAAGAAAGATACGCCCTTGTCGAATCCCATTTCTAGCAAGGCTAGCAGAAAGGTTAAAAATAACTATACCGCTTACGCCATCTTCTTTGAACAATACCTCTCCCACTTCCTCAAATTCATTAAATGATACTTTGACATTGCTCACCCTTACACCTGCTAAGCCTTTGTTTTTGGTAGTCTTTAAACCCATAAGGCTAGGCGTAAAACCGACATATTTCATTCCTAAATTCTCTAAATATTTAGTTGCTGAATTACCACCAGTAGCAAGAACCACTTTATCTGCCAATAATTCGCCTTTATCTGTTTTTAATTGAAATACACCCTTTGATTTGTTTATGCTCTGAATATTACAAGATGTCATTACTTGCACATTATCCTTATCTCTTAATTTTGCAAGAATTATATCCAAAACTGAGTTGGCACTGTTAGACACAGGGTATCTTCTACCCTCTTCATCAGAATATGTAAAAAGCCCTATATTTTCAAATAATTTAATAGTTTGCAAGTTGTTAAATTTAGCAAAATATTCACTTACTTTATCGTCATTATAATAATTTGTAGCAATGCTATCATTAGTAATATTGCATTTACCATTACCAGTGACTAATATTTTTTTGCCCAATCTATCACTAGCATCTAATAGCAATACTTTCTTGGCTTTGGTGGTTATTGCACACATCAATCCGCTAGCACCACCACCTACAATTATTACATCGTATTTTTCCATTATACTTTCCTTATATCTAATATTTTTCCTGCTTTAGTTGCCTTATTTAGCACTTCTTCGCTATATAGTTCAAAATAGCAATTAATAAGCTTATATCTTCTTAGTCTATATCTATTATTTTTTTCATCTTCATAAATCAGACCATTTGTATATTTGCAATTTCCACAATTGCCACCAATTATTTCTCTAAAAGGACAATGGCAGAAGGTCATAAGAGCTGGGTGTCCACTAACTAATGTCAAACCACTTTCCTCTATATTCTCTCTTTCTATTGACCAAACAAAATTATCAAAACCATAATCTAATAGATATTTTGCAGTATATTTATTGTATACATTTAAGCCCATTCCAGCTATTGCAGGATAATCTTTTACAAAACAGAAATGACTATAGTTATTTGCAACTACACCTACCCCTAAAGAAGCAACTAATTCTTGCAAATTTTGTAGTTCCACTCCCGTTGATACTATTGGTAAGTTTAGATATATAGCGTCTTTTGAAATACCTTTTTTGCAGATATCTATTATTTCAAATTTCAAATTCATATCGTAACTATTCGGACACAATATCACACCATATGAAGTGTCTATATCCTTCAAATCTGTATGAGAAGATATAATATAATAATTATCTTTATTTGTATTAATGATTGTATCTATTTGATAATCTGTCTCCTCGATTTTGCGTAAATTCAAATTATACAATTTCAAAGCTTCCGCTTCCAATTCTGCTATCACACGTCTTCTCAAATCATTAAGTTCTGATACTGCTATAAAGCAATTATCTGCTTCTACCTCTAGTATTTCTAATCTAAACTTTGTATCGTTTAGTTTGCTTACTTGCTTGTATATTGTGTCATAAGTCACTCCAGAAGTCTTAGCCGCTTCTAGTGTTTTTTCACTTTGTACACACACTTGCATAGCACCTAGCGATGCGGATAATATGGCTTTATTTCCAACAAATCCGCTAAAATGCATATTAATTGGAAGAGGTCTTACAAACGATGTTAAGTTGCTTTCTTTTGCTTCACTTTTTAGCAAATATACACTTGCCCCTACAATAGCTTTTTGAGTAGAAAATATCTCATAGCAGTTGTTATTTAAGATATTTACATTACCTACACCGATAGACTGGATAATACTGTCTTTAACCAATCTAATAGCATCACCCTGACCTATTTGCTCTGTCAGTTTTAGAGTAATCTTAAAAATATCTTTGAATTTTTCTACCCCTATTACCTTGCCAATATTTTTGCCTTCGTGATTGTTTATTTTAGGATTAATAATATCAAAATTATCATACAAGTACGCACTATCGTTAAACTTTCCACGAGAGAATAGTTCTGCAATCTTTGCCCTTTCTTTATCACAAGAAAACTCTTTATCTTCTTCTAAAAACTTTAATGCTTTTCTATAACTCCTAGTTACCTGAGCCACATAACTAGCCCTTTTCAATCGTCCTTCTATTTTAAGGCTAGTCACTCCTGCATCTCTCAACTCTGCCAACTTGTCCATAAGACTCAAATCTTTAGGAGATAAATAATACCCTTCGCTGATTATTTTGTCGTTATCGTATACTTTGTATGGAAGCCTGCAAAGTTGTAGGCACTTACCCCTATTCCCGCTATTTCCGTTCTTTATGGCGCTCAAATAGCAATTTCCAGAGAATGCAACACATAGAGCACCTTGCACAAAATATTCTATCTCAAGATCAGTATTATCTCTAATATCTCTTATATCTTCCAATTTGGTCTCTCTAGAAAGCACCACCCTACTAAAGCCTAACTCTTGTAATACTCTAGCTCCAGCAAGGTTGTGTATGCCCATTTGCGTACTTGCGTGAAGATTTATACCCTTGAACTTATTTCGCAAATAATTAGCCATGCCAAAGTCTTGGATTATATACGCATCTACATTTGCAGCGATACAAGCCCTTACTGTATCCAAAAACTCTTCCACCTCGCCGTCCTTAATTAATGTATTGATGGTGACATACACTTTTACCCCATATATATGCGCAAAAGAAACAATATCCGCAATATTGTCATTGGTAAAGTTATCTGCTTTAATCCTTGCATTAAAAGATTTTAGGCCTAAATATATAGCATCTGCGCCATTGTAAACAGCCGCATAAAAGCTTTTTAAATCACCTGCTGGAGAAAGTAATTCCATAAATATTATTCCTTCTTTTTATTTATTCGCTTGTTTCAATATACCACTAAGCATATTGACTTTGATATAATCTCAATAATTGTATCATATTTTTAGTTACTTTTTCAATACAATGCGTGTAAAATATAAATTATCGCAAATACTAATCTTAGAGGTAAATATGAAAAGAATAAAACTTTTTGTCGTTGTATTTGCATTCTTAATAGGATTGAATTGGCTTTTTGCTTGTTCTAACGAAAAACTAGGCGGGCTTAGCTTAAACAATTCTGACACAGTTATAAATGGAACTATATTTGATACAAAAAACCTAGACATTATACCCAATGATATTATTGCAAAAAGCGATTATGCTGTAAAAGTAATAGGTGCTACTACACCATTATCTGACTCCGACTATGATAGATGGTTCCAGAATGCAGAAAGCGATCCGCTTGGAAAACTAGCTGTATGTATAAAATTAGAATTGGAAGACAAAGTATTAAAAGACGCCAACGCCACCATTACTCTACTAACAGCCAAAGATAGCAAAACAGATAAATTGTCCGATGTAAAAGACGGAGACAACTATATCTACCTAATACTTAACACATATCACGACTGGGTGGAAATAGTAATAGATTACAAAGACGGCAAAACCAGCAAAGATATAAATTATAACATAAACTTGGTCGATGTAGAAAAACCCGGCGAAGTAGATAAGAATATGTAAAATAAAAGGATTATTAGATTACTTTTTGGCGTACTTTAATAAAAAAAGAAATATTAGACTAACTCCAATATTTCTTTTTTTTATCTTATTCTTCTTCTACATCTTCGAAAAGATTTGCGATATCTTCTGTCATCTCTACTGTATCGTTTTTGATAGTAGTTAAGTCAATAGGCTTGATATCTCTACTAGATGTAAAACCAGTACCAGCAGGGATTTGTTTACCTATCATTAAGTTCTCTTTCAATGATACAAGATTATCTACTTTACCCTTGATAGCAGCATCTGTCAACACTCTAGATGTTTCTTGGAATGACGCAGCAGCAAGGAAGCTTGGATTAGATAGAGACGCTTTAGTGATACCTTGAATTAATCTCTTAGCGGTTGCTGGAACTCCACCTTCTGCCAATACTCTTTCGTTTTCTTCTTCATACTTATGATGATCAACAATATCACCGATAAGTAGATTAGTATCACCTGAGTCCTCAATTCTAACATTTCTAAGCATTTGCTTAATAATAATCTCAACGTGTTTAGTGTTAATACCAACACCTTGTGAAGAGTATGTGGATAGAACTTCTGATAATAGATAGTTTTGAACATCTCTAACACCTTTAGTTCTAAGCAAGTCTTGAGGATAAATATTACCTTCTGTAAGAACAGAACCAGCCTCAACCTTGTCTCCATTCTTAACTTTAAGAACAACACCAAATGGAACAATGTAATGTCCTTCATCTTCACTATTCTTAACGAAAATCTCGTAATATTTACCACCATCTTTACCTGCAGATTGTACTTCTTTGATAGATACAGTACCTGCAACTTCTGAAATAATAGCAACACCCTTTGGTTTTCTTGCTTCGAATATCTCGGCAACTCTAGGAAGACCTTGAGTGATATCGGCAGCTGTTGATACACCACCTGTGTGGAATGTTCTCATTGTAAGCTGAGTACCTGGTTCACCGATTGATTGAGCAGCAATAATACCTACCGCCTCACCAATTGATACCATATCTGTACCAGCCATATTCTTACCATAACATTTAGCACATACACCATGTTTGCTACGGCAAGTAAGAACTGTTCTAATATTTACAGCAGTAATACCAGCTTCTACTACCTTCTTAGCATCAGCAGCTGATACTAATGTGTTAGCTGGGATAATTACTTCTTTTGTAGATGGATTAATTACATCTTCTGCAACAACTCTTCCTACAATTCTTTGTTCTAGAGAACATACTGGAGTAGAGTCTTTAGTGATTGCAGTAACTACTAATCCTTTGATTTTTTCGTTATTGTTAGCGAAACAATCATCTTCAGAAATGATTATTTCTTGAGCAACTGCCTCCAATCTTCTAGTCAAATAACCAGAGTCGGCAGTCTTTAGAACTTTATCGGCAAGACCTTTTCTTCCACCACGGCTGGATAAGAAGTATTCTAGAGGAGTAAGCCCTTGACGGAAGTTCGATTTAACTGGGATATCAACCTTTTTACCAGAAGTATTAGCCATGATACCACGCATACCGCAAAGCTGCAATACTTGTCCAACAGAACCTCTCGCTCCAGAGTCTGCCATCATTCTTACTGGGTTAAGAACATTCATATTATTTAGAACCACGCTTTTTACTTTGTCAGTAGCTTCGTTCCATAACTTAATGTTTCTATCTAATTTTTCGTTTTCTGTAATAAATCCACGCTTGTAATACTTTTCATTGTCGGCAATTTGCTTCTCTACTTCATCTACAATCTTCGCTTTTTCTTCTGGGATTTCCATATCGAATACGTTGATTGTAACAGCACCAATTGTGGAATATTTGTAACCTAATTCTTTAATATTATCTAGCATCTTAACTGTAGCAGTTGTGCCTAGATTATTAAAACATTGTCTTGTGATAAGGTCTAATTTCTTCTTAGTTACTAAGAAATCTATCTCGTCATCTAAGAAATGTTTTTCATCAGTTCTATCTACAAAGCCTAAGTTTTGTGGAATTCTACCATTTAAGATAATTCTACCTACAGAAGTAGATACTCTATAACTTACAGTCTTGCCATTGATCTCGCCAGTACGACGAACAAAGATTTGAGTTTGAAGTTCGATTGCACCTGCAGCGTATGCAGAGATTGCTTCGTCTTCGTCCTTAAATGCTTTGCCTGTGCCTTTAGCACCTTCTTTAAGAACTGTTAAGTAGTAACAACCCATGACCATATCTTGAGTTGGAGTACATACTGGATTGCTATCAGCAGGCTTTAAGATATTGTTGCTAGCAAGCATCAAAAGTCTTGCTTCTGCAACTGCCTCTGGAGAAAGTGGAACGTGAACAGACATTTGGTCACCGTCGAAGTCGGCGTTGAAGCCACCGCAGACAAGTGGGTGAAGTCTGATCGCTCTACCCTCGATCAATACTGGTTCAAATGCTTGAATTGAAAGTCTGTGAAGAGATGGAGCACGGTTTAACATAACTGGGTGGTCAACAATAACCTCTTCTAACAAATCCCAAACAATTGGTTTTTGTCTTTCAATAAGTCTTTTTGCAGTCTTGAAGTTAAGAGATAAATTTCTCTCAACCAATTTTCTCATAATGTATGGCTTAAATAGTTCAAGTGCCATTTCTTTAGGAAGTCCGCATTGATACATCTTAAGTTCTGGTCCTACGACGATTACAGAACGACCAGAGTAGTCCACACGTTTTCCTAGCAAGTTTTGTCTAAATCTACCTTGTTTACCCTTTAATGATGCAGTCAAAGACTTTAATTCTCTTTGTTTTGGACCTTGAACGGCTTTTCCTCTCTTACCATTCTCAATCAATGCATCTACTGCTTCTTGAAGCATTCTCTTTTCGTTTCTGATAATTACTTCTGGAGCACCAATTTGGATAAATTTCTTTAATCTATTGTTACGGTTGATAATTCTACGATATAAGTCGTTGATATCAGATGTAGCAAATCTGCCACCATCTAGTTGTATCATTGGACGAATATCTGGTGGAGTAACTGGAATTACATCTAGAACCATCCATTCTGGTCTATTTCCACTCTTTCTTAGATTCTCAACTATTTCTAATTTCTTGTTTATTTTTAATTTCTTTTGACCTTTTGCAGTCTTCCCTTCTTCTATTAAAGTCTCATATTCTTTATCTAAATCGATTTCAGATAATAGTTCTTTAATAGCGTCACCACCCATACCTGCACGGAATGAGTCATAACCAAATTTCTCAACAGCTTCTCTATATTCTGCATCAGATATAACTTGCATCTTAGTAAATCCAGTATTACCTGGCTCTAATACGATATAAGATACATAATATACAACTTTTTCTAATTGTTTGCTATTAAGACCTAGCATTAAGCCAATTCTTGAAGGAATACTTTGCATAAACCAAATGTGAGCGACTGGAGCAGCCAATTCAATATGTCCAAATCTTTCTCTACGTACACTACTCTTAGTAACTTCGACACCACATTTGTCACAAATTACGCCTTTATGTCTAATTCTCTTATATTTGCCGCAGTGACATTCCCAATTCTTTTTCGGTCCAAAAATTCTTTCGCAAAGAAGACCTGAAGTCTCTGGCTTATGTGTACGATAGTTGATAGTTTCACTTTTCGTAACTTCGCCATGACTCCATTCTCTTATCTTTTCTGGAGAAGCAATAGAAACTCTAATTGCGGATAAGTTATTTAATTCAAACATATTTTTCTCTCCTACTCGTTATCATCTTCTAAATCGTCAAATAATACTGACTCATCAAAGATATTATCAAAATCTTCATTCATTTCTAAGTCTTCTTCTAAGCTCTTATCTTCTGTATCAAACAAGTCAACTTCGTTAACTTCTGCCTTTGGCTTAGTAACTTCAGCGAATGTCTCAACATTGTCTCTATTAAGATCTGTCAACTTGAATTCTTTTCCTTGATCTGTTAGAAGTTGTACATCAAGACCTAAGCCTTGCAATTCTCTAACCATAACCTTAAATGATTCTGGGATAGATGGTTGTGGAAGTTGTGTACCCTCTACAATAGCTTTGTATGTAGCAAGCCTTCCTTCTGTATCGTCAGATTTAACTGTTAACATTTCTTGAAGAAGTTTTGAAGCACCATAAGCCTCTAGCGCCCAAACTTCCATTTCACCAAATCTTTGTCCACCAAACATTGCTTTACCACCAAGAGGTTGTTGAGTAACGTAAGCGTAAGGACCAGTTGATCTAGCGTGCATTTTATCGTTAACCATGTGTTCTAGTTTGATATAGTACATATAACCAACAGTTACAGGGTTCTCAAATGGTTCACCAGTTCTACCATCATATAATTGAATCTTACCGTTTTCAGGGAAATTATTTTCTTTTAGAAGTTGAGAAATATCGCTTTCTTTAGCACCATCTAGGGCTGGAGTAGCAATCTTGATACCTAGAGCCTTACAAACTAGTCCTAAGTGAACTTCAAGCACCTGTCCAACGTTCATACGAGAAGGTACACCTAGAGGGTTAAGTAAGATATCGATTGGTTGACCATTAGCCATAAATGGCATATCTTCAACAGGAAGGATTCTTGATACAATACCTTTGTTACCATGACGTCCCGCCATCTTATCACCGACAGAGATTTTTCTCTTTTGAGCGATAGTAACTCTTACCATTTGGTTAACACCAGTCTCTAATTCATCTTTGTTCTTTCTTGAGAAGATTTGGATATCTACTACTACACCACTAATTCCGTGAGGGACACGAAGCGAAGTATCCTTAACATCTCTTGCCTTCTCACCGAATATAGCACGAAGAAGTCTTTCTTCTGGAGTTGGTTCAGTCTCACCCTTTGGAGTAACCTTACCTACTAAGATGTCCCCTGGCTTAACTTCTGCACCAATTCTAATGATACCGTTTTCGTCTAAGTTCTTTAATACATCTTCACCTAGGTTTGGAATATCTCTAGTGATTTCTTCGTCACCTAGTTTAGTTGTTCTACATTTTACTTCTTCTTCTTTTAGAGTAATAGAAGTATACACGTCTTCTTTTACAAGTCTTTCAGATAGAAGGATAGCGTCCTCGTAGTTGTAACCTTCCCAGTTCATGAACGCAATTAACATATTTTTACCAAGTGCAAGTTCTCCGCCATTAGTACTATAACCATCGGCTAGAGTATCACCTTTCTTAACCTTTTGACCAGTCTTTACAATTGGCTTTTGGTTAACGCATGATTCTTGGTTAGTTTTAACAAATTTAAGTAGTTCGTAAATTTCTTCATTGCCATTATCTGCTGTAACAACAATCTTGTCACCAGATACATAAGAAACTGTACCATTTTCTCTACAAAGTATTGTTGCACCATTATCACGAGCAACTTTATATTCCATACCAGTTGCTACAATAGGAGCTTCTGTTTGGATTAGTGGAACTGCTTGACGTTGCATGTTTGATCCCATCAATGCTCTGGCAGTATCGTCATTTTCTAAGAATGGGATAAGAGATGTTGGAACAGACACAAGTTGTCTAGGAGCAACGTCCATATAATCAACCATATCTTTGCTTACTTCGATGATTGTATCATGATAACGACAAATAATTCTGTCTTTAACAAACGCACCTTTTTCATCAAGAGGCTCGATTGCTTGAGCAATATATTTGTATTCGTCTTCGTCTGCCATTAAGTAAACGATCTCGTCAGTAACTACACCTTTCTCTTTATCAACAACCTTGTATGGAGTCTCAATAAATCCATAATCATTAATTCTAGCATATGAAGCAAGAGAGTTGATAAGACCGATATTTCCACCTTCTGGAGTCTCGATAACACAAATTCTTCCATAGTGGCTGTGGTGAATATCACGGACTTCGTCGGTTGCTCTGTCTTTCTTAATACCACCAGGACCTACGGCTGATAATCTACGTTTTTGAGCTAAAGAGCTAAGCGGGTTCATTTCGTCCATCAATTGAGATAATTGGTGGCTTGCTAAGAAATCTTTGAATGCTCTATTGATTGGTCTAGCATTAACAACTTGGCTAGGAGTGATATCTGTCAAATCATGAGATTGTAAAGTTTCCTTTACCATGTTGCTCAATTTGTTCATTCCACCACGAAGAGCATCTTGTAGAAGTTCACCAGCACCCTTAATTCTACGGTTGCATAGGTGGTCAATATTATCTATGTAACCAATACCCATATTTAAGTCTAATAAATAACTAACTGTAGCTAAGATATCATCTAATGTGATAGTTGTACCAACTAGGTTATCTGCATTGGCTCTAATAGCTTCAATTCTGTCTTCTTTAGTCTTGTATTCCTTAAGTAGTTCATCTAGGATTGGATAGTATACTTGATGATTAATGCCAAGTTCTTTCTCATTGCACTTGATAACTTCAGATAATTCTACCCTGTTGTTACCATACATCTTGTGTCTCTTGCCATCTACCATTACCCATACGCCATTGATACCAGCATTTTGGATAGTTCTGGCTTGTTCTTTAGTAATAACCTCACCTGCTTTAACAATAACACCTTTCTTGTCTTTGATGTCATCAGCAGAAGTTAAACCTACAAGACGATTAGACAAGTTCAACTTCTTATCTATCTTGTATCTACCTACTTCGCCAAGATTGTAATATTGATTTGAGAAGAATTGAGAGAAGATAAATTGTTTTGTAGCTTCTGCACTAGGAATTTCACTAGGTCTAGTCTTTTTACTAAGTTCTATCAATGCCTCGTTTTGAGTATCAAAAGGATCTTTTTCTAATGTAGCCTTCATGATCTCGTTGTTTCCAAAGATATCAAGAATTTGCTCATTATTAAGGCCAAAACATTTCAAGAAAATACCTAGAGAGATCTTTCCACCCTTGTCTAGAGCAACCTTTAATTGATTAGGTTCTTTATCCTTTTGTTCAATCTCAAGCCAGCTTCCACGTTTTGGGCTAAGAGAACAATTGAATAACTCTCTACCTGTTTTGTCAATATGAGATGCATAATATACGCTTGGGCTTCTAACAATTTGGCTAACTACTACTCTTTCAATCCCGTTAAAGATAAATGTAGCTTCAGGTGTCATGTATGGAACATCACCCAAGAATACTTCATTCTCAATAGCCTCACCTGTCTCTTTGATAACAAGTCTTACTTTTACTCTTAAAGCTACAGTGTAGTGAGCAGACTTTCTCTTAGTCTCTGCCTTAGATAGTTTTGGTTTTTCTTCAATCTTGTAATCCAAGAAATATACTTCTGCCTTTCCGCTATAGTCGGTAATAGGAGAGAATTCCTTTAAGACCTCACCAATGCCCTCTGCAATAAATTTTTGGTAAGAATTTTTTTGTAAATCTAGTAAATAACCCATTTGTTCGGTGTTTTCTTCTGTTTGACCGAATGTGTATCTAACGTTATTTCCATATTTTACTTTTCTAACTATTTGTTCTAGCATTTCGTTCGCGAACTCCTTCACTTTTTTTTATTAAATTGTAAGTTTACCCTCTAATTTTGGATGAAAATATCACAAATATTTGAAAGAAAGCGAAAAAAAGTTTTAAGAAAATTTAGTTTTTGCGAAAAATTTTTTAAGTTATCCACAAATTAACATAAATCTTCAAAAAACCCCCTTATGTTGAATTTTGCCTATATTTCGATATTTTTTACCTAATTATTGGTAAATTGCATCGTCAGAATTGCGCACTTCCGACAATACCTCGCAATACCAAATTCTATCATATATGAGAAATATTTGTCAACTGCTTTTAAGAAAATATTTTATATTTTATAAAATTGTTCTATGTTATGATCATTGAGTTTGCTAGAATTGAACTAATATATGCAACTAAAAAAAGACTGATAGGTAACATCAGCCTTTTTCTTTTGATTAATTTTATCTATTATTAATCGCATCAATTGGTTTTTTCTTAGCTATTCTATAAACTGGGAAGAAACTTGCAATAAATGCTGTTATTACACTCACCCCTGCTAGTAGTGCAAATTGTCTTATTCCTACAGAAAGCATTACAATTTCTAGACCTAAATCTTTAATTATTATTCCATTTAGAATTACACAAGTTACAATTGTAGCTACAGCTGCTAGTACAAAGTTGATACCAGCAATAATTAAGCTTTCGTTAAAGAATATTCCAAATACATCTTTACTTCTAGCACCTAATGCTCTCAATATACCTATTTCTCTTTTCTTATATGAAATACTTGTAGAGATAAAGTTCATAAGAAGTAGTGACGCAAATACAGCAAACGCAATACCTATATAAAAGAATACTTCAGATACACTATTTAATATATCTTCAAAATTATCTAAAATTGGTGTACTGCCCATTTGGATAGTATACTTTACATCATCATCATTAAATCTTTCACACATTTTGATAAATTCATCATTGATTTTTTTATCATTAGAAAGACTAGCAATTGCATAATCAAAACCGTTAAAAGCATCTTTAAAGGAATCATCATTTAACGCCTCTTCTGAAACAATTGCATAATCAATTCCATAAGAAATACCCACCAAATTATATGATAATACCACATCTTCGCCATCATAGTCAGTAGAAAAATTAATTGTGACACCCTCTTCTATAAGATCATATAAGTCTTGTCCTTGTGCAAGACTAGAGACACTATTCTCTGATAAAATTATATCATTTTTGCCTAAATTTAGGAATTGTCCATTATTAATTATTGATACACCACTTTTTAGATACAGTATTCTATTAGCCACATACTCTTCTTTGGTGTAATCTATTCCACCCCCGTAATATATTTGTTTTAAAGTTTCTAAAGTATAACAACTATCAAACCCTATATTATAATAATCACTATTTTTTTCCAATACAAAGCCATAATAACTATGACTCTTAATAGATTCAATTGTTGACTTATTAGCTACAAAAGCATAACTACTATTAATGTTATAACAACCAACAATTGTAAAAGTTTTAATAGTTGAGTAATTTTCTATATCCCAACCATCCTCATAATTTTCAATACCTTTCAATGTTACAGTCAATGGTTCAACCCCATTGATTAATTCTTCCTTATTTACATCACCAAATAAAGAAACAAATATTTCATTTGATATAAGAATTTCGTTATCTTCTAGTTCCGCATAGCCTTCATTTTCTATATACAAATCACCATTCTTATAATAAAACTCATAGATATCTAAGAATTCTTGATAACCATTAAATCTTTCATAGCTATACATTTCTTGAAGAGTTTTTGCATTACCAATGCCATAATTAATATATGCATATTCACCATTAGCATTAACATGAAAATCAACATCCAACGTTTTATTTAGTTTTTCTTCATATAAGCTTTGATTAATATAGATAATATTCTCAAATCCAAAATCTAAATCTCTTGTTACTTTTTGATTAAGTAAATAATCAGAACTTATTTGCGAATTGTCTAAATTCATATATTCACTCAAATCACTGCCATCATCTATAATACCAACAATCTTGTAATTATTATCTTCGTAGTAGTTATGACCCAATTGACAAGAATTATATTCGGATAAGAAGTTGTCATACTCCAAATTCAACGTAGGATTTAATTCTTTTAGGCAATCATACTGGTGCTTACTGATACAGATTTCATTATTTTCCGTTTCACTTGGATATCTACCAGCAACCAAATTCAATCCATATTGTCGCATCTCTGCTTCACTCATATAAACCATACCTGAATAATATGGCACCTTGGCTATATTATTGGAATTATAAGAGAGATTACTTATCATAATAGGATTAGAATAACTAGAGCTATTATAATTGCTATTAAATCTCATTCCCCCACCAACTACTGGTTTGATATCAATACCAGGGAAATTTTCTTTAATATAATCAATATCTGATTGTTTGAAAGGAGTAACGTAGTTACTATACTCTCCTTTTTTCTCCTTTAACAATTCAATTTCAGTTTTGTTAAAGCTTTCAATTGTATGTGACATTGCTGCAGGTCTATTAAATGTGGAAAATGTATCAATGATGCCAAACATTGCAAAGGCAATAAAAGATAGAAAAATAGTAAATACCAGTTTGAAAACTTTATTCTTTAAGGCGCTAGCACCCATCTTAAATGAATCTTTGAATTTTAGCCTAGATTTGATTAATTTGAAATCCTTTGAAGAGTATTCTTTTGTAACAACATCTTCTTTCTCTGTGTTTAAGAATACCTCTTTGTTTCCATCGTCAGTTATTGAATTCGCCTTTTTTATTTCTTCATTAGCTTTGCTAGAAAGAGATATTATTGTATCTGCTTTTTGACTATTATATACAATAGCTTTACATAGTTTTTTAATATCTTCTTCGGTGAATTTTTGACCTTTTTTAATATGAATAAGTTCATTTTCTATTATACTTATTCCTGACTCTGTTTTCTTAGCTTCTATTTCTTTTTTTGTAACATCGCTAATTATTTTTCCGTCTTTCAATTCAATAATTCTATCACCATAGATTTCTGCAAACTCTCTATCGTGAGATACAATAATAACAAGCTTTTTCTCAGACAATTTCTTCAATGTCTCCATAACTTGTTTACCAGTATTGCTATCTAATGCACCCGTTGGTTCATCTGCCATGATAATTTCTGGACTTTTAATTAATGCTCTAGCAATAGCAACTCTTTGCTTTTGTCCTCCAGAAAGTTGATTTGGTTTTCTTTTAGCAAAATCTTGCATTTCTACCATTTCTAATAATTCATTGACCGCTTCTTTCGTTGCAGTTTTACCCTGCAATTCAATAGCAAGGGCTAAATTTTTTGCAACTGTAAACTCCTCTAGAACATTATACTCTTGGAATATAAAACCAATAAACGTATTTCTATAACTATCAAAATCCGACTGAGAAAAGTCCTTACTGGATCTGCCTTTGATAATGATCTCACCACTATCAAATTCATCTAGTCCGCCAATCGCATTAAGCAAAGTACTCTTACCACTTCCACTTTTACCAAGCAAGAATATCAATCCCGTTTCTGGGAAAGTAATAGATACTTTGTTAAGAGCAGTTACTCTTTTCTTAGACTTTTTGCCTATCTTATACTTTTTAACTAAGTCTCTTACTTCTAACATTTTAATCCCCCTTGTAAAACATGTAATTTTGTTTTTTATGAACTTATATTTAAGTATATCACCATCAAGTTCAATTTCAAACTATTTGATAAAATATAAACTTTTATAAAAAACTTCATTAAATATTACTGTAATAATACCAACTAAACGTATTTAGTTGTATACCTACCGCCTACTCTTTGCCTTTGATTATGTTGATAGGCTTTAATCTCTTACACACCCTGACCAACTCCAATGATGATATAAGGAATATTACGCCAACAATTAATACATCGATTATCATTACTATTGGATTGAATTGAATGATAGAAATATCCGACAGTATCGACATATTCATAATTTCAGATAACCCAGCTAATATCAGACTATTCGCCACACTATCTAGTAATATTGTACCAAGTATGGAGATGATAGTTATTGCTAGCCCAAGATATAGCATTTGGAATAGTAATAACTTGTATATATCCTTATTAGTACCACCTATAGCACGGAAAACTCCTATCTCATAAAGGCTGGCTTTTATTGCATGCCTCACAAATGAAATAACTAATATCACACATATTAGTGATAGAACTAACATAACAAAACCAAAGAATTCGTTAAATACCATTACTATATCCATGACTGTATATATAGTATTAAAGTATTCGTTTTTACAAAAGAATTCCGTCTCCTCGTCAATCTGAAATATTTGTGAAATACTGGTAGGATTATCAAAACATACAGCGTACGGAAATAAAATATCATAACGCATTTCTTCATACACTTCTTCACTAACTAATACTGCGTCTCCTATATCATGCACACCCACAACTTTAAAAGTTTTTTCACGAAGTGGCGTAGTATACTCACTGTCATTATAAGCATATTCTTTTACAGTTAAATTCACTGGTAAATATTTAGATATGGTGGAGATTGATACATCTTTGCCAAGTAGTACATTAGCGAATGCTTTATGTACAGAGATCTCGTTACCTTTTAAGTCGTTACTTAGATAATAGCTCCAAAATCCACCAGCGTTCAAAACCTCACCACCTAATATAAACTCTGCATTTTGGAAAAATGCAGGAATATCCATGTAGCTTTTGTTCATCATAGCAGCTTTATAATCACCAAAGAAATAACTCAATGCTAGACTATCTAACTCGTTATAAAATTTTATAAAAGCATCGTCCTCTCTTAATTCTTTTAACGCAGTTCTTCTCTGTGAAATATTATCCAGCCCGTTTATATAGTCAAATTTGCTCACGACTTTGGAATGTCTCTCTTTATAATTAGTAGATATTACCGCTTTTACAGTATATACAAAATTATTTACGCTAATCACTGAGGAATTAACTATATCCTCGTATGAGTCATATTGATTTGGATTGTGATACATCAATGCATCTGCCAAATAATCTGTAAATATAACACCATCAGGTTTAAAAGTATCTTGCAATGAACCAGCCAGCACCCTCAAACCACCATTTTCTCCATATATCCCAGTCAAGTAGTCAGAGTTGCACTCTAAAACACCTGAAGCCAGATTAACATACAAGCTGCCGATATGGCTAAAATCCACTTGACGGCCCACAACTATACCTTCCCAACCATTTTCTGACAAACCAATAATTGCATTATATAGCTTGTATATATTGCCATCGTAACCTTCATCGTAGAATGCTTGTATATTTTCTTCTGTCACTTCAACCAGTTTATTTTTGTGCAATGTTTTAAACAATTCATCATCTCTATACCCTTTATACAAGTAATAATTACCTGCTATATTATCGGTACCATCTTTTAACATAGCACTACCATCAAAACCAGAAAATAGTTGACAAACAGCCAATATTATAAGCAATAACGAAACCATAATAGTAGTAAAAACCGAATTTATGGTATTTCTTTTGAATAATCTGTTAGATAAAATATGAGTACTCTTCGTTGATATTTTACCCACAGGTGTTATTTCCAATGTTTTGTCGCTTATAGGCTGACTTGTATCAACAAAATCGGTTTTTTCTTGATGTATTGAATAACCACCCTCTACAACCTTTTCATTTATAATTGTTAATTCGTCGTCGGTTAACAATCGGTTATATGGTATATTTATAGTTTTGTCTTTAATAAGGCAATTTTCTAAGCCATCTTGCCTTTCCACATCTTTAACAACCTGCCCATCAGACAACTCTATAATCCTATCTGCATACGCATCTGCATCTTGCAAATTGTGAGACACAATAACCACCAAGACTTTCTTAGATAAACGCTTTAAAAGACTTAATATTTGCTTGGACGTCTTACTATCTAGATTTCCTGTTGGCTCATCTGCTAATATCATATTAGGAGCCTTAATCAATGCTCTGGCGATAGCTACTCTTTGCTTTTGTCCACCACTTAATTCTTTTACAAGCTTATCTTCATATCCAACTAAGTCCACATCTTTCAAAACTTCTGTTATTTTGTCCTCATCGGAAACATTTTGCAAATCCAAAGCCAATCGAATATTTTCTCTCACTGTAAAATTGTCTATCAAGCAATAATCTTGAAAAATAAATCCAACAAAGGCATTTCTGTAATTATCATAGTCGGTTTCATTAAATTCTGAAAAACCCTTACCACCTATAACAATATCCCCTTGAGTAATATAATCAAGACCTCCCAACAAATTAAGAAGTGTGGATTTACCACTTCCAGATTTGCCACATACAAAAACCATACCCTTACATGGCAGATTAAAGCTTACCTTATTCAAGGCTTTGCATTCTATATTATTATTACCTTTGTATATTTTTTCTAATTTCTTTACTTCTATCATATACACACCCAAATATTATGTATTTACACCATCACAAATTACAACATTTATACTTTTCAAACCAAAATACGCACTAGATTTTAGTGCGTATCGTATTTAGTATGTAACTGTAAAAATTGTAAGTAATATCGCAATAGTAAATAATAGTGGACTTGCTAGCGATTTGCCTTTGCTTTTTCTACCCAAAGCAAATATAAGAGTTACACCTATTACTATAAACATAAGTATCAATACTGCCGGCTTATCCATAGACGTCTCTTTGTGAACAAAGAAGTTAAATAGTGTGGTAAATAGCTCACAAATATAATTCCATACTTCTTGAAACATAATTTACACCCCATTGATTAGTTTGCAATTATTGATTCAAAGTCCTCCATTTTCAAACAAGCACCACCTATAAGGCCGCCATCAATGCTTGGTTTTGAAAGTAATTCATTAGCATTGCTTGGCTTTAAGCTTCCGCCATATAGCATGATTGATTTAATTTGTTTTCCATATTTTGCACTAATTATAGATTTAGCATAATATATTGCATCTTCTGCCTCATCACTTGTTGCTGTCTTACCTGTTCCAATTGCCCAAACTGGCTCGTATGCAAATATAATATCTTTAATGCTTTCTTCTTCTATTCCTTCCAAAGCAGCTGATACTTGTCTTTCTATCAACTCTTTGTAAGTCCCTGCTTCTCTTTCTTCCAACTTTTCCCCAAAGCATACAATTGGAGTTAAGCCTTTTTCTAAGCATTTTTTTACTTTTAAGTTAACAGCCTCGTCAGTCTCGTTGTAATATTCACGTCTCTCTGAGTGACCTATTACCACAAGTTTTGTAGCAAAGTCTAGTAGCATATCAGCACTAACCTCTCCTGTATATGCCCCACTATCCTTGAAATGCATATTTTGTACACCATATAGTGCTTTGCTATCCTTTAGTGTCTCTGACACATATGGTAAATACACATATGGTACGCATATTCCTACTGCATTATTTGTATTATCTGCTACTTTTTTTAAGTCTTCTAAATATGGCTTAATGCTTGCCATATTCATATTCATTTTAAAGTTTCCAATTAAGTATAATTTCTTATCCATGCCTATCCCCTTATTAGTCCACGTTCTCTATAACATCTACACCAGGAAGTACTTTTCCTTCGAAAAGTTTTAGGCTAGCACCACCACCAGTTGAGATATGAGTAATCTTGTGAGCAAGTCCCATATTGATAATAGCAGAACCACTATCTCCTCCACCAATAATTGTTGTACCTTTTACTTTAGTAACTGCTTTAGCGATCTTGTATGTACCTACAGCAAAAGCTTCTTGTTCAAATACTCCAAGAGGGCCATTCCAAATAACAGTTTTTGCTGACTTGATTGCCTTTTTGAACATCTTAGTAGTCTTTTTGCCAATATCTACACCCATATATCCTTCTGGAATATTTTGGTCCTTAGTGTACATCTTGTTTGCAACATCATCGATGGCTTTAGATACTACAAAATCCACTGGAATAAGAAGTTCCATTCCCTTCTCTTGAGCCTTAGCAACCATTGCTTTAGTATCTTCTAGCTTGCTGTCATCTACCAATGACTCACCGATTGTATAACCTTGTGCTTTTAGGAAAGTATATGCCATACCGCCACCGATAATCAATGTATCACACACATCAATCAATTTGTCAATAATAGGAAGCTTATCAGCAACCTTAGCACCACCCAAAATACCTACAAGTGGTCTCTTTGGATTTTCCATAGTATCACAAATCATCTTTAATTCTTTCTCAATTAAGAATCCAATTGCATTAGGAAGAACTTTAGCAAGTCCATAAGTAGATGCATGTTTTCTGTGAGCTGTACCAAACGCATCGTTTACATACACATCACCCAATTTTGCAAGTGCATCAACAAACTTCTTATCGTTCTCTTCTTCCCCTGCCTCAAATCTCAAGTTCTCTATAAGCATTACATCACCAGATTGAAGTGCTGCAGCCTTAGCGTTTGCATCTTTTCCTACAACATCGTCTGCCATAACAACTTCTTTACCAAGCAATTCTCCAAGTCTCGCTGCAACAGCCTTTAAAGAATACTTCTCTACAACCTTACCGTCAGGTCTTCCTAAGTGACTCATAAGGATTGCCGCGCCGCCATTTTCGATTATATATTTGATAGTAGGCAAAGCTTCAACAATACGATTGTCATCAGTAATCTTGCCATCAGACATAGGCACGTTAAAGTCTACTCTACAAAGTACTTTTTTTCCAAAAATATCAATATCTCTTATAGTTTTTTTATTCATTTTTCCACATCTCCAAATTTTCTTTTAGTAGTATTACTACTAATATACAAAAGTAGTATATAACAATTAATTGTTTTCTCAAAAAGAAATCACACAACTTTTGCGAAATACAATCAAAAACTATTTACAATTTGACAAAAAATAATAACTAGTAAGTAAAAATGAGAGAGTTTCGCTTATACTCCCTCATCAAAAAATTTCTTTAACCTTTGCAATGCTTTTTCTATTGTACTGATTGACACTATTTCCACCTTAACAGACTTGCTATTTCTATAACTTTTCAAATACCAAAGAAAGTGTTTTCTCATATGTTTTAGTATCAAATAATCACTGTAATATCCTCTCAAAATCTCTATATGCTTTACAACCTGCTCATATGTAGAAAGGGCAAATTTTTCTCCTCGCACCTCACTAAAAATTTGAGGATTACCTAATGCGCCACGGCCTATCATTACTGCATCACAATGTGTTGTTTCTTTTATCTTATCATAACTTTCTTTATCTACCACATCACCGCTAGCAATCACAGGAATAGACACACTTTCTTTTACTAATTTTACTAAATTCCAATCACTTACCCCACTATAAAATTGTTCTCTAGTTCTAGCATGTACACATATTGCAGCAGCACCTGCTTTTTCACACATTTTAGCAAATTCCACCGCATTAATACTTTCCTCATTCCACCCTGCTCTAAATTTCACAGTCACAGGCTGATTAGTATTGGCAACACAGGTCTCTATTATCTCTCTTGCCCTATCCATATCTCTCATAAGGTCACTACCTGCACCATTATTTACTATTTTGGGTGTTGGACAGCCCATATTGATATCTATGATATCAAATGCTTGAACTTCTTTTATTTTTAACGCCTTGGCAAAACTCTCTTTTTCTGAACCAAATAATTGCAACACCTTTATCTTTTCGTTAGGTGCAACTTGCAAAAGGTCAAACGTCTTTTTATTGCCATAAGTAAGCGCTTTAGCACTCACCATTTCACTCACAGCATAATCCGCTCCCGCGTCAATACAAATACTTCTAAACGCCAAGTCTGTCACACCCGCCATGGGTGCTAATATTAAATTGTTTTTTAGTTCAAATTTCCCTATCTTCATAAATATTCCTATCTAACATTTTACTATCAATTTATTTTAGCAAATATATGACATTTAACCAAATGAATTGATTTTTTTAATAAAAATAAACTCTCAAATCAAACTATTTGTTATATATTTTCTATATTTGGCAATGATATTTGTATAAAATTTTTCAATTTCTCTAGATTTTACAACAAAAAAGCGTATAAAATCGCTAAATTTAAATGAATTTATAAAATTAGTAAAATTTGTTTTGTTATCAGATTTTTAATATGGTATAATGAAGTAACGCTAAATAAGGAGAAAAAGTATGAATAAAAATGATTTAGTAAAAGTTATCGCTGAAAAAACTGAATTAACTCAAAAAGAAGTTGCTTTCGTTATGGAAGAATTCATCAGCGTTACAACTAAAGCTCTTAAAGCTGGCGAAGAAGTTGCTATTGCTGGACTTGGTAAATTCGTTGCTAAAACTAGAAAACCTAGAACTAGCATCAACCCAAGAACTAAAGAAAGAATTAGTGTTCCTGCTGCAAAAGCTGCAACTTTCAAATCTGCTAAAGCATTGAAAGACGCATTGAATTAATAAATCAAGAAAAAGAGAGAAATTAATCTCTCTTTTTTCACGCTTACACTTTCATTTTTTCATAAAAATCTTTTACCCGCCTTGGCAAAAACTTTATAAGGAATTTAGGAATAGGTAAATACTCCCATTCTTTTATAGTAAACACACGCATTGTAAAAATTAATATAATATACAGCAAAATTATTACACTTCCAACAATCACTATTTCTGCAATCGTAGGCAGCATACCATATAGCAGCTTCTTTATCCCATATCCAATGAGTGAAGAGAATACAGCGCAGAATATTGGAGTGTACAGAAAAGACCTAATGTTTGTTTTTAACGGGATAGTCTTTTGTATTTCTCTGATACACCCAAAACAAGAAATAGAAAGAAATATAATATTAGCAATAGTTAAACCAAACACATTAATTGACGGAATTGAAACAAGTACAAAAGTTAAAAATATTCTAAAAACAAGCGCCACCGCCTGACTATAAAAAGGTACTTGGGGCTTATCAAAAGCATTCAGGATTGCTGTAAAAGTGTATAAGAAAGCATTATATATAATACTTATAGAAGACAGTGCCAAAAGCTTGTACGAGAATGTATACTCATCAATTACTTTTGTACTAAGTCCTCCAGAATAAAGTATTTCTATTATCTCTGGTGAGAATATAATATACAAAATAAACATAGCAAGGGATATTATCCATGTAAATTTTATAAAAAAATTAGTCTTTCTAAGCACAACCTCTCTAGAATTTAACTCAATAGAACTACTTAGATTAGGGACAATAGACATAGATATAGCCGAAATAATAATAGTAGGCAAACTAATTAAGCTAGCAACTATTCCATTTGATACACCGTATAGGCTGGTTGCTACATTAGTACTCATTCCACTACCTACTAGAATATTAACTACTAAGAACGAGTCAATAAAGATAGACAATGGCATTATCAGATTGCTTAATGTGCTTGGAATGGAATACCTTACCACCCTCTTTACAATCTCGCTATCTTTACAACAATCCAAGTTGTTAAAATAATACACTATTGGCTTATTTTTCTTTTTCCAACCTTTATGACAATTGCTGCATTTAGTTGCATAAAGGTATACTTTTTTACTATTTACTACTTTTGATTTTAGTAAAGATATCTCATCTTCTCTAAACTTTTTCCTTTTCTCAAAGAATTTATAGAATTGTTTCTTTCTATATATTATATACCTAATTATCATATACAACATCGCAAACAATTCAGACAACGTCACTCCTATTATTGCCCCAAGAACAGCATATGTGACTCCCATATCTAACATTTGGTAAGCAAAAAGCAATCCAAATACAAGTTTTCCTATTTGCTCTAGTATAAGTGATACACTAGACGGAACCATATTTTCCACACCCTGAAAATACCCCTTAATCACAGATATAACTGATGCAAAAATAATAGATGGGGCTATTGCAATATAGCTAATCATCGCATTGGCATTACCTTGCAAAAAACTAAATAATTTTGATGCTAGAATTGTAAAAATAGTAAGTATTATAGAAATAACTATAGAGATAATAAGAGCATACTTGATTATCTTTTTTTCTTTCTTGCGATTAAACTTTCCCCGCTCTTCTGCAACTAATTTTGATACCGCTACACTCACTCCCCCGCTAGCAACTATTAAGCAAAGCGAATACATTGGGAACACCAAATAATATATACCCATACCATTTGCACCTAAGATATGTGTTAAAGGAATTTTGTACGCAGCGCCTATTACTTTTGCTAAAAAACCACCTACCGCAAGTATGAAAGCACCTATTAGAAAACTTCTTTTCTTCATAACGAATTATCCTTCGAGTAGAGAGTAGACTTTTGAGATAAATTCTAGAAATTTAATACTCTGCATTTCTTCACAATCTCTATCACTTAAGGACACTATTGCCCCAATTGGACTCTCTGATACAATAGGTACAATAATGATAGACTTGTATGGCAAATTCACATCAATAAGCACTGGCACGAGATTGGTCTTATCCTTCTCGCAGGCATAATACGTAAAATTTTCCATTATTACATTATGTATAGTTGCAGTTATCTTTCCCGAAGTCACATTTGGACTAGAAAATACAACTTTTTCTTTATCAGTAAATAGTACTAGGCTGCACATATATTTAGATATCGCAAGACCAAAAACTTTAGCAAACTTTTCTAACTTATCTGCCTCATCAAACTTTTTTAGTACAACCTGCCCTGTCTCATTAATATCTATCTCTAGAGGACTACCCTCGTCTAACTTTAAATATTTCCTTATCTCTTTAGGTATTACAATACGCCCAACATCATCTAATTTTCTTATCATTCCGGTATGTTTATTCATCAAATTTCTCCTATCAAAGTATTATCAGAAATAGTATTTGGAAAAAATTGTAAACTATACTCTTATTAACCAGATTGTTACTCTATTTTAAAAATATCTTTTATCTTAATATTCATCGCAAATGCAACTTTGCAAATTATTGACATTCTTACATTCATTAAGTAAAGAATTAAAAATTGCAGATAGTACAATTTCTCGCTGGGAAAAGAATTTAAGAGTTGCAACAATAGACAATCTATATATCGTTGCAAAATATTTTTGGTGTATCTGTTGACTGGCTTATTGGATTGGAAGATTAAAAAAGTCTAATTTTGTAAGAAAAAATCTATACACAATACAAAAAAAACTACGACTAAATTAACCTTAGTCGTAGTTTATTTTTCTATTATTCGTCTTTGTGATCGATTTTGTCAATTTCTTTAGCGATTCTTATTGAATCTTCTTGATTTAAAAAATTATAAGCAAGGTTATTTCCTTTTTGTTCTTCCATTCCAATATGGAACGTTGCTTCTTGCAAATCCATAAACACTATATATTCGATTCCGTTTATAGTTTTAATATCATCAACTAAATAATTTTTTCCATTTGCTAGTCTTACAACTGAGCCTTTCTTTACTACCATATATAATCACCCTCCTATTCACCCATTTCTTCTTTTTCTGCTCGTATATATTTACCCGCAATATCATCGGATGAGTCTCTAATCAGTTTATTTGTCTTAGCATACGATTCATTTAACTTATTACTAACGAGAGTCATTAATCCGCCAACACTGGCACCTGAAAGCCCTCCAATCACTCCAGCTCCCCCTATAATTCCAGAAGTATCTAAATCAGCCCCAGCCAACATGGCACCAAACGAACCTAAGAATACCAATCCTGAACCAAAGCCAGCTAAGAAAGAACTTGCACCTATTGTATCCACAACATCTAAAGTATTGCTTAACTTTCTTTCATTTTTACTTGCAGCTTGTAAAGCTGCAAACTCTGGAGAGTTCTTAATTTCTTCTACTAATGTGTTAATATCCGGAACTATACCTTCACATTGTAGATCGTCAAGTCCATACTCAGATTCTAGACGTAATCTATTATATGCTCTTCCTTGCAATTCTAATGCTGTAACTAGGCTATGAGCTCTCTCTTTTACTCTATATGACATAACAACATTTTCTCTGTCTTCAACTATATACGCTGCCATTTCCTCATCAGACTTGCCTAATGACTCTTCTATATGACCAAGACGTTCCTTTGCCTCAGCTCTTTCTTCTTCAGGAAGTGCTTCATTATTCATATCCGCTATAGCTTCCGCTTTCCAAGTAGTAAGTTCTTCTTTTCTTTGCCTTACAGCTTCTGACAGCATATCTTCAGCAGACAATCCCTCTGTCTTTTCGATTTCTTTATCCAATCCTACTTTTTCTTTCAAATAATAAGCATCTCTACTTATTGCTTTTTTACTTTTACTATCCTCAATTTTTTTGTGTTCATAAACACCTACTTGAGCCTTGTGCTCCATATAATTGATACTAGCTCTATGCGTGAGAATTTCTACTTGAGCAGATTTATATCTCTCCGCTAAACTTCTTTCTGCCATTTTTTTATTTTCTCCTATATAATTATATTTATCTAGAATTTTACTAAAATTCTATAATATTGGTATCAGTTTATAGTTTTTGCAATATTTTGTCAAATTATTTTATTGTTTTACGTATCAAATCTTACAAAAACATATTATTTTTTCTAAAAACAGCGGATTTTACCTAAAAAAACAAAAAAAATCAGGGTTTGCAATTTCCCTGATCCCCTTATATTCTATAGAATATAACGCAGGTTTATACCTATCAGTTCTAGATATTGATAAGCCCCCTGCAGCGACTTTCGTTTGCAATTCGAATGTCACTTTGACCTGGCTTTGCAATAGCCAAGCGGTATACACCTAAAAAATAATCGTAGTTTTTGTTATTTAGCTGGGTGTTGCGCCCCCTCTACTCTAATGCATGTCTTTTAGCTAGACATGAATATTATATGACAAACAAAAGCATTTTGTCAATAGTATAAAGCAAAAAAAATGCAAAGTTTGTAAAAACCTTGCATTTTGTAAACCCAAAAGATAATTATCTCTTTCTGAATTGTGGAGCTTTACGAGCTTTCTTAAGACCGTATTTCTTTCTTTCTTTAGCTCTAGCATCACGAGTAAGCAAGCCAGCTTTCTTAACTTCTGCCTTTAGAGTTTCGTCTGCTCTAACAAGTGCTCTAGCGATACCGTGTCTGATAGCACCAGCTTGTCCAGTAAGACCACCACCATGAACATTAACTTCTACATCGTACTTTTCAGTCATTTCAGTAAGTGCTAATGCTTGAACAGCGATTTGTCTTAGAGTACCAAGACCAAAATATTCTTCTAGTGCAACACCATTAATATTAATTACACCTTTACCATTAGGGAATAATCTAACTCTAGCGATAGATTGTTTTCTTCTACCAGTAGCATTGATACTAGTTCTTTCAACTTTTTTAGTAGTTTTCTTTTCTGCCATTATTTAACTCCCCCTTTGATATTATAGTTAACTGGTTGTTGTGCTTCGTGAGGATGCTCTGCTCCTTTGTAAACTTTCAATTTCTTGAACATTTCACGACCTAAAGAATTCTTTGGAAGCATACCTTTAACAGCTTTTTCCATAACAAAATCTGAACGATTAGCCATCAAAGTCTTGTATTGAACTTCTTTTAGTCCACCTGGGAAACCAGAGTGTCTGTAATAATATTTTTTGTTTTCTTTGTCACCAGTAAGGATAACCTTATCTGTATTAATAACGATTACATAATCGCCTGTATCTACATGTGGAGTATATGTAGGTTTGTGTTTTCCACGAAGAAGATGTGCTACATGAGTTGCAACTCTACCTAATGGCATATTAGCAGCATCAACAACCAACCACTTTCTTTCCACAGTATTCTTATTTGCCATAACTGTCTTCATAAAGAATTTTTCTCCTATTTTTATACTAATTTTATCTTAAATAATAATGTCTCTTATTGTTATTTCAACCGCTATAATTTGTAGGGGCTAACTTACAAAAAATAACCTTGAAATTTCAAAGCGATATAATTTTACTCTAAAAGTTTCACTTTGTCAAGGATTTTTTGAAAATATATTTATATATTTAGTCTAATTTTTTACACAACTACTCAATCTATTGCTACTTTTTCAAATTCATCTATCGCCCTATCTTCATGCGAATGTGCTACAGTTAATGACATAACAGATTTAGCACCTGCTGAAATAAGCACCTTTACACATTCATCAATTGTCACACCTGTAGTGTATACGTCGTCTACTACCAACACTCTTTTTCCTTTCACAATGTCTTGATTTATTACGCTAAAAGCATCTTGCATATTGGTTAGTCTTTCTTCTCTAGTAAGTTTTGCTTGAATTGATGTATCCTTTACACGAATTAGTACATCTTCTCTTACAAGTCGCCTATCTTTATCAAATGATTCTAGCAAAAGACTGGATTGATTAAATCCCCTTTCTCTTAGCTTAGATTTACTAAGCGGTACAGGTATTATTAAATCAAAAGTGTTACCCTCTTTTGTTATGTCTAGATATTTGTCATATAAGATTTTGCCAAGTGGTGCTTTTAGATAACGCGCACCAGAATATTTGAATTTATGAATTAGTAGCTTAATATTCCCATCATACAGACAAGCACTAAAATTCCTTTCTACAAGTTTGCCATGTACTTTACAATCACTACAAAATCTCGTATCCGCAATAACTTTGCTCCCACATTTTTCACACGACTTGTATATAAAGTCTACATCACGTAAGCAATGTAGACATATACTATACATATCCATTCCTGTCAATTCTTCGTTGCACACAACACAAGTCAAATCATAAGGAAATATAAAATCTGACACTTTGGTTTTTATATTTTTCAAACTCTTTAAAATTTTCATTCTTATATCTCGTTTTATTGTTTGTTTAGGATCAAATCCAGATTTGTCAAAAACTCATGTAGCATGGTAAATCGCACTTGTGTGTGATTGTTATGTACCATTCTACCAATACATTGTTTTGTACCAACTAGTACTACCATTTTTTTAGCTCTAGTCACTGCTGTGTACAATAGATTTCTTGTAAGTAGCATTGGTGGACCAGAAAGCACAGGGATTATTACTGCATCGAATTCACTACCTTGGCTTTTGTGAATAGTTATAGCATAACTAAGCACAAGTTCACTCAATTCACTTCTAAGATAAACTGCCCGCCTATTGTCTTCGAAGTCCACTGTCACTTGATGAGTATTAATATCTATCTCAGATATTACACCTATATCTCCATTAAATACACCTGAGCCGATCTCGCCATTTGGTTTTTTCCAAGACCTCTCATAGTTATTGGATATCTGCATAATACGATCATTCTCTCTAAATATGTACTTATCCAATTCTATTTCTACTTTGTTTAGTGATGGTGGATTGATAATATGCTGCAATTCCTTATTAATATTATCTATTCCATTAAGACCTGCTTTCATAGGGCAAAGGACTTGTATCTTAGATGAATCTACACCTAGAAACTTAGGAATTCTAGTCGTACACATAGAAAGTATCTCTTTTATCACTCCCTCTTGACTACCCTGCTCACTAAAGAAAAAATCTTTGCTCTGATTATCAAATATAGGCATTTTACCTTTATTTATAGCATGCGCATTGGTAATAATCAAACTATCTTGCCCTTGTCTATAAATCTGTGTTAAGCAGACTGTAGCAAATTGTTTACTCTCCAAAATATCTGCCAGAACGTTCCCACAACCGACACTTGCTAATTGGTCCTTATCCCCTACTAATATTAGTTGTGTACCCTGCCTTAATGCACGTGTCAGATAATACATAAGTTGCACATCTACCATACTTACTTCGTCAATTATTACCACATCATATGGAAGTTTATTCATACTATTATAGTGGAACATATTTACATTGGTATAGTCTAATTCCAATGCTCTATGAATAGTAGTTGCTTCCTTACCAGTACTCTCACTCAATCTCTTTGAAGCACGTCCAGTTGGGGCCATTAATTGCACTTTTTTATTAAGGCTTCGCATTATTTGTAATATACATTTTACAATAGTCGTCTTTCCTGTTCCTGGGCCTCCGGTAATTACAGATACTCCATTATCTATTGCCACACGCACTGCTTCTTTTTGGTTGTCATGCATAGAAATCTTATTAAGTATCTCATACATCTTGATTTCATCTTCTATATTAAGTCTAGTCTTTTCTACACTGGTGTCAAGTAATTGTAGCATGCACGCTATACTCTTTTCCATATTGTAATATTTAGTTAGCGCCACACACTTTTCTTCCATATATTCATAAGACTTTACCACGCCATCAAGCATTAGCTTGTCTATACAATTTTCAATTACTTCTCTGTGCACTTCCATTTTTAAAAGATTTACAAGCTCTCCAAGCAAGTTCTCAAAATGAATAAAAGTATGTCCATTTTTGTCGGAATTATCTTTTAGCACGTGCAATATCCCTGCTCTGTATCTAAATTCACTATTAGCTTCCACCCCCATACTTTGTGCAATTCTATCTGCAGTATAGAAACCAATCCCCTCTACATCTTCTACCAATCTATACGGATTGTCTTGCAATAACTCTACTGTCTTATTGCCATATCTATTATATATCTTGATAGAAAGATTAGTAGACACCCCATATCCTTGTAAAAACATAACCGCATTTTGCATTTTCTTAACTTCACCAAATTGCTCAGCTATCTCCAATGCTTTGTTGCTGCTTATCCCACGCACCTCCGCAAGTCTCTCTGGTGTAAATTCAATTATATCTAGAGTATCTTTGCCAAATTTTTCTACAATATTATGTGCAGTTACAGGTCCTACTCCACGTATAAGCCCACTACTTAGATATTTTACAATACCCTCCGCAGTATTAGGAGGTGCAATCTTAACACTTTTTACACTAAATTGCTCTCCAAACCTTGCATGTTTGGTAAAAGCCCCCTCCATCTCTACACATTCGCCCTCGCAAATATTAGGGAATTTTCCAACAGCAGTGATTTCTTCGCCATCTACATCAACCAAGCACACTGTATAATTATTTTCACTATTTTTGTATACTATTTCTTCAACTATCCCGTTTAATTTCATGAAAACACCTTTTTATATTTTTCAAATAGTATTTTAGCAAAATATTATCTTAAAAGCAAATTATATCAAACAAATGTTCTGAAATCTAACTATAACTTTTTTAGATTGCAAAACATATAGATTTGTTTTGAAAAAATATATTAAGTATTATATAATGCTTGTTATAAGGAGTAAACTTTATATGATTATTTACATTTTTGGAAAAAGCGGCTCTGGAAAGAGTTATTTGGCAGAGAGATTGGAAGAAAAACTACCTAATGCAGTTCATCTAAATATGGACGAAGTCAATAGTGAAATTATGAACCTTGCAACTATTAAAGATTTTGCTGTAGAAATATTTGGTAAAAATGTACTAGTAAATAACCAACTAGACAAAAAATATATCCTAAACACAATCAAAGATGATGAATTTACATACCTAAAATGGTCAACATATATGCTTATGCAATGTGAGGAATTCGTAAAATCCTTTATTAAGAATTCCAGCAAGGACTACTACATAATAGACCATCTAAATGCAGGAAAATTGTTATTAGAGGGCGATAAAGAATTATATGTGGAATGCGTAGAAGACGACGAAACTAGGCTTGCAAGACTACAATCTAGAGACAATATTACAAAAGACGTATTTGAATATAGAGATAGAAAATACATGCCTCACGAATACGATATTAGATACGCAAACAATTTTGAAGAGGTGTTAGAGTTTATCAATAAAAATTCTACAAGCAAAACCTGCGAATAAAAATAAAAAAAGTTATATTACTTAAGTTTGTTTACTTTAAGATAATATAACTTTTTTTTTGTTTAAATTTATTTAATCAAGTATATTCCATACCTTTTTAGCGGAAATGATTTGACTTTTAAAAGTTACCCCATTGGACCATGTAATATATTTATTCAAATCATCTAACTTTACAAACAATCTCTCGTTTATTTCCCACTCTTTAGTAAATTCTAGTATATCTTTTACTTTAGCCGTATATCTCAATTGATAGTAAATTTCACCATTTTCAACTACTTCTACAGCACCTAAATACTTGATATCTTTTAGTGTTACACAAGCTTCTTCCATAAGTTCACGAGAAAGTGTTTCCAGTTGCGTCTCCCCTTCTTCAGGGTGCCCACCCGGAATAGTCCAAAACTTTTCCCCTTTAACTATTAACAACTCGTTCTTATCATTGAATATATATCCGCTGACTTGTGTATACTTTTCATCTGTTAACGTAAAATTTTCTTTCCATAACATTTTACAATTATCTGATATTTGTTCATAACAATTCATAACAAACCCCTATCACATAATACTCATGTTTAATTAGCGATTTCTTCACTCTCTGCCACTAAGTATTCTTTTTTTCTTTTTCTCATTCTTACTATGCTGTCCCAAACTATTAGAATAAGCCCGCACAGAATTATTCCATAATAAGTAAATAATCTCCAGAATAACATTGCCCAGAACGCCATATCTGGCTTAAACATTGCACCAAACAATCCCATAAAGGAAAGCTCTGCAGCACCGGAGCCACCCGGCATAGGCACTAATGATGATGCCACATCACAAAGGATTGATAGTGATACAATCTCTAACCAACTTTTTGCAACAACTACTCCAGATAATATATCCGCATAGTTAAATGCCAAGTATACACAATAAGCAATTGAGGCATGAAGTAGAATTGTTAATGCCGAATATATAACTTGACTAATTACTTGTATAGGACTCTTTGAGAATTTCTTGATAGTAGTCTGATAATTTTTAAAAGTATTATTTACTTTCTCATATGCTGTGTCATAATTTTTAACTATTCTAATTTTTGTAGCAAATTTAAGTAACCCATTAACTATCTTGCCGCCAAATCTATTGCTAGTAGACATAGAGAAATTGAACAAGAATATAAATATATTACCTATAATACCTACCCATGCTAAATATTTTACAACATTAGCCACATCTGTAACTTCGCTTGGAAAACATATTACTATTAGACCAATTATACAGAATGCTACCTGCCAGAACAAATATTTTGCAAGAGGCACACCGGTTGCTGTCTCTGCCTTGTATCCATCTTTACTCATATAGTATATTTGGAATGGTTGTCCACCAGAACCAAATGGAGTTATGCAGTCCCAGTACCTACCTATAACCGCTACTTTTTGTGCAAACCATGGTCTATTCTTTCCTGTAGCATGCCTAATCAATTGAAAAAATTTCAAACCCTCTATAAATAGGCTAAGTATCATAAAACCAAAGCCTAAGAATAAAAATCTATAATATGGAGCCTCAGCAAAAAGTTCACTAATAGGTTTTATTCCGCCATCTAAAGATTGCTTAACAAACAATATTGCGACTATCACAATATTAAGCAATATAAATCCCCAGCTAAGGACTTGCTTGTTAAATTTCTTTTTCTTTTTAGGGAGTTTTGGATTTTCTGTAATTACACCTGATTCAGTAGCATCCTGATATACATCATCTGGAGTAAGAGCAAAACGCGAAAAAATCGTGACCTCTTTGTCAACATGTTTTTTTAGAACTTTATTAGAATTCTTTGCCTTTAACACCCTCTTGACTGTTTTTTTATTCTCGTCACGAGTAGATGAATCTACAGCAGTTTCAACAATTTTATCTTCTTTATTATCCACTTTCCCCATTCCAATTATTATTTTTACCATTTTAGTATACCACAAGTATCATTTAATCAAAAAGGAATTTTGTCTAAAAATACAAAAGAAACACGAAAAATTGTTCTCGTGTTTCTAACTTAGTTTAACTTTGTTTGAATAAAATAACCATCATATGGCACTTTCCAAAGTACATTACCATTATTCCTAAATTGAATTACATCTAAAGGCTCACCATCGGCTGCATTGTTTGTTGTAGACAACACCCACCCTTCAGTCTCTTCAAATCTAACAGATGTTAACGCTTTGCAATAATAAAAGGGATTACTCATCATTTTGACACTTTTAGGAATTGTTATAGATACAAGTTGTCTACAATTATAAAAAGCAGTTTCAATAGTCTCTAGATTATTAGAAAGTCGAATTTTTATCAAACCTGAACCATTAAAAGATTGATTATATAGATTAGTCACACTATCCGGAATATATATCTCTTTGATTTTCTCACACCCAAGAAATGCCGTAATCCCTATAATTTTTACTCCATTTTCTATAGTTACATTTGTAAGATTTTTACAACCACCGAAACACCTAACTCCTATCTGGCTTATACTTGACGGAATGTTTAGATCTGTCAACATTTGGCAATTTTGGAAAGAATAATTGCCAGTATGTTTCAAAGATTTACCTAGATACAACTTTTTTAGGCTAGTATTAAAAACGCTTCCTGCTTGCTGACGTGTTATTCCCATAAATTCATTTGGAATATACTCAACATTGTTGCCGATATATAATTCTGATATAGCTTCAAAATTTGTTATCGTAGTAGTTATATTAGTCACCGGATAAACCGTGCCTTCAATTTCTATCGTGTCAGGAATTATCAATGCACCGTCAGGAACATTATCTAGATTGCCTACTCTCTGATTAGATATTGCAGTAATAGAATTAGCTGTGGTTATAAAGTTAGACAAATCTGTTACTTCATAATTATCAGTCTCCTCGTTATAACTCATACTCTCAACGCCTATATTCCCTTGCAAAAATCTTGGATATAGCGTCATATTGCTTGTTACATAATCCCTATTACAAAACTCTGCTTGAAATTCTCTATCTTCAAACCACCCACAAAAAGCATATCCCTCATTTACACATTCTGCTACTGGTAGATTTTCAAAAGGTACCCCTTCCATAGCTATTAAATTCCCGCTAAAATCAGAATAGTTTTTTACACTATCCATATCGAATATTACAGCATATTCATTTGGAACCTCTAATGCCCACTCAAACGATCCATCAAAATCTGCACTTCTAGCACCTTCTTGTACTTCTGCAATGATGTATATACAAGTAAATGCGTCTTTTGTCTCCACCGGTATCAAGGTCTCAGAGTGCCACTCATCAATTGTGTATAGCGGCAAAAGATTAGACACATCATTTAATTGAATATCACTAATATAATATCCCACATTCATATTAGTAGTATCTGATGGATATTGAATCAAATCCAGATTGAGATAAATACTATCTGAGGTATTTGTAAATGTATACTCAAACACAATTTTTCTATCATCATTTTCCATTATTATTTCTTCATTAGGCGATAATGTCATCTCTGAGCCATTAGATGTATTGCTATCAAACACCAATCCTTGCTCACTACCTAACCAATTCCAGTTGTTACCACTGGTCCAATATCTTGCAGTAACTGCAGCATCTATATATTTGGCACTATATCCTATAGTAATAGACGAGTTGATAGTTGATGCAATCGCAACAATTACTACCCCTATTCCCGCGGACAATACAACAACTAATGTTATTAAAATGGAAAACACAATTATCAAATTTTTTCTAGATAATTTATCCACATTTTTAATCATACAATTCACCAATTTTATTGTATTATACCCCCCCCCCCCCCATTTGTCAAGTAAAACAAGCATAATTTTTTAAAAAACTCCCAAATTTGCCGTTTTATTGCCATTTTCGACTCGAGTTAAAGATAAAAATAATTCATAATCAATAAAAAAATCACAGCGAATAAAATTAAATACCTGCTGTGATTTTTATTTATCTCTTCTCTAAAATTATTAGCGGTACTTCCACTTCATCTTGAGTCAATCCCGCATGATGACCTTTGAATTTAAACAAGTCCTCATCATGACCTTTAGGATTATATTGAATAATTGATTTCCCTACACCTATTGCAATAAAATCACCAATGTATTGATTAACATATTTAGACTTTTTGCCAAATAGTTTTAATTTCTGCACAGTTTCTTTAGTAAGTAACACGAATTCGCGACCAAAATTTTTCATAAATAGATTATAAAACTGAACTCGTGCGCCCTTCTTCACTCTAAAACTAACAGCTCTAGAGTCTATATACGGAGGGGTAACAAGGAGCTCACAAATATCTTTGTATTGGTGAAGATATATCCTATTCTCAATATCCAGTTGACCATGATCTGCAGATATGATTATTAGAGTATCTTCTACAGATTTGTATAGTTTCTCTATATCCTTATTCATTTTTTTGATATATTGACTTGCTTCTTCTGAAGACACTCCACACTCGTGCATTATGCCATCGGGATTGGAATTATAGCAATATATTATTTTCCTCTTATCCGACGCACAAAGTTCTTTTAAGTTATTATACATCTCTTCATCTGTAGTATATCCATGAAATCTCTTCTTTTGGAAAGATAAATACTCAGGACCTACGACGTGAGCCTCATACTTTTTTCTATATTCTAGTTTTTTGTCCAAGTACTCTATAGGTAATTTGCTTCTTACAAACCCCTCACCTATTGACACTTGTTCAAAAGACTCCTTGTCTGTAAATAAATCTACTACTTTATCCAATTCTTCAAAGTACATATTCCAACCAAGCCACCCATGTTCTGCTGGATACTTACAAGTAAGATATGCAGTTGTTGCTGCTGTTGTGGTTGGCGGAAACACGCTATGCATTATTCCTTTGTTGTTTGCTAGCAAAAAATCTTTTTCTTTGAGATGTTTTTTTAACACACTTACACCCATGCCATCAAAGAGCATAAATATAATATTCTTATACTTACCCTTTAAAGCTTCAGCGATTAATTTGTTCTTTGGATACCTATTTTTAACACCTACGTAGTCTAATAGTGTTGCGGGCACACCAATTATGCTATTTTTATAATTAGGTCTAAACAATCTTTCCATTTTTCTTCCCCGTTCATTTTATAAATTTATTTACAAAACATTCAAAAAACTTTATGTTATTTTCTAACTCTGGGTGCCATTGCACACCTATGATATTGTCTTTTTCTATTGCTTCAGCTATACCATCATCACTTAGGGCTGTTACATCAAATCCACTCGCTACTCTATTTACTGCTTGGTGATGATGAGAATTTATCTTGATTTTGTTTTTCCTAAACACGTCATAAATAAATGAATTTTTTTCTACACTTGCAGTGTGTGTATTATTATTATTAAGTCTATGATTAGGAATGTCTTGATGCAAACTTCCACCAAAGTATACATTTATAGCTTGCATACCGCCACAAATTCCTATTATTGGCTTGTTTGCTGATGAAAACAACTCTATCAATTTACTATCTAGCGGGTAATCATCTACTTTGTATTCCAATCCTGCTAGAGGTTTTTCATCATAATACTTCGGATTAATATCATTATGGTTACCAGTAAGGATCAAACCATCGCAAATACTTACTACTTTATCCAAATTATTCATACTAACAACTGGAAAAAGTAAAACATCTAGCTTGTCGCAAATATTTTTAAAGTTTTTTGTCACATAATATCTTTCGTTAAATGGAGCTTTGCTCTGTATATCCTCTTGCCTTTCAATAATTGCTAATACCATTTTTTACCTGCGTTCACGTCTTATTTTATTTAAGTTTAACTAATCCTCATTATCCCAATTTTCTAATCGTCATGTCTAGTAATTTATTCTTTTGCCACACTAACCGTATTTAATCATGATTTTTAATTATCTGATAGATATTATATCAATCTTATCAAAAAAAAACAAAACTTTTTCCCATATCAAAACATAATTGCTAATAAAAAAACGCAAAAGCCAAAATAGCCATTGCGTATAATAATTTTTTTAATGATTAAATATCAAGTACTTCTTGTTGAATAAATTCATTTGCGTGGTCGCTTAATAATTGATTGTAATTAGCCAAAGTATTTAAAGTAACTTGTTCTCTTTTATATTCTTCAGCAGTTTCTTTAGTTCTAATCTCTGTCATATCATGGAATTCTTTTAAACTAACTTTCTTTTGATTTATGTTAGTCTGAATTACATCTCTTATTTTCACAAGAGTAGATGGCTCTGCAGTAGCTAAAATAAGTATTAAATCATCAACTGGTGCAGTTTCAAGAACTGACGCATCTCTTTTTAAATCTTTTTCAGTATAGTTTTTACCAAAGATATTATACTCTATTCCTGTATAAATCTTTTTTTCATCTCTCACACAAGATTCTAGTGGTGATACAGCAACTCTAGGATTATATGCTTTAGTACTAAAAGTATACCCAGGCACTGCTCCTTCCAAATCAATCCTTGCAGCCAATGCTTGCCTTGGTGTAATAGGCGCCCCATCATTAGATCCTTCGATTATTGCTTTTGCCTCTTTAAAAGAATCTATTACACCACTTTCTTCAATTTTCTCATCTTGCACAGCTGACTTGTAAGACTCTTCTAATGCTTTCTTTTTATTAACTCTTTCTTTTAACTTATTGAATAAATTTGCCATTTTTTTATCTCCTATATTATTATATCGCCATTCATTATAGCAGTATTTAAGAAAATTGTCAAGAGATGTATTAAAAATAAGCTTAAATTAATAACACTCCTAACTTTTTCTCTTTAGGCACACCAAAGTCTCCACTTCTGGAGTCTGAGCAAACATATCATACGTTTGGATTTGGGATATGTCATATTTGCCTAATAATTTTTTTACATCTCTAGCAAGGGTTTCTGGATTACATGACATGTATACTATCGTTTCTGCATTAGAGTCTAGCAGAGATTTTATACACCCATCTTCCACACCCGCTCTTGCTGGATCAAGGAATATCTTGTTGTATTTTGTTATATCCAAGTCTTTTACTACTTTCTCGCAAGCTCCAGTCCTAATATCCAAGTTAATAGTCTCGTTTAACTTTTTGTTAAGCACTGCCATACTTGTAGCTTCGCTATTGTATTCGATACTCGTAACTGATTTTGCAAACTTTGCGAAATATATTGAGGTAATACCTATACCACTATATAGATCCAAAACGTTATCTTCTTTTCCAAGCTCTAACCATTCACATGCTTTTTGATACATTGCCTTGCAGATTTCTGTATTTACTTGCAAAAAAGAATTTGGACTGCTTAAAAACTTGACTCCTAGGATTTTACTCTCCAAATATTTATCTCCCGCAATCAGTTTGAAACCATTTGCATCAAAGACTAATTTGTCCGTTCGCTTGTTAATATTGACATAAAGGGAAACTTTCTTAAAGATTTCTTGCAATTTCGCATATAAATAATCTCTTCCTGCAAAATTATTAGACGTCATAACAAGAGAAATAACAGCCTGTCCATCTAATACTCTAGCAACTACATATCTAATAGTTCCACTTTTAGTAATAGGATCATATGGTGTAATCCTGTATTTTTTTAAATAATTTCTGACAAGAGCTATAAGATCAGCTGCCCAATCTGGGTGTAATAGACAAGAATCTATATCTGTTACTTTACTACTACCCTCTTCAAAGAAGCCAACTATTGTTTTACCTTTTAAAGACTTAATTGATAAGTGAATCTTGTTCCTATATTTATACGGAAAAAACATTCCTATTGTTTTTGGAATGTCTATATTAACCGAATATTTATTAAACAGATTTTTTACCCATTTACTTTTTTCTTCTAATTGCGTATCGTAAGGAATTAGCAAATTCTTACAACCGCCGCAACGTTCAAAATATTTGCATGTTTTCATTAGAAATATCTCATTTTTAGTTTATCTTTTTGTATCTTTTCCGCCATCTCAATGATTTTGTTAAGTCTGTGATTGATGCCAGATTTGGAAATATCTTTGCCATATAGTTGTCTTAAAGTCTCAAGGCTCTCATCTGGATTGGCAAGCCTTATTAAACAAAGTTCCATCAAATCATCACTCAAAGACTCTAAACCTACATTATCTTGAATGATTTTTATAGCATTTAATTGTTTTACAGACGCATTTACTGTTTTTGAAAGATTGGCATTCATACAATTAGTCTGTCTATTGATACTATTCCTTAATTCTCTTATTGCAGCCTCATTTTGCAGACTTAATACAGATTTATTCGCACCCACCAGTGCTAACGTATCACATATCAACTGATACTCTTTGATATACACTATTGGGTTTTTCTTTCTAATGGTTATTTTGGCTGGAATTTCAAACGCGGATAAAAGATTCACAAAATCTTTTGCCAACTCTTCAAATGCAAACATAAATTCCAAGTGATAACCGCTAGTATTTTTCTCTATATTGGAATATTCTTTTATTTTAATATTACTTGTAGAACAACCAACAAAAGCGCCCTTGACATAAGCCCTCTTGCAACACTCGTCAGAAATTATAAATTCAGAAATACCATTATGTACTTCCATTAGCCCATCTTCACCAATCTGCATTATGCCTAAGTCTTTAAGTAACTGCATAGTAATAGTGTCTGGAAAAGATATTTTTAACCTATCATTTTTGGTCTTTGTGCTCTCCTCTTCTACAGAATATGTACATTCTTGTCCATAATATTGCTTAATAATAGCATTAACTTTTGTGTACACATCAGGAAGCTCAGTATATACTTCGACACCTATAGTCTTGTTTCTACCAAAACTCAACTGTCCTGCACATTTAATAAGTGCACTCAAAAAAGCAATGGCACAACAGTCATTGTCAATGTTTTCTTTTAATACTTCTAATTTTGCCTCTGAAGCGAATGACATAATCTCTATCCTTTGTTATTTTCTTTTACTAAAATCTGGCAGTTTGTTAAGATTGGCAATTTGCCATTCTGGAATATCAAACTTCTCCATTATTGTTAATCCCATACGGACATCACCAATTCTTTCTTTTGTGTGTGCGTCGGAAGTAATAATAAACTGAACCCCCGTCCCTATCACTGCACGAAGTTCTTCATCACTCATGCAATTCTTTCTTCCATTCAATTCCAAATATATATTATGCTCTTTACAATATTGTGCAATTTCTACACAATTAACCTTTGCTACATAATTAATATGCCCCACCATATTAATCTTGTTGTTTTCCATAGCCTTGATATATGCAGCTGTATTAAGAGCAATAGTTTTCTCATCTGTCTTTTTCATTTTGTTATGTGCAAGCATTTTACCAAAGCCTTTGCCAAAACTTTTGTGATAAGAAAGAATAACAAAATCCGCTTTGTCTTGTTCATTTTTAGGGAAATCTATCTCACCTTTTTGGTTCATAAGATTTGCCTCAATACCTTTTAGCACATGGACGTTGCTTTGTTGATCTAGCTTATCTATAGTTTTATACATTTCACTAAGTTGACCTTTCTTAATCCCGTACATGTGATAATAGCAGTGATCAGTAATTGCAATTGCTCTCATATTTTTAGCAATTGCCTCATCTAAAATCTCTTGCATTGTAGTCTTAGCATCTTTAGAATACGTACTATGTACGTGATAATCTCCAAATATCATTTGTTATTCTCCTATTATTTTCTGTTCTAGTTGTAACTCTACCCCATATTTAGTTTTTACATCTTGTTTGATTTTATCTATCAAGGCTAATATATCTTTGCCTTTAGCACGGCCGCGATTTTCAATAAAATTCGCATGAGTGTAGGATACATACGCATCATTAATATTGTAGTTTTTTAAGCCACAATTGTCAATCAATTCTCCAGCAAAGTAATTATTGCCATTTTTAAAAACACTACCTGCATTAGGGAAGCTGGTAATATTTTTACTTTTGCGCTTGTCTATCACTTTTGCTATCTTGTCTCTAATATCTTTTTTCTTAGCGAAAGCAAGCTCAAACTCTACTCGCAAGATTATATCATTAGATGTTTGAAATATACTTTGCCTATAACCAAATCCCAATTCTTCTTTTCCAATCTCTCTGATTTTTCCATGAGAATATACTAGTACACTTTTGACCACATCACTCGTACGATAATCAAAAGCAGACGCATTCATATATACTGCACCCCCCACTGATGCTGGTATTCCCACAGCGCTCTCCATACCAGAAAGTGATGAGTTTGTGGCAAAAGCCACCACTTTGGATAGCGCAGCTCCGCTTTCTGCTATTATTGAATTATCTATCTTGTACACGTTAGAAAATCTATCACTAAAGATAATAATAACCGATTTTATTTTTTTCCTTGCCAGTATTATATTACTACCTCGTCCAATAACAATTGGAGAAAACTTTTCTTTTTCACACACTTTCATTACTTTGAGAAAGGTTTCTAACGAATTAACCAGCACTACTACTTTGCCACGAGATTTTATGTTATATGTATTGAATTTTTTTAAATTGTAGTTATATTTTACAACACCTCTTTCCAGCATTTTTTTTAGTTTACGATATAGTCTATAATATTTCATATCACCTCTCTTTCGGCAAGTTGCAGGCGACACCTCTCCTCACTGCCCGCATGGGCAGCCCTTTGCTCCTAACGAGCAAAGGCGCAACTTGCCGTAACCTTTGGATATAAAGATATATGAAATACTTAAAATAAAATTTCCTTTTAACCCTTTTAAAAATATAAAATAAGTGCTACAATAAAAACATGAATAACGAAATATTACAAAGGATAAAAGACAAATTAAAAAATCTACCAACGACACCTGGTGTATATAAGATGCTAGATATGTACGACAACATCATTTACGTTGGTAAAGCAGTTAACCTAAAAAGACGGGTTAGCTCTTATTTCCTTGCAACTAAGAAACCAGAAAAAGTGGAACAAATGGTGGAGCGTGTATTTGATTTTGAATACACTATTACCTCTTCCGAAACAGAAGCTTTGAACTTAGAAAGCAACCTTATTCATACCCTTCAGCCTTTTTACAATATACTATTAAAAGATGGCAAGGCTTTTCCATATATTAGAATAGATACAAAAAAAGATTTTCCTGTGATTGAGGTTACGAGAAAAGTCGCAAAAGATGGCGCTCTATATTTTGGACCATATTTTAACAAAATAGACATCAAATCCCTAACGACAATCATAGAAAATACTTTTAAACTACGAAATTGCAAACACAATATCACCCTAAAAAATGGCTTAAAACGTGCATGTCTCAACTATTCTATGGGATTGTGCCTTGCACCTTGCGTATACAAGGATTGCAAAGATGAATATAAGCAAGAGATAAAGAAAGTGATCAATTTCCTAAAAGGCGATCTATCCAATGCTAAAGAAATATTAACAAACAAAATGCTCAATGCTTCCAATCTGGAATTGTTTGAAAAAGCGATAGAATATAGAAATCATTTAGGGCTTATTGAGAACTTAAAACGTCAAAACATCACCGAACTAAAGGAAAATATAGACATAGACGTATTTGGTTATGCAACAGACAATAAATATACAGTCATATCCCTTCTCGTTATACGTGGTGGCAAAATGGTAGGTACTTCTAACTACTCCATAGTAGACGCAAACATACTTGCAGACGATAGCAAAATAAACTTTATTACACAATATTATTTGAGCCAAAAATCCATTCCTGCTAACATAATTACAGATATTGAAAACACCAGCATATTATCCGACTGGCTAAACTCACAATCAAATAAAAAAGTCAATGTAATATCTCCTAAAATAGGTATAAAAAAGAAATTGCTAGACATGGCAAACAATAATGCAAAAGAATACTTAACCAAAACTTTGACTCAAAATGAACAATATTTAGCCAAAACTGATGGTGCCATGAAATACTTGCAAGAAGTCTTACACTTAAAGCGACTTCCAAAAAGAATAGAAGGATACGATATATCCAACTTACAAGGGACAAATACTGTTGCAAGTATGGTAGTTATGGAAAACGCAATGCCATATAAGAAACATTATAGAAAGTTCAAAATAGATATAGACCAACAAAATGATTTCTATAGCATGAGCGACGTAATTAAACGGAGATTTAATGAATACAAGTTGCAGCGAGATATAAGTTTTTCTCAAATGCCTGACCTAATACTGATAGACGGAGGATTAGGACAACTACACAAAGCAAAAGAAATATTATACAAACACAATATAGACGTAGATGTAATATCCCTAGCAAAGCGAGATGAACTAATATATACAACCAAGACCAATACACCTATCAAACTAAGCAAAGACAACTACTCTCTAAAGATGCTTCAAAAATTACGTGACGAGAGCCATAGATTTGCTATCACATTCCAAAGGTCTCTTAGAAAAAACACATTATCTAGCGAATTAGACAAAATAGAAGGCCTAGGAGATAAAAGAATTAATGCACTACTAAAGGAATTCAAAAGCATAGAAAACATACGTAAAGCAAGCTCATTCGATCTAGAACATGTCGTGGGACTAAAAGTTGCTAAAAATATTGTAGAATACTTTCACAAAAAAGAGCAATAACTCATATAAATCATAAAGTAATCACTAATTCTAAAAAATAGAGGTGAAAAAATATGAATTTATTCTCTAATGACGTTCTACTAATACTCCTAATATCCATTCTCTCCACTGCTACAGAAACTGATCTGAATACCAACTCCAATTTCTTGCTACTATTGCTACTAATACTTTCATCAAATAGCTGCAACAATAATTGCAACACCTGTAACGATTGTAATAGCTGCAACACCTGCAACTCTTGCAATAATTGTGGAATGTTTGGGTAAAAAAACTACTAATTTCAAAAATTAGTAGTTTTTTTATCTCCAAATCTTATTTATTCAATCCAAAAACTTTAAAATGAATACTCTCCTATTCCAACCAAACCGCAATAGTCACCAGCATCCGTCAAATGATAAGCACACTCTTCAGGGTCAAAATAATTAGGCTCATAACGCACATCTTCTCCAAATTTTGAACAATGTGCACCCCCAACCTCCCAGTAGATCTCTGTATTTAATATATATATTTCTTGCAGATTTAAACATTCAACAAAAACTCGATGATTAATTAATTCTAATTTCAAAGGTAAAACAATTCTTTCTAATGAAGAACAATTATAGAAAGTTTCATCATCTAGAATTGTAACTTTAGAAAATGCTTCAAACTTTACATTAACCAAACTTGTACAATTCATAAAGCACTCTTCACCAAGTGATGTTACAGTATTAGAAATTTTAACATCGGTTAATTCAGTACAATCTTTGAATACGCCTTTGCCAATAGTGGTAACATTCTTTGGTAGGTCTACATTAGTAATAGCAGAGCCTGCAAATGCATAATCCCCTATTGTTGTTACTCCACGACCTATATGAATATTTCTAATATTAGTACTAGATGTAACATTACCATTAGAGTCAGTAGTTGAGGCAAAGTTTGCAGGGATTGAGCTAACAAAATTACCAATATATATTTCTGTTATTTGTGGATTATCAGCTAATATCTCTAGAACACTAGCAGATATACTAGGAGATATTTTTTCTACACCATATATATCTGGAATAATAAGTGCATTAGTTACATACTGAACAAAATATTCGTCTACTGTGTCAGTAGCACCCTGATTAGAAGATCCTATAACTTCAATACTTGTAAACTCTTGACCATCATCACCTTCTTGATAAATTACTGACAGATTAGGATTGGCTAAGAATTTTACATATAAGTTATATCCACCATCTGTAGCAAGCGTATCTGCCATGATAGGAGCATACTCATCAATTCTGGTCGTATATGTATCATCTGTATACCAGCCAGCAAATACTGCATCCGACCCCGACCAAGATTCTGGAACTGGCAATTCTGCTAATGTTGTACCCTCATATATTTCTGTAGGAAAACCTTCAACATTGAAATTAGCGTCTGACCTAATATTTAACTCCACTGTCGTTGCATCTACTGGCTCCAACACCCAACCGAATGAGCCTTCTAAGCTTGCTACTGGGCTAGACACTGTTGCTACAAAGTATAGATATCCAGTTACGCCTGGGTTAATAGTAAGAGTAGTATATACAGGATCTTCTTCACTAACTGCCTCAAAAGTATTTAATTGCAATTCACTAAAATCTGTAATAGGAGTAGTATAAGTGACTGCATATTGTACAGAGATGCCATCTAGGTCTGCTGGTATACCAGTAAGGTCTGCCTTTATTGCCCTTGTTGTACCAACATTAGCAAATTTGTATTCAAACACTACTTGCTTAAACTCATTCTTAATCTCAATATCTTGCTTTGGTGACAATATGCCAGCAGCAGGTTCAGACTCCTCAAATGTTAAAACTGTGTCAGTTGTAACACCATCTGCACCATACACGTACATATCCTCTGTCAAATAATAATCAACATCAGTATTTACTGTATGATATCTAGCAGATATTTCTGCAGAGACACCATAGCAGACGTAACTAACGTTAACATTAGTTGTTTTTACCCTTACATTAAATGCAACTAATACAACAGCAAGCCCCACTACCAATAATAGGACAGTGACGCTTAATATTGAAATCAACAAAACTACTTTTTTGTTAGTCATACATTATCTCCAAATTCATGTGCAAAAAATTTACTTTACACTTTTAATTACAAATAATATTTTATAATATTACCAAATGTATTGTCAAGCGAATTAACCTACTTAGAAGTACATCAAAATAGTATTTTTACCTTAATATTAAATACTTTACAAATTATGCGCAATGGTATACAATAATTGTATACATTATAGAAAGGAGAAACAACATGAGAGCAAGTTCTAGAGCCGTAGTTATAGAAGACGGCAAACTACTAACAATGTTTAGAAGAAAAATAAAAGATAACAATGTAAAGGAGTACTATGTAATACCTGGTGGCGGAATTGACGAAGGCGAAACTTCTAAAGGAACTGTGGTTAGAGAATTGCAAGAAGAAATGAATGTAGACATTAATATTTTAGGTTTCATCACCCAAAAAACAACAGATACTACTATTGAGGATTATTGGCATTGTGAGATCGTTTCTGGAACCCCTCAACTAGGCGGTGAAGAATTGGAAAGAATGACTGAAGAAAATTACTATGAACCTAGATGGGTAAAAATTGAAGATTTAGAGAATTTAGATTTCACTGGACTTGACGTTGTAGAATTAGCACTTAATAAGGAATACAAATAGATTAATGAAAGTAAAAAATAAAAATATATTAATTACTGGTGGAGCTAATGGTATAGGACTATCTTTGACTAAAATGTTATCAAAAAATAACCAAGTTTTTGTTTTAGATTTAGACACCTCAGTTAAAAGAATTAAAAATACTACATTTGTCCAATGCGATATTTCCAATAACACAGAAGTCGCAAATGCTATTTCAAAAATTAGAAATTTTGTGAAAAATATAGACATACTAATTAACAATGCAGCTATACAGAGAGTTGGAGAATTCACAACTTGTGAATTTCGTGATATTATAAATACTAATTTATGTGGAACAATGCAAGTAACACAAGAATCCTTGAAAGTAATGCCAGAGCATTCTAATATAATAAATATTTTAAGCATTCATGCTTACCTACCAAGAAAACGTAAAATATCTTATGATGTTAGCAAGGCTGGGCTCCTTATGTTCACCAAAGAACTAGCACTGGAATTAGCGGACAAACAAATTACTGTCAATGCAATTTCTATTGGAGCATGTGACACACCAATGAATAACGATTGGATAAATGATGAAAACATTCTAAAATCCGTAAAAAGCAAAATACCTTTAGGTAAAATAGAATCAGCCGAAGCAATTGCTAAATATATATTAATAATTTTGGAAAACTTTGCCGAAAATACCACTGGAAGCAACTTTATTATTGACCAAGGGAGATCAATTACCGGTTAAGGAGTTCATAATGAATAAAAAGATAGTTTTTATAATAAAACCAGATTTTATAAACAAAAAAGGATTTGATATAATTTCTAGCGAACTACAATCAAATAATATAATCAATCATATAGAAGGCATATACAAAATAACTGATTTCGAAGCTTTTACTGATATGCAAAGAGAATTAGAAGAACATTACTCTGACAGAACTTTAGAAGTGCGAAAATCAAGACTAGAAAAAATCAACTACACTACCAAAGCATATAAAGAAAAATATACAAATTATGGCATTGCAATCGTTTTAGATCAAAAAGAACTAGAAGAAGACGAGTTTTATTCTAGAGCATATAACATGAAGGAAACTATTAGAAATAACTTTATAAGAAGCAGAGATGATATCCATTACGTAATTCATACAAATTCTACTTATGAAGTGGTTCAGGGATCTATGAGTGATTATGAAAGTGCAAAAAATTCGCATTTAGATGTCCAATTTGCACACTTTAATGGTATTCATCTAGAAGATTACGAAGAATTTAAAGATCAAACTGATTATAGGATATGTCAACTCTTAGGTGTAACAGATAAGAAAAATGAAATAAAAATAAAAGCATTGAACCAAGAAAGTAACCCTGCTCTGTAATTATAGCTTTGTAATAAGTAACTCTATATATTCCTCTACTAAAGAGTAAAGATGTTCTACAGAAATATTATTTCTATTATCAAAGATATCAATTAACGAATTTTTATCTTCAGGAAATACTTGTTTTATACACTCGTCTATTTCTTTATAACCATATTTAACATAACCTTTCATTCTTAAGTACAACTTCTTAAGAAGAACTAGTTGTTTGAACAAAGGTCTAAATTCAGTATATTTAGAGTTCTTAATACCAAAAATGACATTAGATATTTCATATTTAACATTATCAAACACATTGATATTTTTAAGATTAGATAGATTGAAATCAGAAGAACTATAAATCAATTTGTTTAAACCATTCTTTATTTCATAGAATGTAACCATACACCTAGGTATCAATAATCCTTTATTCAATTCTTCCAACGACAAAAAAGTTAAGCCAATATGAACAGGATAATCTTTAAAAAACTCTTTTGTGGTGCGAATAGTACTTAGTTGATTACTTTTTGTTATAATATAGTAATCGATATCACTCCAACCATCTATATATGCATTTTTACCAGCACTACCACCCAAAATTATAAAAAGCAAGTCATTATTGAATTTTTCTTTACAAAAATTTATAATTTTTATATTTGTCTCTTCAATTATATTCATACTTTGTATTGTACCAGAAGTTAGATAATATTGTCAATATATAGGAGTCGCAATGGCAACAATTTGTAAAAAACTCACTTATAACCAATCTAGCAAAAACAAATACGGTAAATGCTTAGTTGATAATAATATTTTATTTTACAAACAGTTTAGTAATGAGTTTGATTTTTTGAATGAACTAAATAATTACGAAACTGTGAAAAATATATTAAACTGCCCTAAGCGTTATTTCGCTGATCATAACAAATTAACCATTTATTACGAATATATCAATCAAATATATAAAAAAACTATTCATTACTCATTATATTCAAACAACTCTCTGACAAATTTAAATTTTTTAAATAATGGTTATAATTATATTTGCGATAGTCTAGAAAGTAGTTGCAAGAACTCTAAATTCTTTAAAGATAGGACTAAAAAAATACTAGATTATCTCGAACAAATCCATTTATTGGGGAAAAATTTAGTAATAGGTACTGAAATTTATTCACCAAAACATGTACTTATAGAAATATACAATTTTTTTAATAAAGAACGCATGGTGCCGTGCATAATATCTCAGGGAGATCCTACTGATGTTAATATATTAAATGACGGAACTGTAATAGATTTAGAAACTGCTGGTAAAAATTCTTTATGTGCTGATGTAGCTATATTTATTAACGCCATATTAATCAATAGTTATTATTTCTTTGTAAAATATTCAAGCGGTGAACATAAAAAATTCAAACGACTATTAGACAAGTTCAAAAACACTATTGATTTAAAATATACTATAAAAGAAACAATAGATGCATATTTCAAATTAAATATACCTAATAAAAACAAAAAATTAGTAGCTGAATTTATTAATAAAATAAAAGAAAAATATGATTCTACAATATTAGAAAAAATAAACCAAACTATAAAATATTATTTATGCTTTAGACTATTAACACCTATGAATTGGAATGTAATGAGTGAAGAAGATTTAATTGCATCTATATGTCTAGTTTGCATCACTTATGACAAAATTAACAGCTTAGACGATATAATTAATACATTCTGTTAAAAGGCCTACATAAGCAGAAAATGCCTATTAGGTCTTGTTTTTTTGCTTTAACTTTAACAGAAAATGAAAAAATGTAAATATCACTGCCCCGCTCACATCTGCTATCAGATCATGCATTGTATCCCTTAGTGCATGCTGTCCGGAATACAGCACTCCATCTACGGCAGCATAACGTTGGGAATTAAGATCAAACAGCATATCTGTCGAATACTCCCATATCTCCCACAAAACCCCCATAAGTGCGGCGAATCCTAATATAAATAGTATACGAGTCAACCAAGTCATATTCTTCAAGTTATTTCTCTCCATTATATACACAGCAAATGCAGCAAGCAATACTCCGCTAATAAAATGTAATATTAAATCATATGGTTGCCAAATATCATACAAACTATATACACTACCACCCAGTGTAGCAAGGGTAATAAATATCATGTATAATATGTTGATATATGTAGGAAACTTTAGTCTAAACAACCTCAGTATATATGGCAGCGACACCACCACAATATATAATAGCAGCATCAATACTCTAGTTATACTAAAAAAATCCTTTAGTACAACTAACAGAAAGGCTGTAAGTATTGAAATAACCAAGCACATTATATATGCTAGAAAAGTCGCATTTATCTTTTTCATAGAAACCACATATATTTTGTGCAAAACATTGCTATATATACCAAAAAAAAGAAGTTTTGAAAATACTACATCTTCAAAACTTCTTCTAATATCTTTCACGCATCTAATTTTTCCAATTTCGCTTTTTGGTCAGCAATTCTTAATGACTCTATTAAGTTATCTATATTACCATCTAAGAAACTTGTAAGGCTATACTCGGTATAATTAATTCTGTGATCAGTAAGTCTTCCTTGAGGATAATTATATGTTCTTATTCTTTCACTTCTATCCCCTGTTCCTACTTGATTTTTACGATTTTCTGCATACTCGCTGTCTTTCTGCATTTGATAATAATCATAAAGCTTACTTTTCAATACCCTAAATGCTTTTTCTTTATTCTTTGTTTGTGAACGTTCGTCTTGGCAGCATACCACCATTCCTGTAGGAATATGTGTAAGACGGATTGCACTATCTGTTGTGTTAACGTGTTGTCCACCAGCACCACTCGATCTATAAGTATCAATCTTTACATCTTTTTCATTCAATTCAACATCTACATCTTCATGTTCTGGAAGAACTGCAACTGTAGATGTTGATGTGTGTATTCTACCGCTACTTTCTGTCTCAGGTACACGTTGTACTCTATGCACACCGCTTTCGTATTTTAATTTACTAAAAGCACCTAAGCCTTTTACCATGAAAGAAACTTCTTTTATACCATTCAATTCTGTCTCGTTCATGTCTAGTACTTCTACCTTCCAACGCATTTTTTCGGCATACATACAATACATTCTAAACAATACCCCGCAAAATAAGCTAGACTCTTCTCCACCAGCACCAGAACGAATTTCCATAATTACGTTTTTGTCATCATTTGCATCTTTTGGAAGAAGCAAAATTTTAATCTCGTCTTCAATAGAATTTAGAGTAGATTTATTTTCCTTTATCTCTTCTTGTAACATTTCAATCATTTCGCTATCTGTCTCTATCTGTAGCAACTCTTCTGCACTTTTGATATCATTTGTTAATTTATGATATTTATCATATGCTTGACAAATAGGCTCTAGAGTAGAATACTCTTTAGCTATCTTTGTATATCTATTAATGTCGGATATTATCTCTGGATCAACTAATGCTTTGCTAAGTTCTTCAAACTTATCTTTTATAGTTTTTAATTTCTCTAACATTGCCTTTTCTCCTTTTTATATCATCTGAGCTATTACTATTCTATCATTATTGCTATAATCTCTCAATACTTCTACTTTATTAAATTCAGACAAAAGCAATTCTTTAACACTTTGCCCTTGATTATAGCCAATCTCTAGTATTAACTTTCCGCCATCTTTTAAATAATGTTTGGCATCATTTGCTAAAATTTTATAATAAGCCAATCCATCTTCTTTAGCCACCAATGCTAGTTTGGGATCGTGCTTTTTTACAGATTTGTCTAATTTATTATACTCATAACTTGGAATATATGGAGGATTGCAAATTATTATATCGTAAAGCTCCTCTATATTTTCAAACATATTGGTCCTAATTACCTTGATATCTACCGAATTTAACTTAGCATTATTTGTTGCTTGCTTAGTTGAGTGACGGCTTATATCTGCTGCTGTTACACGGCAATTAGTTTTTTTTGCAAGTGCAATTGCTATACAACCAGAACCGGTACAAAGATCCAATATATCCAATTGCTTATTACCGACAATTTCCAACACTTTTTCTACAATTAGCTCTGTTTCCATTCTAGGCGTAAGTGTATGCCTACTATACGGGATATAACAATCACTAAAAATAGAGTATCCTATAATCTTTTGAACGGGTTCACCCAACATGTGTCTATTCATTAATTTTTTTATATCAACACATTCTTTATCAGAAATCTCTGTGAATAGTCCCAAATCATCAAGTGACTTTTTCAACACATGGGCAGTAATTAGATTTAGGTCCATTCCTAAGTCACTATGATTGGATATATCATACATCTTCTTTAATTCTCTGTATTCCATTATTTTTCCCTTATGAATAAAAAATACCCACAAGTATTTTCCTTATGAGCATAAAAAAAGTAGACGAAAATCTAGAAATACTAATGTATGCAATAATTATCACATATATTCTAAAATAAACGTCTACTCATAACCTAACTAATTAAGATTATATTTTTTCTTAAACTTATCTACTCTACCCTCAGTATCAACAAGCTTTTGTTTTCCTGTGTAGAATGGGTGACATTTGTCACAAACTTCAATTCTCATAGTAGAACCTTTGATAGTTGAACCAGTAGTAAATTTATTTCCACAACCACAAATTACTTCTACTTCATGATAATCTGGATGTATACTTTCTCTCATGTTTTTTACCTCAAATAAATTATTTTGCTAGACTATTATACTTGAAAAAAACACGCAAGTCAATACAATTTAAAAATAATTTATATTTTTTTGTTAAATTTTAAGGATATGTATTACATTTGACAAGCACTTATATCTAAATGGTCTATATTACAAATAACTAATAACCACAAATCCACCTAATTTTAATTACAATGCCAGCATATCCCAAATATATAAAAGTTAATAATAGGCTTTTAATGCATATCTATTATCTTATCTATCCTCTCACATATATCCCCTGCTCCTAAGAATAATATTAGGTCAATTTTACTATTTTTCAAGAGCCTATTTATTGTATAACGCAACTCTGTATCGTTTTTTACCACATATTTCTTTTTTAGCGTTACTACATCATATAAGGCATTTTCGTCTGCCATTCTATCATATTTTTCTCGTGCAGCATAAGTGGGATAGAGTATTAATTTTTTTGCACCACCAAAGCAAGTAGCAAATTCCTTTATTAAGTTTCTAGTCCTAGAATAAGTATGAGGCTGGAATACAACTAATATGTTTTTGTAATGCTCGCTCAAACCTTTCAAGGAATGAATTATTTCTGTTGGGTGATGAGCGTAGTCACTTAGGACTGGAATATCTTTGTATTCACATACTTTTTCATACCTTCTATGTAATCCTTTAAAAGATTTCAAACCACGCCTAATATGTCTTAATTTCACTCCATATATACTAGCAACAGTGATAGCAAATAATGCATTATGTACATTGTGTCTACCATACATCTTTAGTTTAAATTTCTTCCATTTTCCATTAATGAAAACTCGGAATATATAGCCATATTTCGTCCTTTTTAAATCTTTGGCAAATACGCTTTGTTTTTGACTAAAACCTACACTTATTTGCTGATTAAGACTATTTACTTTTCTAAACTTTCTTAGGCTTCCCACAACCGAATAATCGGTCGCGGAAACCTCAAACTCTTGGAAGGCTTTTATGAGATTTTTCTTAGTCTTGTAATAATCCAAATGATCATCATCTATATTGGTTACAACTGCAATATTAGGCTTTAGTTGAGACATACTATTTCTATACTCACACGCCTCAGTTATGAACACTTTTTCTCCACCTATTCTTAAATTCCCATACTCATTAGTATTGCCACCAATATGTATTGTAGGATCCAGCTTCGCTTTTATAAATATTTGAGAAAGTATTGCAGTTGTGGTAGTTTTGCCATGAGTGCCTGATACCGCTATTACATAATCGTATAGTTTTGATATTTGTGCCAGATACACACTTCTCTCAACTGTTTTTATCCCAAGTCGCACCGCTGATATAATCTCTGGATTATCACTATTTATCGCTCCAGAATAAACAACTAGGTCGATATCGTTAATGATATTATCACCAGCATGTGACAATTTTACATCTATACCTATTGACATCAACTCCATTGTTTCTTTGCTTTGTCTCAAATCTGAACCTGTAACACTAAGCCCAAAATGGCGAGATAAGCGGGCAAGTGCACTCATGCTCACCCCACCTATTCCGATAAAATGTACCTTTTTTATACCATCAAAAAAAGGGTTTTTTGATAATTTATTTATATTTTCCATAAAATTATATATGAAATAGTATAAAAAAAGTTGTTGTTTTATCAATTTTGCAGTATACTAAATATAGATTTTAAACTATAAGGAGATAAAAAAGTGAATATTTCAGACATCAGAGTAAGACTAATTCAAAAAGAAGACAGCAAATTAAAGGCAGTTGCATCAATGACCATTGATGATTGTTTTGTTGTTCATGACATCAAGATTTTAGAAGGTAACCAAGGTTTCTTTGTTAGAATGCCTAGCAGACAAACAAATGAAGGCGAATACAAAGACATCGCTCATCCTCTAAACACAGAAACTAGAGAAGAAATCAGCAGATTAATCCTTGCTAAATTCGAAGAAGAACAAAAGAACGCTTAATATTTTTATTTAGAATTTGATAACAAAAACGACAAAGAGATTTTTATCTTTTTGTCGTTTTTTTCAAAAAAAACTATACTAGAATAATCTGGTATAATTTTTTTATAATATCTATCCTTGATTAATAAGCGGATAACTAGACCATATAGACACTAATTTCTCCGCATTAGAATTCATACCCTTGACATTGATAATCTCATCATTGTTAGTCCATACTGTCACATCTTCAAATATAACGCTTTCTAAGACATCACACCCCTCAAAAGCATACTCTCCTATATACATCACCGAATATGGAATCTTTAACTCAGATAATTTTTTACAATTCTTAAAAGCATTTGCCTCAACCTTTTCTACTTTCTCACTCATTACAATAGTTTGTAAATACGAATTGTCTAGGTAGGCACTATCCCCTATTATCTTAATAGTATAAGGCAATTCAGAATTAGCAGAAGCTACAATTACTTTGTCTATAGCAGTCTCTATAATTCCATTAAATCTCTCTCTATTATCATATATAGAGTTGTCTTGAGATAAAGCAATGTTAATATAAGAGTATTTTTCTGTAACTACACCTTTGCCAATATATCTTACACTACTAGGGAAATATATATATTGCACATTTTTATTATAGAATGCAAAGTCGCCTACTACCTCTACCCCTTCATTTAAATAAATGGTACTGGCAGCCCTGCTTTCTGCAAACGCATATTGCCCAATGCTAGTTACTGTACCCATTATTTCTAGGTTAGACAACTTATTATTATAAGCAAATGCATAATTTGATATAGTGTCTAATTTAGCATTGATATGCACATTTTCCAAATAAGGCATTGATGCAAAAGCAAACTCACCAACATAGTTTACATTTCTTGGCAAATTAATAGTATGAAGATTAGCAGAATAGAACGCATAATCGCCTATTTCTGTCAATGTTTCTGGCAAATCAATAGATGTTATGCCAGAGTAGTAAAATGCCATTTTTTCTATGGTTTGAAGATTAGAATTTGTAGCAAAAACGACATCTTTAAGATTAATACAATTTTCAAATGCACCTTCACTAATACTCGTAATCGATGCGCCGATATATACTTTTTGTAAATTAGAATTAAATGCTGCAAAGTTATTTGCTAAGTATTTTACATTATTACCTATATATAACTCTCTTACTTCTACATCTGTAATATTAGACATTACTCCAGTTACGAAATATGTTTCTCCACCATATGTTACAGTGCCTGGAATAGCCACTATCTCATTTACTGGGCTTATACTGCCTGTCACCACTGCCGTGTTATTACTTTTGTTAAAAGTATACGAGGATACATCAATAGTAGACTTTATATACTTGGCATATAGTGTCGCATTGCCAGTAATAAGGTCTCCATCGTTAAATAATATTGTACAATTACTATCTAGATACCAACCAGCAAATACATATCCATCTTTCTCTGGAGCAACTTTGGGAACATATCCAATACCTTGCACAGCAATATCTGATGACAAATTTCTAAACTCATTTGAGCCAAAAGTATTGTAATTAACCAAATATTCCTCTGGAGTAGTAAATCTCCAAGACATATTGCCTACACAAAGGCTATCTATTTTTGCATTTAGAGTTCTAACAAAAGTATATATATATTTGCTAGAATTCGCTTCTAATAAGACATTAGAAAACTCATCTTGTTTTTCTACATCACTAAACTCTTGCACAAGACTATCGGATACAAAATACTTTAAGTCTACATTTGCAGTAGTTGGAACATTAACCAACTCTACTAATATTTTGCTATCGTTAGACATGTTTTGTATCTGATAGCATAATATATCCATATCTTCTATTATATAATTATCTACTTTTTCACTATGTGCACTATACTCTGCGCTATTACTTGTATATTCACCATTAAAACTTTCTCCCAATGTCACGACTTTGGCATCTACCCCTTCAAAGGAATAATTTATCGCAAAAGTCTTTCGCTCGGGCATACTCTTGATGCTTACAAAAATAATAGCAGATATCAGCACAAGTGACACTATACTCATAAGTATCAGCATTATTATATTTGTTTTTTTTGTCATTTGTTCATTCCTACCTATACAACGTTAGTTATATATAGTTTTGTTTTACGCCTATCTCTAGAGGTGGTAAAATGTCTAGATTTAGATATTATCTTGATGTTTTATTCCCACGCGTTCCAATAAGATGGAAGAGAACAACAATAATCACCAGGATTAGTCATATGGCGAGCATAAAACTCCTCAATAGACTCATTCTCTAATTTTCCTTCTTCTACACATGAATAGCTTGGAGCACCACTTCCGAGCTCCCACTCCCCGCCGTATCCAGCCTCTGTCTCTATGCTATCATTAGTTGGCAAGGACAACCATACAAGGCTTGTACAATTAGCAAATGCTTTGCGACCTATACCAGTAACCCCCTCTGGCACAGTAAACCTAGTAAGAGAGGTACAATTCTCAAAACAACTTTCTGGGATAAATCCTAGATTAATACCATTTTCAAAAATCACACTACTTAGACTGGTACAATCTTTGAAACACACATCTCCGATATAATTTACAGAATTGGGAATATATACCTTTTCAAGACTAGTACAGCCAGTAAATGAACCACCTTCGGTTTCTGAGCCCAATCTAGTGACACCTGCAGGCAATATTATTTCTTTTAAAGAAGTACAATTAGTAAATGAATTATAATTTACGGCTTCTAATTTGCTGCCAATTTGAAATGTTACTTTTTCCAAACTTGTACAATCTTGAAACGCACTATACCCTATTTCTGTTACACTACTTGGCACAAATATTTCTTTAAGGCTATAACAACGTAAAAACGAATTTTCTGGTATAGTCTTTAATCCATTAGCAAAATAAACAGTTTTTAGATTAACGCATTGTATGAAAGATAACGATATTACAGACCTTCCGACATAGACATATTCTATAGATGCATAATCATCTAAAGTTTCACTAACTATAGCGGCATTTTGAACAAAATTACCAATCACTACATTCTTTATCGATGCGTTACAGTCAATAGTTTGATTAATATCGGTTACAAAATATACAGTATTGTTATACTTAATAACGTCTGGTATTACTAAATCGCCATCTCCAATCACTAATCCACTTCTAACAGAATTGGATCTTACACCAACACTCAACTCTTCTACTGGATTATCATAAGGTAATACATCTATAGTTGCAACATTCCTAGTGCCATCATTCGAAAAAGTTACATAATCGTCAGCATTTGCTCCTAGAAATTCGCTATTACCTTCTGCATACAACGGATACAAGGTAATTGGACTATCTACATAATCAGTGCCTGTATATGGGATTGTACGAGCTTCATCTTCGTACCAGCCAATAAATGCATAATTTTCTATAACAGGAGTCGCTGGAATAAATTCAGACGCTTCCTTTACATGACCTGGAAGAGGGTTGCTTGTCGTAAACTGCTCATTACCATCAGAATCTATATAAGAATAACCATACACACTACTACCTGTTCCATTACTTGCAGCATCGATATTATATGATACTTGATATGTATTAAGAGTTGTCTCTTCCATAGCCCATACAAATGTGCCATCTAAAGATGCACCCAAGACACCTCTTTGGACATCTGCCACAATATATACGTAATATACCTCACCTGGCAAAATCTTTCTCATATCAAGCTCATTAGTTAACTCCAAAGTACTAACATCTGCTGTATATGTTTTGCTAAACCCATAAGAATATTTCATATTGTTTGCCGCAGGTACACTTGTTAGTTTTATAGCAGCGACTTCAGTGGTGTCTGTGGCTACATTTTCAAATTTGTACTCAAACACCAACTTTTTAGAAGACTTATCTATCTCTATTGTATCTACTGCTGGACTGATAGTACCGCTATTCTCCATTCCGTCTACAAAATGTAGAGTTGTACCTTTAGAAGTATCTCCGTCTATGTACATTTCTCCCGACACAGAGTTACCAGCATAATACCTAGCTGATACTTTCATATCTACGTTTTTTGATATGTATTTAACGTTTATATCACTAGTTAGTTGCACATTCATTGCAACCAAAACAATAGCGATGCCCACAGTAAGCATGATTGCTACTATACACAATATTGAAACTATTACTATTAGTTTTTTATTACTTGCCATTTTTCCTAATCCTTATAAATATCTTTCCAAACACCTTTCACTAAGTTATTTGCATTAGTATTAGGGTTCGTTATATCCAATTGGCTATCGTTATACTTCCAGCCAATGTAATCAAAATTAACTTCGTTGAGTCTAATGCACAGATCAAATGCTTTTTCACCTATACTCTCAACACTTTCTGGAATAGTTATTTCACTTATTCCCATTCCCGAGAATGCAAACTTTTCTATTTTCTTTACATTTTCTGGAATAACTAATTCTCTTATTGCACTGCAATATTGCAATGCATATTTTTCAATAGTTGTTAGACTATTAGGAAGATTTAATTCTTTTAAGCTAACACAATTGTACAATGCATGATCTCCAATACTTGTTAACGAGTCTGAAAGTACAATTTCTTTCATTGCACTACAACCATAGAACACGCCTGTGTTTAATTTTTTTAGGCCATTTCCTGTTGCTACTTTTGTAATATTAGTACAATATGCAAAAGCATTGCTACCTATATTTGTTACACTATCTGACAAGATTATCTCACCTTTGATGTTATAACAATAATAGAATGCATTATATCCAATCTCTTTTAATTGTTCTCCAAACTTAAGTCCAGTAATATTCTTGCACATATAGAATGCATATGAGTCAATCTTTTCTAGAGTTTCTGGGAAGCAAATTTTTCCTCTCAGATTATCACAGCCATAGAACGCACCCGAACCTATTGTCTTTAGCCCATCTTGCAAATCAATACTTTGCAAATTAATACACTCATAAAATGCGCTGCCGGCTATATTTGTTAGTCCTTTACCAAATCTAACACTATTTAACTTGGCACATCTTATAAAAGCACTAGATGAGATATCTTTTAGGCTATCACCTATCCACACTTTTTCTAGATTTTCACAACCATTTGCAAAGCTTGCAGGGATACTCTCAACATTATCACCAATATATATTTCTCTTACGTTTTTGCCCAATCTACCCGTTATTTTGGTGATTTTTACCTCTTTATCTCCTAATATAACACTATCTGGAACGACCACGATTTCTTCATTTGGTAGTTCACTTACTACTCCATCTGACGAAACTGTTACATTGCCAGCCTTAAATTGAGGAAATAATATGATATCGGAATATACTTTATCCACATTTGATAAAATCTGTGTATAACTTGCATCTTTGAACCAGCCTGTAAATGTATAGCCTATACTACTACATAACGGAGTAACTACATTATCTATACCTAACCCTTCTAACACAATAATATCCTCGTAATCAGATATATTGGCTATATTGTCTAAGTTAAAAGATACTACATACTCGTGCGGTTCCCTTACGCTCCATTCAAAATCTCCAACTATACTACCCGACACGTCTTTGTTATCTAGGCTCAAGATAATATAGATATACTTTGCTTCTCCTGCTGCAATAGTTTGAGAACGGAATATACCTGCATTGGCACTAATCGCACCTAAGTTGTTGTTATGTATTTTGTAGTCCTCATACGCGTATCCCAATAGCATATTGTCTATATTAGGAGTAGCAATGAGGTCTATGTTAACATATCCGTTTGTATTATTAACAAACGCATACTCTAATATGACCTTACCGCCCTCTTTGCTGTACACCATCTCTTCTTGAGCACTTAATACACTATCTGCACTCGCGCCAATGGATATAGTCTTGGCAGACGACTCGCTTAGCATATCGTGTCCTTGGAATACATCTATATCTTCATTCCACGAATAATAGCTAGCAGATACGTCTACCCCCGCCATCTCCGCCTCATAATGTGATCCAACTACTACATTTACAAACACCTCAGTGTACGTAAATGCAACCGTTAGACTGGTCGCAACCACAGCTAGAGTGACACATATTATGGCAACTACACCAATTAATTTCTTCCTTGTCATAACTAACTAATTTTCCCTTTATAAATCCATACTACACTTTAATCCTTTTTTTTTAAATATTTTTCCATTTTTATTTTAGAACCATGTATCCTTGTAGATACCATATTCATAAATATAAGAATCATTTATACTAGAATCTCCGGTATAATAATCAGGATCTGTAAAAGCTTTAGCCAACTCTATAGGATCTGCTAATATAGATGATGATCCAACAACACTTCCCGCAACATAAAATCCGTTATCATCACAATCTAAGATATAAACACTAGTCAAACCCGTACATCCTTCAAATACATATCCTCCTAGAGTTTTGAACACAAACATAAAATCAATACTAACTAATGATGTACAATTTCTAAATACATAGCTATCTATCTCAATATCATAGCAATCTTTATCAAATGTAACCAATTTTAGGCTTGAACAATTTGCAAATGCATAAGTTCTTATATTTTTAACACTAGCAGGAATATAAACCGTTTCTAGCGTAGAACAACTATGAAATGCACTATGCCCAATACTTGTTAGCGTAGAAGGAAGATTAAGCATATTAGCCTTCAATGCATAATCCAAACTATCATCATCGTTTATTACAACAAATGCATAATCAGGTAATATTGTTACACCTTCTGCAATAGTCAATGTATCTACGTAGCCAATATATTGACCTATTAAATCGTAGAAATTATTTACAGCCCATTGATTAAGAGTAATGTCTATACTCCAATTATACTCAGCATCATAAAAGAATAATTCATCTGGCACACTATCTAATGTCGCATAGAACTCAATACTCTCTAAATCACCGAAATAACAATCAGCAAACGCACTTCCACTAATAGATGTTACTGTTGATGGAATTACAATAGATTGTAAACTGCAACCGGAGAATGCATTATCACCAATCGTTGTAACAGCCTCTGGAATGATAACTTCTCTCAAATTAACACAACTTCTAAATGCATTAGCACCTATAGTTGTAACAGAATCTGGAATAACTACTCTCTCTAAATTTGTCATACCAGCAAAAGCATTATCCGCTATAGTTGTTACACCTTGTGGAATAACAATCTCTGGTTCATGATAACCAGTATGGAATATTCCAGAAACAATAGTCTTTAGGCCAGCACCTAGTCTCAAATACTCCATAGGGTAAGTCATCATTGCGTTATCACTGCCTGAGTTTGCAACAGTAACCTCTTCTACATTGTTACCCATATATACATTGTAACATTTTGATATTACTAGGCCATAGTTAGATATAGTCTTTACAGGGATTCTTTCGCCATTGTAAGCAGCATCATCTGGTATTATACATGTATCTACAGTAGTAACTGCAGGGCCTGATGGCACTGCTCCAACAAGATTACTTACCCCAGCCATATTAGGAGAGACTGTCTCTGCGTTTGATGCAATTATACTATGACCACCTATACCCGTCACATCAAAATATTTGTCGCCATCAGAATCCGTCTTTAATGTAAGCTGTACATTACCCGCTTCGAATCTAGGATATAGAGTTGTATCACCTGTAAGTATAGTGCCATCAACCACTTTGTTTACAAAGTCATCATCTCTGTACCATGCAATGAATGTATAACCAGCATCTTTGTGATATGGGATAGCAGTAGGTAATTTATATCCTACACCCTCATACGCAACATCTACTGGGAAATCTTCTGGATTGCTTAGATTAGAAGTATCAAATACAATATCATACTTAACAGGAAGTCTTAGATTCCATTCAAAATCCACTTCAAAAGCTGCTGCCGCTGTATCACTTGTTGCTGTTATCATAATATATACATAAAGCTCTGAGTCATACTCACCACTCGCCATAGCCTCTGCAGAACTAGGATCTAGAACTTGGGTAGGCAATGAAGTTAGATTATTACCACTAGCGTCTTTTAATGGTTCTACGTTGTATGCATTCATTATCTTTGTATCACTTACCCCGTATCCAGAAATTGCCATATTGCTAGAGGCTGTTATATCTATAGTGTTTAAGTCTATCAAGCAATAAACATCTACTGATGTATTAACAAACTTATATTCTAGAACAACGGTAGATATTGGATGCTCAATACTAATTGTAGATACTGGACTAAGAGAACCCTCATGAGTCCCTGTAGTATCCGACTCCATTCTAAAAGATAGGACTTTACCCTTGGTTGTGTCGCCATCTATATACATGTCGTCATAATTAGATCCAGCATAGAACATAGCCGATGCGTCTACACTTACCTCAGCACTAGCTGTGTAATTAACCTTAATTTTTGAATCAACCTTTGTTGAATATGCAACTATTACCACAATCAATCCTGTAGCAAGAGTAGCAATAACAAAACAAAGTGCAACTATTAGTATAATAAATTTCTTTTTTGTAGTCATATTGTTCGCCATTACCCATCTCCAAAGTATATATAATTATTTTCGCACAAATTTCCAATTATATTATATAAATATAAATATACATGCATATAATACATCTTTTTCACACTCTTTGTCAATATTATTTCTGCAAGTTATTAACTTTTTAGTTTCTTCTAGATTAGAATGTAATAGGAGTAAATTATCTTAATTTTACACACACTATTTTCAAAGCAGAGGAAAGATTATGCAGAAAGAAAAAGTGGTTTTTATTTACAATCAAGTTAGCGGTAAGGGACTAAGCAAATTAAAGCTAGAACTAATTATTTCCAAACTAAAAAATATATTCTCTAACATCACTTTATGCAAGACTATAAACACCGGTGACGCAAAGAAATACGCCGCAAGATATACAGACTATGACTTAATAATAGTACTAGGCGGAGATGGCACAATCAACGATGTAATATCCGCCATCATGGATAGCAAATACTCCCCCAAAATAGCCATTATTCCTAATGGAACCATGAATGATTTTGCAAAAAATCTAGGGCTAAATAAGAATATATCCAAGTCTATTGAATACATCAAAAAAGGTCATTTTACAAAGTGTAACATACTAAAAGTAAACAATACTTATGCCACATACGGAGTAGCTATGGGGAGGTTTTCTTCTACCAGTTATAACACTAATCAAAAACTTAAAAAAATCTTTGGCAAACTCTCATATTTTCTAACCGCAACAAGCGAATTATTTAAATTCTCACCTATTGAACTAGAAATATTACATAACAAGCAAAAATTGTGCGGCAAATATTCCCTTTGTCTAATTTGCAATTCCAGCCATATTGCAGGATTTAAAATGAAAGAAAATATACGCCAGCCATATCTAATATTAGTAAAAAGTACAAAAAATTTGGCTAGTATAAAAGACATTATTAAACTCTTTGTAAAAGGAATTGACAAAATATCTAAAAATAAGAATTTTGTAGTATTTCCATTTGACAGAGTATGTATAAAATCCGCAAATAAAATAAACATAGTCATAGATGGCGAAAGGCACGAATGTAAGGAGTTGGAAATATCTGTACAAACAAAACAATTATACTTTGTGTCCAACAAATAAAAAACACACTTTGGTTTTTTACAATTTCAAACCTCAGTGTGTTCTTTTTACTTATTCTACAATATGTATCTTTATCATATCTGTATTGGTAGGCTTTCTTGTACCAGTACCTATTAGCACCATTTCTTTGGATTTTACAATGCCACTTGTTTTTACAATCTTGTCTATTGTACTAATTAGTTTGTCTGCTGTTTTAATAGACTTAACCAAATATGGTTCCACTCCCCTAATTGCTGCAAGACGATAATATGTCTCCACGTTAGGTGTTAGTGCAATAATAGGACAAGGTGGAAAATGCTTGCTTATCATCATAGCAGTGTGTCCAGAGTCTGTATACACCGCCACCGCCTTTATATCCTGCAACTCAAATGCAAGATTAGCAACCGTCTTTGCCATAACATAAGGTAGATCACTACTTGTAATCAGATAATCTTCGTGCAAATCCTCGTGATCAACATATTTCTCCGTCTCCTCAACTATCTTTGACATAGTTGCAACCGCTCTAACAGGATATTTGCCAGCAGCACTCTCACCAGATAACATTACAGCACTAGATCCATCAAATACAGCATTCGCCACATCACTAGCTTCCGCCCTTGTAGGACGAGAACTTGTAATCATACTCTCTAGCATCTCTGTGGCAGTGATCACAAACTTGTTTTGCATTAGGCACTTTCGTATCATCATTTTTTGTAAATGCGGAATTTGCTCAAATGGCATCTCCACCCCTAAATCGCCTCTAGCAACCATGATACCATCACTACATTCTATTATCTCTTCTAAATTATCTACTCCTAGGCTACTTTCTATTTTACTGATAAGTGCGATACTGCCACCATTTTTCTTAATAAAATCTTTTACAGATAGTATATCTTCCTTACCATTTACAAAACTAAGCGCAAGATAGTCTATCTTGTTTTTTATACCAAACAAAATATCCGATTTGTCCGCGTCGTTTAGATACTCGAAATTAAATTTCTTCCCAGGAAACGCAAGGCTTTTGTGATTGGATATATCACCACCTTCTAGTACTTTTAACTCTACTTTACCTTTCTTTTTACCAACCACTTGCATCACAACCAACGCGTTGCAGGCAAGAACCTTATCCCCCTCATTAAGAAGACTCAAAGTCTCTGGGTGATTAATACTAGCAAACTCACAAGTACCCAATATATTTTCTGTGACCAAAGTAAATATATCGCCTTTCTTTAGCGTTATTTTATCGTTTTCAAACTTGCCAAACCTAAGCTCTGGACCACGAGTATCTAGCATAATTGCTATAGGTAAATTTAAGTCTTTTCTTACTTTCTTAATCAACTCAACAACTTTTTGATTGCTTTCTTGACTACCATGGCTAAGATTTAACCTTGCTACATTCATTCCTTCTTTTGCCATTTTGCAAATAGTATCATAATTATTACTAGCAGGACCAATTGTGCATACTATTTTTGTTTTTTTCATGTATCTTCTCCATTTTTCTAACATTACACCATTATATTAAAACTTTTTTTGATACTTGGCAAACGAAAAATAGCAACTACAAAAAAAGACCTTTGTTTCCAAGGTCTTTTTAATTAATACAACTCAGGTGATTCAAAGTCAATTTCTGTGCCTTTAAACAAGTCTGGATTGTTTTCTTTATATTGTTCATATTCTCCAACTGCTCTATTCAAAGCTTGTGCATATTTTGTAAAGTTCTTGCTGTCCGCATTGCTACTATTTCTACCATTTAGTGGCCTAGTCAAAATTGTAAATATATATGGATCTTTATCTTCTCCACCACAATATACAACAGAGCCATCGTGATAACCCTTATCATTAAATCCAGACTTGTGACCAGAAATATATTGAGGCATAGCAGTCTTGTAATAATTGAATTTAGCATCGATAAATTCGCCATACAAATATGCTCCAGCATCGCCACCTTTTCTGTATGCAAATATCTCTTGCCAAATTAGGTTCAAATCTCTAGGAGTAGTGTAGCCGAATTTAGAACTCTTGTTTAAATTATAATCCAACCCTAACTCATCTACCATTGCATTATAGTTCTTTTGACCTACTGCCTCAAGCAACATATAATAAGCAGAATTATCTGAAATATTGATAGTCAAATGCATCAAATCTCTAATAGTGTACTCTTTTCCAAATTTTTCATTTTGAATAATGCCAGAGCCACCTTCTTTGTGTCTACTCTCATAAGTCATGATATCGTCAAAACTCAACTCCCCTCTATCTATCATCTTAGCAGCACAAAGAGCAACACCTGCTTTTACAGCGCTTGCTGGGTGAATAGTAAAGTATTCGTTGTATGATAATGTCATACCTGTTTCTGGATCATATAAATAAAACCCTACATCTCTAGGATCTTGAGACAATAGATTCACTATCTCGTCATGAGTCTCGTTACTTAACTCAAAACCTCGAGCATTGTTTATATTGATTTTTCCATTTTCATATGTATAATCTTTAGTATTTGTGTTTGCAGTAAGGTTGATTCTTGATTTATCTTCTACTACAGGCTCTTCTACTACAGGCTCTGTTGATGTTACTTCTTGATAAGACTTATCTTCTATATATTGTGCCAGTTCTGGATTGCTTCTACGTAGTGATACAATCAACTTTAAGACATCTTTTAACCTATAATTATCTGGCATCTCATATCCAACACCTAGTGATTGTATTTCCTTCTTCTCCTTACTAACCATGTTTGCAAGATATTCCTTGATTTTATCAAATGCTACATCTGGTGCAACAGGCTCTGGAAGAGGCTCCAATGGAGCATCATGCAACTCTACAGGTACCATTTCTACCATACCTGAATCTAAAGCATTTACCTCAGTACTATCTCCGGCAACAAAACCCATTGCACCAGCTAGTATACTAATACCTAACGCCGCAGCAATTAAACCTTGTTTTATTTTACCATTTCTCATAATTTTTCCCTCCAAAATTAACTCAAATTTTTACTATTATAATTTTACCATAAGTATATAGAATTGTCAATACTCTATTTTTTTGAACACCCTACCAAAAATATAATAAATTGGCAAATTTGAAAAAATATTATTGCAAAAAAATAAAAAATGATGTAGACTCATATAACGCTAGCAAAAAAGTGTTAAAATAATATGTGAGCAGCATATATTATCAAAATCTACTCACATTTCATAAAAATAATAAATTGGAGGAAACTAATATGGCAATAAGAATTTACAATTCACTTACTAAACAAAAAGAAGACTTTATCCCATTAAATGAAGGCAGTGTGAAGATGTATGCCTGTGGAATTACTGTTTCAGGCCATGCTCATATTGGCCACGCAATCCAAGCAATGATATTTGACATAATAAGAAAATATTTCGAAAAACAAGGCTACTCTGTCACATATGCTAGAAACTACACCGATGTAGACGATAAGATTATTAACAACGCAAACAAGCTAGGTGTAGATCCTATGGAATTTGCCAAAGAGAACATGGCTCATATCGACAAACAAATGGAAAGACTAGGTGTAGACAATGCCACTATGACATTGTGCGCAACCAAACACATTGATAGAATAATAGAATTTGTATCCAAGTTGATTGATAAAGGCTATGCTTATAGCACAGAAAATGGAGACGTGTATTTTGCTGTAGAGAAATTTGCTGGATACGGCAAACTATCTAACAGAAACCTAGAGGACGCAATCTCTGGTGTTAGAATAGATACAGAAGACAACAAAAGAAATCCATTAGACTTTGCATTGTGGAAGAGTGCTAAACCTAATGAAATATATTGGGATTCGCCTTGGGGCAAAGGCAGACCAGGTTGGCATATAGAATGCTCTGTAATGAACTACTACAACCTAGGTGAACAGATAGATATCCACGGCGGCGGAAGAGACTTGATATTCCCTCACCACGAAAATGAAATTGCACAAACTGAAAGCTTAACAAATAAGACTTTTGCAAAATACTGGATGCATAATGGACTAGTAAAAGTCAATGGTCAAAAGATGAGCAAATCACTAGGCAACGGAATCAATCTAGAAGATTTGTTAGACAAATACGACAACGAGATAATAAGGTTTGGACTTCTGCAAACTAATTACAAAAATGACGTAAATATCACTGACGATTTATTTGATAATGCTAAATCACACATGTTACACTTCTATGAAATTTTAAACAAAGTAAACAGCTTAAATATAGATTGTGACAAAAAGTGTGACATAGTTGACAAAGAATTCAACGAAGCTATGGACGACGACTTCAATACTGCCAAAGCATTAGCCAACCTATTTGGTTACTTTAAGACTATTAATTCCAACCTTACAACCAATCCAATACTTGCAAAAGAATATGCAAATGCAGTACTTGATACTTATTCATTATTTGGATTGTTTAAGAAAGATCCAAAAGAGTTCATTGCAATGAATTGCGAGAAATCTGACATTCCAGAAGATGTTAAAGCAATGGCAGAAGAAAGATGGAATGCAAAAAAGAACAAAGATTGGGCTAAAGCAGATGAGTTAAGAAACAAACTAAGTGACCTTGGATACGTAATTAAAGACTCAGCGACTGGATACGAAATATTAAATAAATAACACATACTCCACAATACAATTTGTGGAGTTTTTTTTATCAAGTTTCTACCCGAAAAAGTCCTATTGCAATCGCAACACAAATATGATATAATACAATAAGAATATTGACTAAAAAGCAACATTTACTACATAAGGAGTATTAATCCATGGATAAGAAAGATTTTTATATTTTTCTAGATATAGATGGCACGTTATACGATTGGGATTATGAAATACCACTAATGGAAGCTGGCATTATTCCTAAAGGTACTATTACACATTTTAAGCCAGAATCTATGAAAGCATTAAACTATTTAATAAGCGAGCTAAACAAAGACTATAATACCAATCTTGTGATATCTGCAACTATGCGAAGCAGAATGAAAAACACAATTCAATTACTCATAGATAACGGATTAGAATACGACGGAGAATATTACAGAACTCCAATTTTTGACAATCCAATCAATAGAGGTAAAGAAATAAACAAATTTTTGGAAGATAAACAAAATTATGACTACGTAGTAATTGACGACGAAAGTTTTGATTTTGCTAGCGAATTGGACACAAATAAAATAATAAAAGCAGAAATGTATCACAATGCACTATCTATGGATATGGTAAAAAACTTTATAGAAAATATGGAGTTGTCACAATAAATGCACTATTTACAAATTTGTTAAATTTTGATATAATATAATTAGAAAGTTGTCTGAATAAAGGAGTGGAATTATGTTTGATAAAGAATATTTGAATAACCCTGATTACAACATGGCATTAGAGAAATTCTTTGAACCAAGTCTATATAACGGCAATAACCCTTACAGAAATGGGACTATTGATAGAGCCTATCCTTTTTCTAACGAAAGACTTTGCGACATGGCTAAATTATTTAGAAACAAAAAAAGAGTACTTACAGTGGGTAGCAGCGGAGATCAAGCATTAAACAGCATTTATTATGGTGCAAAAGATGTAGATATAACAATAATGGACGCAGATATATTTACTAAATATTATGTTGACTATAAAATAGCCACTATTAAAAACCTAGATTTTGATACATTTACCAAATTTTTCATAGATTTTGAGAAACCATTTATTTACAATGTACATAAGAAAATCTTTCAAGACATGGACGAAGAATCTCAAGCTTTTTGGGCAACTATATTTCTAGAGGGTGGAGACACTGAACTAAGACAAAGACTATTAAAAACAAATGATTTATTTGATGAGCAAATCCAAAGCGAATTTTACAAAAGTGAGAGAGCTTATAAAACCCTTCAACACAAATTAAGACAAGGTAATTACTCACTAAACTATGAAACAGCAGAATTCAACGAGTTCCCTCAGGCAGCGGAAGGTAAATACGACCTAATAATGCTTTCTAATATTTACGATTATGTATCAGATAGCGAGTTTAAAAAAGTTGTAAATTCTCTTCACGCGAACAATTTATCCCCTAACGGCAAAATACAATTACACTATATTTTTGGTTGTTATGATAGTGTAGGCGTAGATGACACAATTAATACAGTTGAATATTTAAAACAGCGTGTTTTTGATGGCAAGAAAACAATTAAAGAGCACAGATTGAAAGAAAATTGCAAGACTTATATCATGAGTAAATCATTAGACATACACGAAATGTAACAAGAGGCAAAATATAAGACTTGTCTCTTTTTTTTTAACTTTGATACAAATCGCAACAATTTTTTAATCAAAATTTTACAAAGTATTAGGATTGTTTTCTTTGTTGTGGTATTCTAGATATAATATAAAATAAATCAGAGGATCAAATTATGGAACCAAATAAAATAGATAGTATCATACTTGAACAGAGGGAATATTTCAACACAGGTGCAACTCTCTCTGTACAATCTAGGATAGCAAATTTAAAAAAACTGAGAGATGTTATCAAACTGCATGAAAAAGAAATCTCAGATGCCCTTTATAAAGATTTGGGTAAGAGTGAAAATGAAAGTTATATGTGCGAAATCGGCCTAGCCCTTTCAGAAATAACTTATATGATTAAACACGTAAAGAGATTTACAAAAGAAAAAAGAGTTCGCACGCCCCTTTCTCAATTTGCTTCTCGCAGTTACAAAAAACCTTGTCCTTATGGCAACGTGCTTATCATGAGCCCATGGAATTATCCATTCCTACTTACCATAGAGCCACTTTGTAATGCTCTTGCTGCAGGTAATACAGCAGTAATTAAACCTAGTGCATACTCTCCTGCAACAAGCAAAGTAATAGAAGATATTATCGAAAAAACATACCCTACTAAACTTGTAGCAGTAGTTACTGGCGGACGTAAAGAAAATGCGACACTGCTTGAAAAGAAATTTGATTTAATATTCTTTACAGGTAGTCAAGCAGTAGGCAAAGAAGTTTTGAAAAAAGCAAGCGAACACCTAACCCCTGCAATACTAGAATTAGGCGGCAAAAGTCCTTGCATTGTAGACAAGACAGCTAATATCAAACTTGCTGCAAAGAGAATTGTATTTGGCAAGTTCTTAAACTGCGGTCAAACATGTGTAGCACCCGACTACATATTAATTGACAAATCTATAAAAGATAAATTTGTAGAAGAAGTTAAAAAACAAATTACTATCCAATACACAGACTCACCTTTAACAAATTCTAAATACGGCAAAATTATTAACGACAAACACTTCGATAGATTGACCAATCTAATAGATAAAGAAAAAGTAGTGTTTGGTGGGGATTGGAATATAGATACAAAACAAATATCCCCTACCGTAATGGATAACGTTACATGGAACGATGCGGTTATGCAAGAAGAAATATTTGGACCAATTATGCCAATACTTACATATGAAAATTTTGAAGATATCTTTACGTTACTACAAGATAAGCAAAAGCCATTAGCACTTTATTTATTCTCTAGTGACAAAAAACATATACTTGGTGTCACATCTAGACTTTCTTATGGCGGTGGCTGTATCAATGACACTATTATACACTTAGCCACGAGCGAGATGGGTTTTGGCGGAGTGGGAGAGAGTGGTATGGGATCATACCATGGCAAAGATGGGTTTGATGCATTCTCTCATACTAAAAGTATTGTAAACAAAAAAACATGGATTGACCTACCTATGCGTTATCAACCATATTCAAAAGAATTCTACAATAAACTAATCAGATGGTTTTTAAAATAGCTTATAATTTCAACTGCTTAATACTTTCATTAAGTGGTTGTTTTTTTTTCATCAATACTAATACAAGTTAATTCTAGATATATAAATAATTTAAATATAAAAAATACTTTTTGATATTGACTTTATTTAAGCCTAGTGTTATCCTTTAGGTGTGTAAATAATATAAAAGGAGGTTAATATACCATGAAGAAAAAGAAAATTACACTTAGTCTTGGAAAGTACTTTGGAAGATATAAATGGGCTGTAATACTATACATACTAATGTCTCTAGTTGCAGGCGTTGGCGAAATATTTTGCACAATATTAGCAGCAAACGCAATAGAAGAAATCACTTTTAGCAATTTCTCTACTGCAATCAACATTCTATGGTTAATAATCGGCATTAGCATAGCAAAAAGACTTTGCTGGTACACTAACCATGTACTATACAACAAATATAGCCTAAAAATTATGGCAGAAATGAACTCAGATTTAGCAAAACAAGCATTTAAACTAAATTCCAAAACTTTTAGTGATCATGACACTGGAACTTTCGTACAAAGAATAGTTACAGATCCAGAAAGAGTAGTAGACAGATTTGCAGATATTATAGACGTGGTTACTGACATATTAACCTCTATAATAATCATAATCTACATCTCTACAATCAACATTTACGTTACATTATTATTCATTGCTATATTGATTGTAGGATTTACAATAGAATTTGCAAGAGTAAAACTTCGTAGAAAAAATAGAAGGATTGTTAGAGCAAAAAATGACCAAATCACATCACTTACTACTGAGATAGTCAGAAGCGAAAAAGATATCAAAGCATTGGGCTTAGAAGAAGAACTATCCAAAGTATCCGATAGCAATTACGACCAATATCGTAAAGCAACATACAAACAAAACATGGATAACTCTAACCTATGGTCACTACGTAATGCCGTAATAGAAATTGCCGGATTGTTTGTACTTATGTTTGCAATTAACTTAATGTCAATGGACAAAGCAATGCTTACTCTTGCATCATTTATGATTATCTACTCCAACCATGATAGATTATACAATCTTATCTGGGGGGTAGGAAATATCTTAAACAATGTAGTAGATATTAGAGTATCGAGTGCAAGAATGTTTTCATTATTTGACGAAAAAGAATTCATTACTGAAAAATTCGGCAAACTGCAATTAGACACAATTACTGGAGATATAGAGTTTAGAAACGTTGGATATTCTTTTAGAGAATACGAATACCCTACTTATGAAAAGAAGAAACGAGGACATATCAAGTTAGTTTCCGAAAACAAGATATTTGACAATCTTAACTTTCAAATTCCTCACAATACAACTGTTGCATTTGTAGGAAAATCAGGGAGTGGAAAGTCTACCATATTGAATTTACTTTCTAAGATGTACGAAGTAGACGAAGGCGAAATACTAATAGATGGCAATAACATCAACGACCTTAACAAAGAGACTTTAAGAAATACAATTTCTTTAGTCAATCAATTCCCATACATATTTGATATGACTATCAAAGAGAACTTACTTCTTGCAAAAGAAGATGCAACCGACGAGGATATAGCCAGAGTTATTAAGCTCGCTGCATTAGAAGACTTTATATCCAGCCTAAGAAAAGGTATAAATACAAAGGTTGGAGAGAGTGGAATAAAGCTTTCCGGAGGTCAAAAACAAAGGCTAGCAATAGCCAGAGCACTCCTTAGAAACTCCCCTATAATACTATTTGACGAAAGCACAAGTTCTCTAGACAACTTTGCTCAAGAAGAAGTAAAGAAAAGTATTGACAAACTAAAAGGCAAAAGCACTATTGTAATAGTTGCTCACCGTCTATCCACTATAAAAGATGTGGATTTGATATTCTTCCTAGACGATGGTAAAATCGTTGATAAAGGTACTTTCAAAGAATTATACAAGACTAACGAAAAATTCCGCAGCATGTTCCTAGCGGAAGACGTATAAAAAAGTTGTATGAATACATCATACAACTTTTTTATTTTTTAACAATATTTTATATTCTTTTGTATTATAGAAATTTATTTCCAACAATTGTTTTACATACAATTTTATATCTTTTTTGTTGCGTAAAAATATTTTATTGATACTATTATCCTCTATATTTACAAAATTATGTTTCAATATATATTTTTTACTATTCATGACACACTCCCCCTACTTTTGTATTTCTAGTATAACTTTTTTATGGTTTGGCAATAATATTACAAATTTATTATCTAAAAGCTCTATTTGATTTTCTATTTCTAATGAAAAACAAGTCGAAAACAAATCTAAAAAATAACTATCTGTCATATTTCCTCCTATGTGTTAACATTTTGTCGACAATTATATTATACACACTCACTTCTCTCTAAACCAATAAAAATCTTTGTCTGTTTTATAGAATTTTAAAGAGAAAAGAGAGAATTTTGTAGTATTTTGTCGAATACTATAGAGGAATAGTATGAACGAGTTTCAAGAAAGATTAAACGAACTGATTTTGGAAAACAATCTTAATAGACTAAATTTAGCAAAAACAATAGGTATTTCATCAACTACAATTAATGGTTATTTTAACAATAATTATTATCCCACACTTGATATTGCCATAAAATTGTGCAAGTATTTTCACTGTTCTTTAGACTACCTTTTTGGGCTTTCTGATTTTAAACTTAATGCAAATTCCAATAATAAATCTTTTATTGAGAATATAGACCATTTACTACAAATAAATAATTTATCTATTTCAAAATTTCTAAATGATCTGCAAATGAGTGAATATAATTATTATAGATGGAAAAATTTACAAACACCCAAAACAGGCAATCTAGTAGTAATCGCCAATTATTTTGGAGTTGGTCTAGATTTCTTAGTAGGCAATGTGAACAAATAAAAAAAAGTTGTATAAATATATCATACAACTTTTTTTATGTATTGTATTAACCTAATATCAACTCATGCTCAAGCATTCCACCATTCTTAGTTATTTCTCTCATTGCTTTAGCATCTGTTTTGCTCAGAACTGGATGTAGCGTAAAACAATAGTTATCCAGATGTTTTAATTTCGGAGTATTTATATGATTAATTTTTCTATTACTAGAAAAGCAATAATCGTCAATTCTCTCAACACTTTCCAAATCTAACGATGTCAATTCTCTATTATCATACATAAAGAAACTTCCCAAACTTTTACACTTTGGAGCATACAATCTAGAAATATCCTTATTATATTGGAAACAATCATTTCCAATTTCTCGCACTTCTGGTAAATCCAATACTTTCAAATATATATTACCCCTCATAAAACCTTTACCTATTTTTTTGCAATTTGGTAGATTTATTCTTTTTGTAAATGCTCCATCTTCTAATACTCTAAATCCAATAACTGTTACATTTTGTAAATCCAAGTCTTCTATATGCATTTCATTATGTAGTGCGTAATCACAAATTTTTGTAACATTTGGCACATCAAGCCTAGTTAAAGATGTATGCTCTCTTAAGAAATTCTCTGACAATTCTTTTAAATGAGGATTACTATAGCCTATTATTTGATTTTTAGCATTGATTGTAATATGACTTTCTCGCCCAACCATACTTGTTAACTTTATATCTTTCTCGCCATTCTCGCCATTCGTTACTTCAATATCGGCTATATCTTTATGACCTTTGTGAAAACTCTCTCGAAACATATCTTCATTACCTGCAATAGTCAAAGATTTAGCTTGCCTATCTAGCAAGAAATAATCCATAAGAATATATCTGCTTTTGTCAAATTGCTTTACGTTTCCATTGTCTACAATAATATTATCTACACAATAATAAATATTGTTATTTTCTCCAGTATATCTGTATCTTCTTCCATCTTTTGCTAACACATATTTAGGCAACTCAAACTTACCAACATTATTAAGAAGTTGTATACCATAAAACTTTTTAAAACTCTCGGTTAGCCCCTTTTTTATATTGTCTGGATTATTAGAAAATGTTGCATCTGGATTTGCCACCGTATGGTTGTATCTATTCTTTATAGACAGGATACTATTTTTACCTTTTGTGAATTGCAAACTTATAACTGATGTTCCATACTCATCTTCTCTTTGTGGATTTTCAAAATCCTCCCTTCTTATCTCATCTGCGTTTTTCTTTACAGCAAAAAATATATCATGCGTATTTATCCTATTCTCGTCCCCGAAAGTACAAATTTCTTCTCCTTCGGCATAATATTTTCTAAAACTCTGCACATCTTCATTTGTCTCGCATTTATAGAGAATATACCCAGCCGCATCAAACAATTCTTCTGGAGTTGCATTGACATCTACTTCTTCCTCTTCTACCTCCGGAAAACAAAGAGAATGAATGTATTTTACAAACTCCTTTTTCTTATAACCACTCATATCATCTAAAAGGAATTTGTTTGGATAAAACTCGTTCTCCAAAACTTCAATCAACTGTCCCTCATTTTCTAAAATTGATGAAAAATTATCCCTACAGAAATGAGAGAATGCTTCGCCATATTTCCTCTTTATTACCATCAATTCATTCATTAATTATTCCTCTTTTTCATTCACACAATGTTCTTATTGTATATTATCATAATATAAATGTTTTGTCAATACACCCCTTAAGCAAAAAAAGCAAGCAATACTGCTTACTTTTTTTATTCTACTGTTACACTTTTTGCTAAATTCCTTGGCTGGTCAGGATTTAATCCCTTGATCACACTTGTTAAGTATGCTAATTTTTGGAAAGGATATATGCTTACAATTGGCATTAAATCGCCAGAAATATAGTCTAATTTAATAAAAGAATATAGATTGTTAATTTTGTCTTTAGGAATATCAAACTGACTAATAAGTACTATTTTACCACCACGCGCTGCAGCTTCATTTGCCGCATTAATAGTTTTTTCTAATGTAACTTTTTCAGTTGCTATAACAAATACTATAGAACCTTCTTCCACCAACGCTAAATATCCATGTTTCAACTCCCCTGCAGGATAACTTTGAGAATTAATATATGTTATTTCTTTTAACTTAAGACTAGCTTCTAGTGATGTAATATAGTCATTTAACCTACCTATAAAGAATACCGTTTTGTTAATATCCTTTAATTCACCAGATATCTTTGCGATCTCATCTTCTATTTTGCTATAGTCATATCTTATAAGATTATCCAAATCAGCAATATAATCAAAAGCTTTATTGTGTAGAATATTGCTAAGATGTTTAGTAAACATATTAAGTATTGTTATTTGTGCTGTATATGCTTTGGTTGAAGCAACTGCAATTTCTGGCCCCGCACACACAGGCAAAATATAATCTACAGATTTTGCTAAACTGCTATATAACACATTTGTTAAAGCAATAGTCTTTGCACCTTTTTGCTTAGCCAAAACCTCCGCCATCAGAGTATCCGCAGTCTCTCCACTTTGACTAACGAATATAGCAAGAGTTCTTTCGTCAATTATTGGATCGGCGTATCTAAACTCGCTAGCAATCACTGCTTTCGCTTCTATTCTAGCAGACCTTTCTATCATGCTTGCACCAAGCATTGCAGCATGATAAGCAGTACCACAGCCCACAAGCAATACTTTGTTTATCCCTTTCAAAACCTCTTGATCTATCTTATCAAAAACTCTGCTATCTAGATATGTTTTTTTAATTCTAGCTAGAACCTCTGGGACTTCTTTTATTTCTTTTAGCATAAAGTGCTTACACTCTTTCTTCTCATAATTTTCTTTATCAAAATCTAGTTCAATAAGTTTTTTTTCTATAATCTTTCTTTCCTTGTTAAAGAAAACTATTTTTCTTGTACTCACCTCACAGAACTCGTCATCATCTAAAGAATAATATTTCTCAGCTTTGCCCGCAAAGCATATAGGATCGCTTGCTACAAACACTTCATCACCTGCTATTGCCACATATAACGGACTTTTTCTTTTCGCTAAAAACATTGCATCTTTGACACTCTTGTACATTACAGCCAATGCAAAACTACCTTCTAATTTGTTACACGTCCTAATTATTGTGTCCATAATATTTCCATTGTATTCGTTTTGAAACATTTGCACAATTACTTCAGAGTCTGTATCGCTAACGTATTTGATTTCTTGATTTTTCAAAACATAATTTTTCAATTTCTCAAAATTTTCAATTATGCCATTATGTACAATTGCCCATTTACCATTTGTACTCACATGTGGGTGCGCATTTGTTTCATTAGGCATGCCATGAGTAGCCCATCTAGTATGCGCTATTCCCATAGAACCATAAATACCATCATCTAATAAACTCTCTAGATTGGATATCTTGCCTTCTGCCTTAATAGTCTTGATTTCGTCACCTAATAGTATCGAAAGACCAGCAGAGTCATATCCTCTATACTCTAACTGCTTCAAATTTTCCACAAGCTGCTTATCTATAGCATTTTTGCCTATATAACCTACTATTCCACACATATACTATCCTCCTAATTTGCTACAATAGCATAATATGAAAAATCCTTTTACTTTGTTAAATAATGATAATTAATATTTAATACAAAATTAACAAAATACTTACAAGTATATAATACTTTATCTAAAAAAACTTGTCGAATAATTTATAACTAAAAAAATTTATTAAAGTCAAAAAAAAACATACTAGATAATTCTAGTATGTTATTTTTTATTATCTTTCGAAAACTGCTTTCATACCATATGACATTGTATCACCAAGTTCAATAGTTTGCTCCATAATTAATTTACTTCCATCAACCTTTAAACTCATTTCAATATCATCTTCAGTTTTTTCTTCTGAATCATAAATAGTAATAGTGTCACCATCTAGAGTATAATACATAACCTCTTCATCAGTTTCACCACCTTGAGTAGCACTTACTGTTCCGTCCTCGTTAAATGTAAATGAAAGACCATTATCAATACTCTCACTTATATTTGCATTAAATTCCTCTTCTGTCATTTCTGCCATTCCTAACACTAACTCTTTAGTCTCATCATTTGGCCATACTACAGACACTTCTTTTAATTTATACTCAACCCCTGTCTTTAGGCCACCACATGCTGTAAGCATAAATACACATGGCACGATTAAGCAAATTGCTAATACTAAACTTAATATTTTCTTTTTCATTTTCTACCTCCTATAGTTTAGTTTCGTGGGTAGTATATACCCCCCCCCCCGACTTGTCAAGTAAATTAATACAAGTTCTAAAATTTGCTTTTTTTACACATTATTTTACAAATATTTTCATATGGGGATTTATCTCATTTCGCAGAAATATATATGAGGCATCTAATATATTTGTTCATGATTGTGTCCAGCTTAACAAAAAAGTGCTATACTCCTGTATAACACAATTAGTAAGCGAAAAATAAAAAACGATAACTATCTGTTATCGTTTTTAGTTATGCAGCATTAGAAATATCCATTATCAAAGCACCAGAAAAATTAGCATCTGCTTCTAAATCTATGATATATATTTTAAACCAATACACATAAGTTGCACCTGCAGGGATCGGCTCATCTAAGCCATGTGTGAACCCAAATTCTACTTCCATATTATCTTTTGTTGCTGACTCATCATAACTAAGACTTACAACTAAAGGCTTTGACTTTGCAGTAATTGCAAAATAATAAAATACTTCAGATGATTTTGTGGTATTACCATTTACAACAGGCACTAAATCCACATGATCAAATGTTCGTTCCATCTCATACACAGGTTGATTAGCACCATGATGCGGCAATATGTGGTCTATTGCATAATTTGCTTTTTCTATTGGATCTTCGCTAACTATCAATTGCACAACATTGCCTAAATTACTATCAAACTCGTCAAGATTTTCATAATCATAGTCGGTAATGTCTCCTCCATGACTTGCCTTTGTAAAATGTATAGCATAAGCAGCGATATCACATTCTACATTATCTGTCCTGTACTTAATAGTAACATTATTAGACATCTGAACTTGTTGAGCAACCAAAACTAAGCCAATACCCAGCCCTATAATCAAAAGTATTAACAAACTTGATATCACAGCAACTACTATTTTGTATTTTTTTGACATTTTCTTCTCCCTATTATTTTTTGTATTATACATTTCTAGCATTCCAAAGTCAAGCCAAATTAATGTATAAGCAAAAACTTAGACGCAACTATTAGCATTTTTTTACATAACACATAGCATATTAAATAATTTGACTTAAAATCTATGATTTATTAGAATAATAAAAAATAAATATTACATACTATATGCATTATGAGAAAAATAATTAATTTTGTTAGTTTAATAATGATGGTCATAGTCTTAATAGGCTGTACCAATGGAGAAGATGTGAAAGAATTTAAAATGCTTGGGCTAGTTACCCATTTAGACGAAAAAATCGAGATAGAGGTCATTCAGGGCGAATATGCTTATGGGACATATTTAATAATTGCTGACGAAAACACCGAGATATTGGATAGCAACAACCAAAAACTATCAAAGTCCGATTTGAAAATCAATGACAATATAGAAATTGTTTATAGCGGTCAGGTCATGATGAGTTATCCCCCACAAGTATATGCAATAAAGATTGTAGTTAAAAAATAATTTTGAAATAACTAACATATTAACCAAATTCTATAAAAAAGTACCCCAAGGGTAATAAGCTATTAAAACTAGTGAAAAAGAAGACTAAAATTTTAGTCTTCTTTTTACATTATTGTTTTAATTTATTGTTTCTGAACTTGCTATATTTATATCCGTCAATTACAATATTCTTTTCAAAATCTTTTTCTAATTTTTTAGTTAACATTTTTGTTTTATTTACTAATACAAGATAATTGTTGCTATTTTCTTTTACTAGAAAAGAATATACCATTCCTGTTCCAATTAAATCTGCGATTTCTAATGTACCAGGAGCTGGTGTAATAAAAATATCAATGACATGTTGCCAAAATGTTAATTTCTTTTCCCTGCTTAACATTTCTATACTATCTGCATTTTTAAACTTATTTAAGATATATTCATTTACCTTTCCCCATTTAGAATTTTCTCTATTGATAGTTTCCTTTGTGACATCAAGTTCTAATTTAATTTCTTCGGTTTTATAATCCAACAATTCATCTATACTTGTATTAAAGATAGATGATAACTTTTTTATATTATCTAAATCTGGAAGACCTGTTCCATTCTCCCATTTTGTAATTGCCTGTCTTGATATATTTAATTTATCCGCCAAATCACTTTGTGTTAAATTGGCCTGTTTTCTTAAAGATGCTAATTTTTCACCAAATGTCATTATATAATCCTCCTTGTTTGACACACATAGTATAACATGAATTTATAGAAATTCAAACAACCTTTGTTTACATATTGCTACCTTAAGTAGCAATTTTAACAAAATAGCACTAAGGCGTGTGCTTATTTTGACACAAGAGTCGTGCTACGCTCCGATAGGCAAGAACACATCTATAACCCAAATTAGGTTTTTTATTTCAATTAAAAGAGAGATTTTTATTTTTTACTAAATCAATTTGAATAATCAATTCTTAAGTGCTAAAATAAGTATAGCTCACAAAATTATGAGGGGTTTTATGAGATAAATTTCACAAAGGAGATATAAAATTATGTTTTATTTATTTTTCAGTTTAGTGATAGTTGCAATACTAACTGCTTTTATAATTTGCAAATTTTCTAAAAGAATAGATAAAGAAAAGTTTAACAAAATCATTGCAAAAATTTTAAAGATTTCTGTTATAACATACTGTGCTTTATCATTGTTAAGCATTCTTCTACCAGATGCAATGCTATTAAGTTATTCTTATGAAGAAACACTATCTTCACCAATAAGTGTAGGTATTGCAATGTTAAAATGGTTTAGTTGTCTAGCATTTATTATGCTACCACTTGCAGTATTCTACAAAAATAGAATAATTAGAAATATTGCAGTTTATTTTTGTACAATTATCACTATTTTACAAATCATATTCTATCCACAATTTTTAGAAATGTTTACATCAAGCATTGGAAGAGGTCTAAATTCTATATCCGTGCTTAGCGATGGGTTTAAAGAATTCTTATTAAATCCAATTTTAAGAAGTACATATATCGGAATAATTTGGGGACTTGAACTACTTATACCAATCACCCTTGCCATTCAAGAAAAACATGTTATTAATATAAAAAATTGGAAAGAAATTTTATTAACAGTCGGAATATTATTAATTACCCTTATCTCTTGTATTCCAATTTACATTCCACAACACTTATTTGGTTATACAGATTTGATATTTGAAGCATGGACATTACCACACTTTATTTGGCTTGCCTTAGTTGTTGTTGAAATAATTTCTTTGTACTTTATATTCCGAAAGAAAAGTACAGATTTGAAAATGATAATGTTATTTATTCTTAGCTTAAGCTTGCTAATGCAATATAATCAAATGTTTGGGGCAATTAGCCTAAATATCGAGCGATTGCCGTTCCAACTTTGCAACATTGGTTCTTATTTAATACTTGTTGCACTAATCACAAAATCTAAAAAGATTTTTGACTTTACTGTAATTGTTAATGTCGTTGGCGTAATCTTAGCACTTGCAGTTCCAGACCTAGATGGAGAAGGCTTGTTTTATCTATACAACATGCATTTTATACTAGAACATACAAATGTATTAGTTGTACCTGTATTAAGCCTGCTATTAGGCATATTCCCTCGACTAGATAAAAAGTCATTAAAGCATTTCTTCTTTGGCTTCTTAATCTATTATGTATGTGTGTTTGTTTTAGGTACAGTATTCAATGGTATTGCACTAGCAACAGACAATAGTTTCTATTATGCAAATTACCTTTTCATGTTTGACCAAGCAACAGCAGCTGACCTAATACCATTTATGGGCAAATTATTTGATTTTAATTTTAGAATTGGGATATTCACTTTCTATCCATTGATGCAAATAATTGTTTATGTAGTATTTAATTTAATTTGTTTTGCAATATTTGGTGTAATTCAACTAATATACAAAATAAAAGATAGAATAAGTAAACAAAGAAACAACCCTCAAGAAAGTGTGAATTAAAAATTTAAAGAGATAAGACAGATACTTATCTCTTTTTTTTGCATATAAAACAAAAATTTTCACAAAATATCTAAAAAGGAGTATATTATGGAAGAAAAAACAAATGACCAACAACTATTAGACAAATCTTATGAAAATGTACGTATGGGCAGTTATGCAATAGATTGCTTAATTGAAAAAATTGAAAACCCAAAACTAGAAGAACTACTAAGAAAGCAAAATAAATTCTACCTAGATGGAGTAACCGCTCTAGAAAACTTGGCAGACAAATTCAATCACGAACTAAAAGATATTAATTTTATGCAAAAAGGCATGTCTTTCATGGCTATAAAAATGAAAACCATGATGAATAATGACACACCTAAATTTGCAGAGATGCTGATACAAGGCACAACAATGGGTATAACAGACACGACAAAAGCCTTAAGCGAATATCCAACAAATGACGCAGAATTGAAAGCTATAGTAGAAAGAATAATTCAACACGAAGAAGAGTTCGTCGACTCACTTAAAACATTTTTATAAAAAAACTAGCAAATTTTGCTAGTTTTTTTTAACCTCTCCAAAGGCCATGAAGATTGCAATATGCATACACAGCCTCAATAGTATCCCCTTTTGCAATATAAAATACTACTTCTGGTTTTGCTTCTGGTGATAGCACTTTTCTTTGGTTACCCTCTTTGGTTTGTAAAGATATCCATTCTATATAATGCTCTTTAGTCATTGGGTGCTCAACTGATCCCACGTTAACAATGACTTTGTTTCCATCTAACTTGTATGTAGGTATGTGTTTTTCTTTTGATGCTTCCACAACGCCAGCCACCAATTCTTCCATGACGTCTCCGCAGCAAATAACAGGCACATTAGTATCATACACCTTAGCTATAATTTGTCCACAATGTTTACATTTAAAAAATCTTTGTTGCATAATTTTTCTCCTTTTGATATATACAATTATACTATCATATAATTAAATTTTATAAAACCGATATTGTTATTTTCTTTTAAATTATTTTTCTAAATAAGTTGATTTCAAATCTTCTATTAGTTCATTATACATATTAGACTCTGACTCACTTAGCCCACTTGAAAAATTTTCGTATATCATATCTAGATAATTATTTCTGATAATTTCTTCTCTAATACTTTGATCATTTATATAATACACACAGGCTGTAGATTTTATAGCTTTATCCAATTTGGTTAGCGGTGGATATTTTACAAGCAATTCTCTCTCTTTAAATGCTCTTAACAATTCTTCGTTGTATCCTTCTATATCCGACGATATTCTATGCATACCGTTTGCACTTTCTACCACATTAGAGTAAGCATCTGCGTTATTAATAATCTGGTTAAAATATTTTACCTTATCATCATTTCCAAGATATGGCTTTGTGTGATAATTAATACTATCCGCAAGCAACTGAACTTCTTCGTCAGTCATGCCAAACAACTCTTGCGAATTCATGTTTTTGACAATATCTGCGGATAATTTGCCATGGTCTATACTTTTTGCGTCTTCATATGTGCCATAAAGCTTCCATTGCTCAAACCTTCCCACATCATGAAAAAGTCCCAAAACATAACAAAAATATCTTTCGTCTTTGTTTAACTTCCTTTTACATGCTGTCGTATAACAAATTTTTGCAACATCGTATGAATGAATAATTTTTCTTAAAATATTATTATCACTAATATCGTACTTTCTTACAATATCCCAAAATATTGAATTGAATTCATGTATATCGTATTTCATTTGTAACCCACCTCTTAATTACTATTTGTTAATATATCCAAAGCTTGCTTGTACACTTTTATTTTATCAAGGATTTGATCATTAACTTCTTCTAACCTTGTTAAATCACTATTATGTTTAATATCCGCCAATTTTATTTTTAAGGCAATTTTATTAGTTGTTATTTGCTTTACATATTCAAGGTATGGAGTATCTTTATCGTGAGTTAATAACTTTAAAATATCTATTACATCTTCTGAAAAACCTAAATTTCTGATATCCTCAAAAGTATACTTAGTATCTTCTACAACATCATGCAATAAAGCACAAATAATAGAAATCTCATCGTCCATCTGTTCTGCTAAATGAATTGGATGAAACACATAAGGCACTCCAGACTTATCCACCTGATTAATGTGTGCATCAAAGCAAAGCCTTAATGCTTTATTTATCATTGGTGTGTATTTCATAATCACTCCTTGCTAGATAATTTCTAGCTTAAGTATATAACTTTTTTTGTAAAAAATCTAACAAAAAAGCAATAACATTTTATCTTTTTACATAATTGTAAAACAGAAAAAATTATTATTGCTACACTTTAATATATTAAACTAAACATTAATCAACATTTACACCCTTACTGAATGCTCTTTGGGTAAGGAAATAAAACAATATATTTACTGCAGAATACACAATAATGCCAGCTATTATCAAGCTCATCAAAACAGAAGATGATAGTATTAGAGAAGTACTTGTTAAAGATATCTTATTAATCAACAATATAATTATCATAATAATAGCTAGTATCATAAAAGCAGCAAATGCCATTCCTGCAGTAAGCAAAAACGACTTTAAAACCTTTTTTTCTTTAGCTCTATAACCTATTACTATTGAAAAAAATATAATGGATATAAACATTAAAAATTCTATAATAACCAATAAGATAACTAATGAAAGTACCAAAATAGTAGAAAAATCACCAATAATAGTTGTAGAAAGCAATAATCGTAATGTTTCAAACATTGTTGGAGAACCAAACATTATAAGCAAGGATATAATCACACATACAAAACTTAATGATATTTCTATAATTGCAGTTATATATTTGGAATTAATTAATTGATTTTTTGTAACAGGCAAAGTATGAGTTAAATACGCCTCATCGCTATAAAAGGATTTTTTAAAATTTAAGAAATTTCTCAAAAATGCTTGTAGAATTACATTCACTGCCAATGCATAATACACTGAGTCAAATATAATCCCCAAAATTCTAAAAAAAGCAATATCTTCTCCCAATTCTTTGCAACCTCTGGTAATTGCAGCAATTGTCAAAGTTGCTAAAGCTAAAACAAGAAGTAATTTCATATTCTTTTTTAAATCATTTTTTAATAACTTACCCAACATAGAACTTTCTCCTAAATATTTCATCTATTGAACCTTTTTCTTTTTTTCTAAGTTCATCGGCATCTTCATGCAAAATTATCTGTCCATTATCTATAAACACAACCTCATCTAATATTTTTTCTATATCTGCAATCATATGAGTTGAAATAAACAAGGTCGCATCTTCATCAAAATTTTTAAGTATTGTTTGCAATATATAATCTCGACTGGCTGGATCGACACCGCCCAACGGTTCGTCTAATATATATATTTTCGCTTTTCTGCTCATTACAAGTACCAACTGCACTTTTTCTTTCATACCTTTACTCATTTTTGAAAGTCGCATTTCTTTATCTAGATCGAGATCAACTAGCAACATTTCTGCTTTTTGTTTATCAAAATCTTCATAAAATTCTTCAAAAAGTTGAATAGCATCACTTACTTTTAAACTAGTATCAAGATATGGTCTTTCTGGCAAATACGAAACAATTTTTTTAGTCTCTTCTGATACTGGCTTTCCATCTATTAAAACCTCGCCACTAGTTATTGTAAGCAAATCGTTAGCTAATTTGAACAAAGTAGATTTACCACTCCCATTCTTACCAAGCAAGCCCACAATTCTGTTTGACTCTATCTTTAGATTAATATCCTTTAATATTTCTTTTTCTCCAAAACTTTTATTTACTGATTTGTATTCTAATATAACACTCATACTACTTACCTACTTTATTGATTATTTCTTTAACTTCTTCTATATCAAGCCCAAGCGAACTCATTTTATTAAGAAACATTTCCACTTCAATTGTTATTGTTTTCTTTTTTTCTTTTTCTATTTGCTTAAGACTATCTGATACATACTTACCATTCGTTCTATCAGTTACAATCAATCCATCGTCTTCTAGAATTTGCAATGCCTTTTGTACTGTATTGGGATTGATTGAATAAATCAGTGCAAACTCTCTTACTGATGGCAATTTCGCATTCGCTTGAAGATTACCACTAACAATATCACTTTTTATTATTTCCGCGACTTGTAAAAATATAGGTTTGTCGTTTGTAAATTTAATGGGCATATACTTACCTCTCATATATACTGTATTACTTGACTAATACAATAATACAACAAAAAGATATTTTAGTCAACGGTTTTTAGAAAAAAAAAGAAGAAGAAATATATCTTCTTCTAATTATTGTTTTAATAACTTAATTGTATTAATAATATTCTCATTAAAATTAGCAGATTTCCAATCGTACTGATCAGAAATATTCAAATCTTCTGCCACATACAACCTCATTTGTTGAGACTTTGCCTCGTAATTATATGTAATGTAATAATCTAGATTGGGCGATATATATGATATATAAGATTTTTGATTATTCTCAAAAAATTTTGTCTCGTTAACATTATTAAAAAACATATCACGAAGAATATTTTTCTCATTTTTAAAATTATGATTTACTATATGTAAATGCGCATGCGTAATACTGCTAGCACTATTATTAATATCATTTATACTTGTGCCATGTTCAAAAAATATTGGATACCTGCCAAAAATATTATAGAATAACAACCTGTACTTGTTTATCAACTCTTTCAATTCTGATTTTTGCATATTATCCAACTCATTCATAGATGTAATATGTTTCTTAGGAATGATTAGCAAATATCCTACAACAAGTGAACCTTTTGTCGGAGTTATAATAAAGTTATTTGTTTCTTCTATAATAGTATTTATCGTGCTTATCTGATTCACAAAATGGACAACTATTCATATACTCACCTGAACTATTATCAATTATTCAAATTTACTTGTTTCTGCACAATTGCATCTTGTTTCTTGTAGTTGTATCTCATACACATAAACAATGTTTTTTGACTTTTGGGCACAAACACTAACCTGAAAGGATCAAGTATCGTAAATTTACAAACAGCATTGATTGCTTTCTTCTTTTTTGTAGCCAGCATAGCCGGCACATTAAACGAATATTTATACAAATCAATACCCAAAACCGTTCTAACAATTAGATACCTTGGATCATCTATTGGCGAAAAGAATTCATTAACACAACCTAAAAATATTTTTTGCTCTCTAATATTGTTAGATATCATATGTAAATTGACTACTTTTTTCTTACGACAAACCTTAACCACAATTGAATTATTTTTAGAAATTGACTTATTTTCAATTAAGCCGTCTCTAATTGCGGAAGCTATGTGCTTTACAAATAATTTTGATGAACTCAAACGTATAATCTTAACTACATTATAAATCAATGGTATTAAGACAATGCAACCAAACACATACCACAATATTTTAGAAACAAGTACTGTTGTAGCACATGGCAACACAAACATTGACAAAACAAAAAGTATAGCAAGTAATGAAGTTGGAAAAATAGCATGGACAACTGCTAACTTTTTAGGAATTAGAGAAGTTGGAATAATGTCCTGCATATACATAACTCCATCATTTGCCATTTTCCATTTTTCAGGCAGCAAATCTCTATCCTTTGCCAAACTTTCCATTTTTTCATTTATTGCTTTAACACTTTCTGGAGTGTAATTTTTTTGAAGAATAGAAATTCTATCTATCCCACTCTCTATTTCATTACTTTCATAATTTGGTCCCACAAAACAATTAAATCGTCTTTTAAGCGTTTTGTAATCTGATGAAGTTTCTTCTGTACAATCAAGGGCTTTATTTGTCTTAACATCTTCCGATTCAAGTGTCACAAGATGCCAAATATTCGCTGTTTTATTTTTATCCCGTTTGTATACCCTGATTGCTCTTCCTCTCATTTGATTAGATAGCATGAAACTACCAACAAAACTAGCCATAATCAGAGTATTTATACAAGGTGAATCCCACCCTTCCCCTAGCAAAGACTTTGTCCCAACTATTGCATTTATTAAGCCTTCTTCAAAGATTCTACCAATAACCGCTATTTTTTCTTTATTACTTATATTAAATTCATACTCACTATATCCTGTATCTTTTAGTGGGTTTGTTATTAACTTTTCCGCATCTTCGCCCAATATTTCTTTTACAGATTTTTTCAAGTTGCTTGGCAGAATTATTAATGAACCACTCACAGCACCTAGTTTAATATCTGGCACTGCTCTACGTATATTCTCAAAGATGCTTACTATACTTATATCTTCAAAAGATTCACCTGTGCCAATTTTAGTAATATCTTTTTTTCTTATATAATCTGTTAAAATAAGCATTCTTAGATTGTCTTTTAAATTAGACAATTCGCACTTGGTTATGTTGATAATACTCTCTATTTTACCCATAGACAAAATTAGATTTTTCTCGATTTTAGAATTACTTACTAACACAACTTTATTTTTCTCAATTAAACCATGTTTTTTTAATAATTCTTCTAATTTGTCTCGTTTTGATTTAACAAGCAAACTCTCTTGTTTTAAAATAAAATTCAAAGCCGCTTCATAATTATTTAGATTGGAGTCTGTTTTATCTATTTTTAAGATACTTTTTACAAATCCTTCTTGAGATAAAGCTTGTAATTTTTTAAGCAAATGAAACACATTTGTGTATTTACTAATATTTTTATATATTCGTTCACTATTATGATTGTATGTATATATAATCTTATTTTCCACCGAATTTAGCAATTTTTCCGTTTTTACAGTCTCAAAAAATTTTGCGACATTTTCTTTAAATTGCTTAATTACTAGGCTTTCTTCCAATAATGGATAATTTAAATATATATAATCCTGATGAGGACATAAATTCTTTTGCTTTACTAGTTCTGTTACAAATATTTCTTCATCTATCTCACCACATGTTTTTATATACCTATCCCATTCTACAGGTGTAGCATCATATGGTGGAGTTGCTGTCAATGCGACAACTTTGACATCTTTATCTAAACCATTCATAAAGATATCTAATGCTTTTTGCCATTCGTTTTGTAAATGGTGAGCCTCGTCTACACATATTGTCTTTATTCCATATTTCTTAATAATATCAAACATATCAATATCAGAATAATCAATATAATAACCATCATCATCAATCTGCGCAACATTTTCGATTGCAGAATGAAGAGCTTGATAAGTAATTGACGTAATTAAACTCACATTTAACAAATCAAATGAGACATAGTCTTCCACCTTTTGAGTATCTGTCAAAAACATCTCCTCAAACCTGTCACCCCACTGATACTTTATTGTATTAGTAGGAGAAAGAACTAGGCATGGTGCATTTAACCTCCTAATAAGTTCTAATCCCAAAATTGTTTTACCACTGCCTGGTGCTGCCACTATATGTATCTTATTGTTTTTTAAATATTGGGTACTATTATCCAACACACGTTGCTGATAATTTCTAAAAATCCCATGAAATGTTATATCTTCAAAATTTCTCATACTAAATTATATAATATTTTTAACAAACTTTACAACAAAAATGATATTAACTTATATTATTCTTTATATAATCTCAAATAATATGGTTGCAATTCACTAAGCCTATCTTTTGCTATTTGTTTTTCTAATATATACTCACCTCAATATATTTTTCATATTGTCTTTAAATTTGTATTAATTTTTTAATTACTTTAACTTTTCACAAGCAATCCAACAACACCTTTAATACAGAAATTAAAAATCGCACCCCAACAATAGTGTTAGAATGCGACTTCACTTGACGGAGAAAGAGTAATTGCGTTTGTACAAGATTAACCATTAGTTTGTTCAAAAGAAATTAAATCAATCACAATTATAGAATTAACTTTTAATTCTGGTGGTAGATTTTCAGATTCTTCAAAGTTTTTAATTTCTTTAAATAATTCGCCTTTATCAAAAATTTCAGCAACACCTTCTATTTTGTATTGCAAATCGTCTTGCTCTGGCAATAGTACATTTATAAAACATTTGGAATTTTGTTTTATATTCTCAAAAGTTCTATTCATTTGAATATTAGACAAAATAATTCTGTCTTTTTCAATCCTACTTGGAATCACCCAAATACTTCTTGGCTGATAATTTTTGTCTGAAGTTGTAAATATCACTTTTTCCGCAGTTTGAATATTTTTTATTTGTTGTATATTTAACATAATAATTACTCCTATAAATTTATTATATCATATAATTTATAATTTGTACTACTTTTTTATTGTTTATTTATGATAATTAACCACAATCCAAGCATTTCCTTTTGCAAAAACATAATCGATAATTTCAATATAAAAAGTCGCATTTGACCGAGTGTTCAAACGCGACTTCACTTGGCGGAACGGTGGTGATAGTATTCTAACAAATTTTAAGTTTGCTCGAATATTTTTTTAATTTTTAAACATATTACATGCTTTTTTGTAAATATTTTAATTGTTTTTATCCACATTTATATCGTTAGGCTTTTCTTCAATCTTCATTTTTAATATTTCTTTTTCCACAAACACACACATTAAATCTTTAATTTTTTCTTTTGGCACGTTAAATGCTTCTTCTGTTTTTTTTACTACAGATTTAACACTTTTAGCTAAATCATATGCTAAATTATACACTTTTTCATCTTTAAGAATATTTTCAATTTGTTTGTATATATATTTTTTTTCTTCTTGTGCTTTTTTATTTTCATTTTGTAAAAATTGTCCAATAGAATAAATTCTAACATGAGTTTCATTCTCAATTATTTTTATAATTTCTTTGGTTATTCTTCGTTTTTTTCTCTCAAAGCAAAAGAGTCCCGCTTGAATGCTGTATGCAAGATAAGATAGATTAGTTAAATAAGCACTCGCAACACCTATTGCCATTGCTAAACTTCCAACATCTTTCTTTTCATTAAATAAGAATAACTGTGTATATGTGTCATTATTAAATATATATAATCCATTCACTAATTCTTCAATTAGTTTTTTACGAAAAGTAATATAATTAATAAGACATATTACAAAAGACAATAATGCGCTCCCCATTATTGCAAAAGAAAAATTAAAAAACCAACTGCATTTAGAAACAACAATAGACAACACTAAACTAAATAACACAATTATAATACATATTATGACTCCATTTCGATTTTCTTTCATAATCTTCTTATGTGAACTTTAATTCACTTTTTCTCCTTTGTTATTTTTTGATTTTTTATCGAAAATTTTATGTTTTGTAATTAGTAATCATTATTTTACTTTTTTTTGCGACCTGAACAATAAGGACATCCTCTACCTTTATTTCTATCGGCAATTCTTGCTTGCCACTTGTGTCCTTTTGAGCATTTCCACCATACTTTTTTGCCACTACCAAGAGTGAGTATTTCAGGGTTTAAACCTAATCCGTCATTCTTTTCCCAATTCCATTCAGCCATTAGTGTTGGGTTATCTATTAAAAATTTCTTTTCTTTCTTATCAACCATAATTACCTGCTTAAATAAAACCTTACAATACTATATCATATTGAAAAAATATTTTCAATTTCTTTAAGTATTATAGCGATTTATCTATCTACAACAAAGCCAGCAACACCTTTAATGCAGAAATAGAAAAATCGCACTCCAACAATACTGTTAGAATGCGGTTGCTCTTGGCGGGAAGACCGCTATCCAATCCTAACACCAAAATTTACATTGGTGCTAGGTGGATTAGATTAACTTTGTCGATAAATTGATTTTTTTGGAATTTTGTATTATAATTGACTTATATACAAAGGAGCCTTTATGAACGAACAATTAAAATCAATATCTAAATTATTTTCTGAAAATCTATATCGTATACCTGATTTTCAAAGAGGATATGCTTGGACAAATAAAGAGATAGAAGAGTTTTGGAACGATTTAATGAGATTAAAACAAGGAAGAAATCATTATGTAGGTGTTTTAACGTTGGAGCAAGTAAATTCTAACAAATTTAACACATGGTTAGATGATTTATGGATAATAAATTCTAAAAGATATAATCCTTTTTATATCGTTGATGGACAACAAAGACTTACCACTAGTATTATTTTAATTGCTTCAATTGTCGAGACCATGATTAGCAAAGGTGTTGAAAAATTAAACTTCACAAGTATAGATAAAATTATTGAAAGATTTTTATTTGAGGAAAAAGATGAAACCTCAAACAAGACATTTTTGTTTTGTTATGAAAAAGATAATCCTAGTTATTCTTTTCTGGTTAGTAAAATATTTAATCAATCGGATATTGTTGCTGCTGAGGAAAACACTATATATAATAACAATTTATTCAATGCAAAACAATTCTTTTTATCTAAGCTACAAGGGTTAAGTATTGATGAGTTGGAAAATATTTATACAAAGATAACACAGCATTTTTTATTTAATACTTATGAAATTTCCGAAGATATTGATGTTTATGTATCATTTGAAACTATGAATAATAGAGGCAAAAGATTGACAAGACTTGAACTTCTTAAAAATAGGTTGATATATATTAGTAGTTTGTTTTCAAATGATAGTAGTGAAATTCAAAGACTAAGAGAAAAAATAAATACTTGTTGGAAGAATATTTATCACTATTTAGGATTAAATAAAGATAATCCATTAAAAGATGATGAGTTTTTGGATGCGCATTTTCATTTATATTTTTCAAAGGAATTATTTGAAAAATATAAAACAAGAGAAGATAGAAGATATATGTTTGAATATTATGAGTTTGAATCCGGCAACTATTTATTAAATAGATATTTCATTCCAGAGAAAGTTGAGTCTAATGAGCTTCAAATAAAAATGATGTTTGATTACCTTGAAGACTTTAATAAATGTATTCGAATATGGTCTAATATTCACAACCCTAATCTTTCTGACTATAATGAAGAAATTAATGAGTTTCTTAAAAAAATAAACTTTTTATTACAAAATGATGATAATCATTATAGTTCAGATTATTATAGGACATCATATACAAAACTTTTGATTTATACTGCAATTAGTAGAGAGAATTCAAATAATATAAAGAAATTTTTAAAAACAATTGAAAGATATATGTTTATTAAAAATTTTTATCCATACGAGGTATTTTATAGTGAAAAAGAAAAAATAACAATGGAAGAATTGTTTTATAGATATCAAATTAATGATATATCATTTGAAGAAGTAATAAATAAAATAGACACTTACTTATCTTTAATTACTTCAAATCAAACTGCCATGCAAAAAATGATTAATTTCTATAATCGTGGAGGATTCTATAATAAGAGAGCAACACCTTATATTCTATGGGAATATGAAAAGAAGCTACAGCGAGACAGTAAAAATAAAACACAAAAAATTCCAGACTTTAATTCTGCAAAAGAGGTATTTAATTCTATAGAACATATTTATCCTAAATCTCCTACTTGTGATTATTGGAAATCTAGATTTAAGCATGGTCGCGGAAATTCAAAATATCGCAACTCATTAGGTAATTTACTTATGTTGTCACAAGCTAAAAATGAAAAGTTGGCAAATAAACCATTTAATGAAAAATGTTGTAATAAAGATAATAATTTAGGATACAAATTTGGAAGTTATTCTGAAATGGAAGTTTCTACTGAAAGTGAATGGACACCTAAGACAATATTAAATAGAGGAGTTAAAATAATTCATTTTATAAATGAAAGGTGGAATTTAAACATAAAGAAAACAGATTATCAAAAGTTTTTAGGATTAGATAAAAAGGAAGAAGCTTAGACTTCTTCCTTTTATGTTTTATTGATTGGATTGCAAATGAGTGTAGATGGCATTTGCTGATAGGTTAGAAAAGTTTCCATTTGTTTCGGCGAAGTTCTTTAAGTCGGTTGCAAGAATAAAGGCAACTCGCTTTATTTGTTTTTGACTTAATTTTGTTTTGCCTTGCCTTAATACTTTAGTATTAAGGTTGAAAGTGGCTGTGTTTTCTGGTATATCTTCACAATCAATAAAACATTGTTTGTCAATTACATTACTCATAGTTCATCTTGTATAAATGAAATCTATGCTTGCAATATATTGACTTTAATCCGTTGACTTCTAGCACCGTTTTTGAAGTCTTTTTTATTATATCATATTGTTTAAATTATGTGTCGCATTCGACAAAGAAAGACAAGTGGGTTTCACACTTGGTCTAGCAAAGTGGAGTGGAGCAAAATAGATTCTTTAGCTTTTTCAAAGCGAATCTCAAAAATGCCTTATTTTATAGGGCTTTTTGAGAAAGAATTGGTCATTTTGAGTCCACTCCTTATCCTGCTTACTATAATTTAAACAAGATTTATGTTGATTTTTCTATTTAAGCAATAAAAAACACCCAAACTTTTACTTTGTTTAAGTGTTAAAAACCTTTACTATTTAATTAATTCCGTGTTCCCAATCTTCTGCAAATTGTTCGCGAGCATCTGCAGCGACATTTGCCCTAAACTCAACGATATGTCCTTTTGCTCTTAAAATTGCCATTCTAGCTCTACCAAAATCATTCATAATCTCTAGCAAGTCTTCTTTTTGTTCTTTTGACCAACATAAAGACGATTCTGATTTCCCCAAGAAAATTCCATCAATAATTAATTTGAGTTGTTTTTCAAGAGCATCAGCACTTTCTTCAATCGGTTTTATTAGGTCATTCTTAAAACCTTTACCACTTAATGCTTTGTCAAAAAATTCTTCTTTTACTTCCATAAAAACTCCTTAAACAATTTTATATTAGCACATATCAAAAATATTTTCAATACCTATTCTTGAAAATTTTGTCAAAGGGGCTGATTTTTCTTTTGTTTTATGTTAATATTGGGGAAACAAAGGAGAAATTATGTTAAGCAAAGAAACAAAAGAATTATTAAAACATTTTGGGGATTTACAACAAAATGCAACAAAACAACAAAAAGAAATAGTAAAGTTTGCTATTGAAACTTCCAATACACTAGAAGAATTAGCAAAGAAAATAACTTTCATTTCAATTTTATAGGGAGAATTTATATGGGTATAATGTTGAAATCTTAAATTAAGAATTAACGAAATACAGGCAAATATTGTCAGACTTATGTTTAATGAATATTTAGCTGGTAAGAAAATTAAAGACATTGTTATAATGCTAAAAAACAAAGACTAATTGATATGTTTGTTAATCGTGTTGTTTTGTTTGATGATGAGTGCCATATCTACTTAAATATTAGTGATGATAAAGGCACATAATTAAAGTTAAGTGAACAACCAGATTTTTAGCGAGAAACTTTAGTTTCAGCAAAAAAAAGAACAACCCGAACATAAGTGTTCGGATTGTTATAGCTTGGCGGAGAAGTAGTAATGGCATTCTAAATTATTTTGAAAATTTATTTACTAATTTTTCAATTGTTTTTCTAATTCCTGGTATTAAATTGTAATCCAATAGAGCTGCATCTATGTCTACCCATTTATAGTTATCAATCACATCTTCTGTAATAACAATGGTATCATTTGTGAGTTCGCAAAATCTTGCAACAGCGACAACTGTAGTTTTCTCATTGTTGACGGGAATTGAAAATTCCCACATATCAAATATTTCTTTTGGTAATATTTCTAAACCAACTTCTTCTTTTACTTCTCGAATGATATGTTGTTCAAGATTTTCTCCAACTTGTTTTCTTCCGCCTGGAACTTCCCATTGATTTGGAGAATTAATATCTTTTGCAGATTTTTTTATAAGTAAAAGTTTTCTATCTTTTATTATTAATGCTTTTTGAGCAAATTGTAAAAGTTCATCAACCATATTAACTCCTATGTTTCTATTATAACATACATTTCTTAAAATAGTATATCTTTGATACAAAAAGAGAATAAGTTTTTCACTTCTTCCCGTGAGTTTTATTGATTTGTTGAAAGCAAGTAGACACTACTTACTATAACCGAATTCTTCATATTTAGATTTGTTATTGCCAAAAATAATATTTAATGCTTTTTTATCTGCTTCAATAATATTTTCAGGAATACTATTAATATCAAAAAATCTTACATCGTCACATTGATCTGGTTCTTTATTAGTTATTATTCCTTTATAGTTTTCGCAGGCAAAATAAAGATAAATGTGGTCAGGATTTACAGCCATTGTAAAAACATGGTTAATATCATCTTCAGAGATAACAATCCCTAATTCTTCTAAAGCTTCTCGAATAATTGCACTTATAGGATTTTCGCCGTCTTCAACATGTCCACCCATTAAGGCATACATTCCGTCATTCCAACCAGTATTAAATCTACGCATCAAACAAATTTTTCCATTATTTTGTAAAATTAAATTTACCGAAACTCTAAAATTACATTTTCCCATAATATTGCCTCCAACATATTAAAATGAATATTAACATAATGGCCTTTAATTGTCAAGGAAAAAGGAAGAAGACATCCTTCTTCCTTTTGTGTTTTATTGATTGAATTGTTAGTTATAAAAAATTGCGCCCGTAACACCATCGGTGAAAATTTATTTTACATTGGTGTTCGAACGCAATCTCTCTTGGCGGGACGGTGGTGATTGCATTCTAACAGAATTAGCCATTTTTATAGCTTCTTTTGTATCATCTATATCACGCAAATCAATAGTGTTTCCACCTTTTATATATAAATATACAACCGTATCATCATCACTGACATAAACTTGACTAACAAGATTGTCAATAAGCTTTTTTTGATAATCTTTATCATTTACGTCGCCCTTTAATATTTCTGCGACAAATTCAAGTATGTCTTTTCTTGTTATCTTGTATCCACGCTCTAATTCAAGTTGAGCTTCTTGATACATTAAATCATTAAGCAATATTTCATATTCTTCCATTTTCTTTTCAATGGTATCTTGTAAAAGTTTGTTTTTTGCTTTTACAAAAGAATCTGCAAGTTCTTCAATTTCCTTTTTAGCATTAGAAATTTTTGTTTGAACTGATTTCAATACACTTGTGTCAGTTCTTTTTTCATAATAAGCCAAAACGTCATCTGTTGCAACTTCTGCATTTTTCTTGTCTGAAAGAAAATTACGCACACAAGATACAACATAAAGTTCCAACTTATCTTTGTTTTCTCTGCGTTTATCACATTGAGATTTTTTCTTTTTCTTGCAAGCATAATAGTAATGAGTAGCACCAGTTTTACTAACACCACCATCTGAAACCATTTCTGTTCCACAATGCCCACAAAATAGTTTGCCTGTTAATAAATATTCAATTTTAGCTTTATTAACGCCACCCAAGAAGTATTTATTTTTATTTAATCTCTTTTGAACTCTGTCAAATAATTCTTTTGAAACAATTTGAGGATACATATTATCACAATGTCTTCCACCAAATTCAAATTCACCAGTGTATTTTTTATTTACAAGATATTTATCAAAAGTTCTTCCTTTAAAAGGTTTACCTTTATATCTTAATCCTTTTTCATTTAGTGCCTGTGCTATTTCTAATTTAGGAATACCTTTGTCATATTGTTCAAAAACAAATTTAACAACTTCGGCTTCTTCTTCATTGATTACAACTCTTTTTATAAATTTACCAACTTTGCCAGCAATAGGTTCATAATCAATTTTATAGCCATATATTAAATAGCCACCACAAAAAGTTCCATTTGCTACGCTTGTATCAAGCCCATCTTTAACACGTTTTGAAAGTCGTTTGCTATATTTTTCTGCGTTCCAGTCCAAAAACATTTCATAAAATTCGCCACCTTCATCTTCTGCAATAGGTTCAAGTGCTGATAAAACCTTTATGCCGTATTTTTCTTTAAGCATTTCTTTATACATAATGCTATCTCTACGGTTTCTCGCAAATCTATCAAACATATATACAATGATATATTTAAAAGCACCACTTTGAGCATCAGTAATCATTTTTTGAAATTCTGGACGAGAGTCGTTTGTTCCTGTTCTTGCTTTATCATTATAAATATTAACAGTTTTCAAACCTTTACTTTCTGCAAATTCTTTACAAATACGAACTTGTGCTTCAATACTTTGTTCATTTTGACCGTGTGAACTAAATCTAGCATATATTACACAACTTTCCATTTACTCTAAACTCCTTTTAGTATTTAATTTTGCAAATTGCCTTTGCACCCAACTTTTCGCCACCTTTGAAAAGTTAGATTGTCAAGGATAAAGAAACTGACTTATGCTTTACGAGGGATAATTCAGTTTCCCTTGACAATTTAACCAAAGGTGGCACACACAAAGCAAAGGCAATTTCAAAAACTAAATTTTTATTAAGCAACATTTTCATTCAATTTTTTGTAGAAATGATTTAAAAGTTGAACATTTAATCTTGATATTGTTTGAAACGAATAACCCAAAATTTCAGATAACGACTCTTGTGTTTGATTATTCAAATACAATGAAACATAAATATCATACAATCTTGGAGAAGCCGAACAAACAGCATCATTATACATTTTTAGTTTTTCAGTGATATTGTTAACCCCAACAAAATCAGAATTGTCATCAAAAACTTTCTTGCGAGATACATAATAACGAATATCTTTCAAATCATTTCTAATCTTTTCCATTTCTATCATCTTAATTACAACTCCTTGATTTGAATTAGATATTGAGATGTCTTTCTAAAAAAAAGTATAGAAAAACACCCCAACTGTGTGATTTCTCTCGATAACCACATTCGTCAAGGTGTTTCAAAGAACACATACCACGAATCTTATTTATAAAGTAGTGAATAAGGACTTACCACTGATAATGTTTCAACCCAACCTTAATTTTGCTTTATAAACGCATTAGATTTTGATTATTTAACATATTTTAATTTGATTAGTTTTTCGTTTCCATTTCTTTCTTTAATGAAAACAACAACTTTACAATTAGGACATTGCTTACTAATTGAGCCATCTTCTTTAGGTGTAGCCATAAAGTATTTAGAACAATCAGGGCAACATACCTTAACTCTTTTAGGTTTTTCCATTTTTGTAAAACACCTCCAAATTCCCAAACACATAAGTTTTGATTTAATAAACTAATTACAGGGTTGGGATTCCACATGAACGAGTCTATTACTTATGTGAATATATATAACAACATAAAATTCGGGGCAAATTCTATATTATTATCAAGTTTATAGGTCCTTAATGACCTTAATTGCAACACCTTGAATTGCGATATTATCAAAATACATATCTTCAAGCTTTGCATTTTCTGGGTGCAACCTTATTTTTCTTCTTTTCTTATCACGATAAAATCTTTTTAAGGTTGCCTCATCATTTATAAGAGCAACAACAATGTCGCCTTCTTCTGCAGTTTCTTGCTTTCGTATAATTACAAGGTCGCCATCATCAATACCAGCATCTATCATACTTTCGCCATTTGCTCGTAGAATAAAAAACTCACCATTGCCTAATAATGCTCTAGGAAAAGATATGTAGGTTTCTATGTTTTCTTCTGCAAACATAGGACTTCCACAAGCAATAGATCCGACAACTCCTAATTTTTTAATAGCATTGTTTGATTTTTGCATTTTAAGAGTTCTTATACCACGGCTACCAGAAGAATTTTTTAACATATTCTTTTCAGCCATTTCTTTAATATAGTTGCTGACACAACCACTTGTAATAGAAAACTCTTTTGCTATTTCTCTATAAGTCGGAGTTCTGCCTGTCTTTTCAAAGTTGTCGTTAATGTAATTAAGCATCTTATTCATTAACTCTTTATCTTTGGTTCTCATAATATTGTTTCCTTTCTATCATAAGCATTTGCTTACGATAACATTATATAAACATTCACTTTTAAAGTCAAGGGTTTTCAAAAAATTTTTCCAATTATTTCCAAAATGAGAGCAAATGAGAGTTTTTGAGAGTAAATAAGAGTTCTGTTTTAGTCATCACAAGTTAGTGATGGCTTTTTTGTTTTCTGTGTTAATCAAACTTTATAAATGCTGGAAAACATTGGAGTAAATGAAAACTAATGTGATGGTTTTTCAAAAATTCCTTTTATATAATGCAGTTGTAATCACCGAAATAAAGTTTGTGGTTGTGAATTTTTAAAAGGAGGAAGCAATATGCAAGAAGTTAGAAATGGTAGCAATAGGCTTGTTTGTTGTATTGATAAAGCCAAGCGTCTTGTAGAAATTGTTATTAAAGGCGAAAAAACTTTAATTGAGTTTCTTGATGATGGTAGTGTCAAAATTCAAAACGCTTTAAAGACAGCGTAAAGTCTTTACAAATTAAATATATAATCCACAGACCGTTAGACGGCATTGGAAGGCAAATCTCAAAAGCTTTTCGTGCCGTCTTTTTGTTTGTGGAAATACGGCTCTGTGGATTTCAAATTCAAGGAGTCAGAAATGAAAAGATTAACAACACAAATTACAAAGAACAATGAAACTAAAACCATTTATGCAATGGTAGATGATAAAACTGCAAAATTACTTGAAAAAGCAGATGCACAAGTTAGGCACGAATATATTGTTGCAGAACACGAAAATTATTTGTCTGAATTAAAAGAAACAAGGCGTCATCAATCTCTTGACCTATCTCTTGAAAACGGACACGAGTTTGAAGATGAAGAATCAAATTTAGAAGAAAAACTTATTAAAGATGAAATGTATGAAGAATTACACAAGGCAATTTCAACCCTTTCAAAAGAACAACAGTGGCTTATATATGAAATTTATTTTAAAGGACGTTCACAAGCTGAAATAGCACAAGAATTAGGTGTTGACCATACAGCAATTCGCAACCGATTAAGAAAAATTTATAAAAAAATTAAAAAATTTTGCATTTAGGGAGTCCCTTTTTGCAATTCTCGTGCCTATTAAGTGAGAGGTGTTAAATCTCTCAAATTTAAAAAGGAGAAAATGCTTGTGAGTGAAATGTATCAAAAAGTTGCATATATAGGGCTTCGTAATGCTGACGGTAGTTATTTAACGAATGTTCCTCTTTATGTAAAAGTTACAGAACTAAATATTAACGGTCTTACTGATATGCAAGAAGAACTTATTCACAGAATATCAGGCATTATGCTCCAAAGATATCAACAGCAATTTGGTGAATTTATCAACCAAAAGAAGAAAGAAAAAGCCAAAAGGATTGTTGATAACAAAATCTAGAAAGGAGGAAATGTTATGACTACCGTTGATTACTTTATGGAGGCAGACAATGTTTATCGCACGAAAGATTACATTGTTTGTCAAAAAGTATCTCTATGTCGCAGTGGTAAAGGCAACACCCTAATTATGAGTGATGATGTTTACTTACTTCGCACTAGAAAAAGAGATACTGACTACGAGCTTGTTTATAAAGTTCGTGGAAAAAATATCAATGGAAAGCGTATGCGTTCAGCAAGTTATATACGTAAATACATTGATTAAAAAATTGTTGAGATAAATGAAATTTTGAACGATTGATTGTGGTTTTTAAAAGTAAAGATGGCCGTCTACCACTATATATCGCAGGAGACGTGTTGTTTCAGTGATTATCTCACAATTACTACAACTTAATAGCCCTATATAAAGGCAACAAAAAAATATTTTAAGGAGAATCAAATGGCAAATAAAGTAAGAGAAAGACGTTGGCTTAGTCCAAATACTAGAGCTAAACGTTATGCAGAAGAATTAAAAAACAAAGTCCACATGCACGGTCCAAAGGAAGGACAACCTTTAACAGACAAGGAAGCGTGCGTAAGAATTGGTGCTTTGCAAATGAAAAATGACCACATTGGTATTTTCAAATACAAAAAAGCTTTAAATGAAGGCAAATCAAAAACCGAAGCAAAGAAATTTTCAAGACAAATTGGAGGTAAAAAATAATGGCAAAGAAAGAAAATGTTATTGTTGTTGAAAGAGAGTTGATTGAAAAGAATGGTAAATCATTCTACACCTATTTTATCAAAGGTAGTATTAGAGGCAAAGACGTTAAAATTGCCGTTACTCCACCTGATTTTGGTGGTTATACAGTTTTAGACATTGTTTTTGGCAATGAGATGAAAGCTGAACTTGTGGCTGTTCCATACGAACTTAAAGATGCTTCTGGAAATGTTGTTTCTGGAAATTCTTTCTTGGTTCGTTCTGTTGATGAAAATGGCGAAGTTTACGAATGTAAAATTAAACCATTTAGAGCATCTGATAAGTCATTACTTAAAATGCTTATGAGATAAACAAAAATCTAATACTAGGAGGAATTTATGAACGAAAAACTAAAAATTGCTCTATGGATTATTTTAGGAATTGTTGGTGCTATTGCAATATTCAGTCTAATTGTTGTCATTGGTTGTTCTGTTAATGGATTAACCTTTGGCGAACAGGTTTGTGAATGGTTTGGTGGCAATGCTGGAACTATTGCAGATTCAGCTGAACAAGTAGCCGAAGCGATTGCTGAAACACCTATTGCATAAGGCTAATTCCCTATGAAAAACTTATTCATAACAATTCTAATAATTGTTCTGGTAGTTCTATTTGGAACTTGGCCGTTAAGCATTATATCTAAAATATTTGATTTTCTTGCAACTGCGATACAGTGGCTTGCAGAAGCTTTAAATATATTTGGTTGGAATGGCTTAATATAACAACTCTAAAAGCACTATTTAGAACTAAAAATTCTTATAGTGCTTTTTTCTTTTTTAATAAATTTACAAGGAGGATTTATGAAGACGTTAAAAGTTATTGGAAACTGCTGTTTTGTATTTCTAGCAATAATTGGTCTTTGTGTATCCCTTGCTTATGGCTACTATCATTTCTTTGTTAAAGATATTACAACAGGAACCAACTATATAGACAATCAAATTGCTCTTGATATAGTTGCGTCTGATGATTTAACCGAAGAACAAAAAAATGAGTTTGAAGAACGATATTTTATGGAAGCAAACTTTTTTAGCAATGCTAAAAATAATGGTATTGCTTTGCAGGAATTAAAGTTTAATTATTTTACAGATTATTCTTTATCTTCTAATGCTTATCGTTCAACAGGTATGCAATATCTTGGAGATTTAAAGCAAAGTGATTTAGTTATTACAGAAACCACAGAACAAGAAGCCCAAAGATATGAAAGCAGTGCTTTTAGTTATTATGATACGACTAATGGCGTTAGCTGGGAAGGAAATAAATTAAGAACTCAACTTAATCGTGAAAGTGCCTTTACTATCAAAATTGATAATCGTGCTTTTCAGATCCAACTTACAGGAACTTACGAATGGACTACTTATAAGCGTAGTTGGTGGTCTTTATGGCTTTATAATCAACCTATTACAAACATTCTTTACTATAACTATTTGAATGTTTTTGCAGATTGTATGGAAGCTATAAGAACTAATAATCAAGGTTATGGCGACTACTATATTACTGTTGATTTAAGCGAGTATTTTACTATTCGTGAGTATGATATGAGTTCTGGAAAGTATAAGGAAGATAACGTTACTGATATTATCAAAAATTATTCAGTTTTGAAATTTCACTATGACGAAAATGGTGCAAGAAACAGCACTCAATCACTGTTTGGAATTATTGATTGCAACCCAAGTTATGACATAGTTGAAGAAGAAATTGATACAACTTACTGGCAAGAAAGAATGGTTTATACACTTGATGAAGATGATTTTTCTTATAGATACAGTGATGTTTATCAAGGTTATTTCTTTTCGCTAAACATGGATACAAAGAAAATGTTTGATGAAATGCCTCGCGCGAAAGTCAATATCAACATAGATTTAAACTCTCAATATTTCAAAGATAAAAATATTACTGTTGTTGGACTTGATTATAACGCATTTGAAGGTTTTGAAATTGATACTCTTACAATTAAAGGTAATACACAAAAGATATATTTACTTAAAAAATCATTGTATGACACGCAATTACAAACATTTAAGTATTCTAATGGATTGACATTTGATATTGCTCAAAACGCAATAAATAATGAATATTCGGAGGTGGTTCTATGAAATGGTACACCTATTTAATCTGCTTTATTTTAATCGTTGTTGGTGTCTTTTGTGGCATTGAACTCTATCGTGAAGTAAAAGCAGAAAGTTATGTAAATGGCTCTATTGATATTTCTAATAAGTTCAGTCAAGAATCGTTTAACTATTCAAGTACAAGTGTAGTTTTTTATCACGATTTATATGATGATACAGACACTTACAGCTTTGAAAAGGACTTGTTAAAAGTTGAAGACTTTAATGGAGAAAAGAAAGAATACAAAGTTATTTTGAACGACTATGTATTGATAGGTAGTGAAATAAATGCAGGTTCTGTTTTCTCTGTTGTAAATATGGACTTTTACGATACAAACGGAAATATTGTCTGCAACTCTACTATGAAAATATCGATACAATTTTTAAGTAATAAAACACAATTAACACTCGTAACGACAGGTCAAGAAAGTGCTTCTTTCTTGGAACAATACTTTTCTGACAATGGTATTCGTTTAAGAGTGATTGAAATTCTATAAGGAGGATTATATGGAAACGAAAAAAGTTTTAAGTTTGATATTTAGCCTCCTATTCGTTGGTGCTTTTACTTTCGTTCTCGTTTGGGGTATTACAAACTTCAATAAAGTTCAAGAAGGTTTATCTGGAACAGGACTTTATACACAAGAAGATTTGAATAAAGCATACGAAGATGGATATGATACGGCACTTACGGATAAAGCTGAATATGAAGAATTGATTAACAGTTATAGAGATACTATTACTACTTTGACTGACCAAGTAACTCTTTTAACTTATGCTAATCAAGATTGTGAAACTCAAATAAAAAACCTTACTGAAACAAAGCAAGGTTTAGAAACACAAGTTGCTAATTTGACTACAATTAAGAACCAAAACGAAGCGACTATCGTGAGCTTAAATGCTGAAATCGTTAGTTTACAAAAGCAAGTAAAGACATTAACTGAAAGTAATGAAGATAAAGCCGAAGAAATTGCAGTATTGAAAAATCAAATTGCTAATTTACAAGCTTTAATCTCTCAATTACAAACAACTAATGCTCTTAATGTAGAAACTATTAACAGTTTAAATGCTCAAATTACTAATCTTAATGCTCAAATCAGCGACCTTACAATGCAATTACAAAACAATTCAAGCAATGTAATAGCATTACAAAATCGTATTGCAGAACTAGAAAGAACAGTTGCTTATTATGAACAATATATTTCAAATCTTGAAAACGGCGAACAAGTTGTAGCGACATTTGAATTTGCAGGAAGTGTTTATAATATTCAAATACTAGCAAAGAATGGTATCGCAACTGTAACAACTCCAACTTCTACCGATTATGTGATTTTCAATTATTGGACTGTTGATGGGGTTCAAGTAGATTTATCTACTTATCAAGTTCAAACTAATACAAGATTTGTTGCAAATGTAACTTACAAATATGATGTTAAGTTTGTTGTAAACAACGAAAGTTATGATAGTCAAGTGGTTGTAAAAAATGGTTATCCAACACTACCAGCAAATCCAGTTGTAGAAGGATATGAATTTGATGGCTGGACTACAAATGGCGTTGATATTGTAAAACCTAATACAACAGCAATTACTGTCAACACAACTTATTACGCTAAACTTACTAAACTTCATACTGTTACATTTATGTATGAAGATTGGGTATTTGAAACACAACAAGTTAGAAATGGCAACTATGCAAATGCTGTTAGTGTAGAAAATACAAACTATAAGACATTTAATGGTTGGTTATTAAATGGTGCAAAAGTTGATTTATCTACCTATAAAATTACAGGTGCAGAAACTTTTGTTGCAGACATTATTTACAGCTATGATGTTGAATTTATTTCTGACGGTGCGACTTACAACTCGCAGATCATAGCGAAAAATAATAAAGTGTCTATTCCTAACAATCCAACAAAACAAGGTTATGAGTTTGATGGTTGGACTATTGATGGAAGCAATATTGTAAATCTTACAACTTATTCTATTACTGAAAATACAACCTTTGTAGCAAAATTCACTAAAATTCACACAGTTACTTTTATTCACGAAAATAATGTAATTGCAACACAACAAATAAGAGATGGTGAATATGCAAGTTTTGTAAATGTTGATGCAGGATATAACACATTTGATGGCTGGACTATTGATGGAAATTTAGTAAACTTTTCTACTTATGTAATTAGAGAAGATATAACTTTCTATTCTCAAATCACTATCAATACTGCTGAATTAAAAAGAGAAACTTTTGCAAGCACTATTCCTTCAAAATATGATATTACAAATGTCGTATTTGATAGATATACAGGAAATAATGAATATGTAGTAAATGGTGTAAATGTTATTAGTGGCTTGACTCCAAAAGCATTAAATGATGAAAACACAATTCATTTGTATCAAAAAGATATGGATATTTATGTTTTATCAAATATGAGAATTAAAATCGATACAGGAAATAAATTCTTCCAAGCATTTTATAGTGTGCAAAGTATTGTATTAAACAACTTTGATACAAGTGAAGTTACAGATATGGCGAATATGTTTTCAGATTGTGAAGTAATACAAACACTAGATGTATCAATGTTGGATACTTCTAATGTAACAACTATGAGTAGTATGTTTAGCTATAATGATAAGATGACTTCATTAAATATTTCAAATTTTGATACAAGCAATGTAACAAATATGCACTATATGTTTGCAAGTTGTGATTTATTAGAAACATTAGATGTATCTCATTTTAATACAAGCAAAGTAGAAAAATTTGGTGGAATGTTTTCAAGTTGTCCTATGTTAAGGTTTGTTGATGTTTCAGATTTTGATACTTCAAGTGCAACTGACTTCGGCACAATGTTTGGTTATTGTGATACATTGAACGGAATTGATGTGTCTAATTTTGATACTAGCAAAGCAACAACATTACAACTTATGTTTACTGGTTGTAAATCTTTAACATATATAGATGTTTCAGGTTTTGATACAAGTAATGTAACAAACTTTTCTGGAATGTTCCAAAATTGTGCGTCATTAACTTCAATAGATGTTTCAAACTTCAACACAGATAAAATGACTTCTGTAAATTATATTTTCTATGGCTGTTCTTCATTAAAAACTATTGATGTAACAAGTTTTAAGACACATAACATTACAGATTTTAGGGGTATTTTTGCAAGTTGTCCTTCATTAACAACTATTTATGCTAATGATAACTTCAATACTGCAAAATGCACAAACGATTATAACTTGTTTAATGGTTCAAAAGCGTTGGTTGGTGCAATCGCTTATGACAGTTCTAAATTAAGTATTGCTTATGCTAACTATAAGACAGGATATTTCACTTATAAGGCATAACTATTATGATAACGATTATCTTTGCACCTCCACGAACAGGTAAAACTTGTTTTATGACACATTGTTTAAGACAAATTGCTTTTGATAGTGAAAGAAATCGTAAAATGGCAAAAGAAATTATTACAAAAAACAATAATGGCTTTAAGCTGACTATACCTAAACACTGTGTGAGTTCTAATTACAGCATTAAATTCCGTAAATTTGGGTATAGTCCTCGGCTTAGCCGAGTTCTAAATCCTTATCGTTTAGGGTTTAAAAATGATTTTGTTAAAACGCATTTCAATTACCCATTTGAAGCAATAGGAATAACAGAAGCTCAAAAGTATCTTAACAGCAGAATGTCAATGTATTTTCCTGAATGGCAATCTCGTTGGTATGAGCAACATGGTCATAACAATTTAGATATTTTTCTTGATACTCAAAGACCTATGCTCATTGACGTAAATATTAGAGAGTTGGCGCAGTTTATAGAAATTATTAAACTTGATATTTACTATGATGATTATGGCAGAGTTTGTAAATTAAAATGGCGTATAAGAAAGATTGAAAATAGCCAATTATTTGATAAATATATGGCTTCTGGGAAAAAAGATAAAACTTGCTATACAGAAGAAATTGTTGTTGCTGATTATAATGTTTTTGCGTTATATGATAGCCAATGTTGTAAACCTAAATTTTATGATGGTCATATGAACGAAGATTTTGATATTCAAGAAAGTCAACCTACGGAAGAATCACTTGAAGGATATATTAAATATCTTGAAGAAGTTGATGATGAACTTCCTAAATACTTTTATCAAAGGAGGAAAAGTGCGTGATAAATTACAATAAAAATAAGCTCATAAATCAAACGTTGGACAAGTATTATGACACTTTTGCTCATATGCTTGATACGTGTGATTATGTTCCAGAAAAATATAACAATAAAATTGGAAAATATATCTTCAAAAATATGAAAAAACACTTTAAGTTGATAGATAAAGAAGATAAGAAATTTCAAAGACAATTTAAAAAGAAAGAAAAAGAAAAGATAAAACAACTTAAAGAACAAAACAAAAAGCCTAAAAAACAAAGCAAATTCAAACTTTTTCTTAAAAAACTTTTTAAGAGAAAGAATTTAGTTAAAGGAGGTAAATAAGCATGGGATTTTTTACAGCAAAACATAAATCTATGGCTCGTAATAATTCAATGGAAGATTTACAAAAAGGATATAAAAGTAGTGAATATGCATTGCGTGTGGCATCATATAAAGGAGATAAAAAAGCACTAAAAGAAGCTATGAAAGTTCACGGAAATTTTGAATATGCAATGCTTTATAGAAATACACCAGAATTTAATAAAAACCGAAAATGATATTAAAAAATCTTGTGTGAAAAGCAATTATGTCATTTGCAGAAGCAAAAGTATATTTTGATGGTAGTCATTATATCGCTATCCCACGCACTACAAGACCTACTAAAAAGCGACCAAAACTACTTGAAGAAACAATTACTGTCGCTATTGATGAAGAAGTAAAGGACTCGGAATTATCCGAGCCCCTTATTTCGTCTGAAATTGAAGAAAATTTTTCTTTTGAAGAAGTGTCTGAAATTGTTGATGAAGCACAAATAATAGCAGAAAAACGACCTAAAAAAACTAAACAAATAACAAAGAAAGAACTATTTAATGAGTTGTATGCAAAATATATTGATTTAAAGAAAAAAGAACGCAAGAAAATGATATTAAAAGATATGCGAGAATACTTTGATGACTATAAAAGTTGTGAATCTTTTGTAAATATCAATTTTGATAGAAAACAAAGAAACTTGATCTGTCGCAGAGTTCGTATGATAAGAAAAGCAAATTTAGTAAATTTTAACTACTTTTGCACTTTTACTTATGATGATAAGCTCCATACAGAACAAAGTTTTAGAAAGAAACTTAAAATAGCATTACAAAACTTTTCTTCTCGCAGAGGTTGGAAATACATTGGAGTTTGGGAACGTGCACCAGAAACAAAGAGGTTGCATTTTCACGGCTTGTTTTATATTCCTGAAGGAACTATGCCTGGCGAAATTGAAGAACACAATGATTACAATTTTAAGCTTAAAAGACGCACTATTACACTGCAAAACTCATATTTTAATCAAAGATTTGGTCGTTCTGACTTTGAACCAATAAGGAGCAAATATGACTTACTTGAAGAAATGTCATACATTATGAAGTATTTAGAAAAAACAGAAGAAAAAATTGTGTATTCAAAAGGACTTTATCAATACTTTATATCAGATATCATTGAAGATGATATTGTATGCACAATAGGTCAAGAAGATAGAAAACTACTCTTGTTTGATGATTTTATGTGCCTTGATGAAGGTGAACTTATAGGAAAAGTTTCGCCAGAAGTTATCGCAAGAATGAGAAAATGCAACTAAAAAACGGTGGCGTTAAGAATGTGAGGGTTAGCAGAAAGCTTGCGTGATAACCCCACATTTAGCCACCGTTTATTGCTTTGTTTCAACTTTGTTTCGTTTCTGGGCGTGTGCTTGTCTGGTGGAGCGAAGCGACACCACTTGTTCAAGACAAGCACACGCCCTGCAATCAAATCAATCATTTTCATCAAGGACTTCTTGTGCTAAAAGTAAAATATCATTTTCATTTTCTTTTTTTCTTTTGTGTAGGATTATTGCAAAAATATAAAGGTTCACAGTAACACCAATGATAGCACATAAGCCTAATAAATAAATGTGAAATGCAAGTCCAACAATAAAAAGCAATGTGGAAAATAATCCTATAATAATACTTGTTATTCTTGCAGACTTTTTAATCCAATCATCTAATCTTTGAAGAGATTTTGCTTTACGAGATGTTAAGGATGAATATTCCAATGCTATTTTATTTGCATAAATTTTATCTGTGTTCATATTTAATCTCCTTGATTAAATTATACAACAGCAAAAAGAGAACTCACACAACATAAAAACAAAAAAGTGTCTATTTCAGACACTTAATTTATTTGCTTTTTATATTCTTTAAGTTGTTTATTTCCTTTAACAATCATAATGATTGCCATAGTTATCGCAAAACCTATAACAGCAACACCTGTAACAGATAACATTATTTGACTAAATAATGGACTTTCGGTTGTTCCGAAAGTAGTTAGCATTGTTGCTTCAAGTGTTAGCATAGATACAGCACCTGCTATTAAAGATATTGTTTTGGCACTAGAATATACAGCACTTTTATATTTTCTATATCGGACAAGATTGATTATAGCAAAAGTGAAAGTAAAGAAAGTATAAGCTGCCATAGCTATTGTTGTTATCATATGATGATAGAAAGTTCGGTTCCAATAAACCATAAAGAAAACAATAACTGCAAGAGCTAAATTCATAGCAATTAGTAAATATCCACACAAAATAGATTTTTTTGCTTCAATAGTGGTTTCTTCATTTGCTTTATATTTTCTTGTGTGTTTAACTAAGAAAAATCTCATTATTCCTAGCATTACATAGTAAGCAAACATTGAGTAAAACCAAAAAGATTTATGATTAAAGCCAAGCACTAATTGAAATATGGCAAAGGCAACATTCCAAATTAGCGAGCCATATAGTGAAACATTCATTCTTAAATGGACATCAGAAAACCACTTTTGCATATACTTATTTTCTCTTTTAAATGTCTTGAAAAAAGTAATTATTCTCGGAATTCTAAAACAAATAACAAGTAAAACATAAAACGCCAAAAGATAAGAAAGTATAGCAAGTATTGATTCTGTGCCCAAATATATTAGAGATAAAACTAAAAATGTAACCGAAATAGGCAGTAAGCAAATGATTACTGCTAAATGCGGGTATAGTAAATTTAATCCTATTTTCTTCCAATCAATTTTCTTTTTTTCTTCCATATTTTCTCCATTAAAGCATAGGTGCAAATATTCTAACAAGTGCCCTGAAAATTCTATTAAATATATTTGTTTTAAGCATTTTAGGTGTAATTTCTATTGATTTGTCTATTGTGTCAGTTATATCATTTTTTAAATCTTTTATACAGTCACAATTATACATCCAAATACCATTTTCAAAGTGATGAACTAAACTTCTATAATCTAGATTAATTGTTCCTATTATAGCATACTTGTCATCAGAAAGATAAGTCTTTGCGTGAATAAAGCCCGGCTCATATTCATAAATTTTAACTTTTGCATCAATAAGTCGTTTGTAATAACTTCTAGTCATATTAAAAACAATTTTCTTGTCTGGGATATGTGGAACTATTATTCTAACATCAACTCCACGAAGTGCTGCATTTTCAATGCTAACACAAAGTTCATTATCAATAATTAGATAAGGAGTTGTGATATAAACATACTTTGTTGCTGTTGCTAACATATTTTGAATGATAGTTTTTCCAACTCGCCACTTATATAACGGCTTTGGACCATCACCAAATGGCACAATATATCCATTTTCTTTTATATTAATATTAGGATATAAATTGTCAGGAAGATTTAGTGGGGTTTTAAGGTTAATACCAAAGTCTATTAAAAATAACTTTGTAAGTTCTCTAACCGCTTCGCCTTCAAGTCTAATTCCAACATCTTTCCAATGTCCAAATCGCTCAAATTCATTGATATACTCGTCAGCAATATTTATTCCACCTGTATATCCAATAATTCCGTCTATGACAGTTATTTTTCTATGGTTTCTATTATTAAATTCATTATCTGCTTGACCTTTCATTCTTGAAAAAGGTGTTGCTTCAATACCTAACTTTTTAAGTTGTTTTGCATAATTACCGGGAAGTGTTGACATACAACCAATATCATCAAAAGCAACTTTTATATCCAATCCTTGTTTTGCTTTTTCTTTTAAAATATCTAAAATAGAATTCCAAAATTTGCCTTCTTCAATTATAAAATATTCTAAATATATAAACTTACTAGCTTTTCTTAAATCTTCAAGTAATGCTTTATAATATGCTTCGCCACTTGGATAATAAGTTTGTTTTGTGTTGGTAAATAAATGAGTATCAGCAATATTTATAAGTGATTTTGCTTGATTAGCAGCAATGGGATTTTCTTTTTCTAATTGTTCTAATAATTCTTTATCATCTTGTTTGTAAGATAGATTTTTTAAATCGTTAAGTCTTTTAATAAACTTTTTCTTTAACTTTCTTGAACCAAAAATAAAATATAGCATAAGACCGGCAACGGGAATTATTAAAACAAAAAGTATCCAAGGTATTTTATAATCTGGATTATCATCAGAAGCGATAATTTTAAGTATTACTGCAAAAGTTGTTATTCCAACAGCAATATAAAAGTATGGGACAAATATACACAAGGCAATCATCACTCCAATAATTGCTAATACTTCTAATAAAGTAATTGCAAAAGCAATTATATATCTAACGGGTATATAACTTATTTCTCGTTCTTCAAATTTATTATTGCCTAAACCGACTTTAATTTTGCGTTTCATTGTAAACTCCTAATAGAAAAGTAAGCGAAGCATATATTATACCTCGCTTAAATTTTAAACTAAACTAGATTTATCAAGAATTGCTTTGCTTCCAAATCCAATTCCAACACTAAACAAGGCTGAACCAACCAAACAAAGTAAAACATTTACGATTGTGCTATTTAGTGGGGTAATAATTGGTATCATCATAAACATAAGCATTCCAATACCAAAAGCCATAATTAGCGACAACCATAATCTTTGTTTTGCAAAAACGCTAGCTAAAATATAAATTGATGAGAAAATTCCAACCAATAATATTTTTGACAATAAACACATAACTACGTTAAGAGCATTTACACCTTCTAATGCAAATGGTAGTCCTGCGATAGCACCACCAATCATAGAACCTATGAAGAATGCTACTATCATACTTGCTCCTGCAACAAAGCAAGTAATTGTTTTTGATATAACATAATCACTTTTTTTACTTCTTACTGTAAACAAATTTTTTGCATAACCACTGCTAAAATCGGCTCCAACAAATAAGCAAACAAATATTGAGATGATAAAGAACATCATATTTATATTACACATACTTGTAATATCCATACTCATGGATTGTTCGCCACCACTAACAGAACCTATTATTTGCCAAACATTTTTGAATCCTTCCATTACAGTTTCTGCCCCTGTTTGTGGATTAACACTCACAGTTCCGTCCATCATTGTTGTCATAACCAAAATTAAGATTGGCATAACAAGCGAAGCACCTATCATAATGTAAAATAGTGGAGATGTAAACATTCTTCTAAAATCTACACCAAGCATACTTTTTACTCTTTTCTTGAAAGAGTTGTTTTCAAATTTTACAGACATATTATTTTACCTCCTTAGTTTTCATAAGGTTAATATAATATTCTTCAAGACCAATTTTGTCTGTCTTTAATTCATTAACTATGATTTCATTATTGTATAAGTATTTAACGACTTCTTCTGGACTTTGTGCGTCATAAACTCGCAAGTTCTCTTTTTGTTCATCTTCCAATACTTTGGAATATTTTTTATTTAAGATTTCTTTTGCTTTTTTCATATCTTTTGTTTGAATTGCCACAAATGTAGGACAAGTTTTTTCAAGTTCTTCTGCTGTCATTTCTACAATCATTTTGCCACCACGAATAATTCCATAATGAGTAGCAATTTTTTCAAGTTCTCCAAGTATATGAGAAGAAATAAGCACAGTTACGCCAGATTTTGCAAGGTCAGTAAGTATTTCCCTCATAATTCTCATACCATCAGCGTCAAGTCCATTTATTGGTTCGTCCAAAACTAAAAGTTTAGGATTTCCAAGTAATGCCATAGCAATACCAATTCTTTGTTTCATACCAAGAGAACAATTTTTATATTTGTTTCCAGCCGATCCTTCCATTCTAACCAAAGTTAAAACTTTTCTAACAGAATCTTCTTTGTTTTCTATACTTAAATTTGTTGCTTGTATCATTAAGTTGTTCCAAACCGTTAAATTTGGAAAACAACCCGGAGCTTCAATTAAAACTCCCATACTTGCTCTAACATCAGAGTCAGTGTAATCTCTATCATATAACTTTATGCTTCCACTTGTAGGGTGGATAAGTCCACAAATAATTTTTTCAGTTGTAGATTTACCACTTCCATTTTCTCCAATAAAACCATAAATTGAGCCCATAGGAACAGTCATATTTAGTCCTGCAAGTGCTTGTTTTTCACCAAAATTTTTACATAAATTTCTAATTTCTATTGCGTTCATAACCATTCCTCCTAATACACATCACTCTTATTTAGAATATAAGTGCCTAGTAAGTTATAAATAACAGCCCAAGCAACAGAACAAATCAAACATATAATCACAGATAAGAAATTGCTAGACAAACAAGCAAAAACAGATGAGCCATATAAGAAAATATTTAAAATAGCAGAATTCCCAAGTATTGCAGCTGCTCCTATAATTAAAATTCCTGTTCCAAAGAAGAATGAAGAAGCGATTGAAATCCAAAAATGTTTTCTAAAAATAATATTTAAGAAAACATAAAGACTAGCCCAACCTAAACTCATCAGTAATTTTCCAAGTAATGCACAAACAAGTGAGCCAAAGTTTACTGAGAAAGATAGCCCAACAAGGGCACCAGCAAGAACAGTTCCAATCAAATAAGTAATACACATACAAGCCATCGCAAATGCACAAGTAAGAGATTTGCTCATCATATAATCTTGTTTTTTAGCGTGAGTTGTGAATAATTGCTTTACGTAGCCACTTTTATAGTCGTGCCCAATAAAGATTGAAACCATTATGCCACCAAATATAAACACCATATTCATATTTGCGTATTGACCAATATCTTGAACAACATAAAGTGGTTTTTCTACCGCTATTGCTTGCCAAACATTAGTAAATAATGCACCGGTCTCGCTTCCTTCCATTCCAGTAGTTCCTATAATCATTGCAGGAATAATAGCTGCGATAGCAAGGAAGATATAAAATAGTGGTGTATGAAATAATCTATAAAAGTCAACCGATAACATTCCTTTAATTCTTTTGCCAAAACTAGGAGTATCAAATTTTAAATTGTTTGAATTTTGCATATTATTTTACCTCCTTGTTTGACATAAGATCAATATAATATTCTTCGAGTCCAACTTTGTTTTTCTTAATTTCGATTGGAATAATATTGTTATCTAATAGATATTTAACAATTCCATCAACATCTTCTTCATCATAAACTCTAATATATTCCTGCTCCTCACGAACATTTGAATATTTTTTCTTTAATAGCATAATTGCTTTTGTTGCTTCGTTAACTTTGAAAGAAACGAAAACTCTTGCTCTTGATTCCATTTCTTTTGCCGTTAGTTCCTGTATCATTTTGCCTTGACGAATAATACCATAATGAGTAGCAATTTTTTCAAGTTCTCCAAGTATATGAGAAGAAATTAAAACAGTGCAGTTATAATTTTTAGTAATATCTACTAAAATTTCTCTCATAATTCTCATTCCGTCAGTATCTAATCCATTTATTGGTTCATCTAAAATAAGAAGTGCAGGATTGCCAAGTAGCGCCATAGCAATACCAACTCTTTGTTTCATCCCAAGTGAGCATTTTTTAAATTTAAGTTCTTTGTGTTCTTCCATTCTAACAATTTTAAGAACCCTTGAAATTTCTTCATCGGAATTTTCAATGCCTAAATTCAAACATTGCATTTTAAGGTTCATATAAATACTAGAACCCGGAAAACAACCAGCATTTTCAATCAATGCTCCAACTCTTACACGTGTTCCAGCATCTGTATAATCTTTACCAAACAACTTAATCGTTCCACTATCTTTAACTAAATGTCCACAAATAAGTTTTTCAGTTGTAGATTTTCCACTTCCATTCTCACCAATAAATCCATAAATAGAACCAACAGGAACTGTCATATTAAGTCCATTAAGGGCATACATACCACGAAAAGACTTTTTTAATCCTTTAATTTCTATTGCGTTCATAATTTAAAACTCCTAGATTTACTTTTTCTTTTTCTCAACCTTTGCAGCATTGTATCTTTCGTTAGCAACTCTAATTCTTTCATTTGCTTCTTCAATTTGTTTCTTTTGTTCGTCTCTTACTTTTGCAGTTCTTTCAGCAGGGCTCATGTGGGCATCGTCCCAAGATTGTTTAGCTTGTTCTTTTGCTTTTCTAAATGTATTTGTTCCACGATTTTCTTCAAAGTTAGCTTTTGCTTCTGCCTTTGCTGCAGCAAAGTTTGCTTTATCTACTTCGTATTGTGCTTTTGTGTTTTCAGCCATATCCTTAAATGCTTTTTTTAGTCCTTTACCAGCTTTTTTGAAAATGTTTTCTTTCTTTTCTTCCATAATATTATTCTCCTTAATTTTTTAAATTTCAGCCAAGCATTACTCCAACACTTGACTTGTTAATAATATTTTAGTATATTATTTTTGCAAATACAACGAATTAAAAATTTTGCATACTACAAAAAAAGACACTTTGTTGGAATAATAATTATTACTCAAACAAAGTCGTTTTATCTGTTGGAATAATGAATTTTAGGAGCAAATTATGAACATAAAAAATAATTCAAGATATAAAATGAGTAGCGAGAAAATTGAAACTGCATTTCTTACCTTAATTCTCAATCATAAATACGAAGATATTAACATTAGTCAAATATGCGAACAAGCAAATATAAATCGTAGCACTTTTTATTGCCATTATGACGACATCAACGACCTTGTTATTAAGATAGAGAGTAAGTTTGCTAATAGTATGAAAACCATATTTGCTTATGGGGAAAGACAAACACATCAAGCATTTATAGATATGTTTACCTTTGTAAAAGAAAATAAATATTTCTATAAAGCATTTTTAAGCATTCCTTATCAAACACTTGCAGAAACAAATACAAAAATGGACATACTTAAAAATATTGGTGAAAAAACAAATATAGACAAAACAAACAATATTGGAATATTTTATCGTGCAAGTTTCTTTGGTGCAGGAATTAAAGAAATGTGTAGATTATGGTTAGAAAGAGATTGTATTGAAAGTCCAGAAGAAATGGCAAGTTTACTCCTTGAAGAATATAAAAACCGAGAATGTTAAACAATGCTAAAACCCTACTAGCAAAAATTAGCTAGTAGGTTTTTTTTATAATAAGACAATCTTTAGTCTAAATCAATTTTATATAAATCAGTAAAAAGTGGGCTATCAAAAAACTCCAACACAGATATTTCTAATGCCTGAATAATTAAAAATACAGTTCTTATATTTGCACCACGATATTTACCATTTAACAAACAACACATTGTGCTATGGCTTATCCCTGCCTTAAGTTCGAGTTTATATATACTCATATTCTTACTTTTCGTTATTTCAATTATTCTTTTCGCTATATGGTCGCTTATATTTTGCATAAAAAAACTCCTTAAAACAATTTTATCAATTATTTTAAGAAGCTTTACTATTTACTAATCTAAATTCAAATCTTCGCTTTCAAAAATAGGGCTGTCAAAAAATTCAGAAACCGTTATCCCAAGAGTTCTAATGATAAGTATTAAAGTTTTAACATTACAACTTTCTCTTTTTGCATTTACTATATCCATCATAGTTGCGTGTGGAATACAAGATTCTTTTTCTAACCTATATTGAGTTATGTTCTTCTCTTTTAATATCTCTCTAATTCTAATAGATATTGCCTTACTAACTTTCATATAAACTCCTATATAAGTATAGTTTAGCATACTGGTCGCAAAATTATAGGTATGCAAATGCGACAATCTCTTTGATTTTGCAAATTTTTATGTTATAATAAGTATGGAATTGCGACTTATATAGGAGTTATTATGTGCTTTTTGGAAAAAATTAAACAATTAAAAAAGGTTTGTGAGAAAGAATTTGAACTATTAAGAGAAATCACTTGTTGTTTCACTGGTCATAGATGGCAAAAGTTGCCTTGGGGTGAAAATGAAGAAGATGAAAGATGCGTAGCAATGAAAGTTAGATTAAGAGAAGAAATTGTAAATGCAATAAATAAAGGATACATTTACTTTATTTCTGGTATGGCTCTCGGCTTTGATATAATGGTTGCTGAAATGATTTTGGAATTAAAGAAAGATTATCCACAAATAAAACTTATTGGTGCATTGCCTTGTAAAGACCAGTATAAAGTTTGGAAACCTTATCAAATTGAAAGATATAAAAAGGTATTGGCTAAATGTGATAATGTGCGTTGTTTATATGCTACATATCAAGACAAATGTATGTTAGAACGCAATGACTATATGCTTAATAATTCTTCCCTTGTAATTGCACTTTACAATGGTAAAGGTGGTGGAACTGGTTATACAGTAAGAAACGCACAAAAGAAAGGATTAACAACAATAATTATTGAGCCATAAAAATAAAAAATTTTTGAAAATTTGATACAAATTTCAAATTGATATGCTATACTAAAAATATCATATAGAATATATGTAAAATTTAGGAGGTTTTATGAAGAAGAAATTTCTGACATTTTTATTTGCAATATGCTTTATGTTGCCTTGTGCAATTATGCTGACAGCATGTGGTGGAGGGGACGACAAGCCTGAAGATAAATATGCAACAATAAAGTTATATAGTACCGACAATCAATTATATACTTCATCTACACAAAATGGCAATCACGTAACTAGTGATTATGATGAAACTTTCTCTATTGATAACAAAAAGTTTGAAGGTGGCGAGGATATTAAATACTCTTTCACTATGAACAGAGCGCTAAGTTATTCACAAAATAACGTTTCTGTTATTGAAGAAAGTGGAAAGTCATTCAATTACAGCGTGAATGTAACATACAAATCACTAACTCAACAATGCGTTGAAGTTGTAATTACAAACTATGCCAACAATAGCAGTTTTGTAATTGACTTAATTGAAAGCACCACGCCAATTAAAGTTTCGCAAGACCTAGATATTGGATATCATATTAGGATTCACGATAATTACGACTTGCAAATTGGCTATGATGCCTTAAATGCACTTGATAATATTGCGGTTTATAGTGATGTTGCCGAAAGGTTTGTATCTATGGCGGATATTAAAAAATATGAAAAATTCCGCAGAGATTACGAAGTGTTCACTTACGATGCAGCAGTTGCGAAGTGGGACGAATTAGTTGAAGAAGGTGAGGAAGATTTAAGTGCTTATATTAACCCTCGCTATGCTCAGCTAGGCATTATTGATAATTCAGCAACTGATTTTAAAGTATATGTAAGCTTTGGTGCAAATGGATATAACCCTTATGCTAAGGATTTTGTAACCAATCTTGTTAGTGTAAGAGAATCTTACCATAGAGATTTTGAGGATAGTTATTTACATCTTGATTTTGACCCTGTAGTTACAACTCACAATGGCGTAAAATGCTATGCATACACACTTCCTGTTTCTAAAGTGCATAACTTAAATGAAGAATCATACGTTGCTCTACACTATGCAAATGATATTTCATCTATAGATATTGGCACAGAAGCAGAAATTGTAGAAGAATGCGAATTTTATACAACTGGTCACAGGTTTATTTCAAACGAGGCAACGATTAATGTTGAAAATCTTGAATTTTACTTCACGTTATCTGAAATGTCAGTTAATGGTGGAGAAAAAGAATATTTTAATTTTTATGAAGATAAAAATTTAGAAGATGAAGTTAAATACACAATAACACATAGTGATAACTCACTTATTGATTTCTCAAAATTCCAGCCACAAGTTGGCACTTACAAAGCTACTTACGATTCAACTAATGATGTTTACTATTTAACATTACCAAGTAATGTTTATCCTTCTCAAACAGGAAACGCACTTTACTTTGAGTTAAAAGTTGCTCCGTTATTTACTCAGGTCAGCGAGATATTTAATGCAACAGCTCAAAAAGTTAATTACAAAGTTATTGTTAACGAGCTAGAAATGTTTAGTGCGCTAGACCTTGGCTTAGATGAGTGGCAAACATATAATTATCAATTATTTGCAAGTGATTTAAGCGCAGATGGAAAAACTCAAAATGTTGAACTTTTAACATCAGATACAATGCTTAATGAAACAAAACATTTTGAATTAAATTTAGATATTTTATTCTCAATATATGACTCTATCACACTTGATATATCGTTTGCTGGCATCACATATAGTAATGTTTTAATTGATTTTAAAGAAGTAATAAATAAAGAAAACTACAATTTTTATTTAGTGTATGATGAGAGTAAATCCTCTTATTCACTACATACTGACGCAATAACTGAATCACCTAGCGGAACATATATTGAATTCCATAAAGATGGAGCTTCAAAGGTAACTTTAGCTAATATTTATTTAGATGAGTCAAAAACATTCACTACAACTGACACGGTTGTGATTAATCTAAAACAAGCGGAGCGTGGCACGGCAAAGGTTAAATTTACTGGCACTGTAATGAATGGTCCAGAAAACGCTATAGGTCAATTTAACATTACAAGCCTAATTGTTAAACAAGGTGGCGTAGAAACTCAAAAAGTTGGCGATTACTACATTCTTGCAAGGGGCGTTGAGTTTGAAGCTACTTTTACTTTTGATTCCCTAGAACAATATATGGAAAATGTTTCTAGCTCTAGTGAATGGCCTTGGGTGACGTTATATGATGTGAATGATGAACCGTTACATACACCTGTAGAAAATCTAGCAGAAAAAGTGGATGGAGATGCTTTTCTTAACGAAACTATAACTATAAAAGCAACTGTTAATTCTATTGCAGCCTATGATGGAATTGCAGATTATGTTGTTGTGGATTATCAATTATCGGTGGATTATTGGGGATAATTAATCCATAAAAAAAACCTTGAATACTCAAGGTTTTTTTATAAAACATATACATTTTTTAAATATTTATGTTATAATGATTATAACTTCAAACAATCGAAGTGAAAAATTTTAACCATCATTTAATTTTACCCCCTTTAATTAAATGAAAATAGCACAAAAAAAGCCAAGAGTTTATAACTCCTGGCTTATTTTTATATATCTAAATTTAGTTTTTTTGTTTCAATACCTATCAAAAGACCTGTTTTAAATCCTTGAATATATTTATCTTCTAATGCTTTATCCATTCTTTTGCCATACAAATCAACATATTTTATAAATAATTCAAGTTGTTCTTCGTTTAATTTATCTTTTAATTCTTCATAAAGTTTTAATTCTAATTTTTTATTTTTTCTAGGCAACTTTCTATGAACTTCGGCAATATTGCCATAATATAATTCTCTTAATATATTCATTATATAACTCCTTTATTTGGTATATAGATTTTGTCTGCAATTTTAATTGCTCTGTATGTGATACCATCTATAACTTGCGTTAGTTCTTCTGGTTTGCCATCACAATTTGCTCTTAAAAAAATATGCTCGTTATCTTCTTGAACTTTGTCAATATTGATATCAAGCACATTTTCAATTTTTGATACTTCTAAAACTTTTAATCCTTTTTGTATTAGGTATGAACTAAATTGCCATAACTTTTCAAACATTCCGTTTGAGTCCATTATAAAACAGCAATCGTTTTCTGGCCAATAGCCAGTAATTCTAAAATAATTAGTCATCTTTATTTCCTCCTATGCAACCAATTTCTTTATTTTTCTATTTGCGTATGGTAGCCAAGTTTTATTGACAAATTCTAAAACTTCTTCTGCTGGTCTTGTATCACCATAAGCATAGCATTGTAAAACTTTATGATTTTTAAGTGAGTATTCAAGTGTAACGAAAGGTGTATTTGGTGCTAATCTATTTCGTATAAAGAATATTAAAGTTTCTTCTCTTATGAATTTTTGGTCATAGCCCATTCTTCCTACACAGTGATTTAGTTGTTCGCCTTCAAATATCAGTTGTGCTGGACTTTTTGCAATTAAGCAAACGTAATCGTCTTTTACCAAAAGTCGTTCAAGTGATAAATACTTATTTGCAACGTTTTTAAATTTATTATATAGTTCCTTTCTTGCTTTTTCATCTTCTATGGCTTTTTGTGTGTGATATTGATCAATCCTAATATCGTGCCATTTCTTAAAATTATGTGGATATCTATGTTTTTCTTCGTTCATATCTAAACCTAAATATTCACAAGCGTTTAAGTAATCTATATAGCTATATCCATTAGTTTTTTGTTTTACTATGTATTTTAAGAACGTTTCTTTTTCGTTTTCCTTTAACATTGCTTTGAGTCTAGTAAAGTTGCCTTCACGACTAAATTCAAGGTTAAATCTATCATAATCGTAAATATCTTTTATTGAGCAGTTTTTGTTGTATGCTCTGATGATTGAAGATACATAGCAATTAAGTTTTTTAAGTTCTTCTTGGTTTTTATATATCCATTTGCAAAAACTTTTATCTTTTGCACATTTCTGTAAGATTTGTTTACTTGTTGCAAGATTAGATAAACCAACTTTAACCAACAATTCAGCTTGTGGATATTTTTCATAAAAGCGTAAGTATTTTAATGTATTGCAATAATCATATTTGTCTATTGCCGAGTATTTATATTCTGGTAAAGTAAGTATGTATTCTTTGTTTACAATTTCAGGTTCGGTCATATTGAAGTATTTATCATATTGCCAACCCCAATCATAATCTTGATATTTAGGATATCTTGATATTCCTTCACGATACCAACCAACTTTGTAATAAGACATAACTCTCATAATATCTTGTAAATAGCATTTATCAGAGTGTATTCCGTGAACAATAACTTGTTTGCAAAACCATTTTTTATAATAGTTTCTAACAGCAACTGTAACTTCACACAATTCATTATTGTATTTAGTGAAATACTTGTAAAACCTTGTATTTCCGTCTTGTGTTTTATTTTTATCTCTTTGTTTTATTAACTCAATTATATACTTTGGTATTTTTCTTATATTCTTCTCTGTAAACATTTATTTAACCTCCATTTTGCCGTCTAATAAGCTATAAAGCATTATCATTATTTCTTTATCAAACGAACTTGTTTGTGGCTTAACTTCGCCTGTTTCTGTGTCAATTTCGCAATCTAAAACGTCTTTCATTTCTTCTTCAACACTTTCTAATGCTTCTTCAATTTCTTCTTCTGTAAAGTCGTCTATATCAGTATCAGATTCTTCAATATCTTCGTTTTCAATGCTTAATTCTTCAGGTTCTTCTTTTTCAGGTTCATCATCACAGAAGTTCATTAAATCAAATAGTGTTTGTTGATTATTTTCTTTCTTTGGTTTTTCAACTTTTGGAGCAGGTTTAGGTGTTGTTGTTTTAACTGCAACTTTATATTCGCTTCCATCTTCGTTATATAAATTGCCTTCAATACTTTCTTCTTCAAAGTAGTGAATAGCCCAACCATAAACTGTTGTATCTTCTATACAAGCAAAATTTGCTCCTTTTTCAGCGAGTTTTTTAGCTTCACTTCCTGCGTATTTCATAAACCCAGATAGTGTCTTTTTATTGATTAAAATCTTTTCATCTTTTGTTATATGAACGCCATTGTTGATTTTTTCTGCTAATGTTTCGCTGACATTGTTTTCTAAATAATCTTTTATTCTTTTTTCAGCTTCATTTTTAGTTTCTAAATCTAACTTAATCATTGTTTACTCCTTTTAATAAAATCAGAGAGGTAATCCCTAAAAGGACAACCTCTCCAAAGTATTGAATATTCAAAATATGTTTTTATAGGTAATATATACCATTTCACATTGTTTAAAATGCGATTTTGTTTGTCTATGGGTGGAGATTTTTCGTATCTCTCAATTTCCCATTTTGCTAAATCATAAGAATTGGTAACTAAATGCTTTTTTAGTTTTTCGTTATCTTTTTGATAACAAACTTTATACCCATATTTATTGTCTTCTATGTTCATCTCTCATTTCCTTATATTCTTTATATTTTGTATCTTTTAACACTGGTTCAAGTTCTAAAAGTATTTCTTTTTTTGTTTTTCCACAACAACATAGTGCAAGTATATTTGCTGAACCTCCAAAAATTCTATTAAAAACATATTCGCAAAGTGTTCTAATATCTATGTCATTTGCACCACATTGATTTATACAATATAGTGCTGTTAAAATTGGTTTTAATTCTTTTGTGTTTCTCATTTTATTTTCCTTCCTTTTCATAAATTGTTTTTCCTTTGTAGGTAACTTTTATTATGTTTCTAATGTAAACATTGTCGTATTTTTTACCATTTGCTAGTTCTAATTTATCTCTTGCTTGTTTATCTAAATTAAAATAACTAAAATGCAAGTTTTCACCTTTATCATACGGAGCATAATTAAGTCCAGATACTTCAAATTTACATTCCATTATTTCACCATTATCAAGCTTATAAAAAAGATTGACAGTTTCTGCATTCTCTGGAATTGATGCGTTTAGCTTTCTTGCCAATCTTAAATAATGATATTCAGGTTTTGTTTCAATGTCGTTGTAGTATGAATTTGCTAATCTTCTTTGTAATTTACATTCCTTAATATGTCGTGTAAGTTTATTTTTATCTAATTCAAGCATTTTAATATACAAGTCAACATATTCAGTAGGGTTTTCAACAAATGTTATAAGTTCTTCTATCTCTTTTTCGCTAATTCCAAGAGTATATTGATAAAAGTTCCTTCTATTATAGTAGTAGTCATCTTCAGCATTTCTTCTGTTGTAATAAATAGCATCTTCTGTTAAATCATCTTCAACAGTTTCTGCAAATTTTTCATACGCTTGTAATAACATTTCTTTTAACTTTTCATTTAAAGCACTGCTTGAAGTGTATTTAATATCTTGATCAACTTGCGTTAAATTATATGAAACTACATATAACTGATTATCTTTTGTATCAATAACACCACAAAAAGAAGGGTTGCTATAATGAGTAGGTTTATTATTTCTAATATTTTCTATTCCGTAAATATAGTCAAATCTTCCAAATGGTATTTTTATCAATCTAATAATGTCATCATAATTTGTTGGCTTAAAATCTTTTCTGTTTAGCCATAATTCTCTTGTTTGATTGTTATTTAAAAAATCTTGTAGTTTTTCTTTTACATTCATATTATTTTTGCTCCTTTAATTTTTCTAAAACTTTTTTTGTTGCATAAATGCCATTGTTTGTAAGTTGCCTTTGCCAAGCACTGTTTTTTGGACTCCATTTGAAGCCATAACTTTTTAATAAAGTTCTTGTTTCTTCATTTGGAATTTCATCAAATATAATTCTTATTCTCATATCTGTTGCATCTTCAACAACTTCTAATCCTTCAACTTTTAAGTATTTGTTTTCATTTTCAGTATTTGCTCGTTCTTTTAATTTCTTTAAATTTTCTAATCTATCTTGTAATCTGTGCAAATTTTGGTTATTGTTAGTAAGTTCAAATGATGGATAAGGTTGACTATAATAATGAAATATTACTAATTTTTCTTTTAGTTCTCTAATTTCTTTTTCATCTAATAGTTCACAACCATCTAATGTTTTGTTTTTCTTATAGTAAGCATTTACATTTTTCATTTTGTTTTGATATTCAGTTAAGCTGTCAATTTTTACTTCTAATTTTTCAATAGCAAGTGCATCATCACTATAAATAACTTTATTCGTAATGATTGTTCGTATCTTGTTAAAGTAATAGTTATCTTCATTGAATAAGTCGCCATATTCTTTCCAAAAACTATCTCTGGCTTGGTTTTGTTTTTCTTTCTTTCTAAAATTAAAATTTCCAGCGCCAGAAATCATAATGCTTGGCATTCTAGCTTCAATGCTGTTATGCTTATTGATTGCAAATGCTAATTTCTTTGAATATCTATCTTTGTAATATTCAATAAGTCGCAAAGCTTCTTCATTGATATTTTCTGGATATTCTTCTATTAACTCATTAACATTATCTTCAAATCTTTTTAAGTAAGTTTTGTAATTGTTTGTTGCAGAGTTTTCTTTATAATCATAAAAACTATTTAATTCTTTTGCAGTTCTTGCAATGTTTTCATTTATTGTATATTCGTTCATTTTTATATCTCCTTATTATTTAAACTTTTGTAAGTAATAAACATATCCACAAAATAATCTAATGCGTTGACATGTTCTAGTTCAATTTCATTAAATGTTTCTTTACAATGTGGGCAAGTGTAAGTATTTTCTTCAGGGTTGTAATTTACGTCGTCCCATTCTTGTATTTTTTCGCAACATGGACAACGATAAATGTTTTTGCTTTCAAATTGTTTTAAATCATCTCTTAATCCATTTAGAAATACTAATTCTTCAAGTTCTTTACTCATTTTTAAAACTCCTTTTAATCTTCAAAATCATTGATTTCAATTTTTGTCCTTTCACAACCATAGGTAAAATAATAGTCGTTATTCTTATCTTGGTTTAGGTCGTATTCTACAACACTAATTTTTCCACGATTTGTAATAGCGACTTCAATAGTTTTCTTTTCAAAGTTGATGCTAACTATATTAAAGGTGATAAAACATTCACCATCATATAGTTGAAATTCTTTAAGGTAATAATTTTTTGTATTTTCCATATTCTTTAACTCCTTTTTTAATTTAAAATTCTAAACCATAAGTCATAGTCAACTTCTAATTCTAATTCAACTAAATTGTTTCTATCATTGACAAATTCTATTGTTTCATATTGATAGAAACTTCCTCTGTATTCATTAGATTTATTAAGCATTTTATGGCAACTTTTAATGCAATCTTCATAAACTTTTTTCTTTGTGTAAAGATTGTTTTCATCAATTTCACCATAGCCCATAAATCTGTATGAACCTTTTTTAGAGTATCTAGTTAAACTGAACTTAACTTTCTTTCTATTCATACTTTTTAACCTCCTTATATAAATTTGCCTTTTGGCAGGGCAAGAGGAGTATGTTTTGGTTGTATGAATTACCTTTAAGATAAAAAGGTATAAATCAACGAAACAGAATCAAAAAAATTGTCTAAAATAAAAAAAGCCAGATATTTCTACCTGGCTTAATTTAGAATGTATTTAATTATGCAATTTTTTTATTCCGTTGATTTATACGAAAAATATGCTACGATAAGCACAACAAAAGCAAATATATAAGGAGTCAATAAAAGAGGGCTCACAATTTATTGTGAACCCTTTTTACTAGATTTAATCCAATTTCCATTTTCGTCTCTATCAAGGTATAAATAATGAAGTGATTGCTTTGGTTGAACTTTTTGTGTAGGAACGACAAAACCTGCAACACCTTTGATACAAAAATAAAAGAACCGTATATTAGAATACGGTTCCTCTTGGCGGAGAGTGAGGGATTTGAACCCTCGCGACAGTTGCCCGTCCTACATCCTTAGCAGGGACGCCCCTTCGGCCTCTTGGGTAACTCTCCAAAGTTTTTTTAAAAATATATTAAGTTAAGGTGTCTATTATTTCAAGACAAGGGCATTATAACAAAAAAAGTGTTAGCTTGTCAATGATTTTTTATCTAGAATTTGCTACAATTTAAAAAATAATAGCTATTCTTTTTTATTTTAACCAAATATGATCTGAAATAACTATATTTTTTTATTTTATATTTATTTACGATATTGGTATAATACAAAGGTTATTTATTACATATGTCGAGAATATTTATTACTAATAATGTAATAATATCTACGATGAGTATACAATATACGGGAATATACTTATTTGTACAACTGATAAAATATAAATATCAAATAAATTATAGGTGAAAAATGGAAAAACAGATATTAAGTAGTAAAGAAATTATAAAAAGAATAGATTATTTCAGAGAAAAGAAAGGCATGTCTGCATACAAATTGGGTATGCTTTTAGGTCATGCCAAAACCTATTACTACAGAATACAAAACAATGAAATACAATTAAGCATGGAAGGTTTTTTAGAAATTCTAGAAATACTAGATGTTTCTTTAATAGAATTTGCATCTCCTAATAATTACTTAGAAAACCAAGAATTTTTAAAACTATTTACAAACTTATCTAAAGAAAACAAATTAGTTATAACCGAATTAATGAAAAAATTAAATTAAAGGAATACCCTATGTTAGATAGTTTCTTAATAGCAGATGCCATAATTGGCAAAAGCGAGACTTTGGAAAACTTTAAAAAAGATGGCAGATTGTCTATAAACACAAAAGAAGAAATTGAGATATCTAAATATTCTGTATTTATTCTTGCCACTTTTTCTTGGATAATGCAAGAAGATAAGACTTCTAGTAAATATTTTGAAATCTTACAAGAGTTATATTCATCATATCCGAACACCAATAGCAGAAAATACGGCAAAGGTCTATCTCATTGGTTAAGCAAACCTTTGGAATACTTGAGAATTAGTTATGATGGGTCATGTTTACCTCAAGCTATTTTTCTTGGACTAGTTGCTATCAATACAGATGAATTAAAAATGTTAGTAACAGAATTAACCAAAACTACTCACAACACTAGTGAGGCAATTGAAGCAAGCTACACTGCTGCATATTTTGCATATCTTTGCAAAAATTTGAAATCTAAAAATGTAATATTCGAAGAATTAAAAAATAATTTTTCTTACTCCCCTCAAAATATTCAAGAAGACAATAAACAAAATTATGTACATATCGGTAAAGCAAACAGAATACTACAAACTGCACTTGATGTAATATATATCAGCGACTCATACATAGACGCCTTAAACAATGCTTTGACACTAAAAATTGAAAAAGACATAATATTTAGCACAGTCAGCATTCTAGCTGCTTGTTTATATAAAGTAGTACCAATGTATTTAAAAGCTGTAACTAATAGTAGACTACCAAATGAAGTATTCAAAATAAAAGAAAACTTTAAGAAATTCCTTATAGACAACAAAGAAAAATATAATATTTTATTTCCAATTATTTAGAATAAAAAGTTTGTAAAAACATACATATTATTATATAATAACAATTGAACACTTGTTCAAGTATTAAATTGTAGAGGTTGTAATGAATAATATAGATAACAAGATTTATGAGATATCTGAGCTGTTTAAAATATTTGGAGATTATACTAGGTGCAAAATTGTTGCGAAATTATTTGAGAGAGAAGAGAACGTTAGCAACTTATCTAAGCATTTAGAAATGTCGACCTCTGCAATATCTCATTCGTTAAGAATTTTAAGACAAGCAAATATTGTTAAAACACAAAGAAGAGGAAAAGAAATAATATATTCATTAAATGACGAACACATATATAATATTTTTCAGATGGCTAAGGAGCATGTAGAAGAACTATGAGAAGACTTATAAATATGATAGACCTAGACTGTGCAAATTGTGCACAAAGAATGGAAGCAAATATTGCAAAACTAAATGGTGTAAAATACATATCTGTCAATTTTCTAACACAAAAAATGGTAATCGAAATAGATGATAATTTTGATTTTGACGAAGTTATGAAATATGTAAAAAAGACAGTAAAGATTATTAATCGTGATACAGATATAGAATATCTATAAAAAAGGATTAAATATGTCAAAAATAAAAAAACGAACTATTAGAACTATTATTAGCCTATCCTTGCTAATAATTATGATAATTATTCAAGCTATAACAAATATTCAGCCTGTTGTCAATATATCTATACATATTGTCATATATTTACTTGTCGGTTACGAAATATTAATAAAAGCATTCAGAAATATAATTTATGGCAAAATGTTAGACGAAAACTTTCTAATGACAATAGCAACAATAGGAGCATTTATAATCGGTGAATATAGCGAAGCTGTAGCTGTAATGATATTCTATCAGGTAGGCGAAATATTTCAAACAATTGCCGTTAGAAAAAGCAGAAAATCAGTTGCAAGACTTATGGATATTAGACCTGATATAGCAAACGTAGTAGAAGAAGAAAAGATAGTACAAAAATTCCCCGAAGAAGTAGAAGTGGGCGACATTATAGAAATCAAACCCGGTGAAAAAATACCTCTTGACTGTGTAGTTGTATCAGGTCAAAGCGATATAAATTTAAGTATGCTTACAGGAGAGAGTATTCCTCATTGTGTACGTACTGGGGACAAACTAATCAGTGGCAGTGTAAATATAGACGGAGTACTACGAGCAGAGGTAACCAGCCTATACCAAGACTCTACTGTTAGCAAAATTCTCGATCTTGTACAAAACGCAAGTGAAAAGAAATCTAAATCAGAAAAGTTTATTACAAAATTTGCTCGCATATATACTCCAGTAGTTGTTGGATTGGCCGCACTCATTGGACTAATTCCACCAATCTTTTTAGGGCACTGGGCAGATTGGATATACAGAGCACTTAGCTTCTTAGTGGTTTCTTGTCCTTGTGCATTAGTTATATCTATACCACTATCTTTCTTTGCTGGAATTGGTTGTGCCTCAAAATATGGAATTCTTATCAAAGGCACCAACTACCTAGAATTATTACCTAAGATTGATACTTTTATATTTGATAAAACTGGCACAATTACTAAGGGAGATTTAAAAGTAAAACAAATAGTGGGTAACAAAAATGATGTTTTAAAATATGCAAGTCATGCCGAATACAAAAGCACTCACCCACTTGCGACAGCAATACTTGATTATTCAAAAATAAATGTAACAGAAAAATACAATTATACTAACATTTTTGGAAAAGGTGTAATAGCGAAAAACAACACTCACAAAATCATTTGTGGCAACACCACTTTACTAAAAGAAAACAACATACAATTTGACGAAATTATCACTCCTGACTCGGTTGTATATGTTGCTTTAGACAATAAATATATAGGCGCAATAATAATCGGTGACGAAATAAAAGATAATGCGAAATCTATAATAAATGAATTAAAATCTATAAAGGCAAAAACAATATTGCTTAGTGGAGACGGAGACGCAAGTGTGGAAATGGTCGCTAAGAATATAGGAATAGATGAATACCATTCTCATATGCTACCTGACGAAAAACTAAAGCATATAGAAAAATTAATCGAAAACGGCAAAAAAGTTGCTTTCGTTGGTGATGGTATCAACGACTCACCTAGTTTAGTTAGAGCAGATATAGGTATATCTATGGGCGCAATTGGCTCTGATAGTTCTATAGAGGCATCAGACATAGTCATTATGAACGACAACTTATCTAAAATATCTCTAGCAAGAAAAATTGCACAAAAGACCATAGGCATAGTTAAGCAAAATATATATTTCGCAATCGGAGTAAAAGTATTAATACTTCTTCTTACCGCATTTGGACTTAGTAATATGTGGTGGGCAATATTCGGAGATGTGGGCGTGTCTTTAATTGCAATACTTAACGCTATAAGAGCATTAAAAATTAAACAATAGTATAATAGATTATAATTTATGAAACAAAAAAAGCATATTAGAAACAATCTAATATGCTTTTTATTTTACATTTCACTCTCTTGTATTGCATTACTCATTCTATTTGTTCTTGAATTTTCCGTCTTTAACAACTTTTCTGGATCTACCATTATAACCTTTCCGCAACAAGGATCGAAGTCCTCATTGTCATAAACTAACCACAAAACATTTTCATGTTTTAGATCCTCTGCTGGCATATCACCATTCCAGTTGCAACCATCTGTAAATACAAATTTTGTAGTTTCTCTACTTTTACTAAAAGATCTTACAGCCAAGTCCCAACTTTGAGAATTTGACCAATCTCTCCATTCTCTTGGAATTGAGAAATTATCTATATCTTTTTCACTTTTTATAGGCTTTAATCCCCAGAATTTTAAATTAAAACAACCTACGCTTAATTCTGCTTCTTTAAGGAGTGGCTTCAGTTGTCTAAGCATACCTTTTATCATTGGAATATCTACTGAGCCGCTTATATCCACCATTACTTCTGCTTTTCCTTTTTCAGGATTATCATATTCTTCTAATCTATAAGCGTAGTTATTCTCTGCAATTCCTTTTCTTTGTGACCAAATATCCACAGCACTATCCACTTCTCGCCTTACAAGTAATCTCCAATCAACTGCCTTTTCCGCATCTCCCAAACCTGATACATCAATTGTCCCTTCCGACTCTTTCAATCTTTTATCAACAATGCCTTTTATCATAGTTTTGGCTCTTTCTACTCTATATACACGATTTCGGATAAATTCTTCTTTTTCATTACAATTTGTTACTTCTATTATACCATCTTCATCAATTTGGTAATCAGTATTTTTATCTCTTTCACTTGCGCTTCCTTCGTTTGTAGGATCTTTTTTGTCAGTAGAATCAGACTTTCCTTCGCTAGCATTCCCTTCACTCTTGTTTTCTTTCTTATCTGCGCCCTTCTCTTTCTTTTTAGCTTTAGACTTATTTTGTTTAGACTTTCTTTCTTTCATTTCTTTAAATATTTCTTCCCACATTGAGTGATCATCGCCATGTTGAGATCTTTCACTTTCTTCACTATCTTGACCATTAGAATTATTTGGATCATTTGGCTGATTTTGTTGATTTGGATCAGACTCATTTTGACTTCCGCCACCTTGACTATTAGATTGTCCTTGGCCCTCACCTGAGCCATCTTGCTGGTTATTTTGATCTTGTTGCTTGTTTTTGTTATCATTTTGTTCTTGAAGCAAGATTTCGTAAAACTCCTCTACTGTATACTCTATTGCCTCAGGTCGATTTACAAAGCCTTCCATTATTGTAAAACCATCACGCTCTAAGTTCGCATTAATAACAGCATCACAAGCATCATTAAACAAATCTATATCTCTTTTAACACCATTTTTGTCTTCTAATCTAAACATATGCTTAAATTTCTTATGCATCAACTCGTGCGCTGCAACGAAAATCCTTTGGTCATCATCTAACTTCGCCAAAAAATCTGGGTCAAAGAATACATCTTTACCGTCTGTCGCAGCTGTCTTATATTTTAAATCATTTCTATATTCAAACTTTGCATTACTAATATCATCAGAAAATCTTGGATATTTAGCAATCAACATGTTTTTTGTTCTCTCAATTAGAGCCTTATTCATACCCTTCTCCTATTAAATAGCAACTACCAAAAATTTCATTAATTCAGGTGCTAACAACCTAATACTATAATCATTACTTATAGTTGCAACTATCATTAAATCCTCTGGAATACTAATACCAGATATATATCTATCTTTAATAAAACTTATTAGCAACAACTGATCTTCTTTTGTTAATTTATCTATATTCCTAATAACAAAATATGAGTTTTCTAAATTCTTAGTAAATATCTCCAATTTTGCCTTTAGTGAATAATCAGTCGCAAGACTTCCTATTGCAGAAAGTGCATCTTTTGCACTGATTGATATGCTTTTGCCAAGTTGTTGATACTCATCATCTTTTATAACTGCAGCAATTGCATTGACACCTTTTTGCAAATTAATTAAATCTATATTCATTTTTCTTTCTCCTATTCTTTAGATTGTTCATGATCAGCAAGTAGAGTATCTATATCCAAGTCGTAATTTCCAAATATATGCCCATATATTCCACTACCACCAAACATATTCTTTATGATTTTTGCAGTTTGTCTATATACTTCTTTTGCTCTTTCTTTATCCCCAACATGCTCTTCTGTTTTTTCTTCTATAACATCTTTTTCTGCGGCATGCTCTTCTTTCCACTCCGCATCTTGCCAAGATTTTACCTCTGCTAGTTGTTCTGCTCGCTCTTCACTCTTACCTACCCAAGTAATATCATACAATTCTACATACTCTGGATCGCAGTATTTTCGAATAAAGTCTCTTACCTTTGGTAATTGTTTTTCGTCTGCACCAATTAGTCCTGACACATAAGCAAATCTCTCATTAATATCTTGTGGTAAATCTGCTTCTGCGTAGTTGCCTGCAACTACATCTTCAACTGAGATAGTTGGGTTGTTGTAAAAGTCCATAAAGTCTGCCGCCCATTCTTCTCTTAGTTTAGATTTCAAAGATGTGTCTAATATATGCTCTACATCTTTGCCCTTGTACTTACCTTTAGTTAAATTATCTTCGAATGAATAAAGCATATTAGATATACTTGTCCAACCACGTGGATCATTTGTTCTTCCTTTGCAGCCATATTGATCAAGTTTCTCTTCTCCTATCTCTGGTTCTTCATAGAAGTATCCCATGTCAGATATTTCTTCTGACTTGTCTTGACACATATATTTATTTAATACATAACTTACAACACTTGGGTGGATATTATTTGGAATAG